>CAZJOM010000007.1:0-38930 GCA_964547645.1 uncultured Flavobacteriaceae bacterium
CAAGACGCCAAGATGCTCAGGCCTATCGTCAGGCACCCGCGCACGTAGCGCGCACCAATGGCGCTTCGCGCCGAACCAACGCGTGACCAGCACCATGAGCCTCTTGGCGTTCTTGGCGTCTTGGCGGTTCATTCTTTTCTTCTTCCTGAGGATTTGTGGTGAAAATCTTGTGGTGCGGCCGGCTTCACGCGAATGGCGTGTGCGCCTAGGATGGTGCCACGGCAAGGGGTTGTTATGTGTCCCCGGTATAGAAGGGCCGCGCACAAGCTTGGGTTGGGGCCTTTAGAGAAATGACACAGCAGCTGGGCGCGCAGGATGCGCAGTTTCTCTATCTCCAGACCGGGGAAAATCTGACCCATGTGATGGGCATCTATATCTACGATCCGTCGACCGCGCCCGGCGGCAAGGTGCGGTTCAAGGACATCGTGCGCCATATTAGCGCGCGTTCGCATACCTCACCGGTGTTCCGGCGGCGGCTGCTGCGTCTGCCGCTCGACATCGATCATCCCTATTGGGTGAAAGATCCGCATTTCGACATTGAGACGCATATCACCCATGTCGCCTTGCCGGAGCCCGGCGATTGGCGGCAGTTCTGCATTCAAGTCGCGCGCCACTTCTCGCGGCCGATGGATATGAACCGGCCGCTCTGGGACATTTATGTGGTGGAGGGGCTCGACCGCGTCGAGGGCGTGGCGCCCGGGAGCTACGCGTTGCTGCACCGGATCCACCATGCCGCGATCGACGGCGTCTCCGGCGCGCATGCCTTCGTGGCGCTGAACGATCGCGACGCGCACGGTACACCGGCGGTTACGCCGCGCTCGTTCGACGGCGAGATCGGGACGACGCCAAGCGCGGTCGAGATCGCCGCGCGTGCCGTCTTCGCCAACGTCACATCGCCCGCCCGGTTGATGAATGCGGCGCTTCGTCTGTCTCCGGCGCTGTTGAGCGCGGCCGGCAAGAGCCTTACCGCGTTCGGACAAGGGCACGCGCCCGCCGGCATTCCGCAGACGCGCTTCAACGCGCCTGTCTCGCCGCACAAGATGTTCGACGCCGTCACGTTGGAACTGAAAGAGCTTAGCGCGATCCGCCCTCTGGTCGAAGGCGCGACGATCAACGATGTGGTGATCGCGATCTGCAGCGGCGCGCTCCGGCGCTATCTCTTGAAGCACAAGGAACTGCCGAAGGACACGCTGGTCGCGGTGGCGCCGATCAACGCCCGCAAGCGCGCCGGCGAGGCCGATATTCCAGGCAACAACATTTCGGCGATGAGCGTGCGGCTGGCGACCGATGTCGCCGATCCGCTCGAGCGGCTGCAGGCCATTCGCGACTTCACGGCCGACGCGAAGGAAGCGAAAGCCGGTATCAGCGCGCGGGTGATGACCGACCTGTCGAAGCACATTCCGGGCGCCACCATGGCCGGGGTGGCGCGGCTTCTCACCAGCGAACGCTTCGCGCCGCGCCAGGCGAACCTGTTCATTTCGAACGTGCCAGGCCCGCAGGTGCCGCTCTACATGAACGGCGCGCGGCTCACGCATCAATTCGGCATGGCACCGCTCGCCAACAATATGGGGCTCTTCATCGCGGCGCTGAGCTACAACGGGACGATCAGCTTCTCGATCACCTCCGACCGGCACATCCTGCCCGATATCGGGTACTTCCGCGAAAGCATCGTGGCCGCGTTCAAGGAACTGCGCCACCTGAAGCCGGCCGCGAAGGGGAAGAAGACGGCGCGCCGTTAAGCGCCGGTTGGGACGGCTTTCCTTGCGTCCCTTTAGCGGCTCGCGGTGCGGTTATAGTCGGCTTGCTCTTGGGTCAGTTGGAAGCCGATGGTCACAGAGTAGTCTTCCGCCGTTTTGCCCTGCGCGATCGGAATGTCGATGCGGGTGACGCGTTCCTTGACGGAGAGCATGCGCTTGTCGCCTTCGAAGGCGAGTTTCAGGTCGAAGACTTCTTTGGCCACGATGTCCCCGTTCAGGATGATCGCGACGAAATAAGGGACGTTGCGAGCGGCGACGTTCGCGGCCGGGGCGATCGCGCCTTTGACCCAGAAGCTCAGTTGCGCCTTGGCGGTGCCGCCCGCGATCGTGCAGGCGAGTTCGGGTTCGCGGATCTCGGCCTTGAGGTCGATGCGGCCCGCATCCATTTGGGTGAGGCGCGTCGCCTCTTCCAGCACGTTGATCGCGGGGCACGCGACTGGGTTCACGCGGGCTTGGCTTTTTGCGAAGGCGACGCCTGCCGTCGCCGTTAGAACAAGTGCTGCCGCGACTGCTCGCTTCATGTTCGCCTCCGCTCTCAGGGCAATTTGTTGTGTGTGCCGTCGCACAGGGGATGATTGGCCGTCTGCTTGCACGTGCAGAAGAAGACCTTTTTCGATTCCGTGGCTTTGAATTCGAGCGGCGTGAACGCCGAGCCCTTGTGGCTGCCGTCACAGAAGGGTTGGTTCTTTGATTGGCCGCAGGCGCACCACCAGTACGACTTGCCGGCTTCGACCTCGACCGGTATCGGCGCGCGCCCCGCCACGTGGCCTTTCATACCCAAACCCCCTATGTTCTTGGGCTTGAGCGTTAAGTGATGGGCATCACGTTGTCAAAAAGTAGGCTCACTATACTTCTGGCTGCACCGCGCGGGTTTTGCGCGGGCGTGGATAGGGCCATTCAGATCGTCGAGCGCGCTTTGGCGAAATTCGGCGCACCCGTCTACGTGCGGCACGAGATCGTGCACAACCGCTTTGTTGTTGAAGGGCTTGAGAAAAAGGGCGCGGTGTTCGTGAAGGAGCTCGACCAGGTGCCCGAGGGCGCGCCGGTCGTTTTCTCCGCGCATGGGGTGCCGAAGTCGGTGCCGGCGAACGCGCGCGAGCGGCGACTCAACGCGCTCGATGCAACTTGTCCGCTGGTGTCGAAGGTGCACGTGGAGGCCGAGCGGCACTTCGATTCGGGGTTGGAGATCGTGCTGATCGGGCACGCCGGCCATCCGGAAGTGATCGGCACGATGGGGCAGCTGCCCGCCGGTGCGGTGAAGCTGATCGAGACAGTCGAGGATGCTGAGGCGTTCGTTGCGAAGGATCCGGCGCGGCTTGCCTACATTACCCAGACCACGCTTTCGGTGGACGATACGGCGGCGATCGTGGGTGTGCTCCGGCGCCGGTTTCCCCTGATCGCGACGCCGCACAAGGAAGACATCTGCTACGCGACGACGAACCGGCAGGAAGCGGTCAAGGCGATCGCGCCGCGCGCGGATGTGGTGCTGGTGATCGGCGCCCCGAATTCGTCGAACTCGATGCGGCTGGTCGAAGTCGCGACGCGCGCGGGCGTCAAGCGCGCGGCGTTGGTGCAGCGTGCGGGCGATATCGACTGGACCATGATCGAGGGCGCGCGGGTGGTCGGTTTGACCGCCGGCGCATCGGCGCCGGAGGTTTTGATCGAAGAGGTCATCGACGCGTTTCGGGGCCGGTATGACGTCACCGTCGAGGAGACGGAAACGGCGCGGGAGACGGTGACGTTCCGGCTGCCGCGGGCGTTGGCGTGACGAAGAAGCCGTCCGCAGGACCGTCGATGCCGGCGATCGGGATCGACATCGGCGGCGTACTGATACGTCCGGCGCGGGAGGGTGGCGACACGTCGTTCTTTTCGTCGGGCTATCTTGAAACACCGATGGTCGACGGTGCGTTCGAGGCCGTCGCCCGGTTGAACAAGACGCTCTTTGTCGATCGCGTCTATCTCGTTTCCAAGGCCAAGTCGGGTACCGCACGCAAGACGATCGAATGGCTCGCGCATCACGGCTTTCACGAACAGACCGGCGTGCCGCTTGAGCGCGTGCGGTTCTGCGAGGAACGCGCGGAGAAGGCGATCATCGCCAAACGACTCCGCCTCACCGCGTTCATTGACGATCGCTTGGATTTGCTGATGCACTTGAAGGATGTCGAAATGCGCATCCTGTTTGCCGCGACCGAAGCTTTCGCGCCGAACGAGGTGCCGCCCGGCGTGCGGCTTGCGGTGGGGTGGCGCGAAGCGCTCGGTGCGCTTGGCGCTGTCGACATGTGAGCGCAATGCGCTGACCTAACTCGGCCGTCGCTATGGCATGCCGGCGCGCGCGAGTGCGGCTAACAGGCGGTCGGCGCGGTCGATTGGGCGATAGGGAAGCGTCGCCCGCAAGAAATTCAGATCCTGTTGGGGCGCGATCTTCCTCAGCTGCTGCAAGGCCGCTTTCGCTTCATCCATGCGGCCGAGCTCGACGAGCGACGCCACAAGAAATTGCTGCCCCGTCTCGAACAGGGGGTTCGCGAGCACCGCGGCTCTGGCTTCCACTTCGGCTTCGACGAAACGTTCGGTTTGATAGAGCGCGGAAGCGCGCGCGACCTGAAGCAGATAGTGAAACGGATCGCGCGGGCTCATCCGTTCGGCAACATCAAGGCACTCCTCGGCCTTCGTGACGTCGCCCCAGTAGATGTGGGCCCACCCCTTGCTGGCCCAGGCCGCATAGGAGTTCGGATTGACGTCGAGGGCGCGATCGATCAGCGCATCGGCGGTGTCGAAGTCGCGTGCACCGAAGCCCGTGACAAACCCCGCGATCGAGAGCACGCGCGCATCGTCCCGCGCCAGCTGCACCGCCTTGCGCGCAAGCTGCAACGCCTCTTCAAGAACCGCCGGTGTGAGGCCCGCACGGTTCTGCAGTTTCAGGTTCGCGAGCAGCGCCATCGAGATCGCGAATTCGGGATCGAGCTTCAGCGATTCCTGAAGCAGCGCGATCGCATCGGCCTGTCCGCGGCCTTGCGGCAGGTAGATGAAGGGAAGCGCCTGGAGATAGTAGTCGTAGGCGTCCAAGGACTCCGTCGGCTTGCGCCGCAGCCGCTTCGTGTCCGCATCGATGATCGTCGGTTGCAGGCGCGAGGCGACGGCGGTGCTCACTTCATCCTGCAACTCGAAGAGATCGCGCGCGTCGCGATCAAAGCGATCCAGCCAAACTTGCGCCCCCGTCTCGCCGTCAAACAGCCGGCATGAGATGCGCACGCGATCGGCGCCGCGCAAGATCGAACCCGCCAGCACGTAGCGGACGCCCAACACCTTCGCGACTGTGCGCGGGTCGGATTCGCTTTTGAAGGCGAATGCGGATTGGCGTGCGATGACGAAGAGCCAAGTATAAGAGGCCAGCGCGTCGGTGATCGCGTCCACGATGCCGTCGACCAAATAGTTGTCGATGTCCGCGCCTGAGTTCGCAAACGGCAGTACCGCGATCGACGGCTTCGTCGTGCCGGTCTGCTGTGGCGGTGCCGCCGCCGTCCGAACCGTGCCGGCCAGCGCCCGAGCGATTTCACCAGTGCGCGGCGTGCCATGCTCGCGCAATTGAGCCTCGCCGATCTCAGCCAGTTGCTCGGCCTCTACGCGGCGTCCGGCGCCGACCAACGCCTCGATCAAGGCCGCGTGCGCGTGCTCCAGCTCCGGCGCTAGCGCCACGTACTTGCGCGCGGCAGTGAGGCGCTCATCGCCTGCGTCGGGATGCGCGACCAGCGCACGGAGCACGCGAATTGCGCTCTGCCGCGCCGATTCGCGCTCGGCCACGAGCCACGCTTGATACTCAAGGCATTCCGGCATTTCGAGGTTGGCCAACGCCTGGCCGCCGATCTCACCGATCATAGCGCGCAGCTCGTCGAGCGTCGCGCGATCCGCCGAACGGGCTAAGGCGCTCAAGCGGTGCACGTCGACATTCACGTCCGTTAGATCGAGCGCCGCCGTTTGACGGTCCGCAACAAGCCTTTCGCGCGTGGGTGCGTCGACCACGGGGCGAATGCGCGACAGCGACCAACGCAGGGAGGCCTTTGGGTCGTCCGGCAATTCCCACAACAGTTCGCACAGCCGATCACGGCGATGCGGCTTGCCCGTCAACGCAAGGTAACCCAGCAACGCGCGCGCTTTGCGCGATTGAGGCAGCGCAACCGCCACGCCATCGCGCAGAACTGCGATGTCGCCCAACAGGCGGATTTCAAGCCCCGCTCGATCCATCGTCCTCTCGCGCAAAACAAGGCCTTCGCCTTGTAACCGTCGTCACATTTGCCCACGCGGGGTGCAATTACCACGCTTCTTCAAACGATCGCAGCCTCTTTTTCTACCGGATTCCAACGGCGGTTCTCACGACGGATAGCCAACTTCCCCTCGCCGGCGATGGCGCCGGTGCGAGGCAGTCTCGAGGACTGCACTTCAGAATTTGTACCGGTCAGATTCAGTTCCTGGACTGGCCTCACACACCGACGAAATTGGTTTCTGTAAACCCAACTGGAGACACACCTCATGAGCTACCAAAACAATTTCAAAGACGTTCTGGGCCGTTCGGAGCGCATTACATGGCGCGTCGAAGACCTTATCGGCGGCGACAAGAAGCTCGACTTCGCGAAGCCGTTCATGCCGGAGAACTTGGCGCGCGTCGAGCCGCTGAAGTTCCTGTCGGCGTCGGAGAAGCGCATCTTGAATCATGTCCGCGGCCACACGTATTTGTCGATGTTCGGGATCATCGAAGAGATGATCGTCCCGTTCGTGCTCGACCACGCGCGACCGTTCATCAACGGCGAGGATTATCGCGCCCGGGCGTTCCTCGAATTCATCAGCGAAGAGGCGAAGCACATTCACTTGTTCCGCCGCTTTCAAGAAGAGTTCAAGAAGGGCTTTACGACGGAATGCAAGATGATCGGCCCAGGAACCGAGATCGCGAACCACATTCTGTCGCATCACCCGCTCTCGGTCGCCCTCACGATCTTGATGATCGAATGGACGACGCAGCGTCACTTCCAGGAATCGATGCACGACGACGCCACCTTGGACCCGCAGTTCAAGAGCCTGCTCAAGCATCACTGGATGGAAGAGATGCAGCACGCGCAGCTCGACACGCTGATGGTCGAGGCGATCGCGGCGAACATGAAGCCGGCCGAAATCGAGAGCGCCATTGACGGCGTTCTGGCGATCGGCGGTTTCCTCGACGAGGGCCTGCGCCAGCAGACCGGCTTCGACCTCGAAGCGTTCGAGCTCGCGAGTGGGCGCAAGCTTTCAGCCGTGGAGCGCGAGGAGTTCATGGCGCAGCAGCATCAGGCCAACCGTTGGACCTATATCGGTTCGGGCCTGACGCATAAAAACTTCCTTGAGACGCTAGGTCAGCTTAGCCCGGCCAAGCGCAAGGCCTTTGAGGAAGTCGCGCCGAACTTCTGTTGAATATTTCGGGGTCACGCACCAACTGCGTGACCCCGCACCCAACAAAAAGAGGATGAAAACCATGCCGGATATTTCGATCATAGAAGCGAAGACCGCCGGCGACGTAGCGGCGGTCGAGCACTTGTTGCGCGACTATCTGCTTTGGATGCGGCGGCGATACCGCGACAAGGCGTGGATGCTGGACGCCTATTTCGATCCGCAAGAATGGGACAGCGAGCTTGCCGACCTCAGCAGCCACTACGGCGCGCCGCATGGCGGGATCGTATTGGCGCTGGCGACGGCGTGGCCGCGGGCTGCGTGCTGTTGCGCGGCATCGGGGCCGTCGATTCGGAGATGAAGCGCCTGTTCGTCCGGCCCGCGTTCCGGGGTTTGGGACTTGCCAGACGCATGATTGCGTTCGTGAGCACGCTTTCGTGCGGGCTGGGCTACACCCACATGCGGCTTGAGACCGGGGCGCTGCAGACCGAGGCGCTGGCGCTTTACCAATCGCTCGGGTTCAAGCGCACGCCGCCTTATTACGCGTGCTCCGACTTCGTCAGCACCAATGCCGTCTTTTACGACGTGCAACCGTGCGCGGCTTAGAGTACGCAAAGGGCATGCTTTCTCCCGTGTCGAGTCCGGCCGCGCCGAGCGTGGCGCGGACGATGGCGCTTACCGGCTTCGCCATGCTCGCGTTCGCTGCGAACTCCCTTCTTTGCCGCAAGGCATTGGGGGCGCAGGCGATCGACGCGGCGAGCTTTGCCGCTATCCGCACGTTTGCGGGTACGTTGACGCTGGCTGGGATTTTGACGGCGCGCGGCGAGATCGCGCTTGCCATGCGCGGTCATTGGCGCACCGCGGCAATGCTCTTTGCCTACATGATGGGCTTTTCGTTTGCATATCTCTCGCTGAGCGCGGGGACCGGCGCACTCATTCTGTTCGGCGCGGTGCAGCTCACGATGTTCGTGACGGCGCTGCGCGGCGGCGAATCGTTTTCGCGCCTATCCTGGGTCGGGCTCGCGATCGCGATCGCAGGGCTCGTCTATCTCGTTTTGCCCGGCGTCACCGCACCCGATCCGGTCGGCGCCGTTCTCATGGCGGGCGCCGGCGTCGCCTGGGGCTTCTACTCGCTGCTTGGCCGTTCAGCGGCAAACCCGCTGGTCGCGACCGGCGGCGCGTTCATCGCGGCGCTGCCTGCCGTGCTTGCGGTAGCGCTCGTGTCCGGCTTCGTGAGCGGCGCCCATGTGACGGAGAGCGGCGTTATCCTTGCCGTCGCGTCCGGCGCGATCGCGTCGGGCCTCGGCTACGTGATCTGGTACGCGGCGCTCAGCGGTCTGTCGGTGACGCGGGCGGCGACGGTGCAACTTTCCGTGCCGGTGATCGCGGCCTTCGGCGGCGTCGTTTTCTTGGGCGAGAGCATCACGGCGCGAATCCTCATCGCCTCGGCCGCAACGCTTGGCGGCGTCGCAATCGTGCTGGCGCAACGGGCTGCTGGGACAAAGGCTTGAGGTGCTACGAACTTCTTGCCGTTCCCGGCGTTTCAATCTCCGCTTCTTCGTGGAACTTTGAGCGGCCTTGCGACTTTGTGGTGAAATTTCTCGGGGTTTGAACTATCACCGACTCATGGCCGTTTACACTGATGTCAGCGATACGGAGCTTGCCGCGTTTTTGGACGCGTTTGAGCTTGGGGGCGTGCTTGCGTTTAAGGGGATTGCGGAGGGGGTCGAGAATTCGAACTTCTTTCTCAAGACCGAGCGCGGGTCTTACATTCTGACGCTCTACGAGAAGCGGGTGCGGGAGGAGGATTTGCCGTTCTTCCTCGGGCTGCTCGAGCACCTGTCGGCGAAGGGGATACAGTGCCCCCTGCCCGTTCGGGCGCGCGACGGGCGGACGTGGCGGACACTTGCCGGGCGGCCGGCCGCGGTCATGACGTTCTTGTCGGGGCTGTCGCCGAAGCGGCCGGACGCGCAGCAATGCGCGGAGGTTGGCGCCGCTCTCGCGCGGCTCCACATGGCCGGCGCGGACTATGGGCTCTCACGCGCGAATGCGCTGTCGCTTGAGGGGTGGAAGCCGCTGGTCAAGAGTTGCGAGGCTAAGGCCAACGGCGTGCGCATGGGGCTCGCCGCACTCATTGTTTCGGAGTTGCGTTGGTTGGAGCAGCATTGGCCAGCGGGGTTACCGCAAGGGTTGATCCACGCCGATCTTTTTCCGGACAATGTGTTCTTCATCGAGGGGAAGCTCTCGGGGCTGATCGATTTCTATTTCGCCTGCAACGACGCCTATGCCTATGATGTTGCGGTTTGTTTGAACGCATGGTGCTTCGAGCCGGACGGCACGTTCAACATCACCAAGGGCCGCGCGTTGCTGTCCACCTATCGCACCGTGCGGCCGTTTGCGCCGGCGGAGGTCGCGGCGCTGCCGGTGCTGGCGCGCGGGGCGGCGTTCCGGTTTCTGCTCACCCGGCTTTACGATTGGATCAATCGCGATGCGGCGGCGCTGGTGCGGCCGAAGGATCCGATCGAGTATTTGACCAAGTTGCGCTTTCATCAGACTGCTTTGGGCGCGGCTTCTTACGGGTGGCCGGAATGAGTCACGTCGAGATTTATACGGACGGCGCTTGTTCGGGGAATCCAGGGCCGGGCGGTTGGGGCGCGATCTTGCTGTTCAACGGCACGCGCAAGGAGCTTTCAGGCGGCGAGCGCGAGACGACGAACAATCGCATGGAGCTGATGGCGGCGATCGCAGCGCTTGAGGCGCTCAAGCGGCACTGCGAGGTTCATCTGCACACGGACAGTATGTACATGAAAGACGGGATCACGAAGTGGATCCACGGCTGGAAGAAGAACGGCTGGAAGACCGCGGACAAGAAGCCGGTGAAGAACATGGACTTGTGGCAACGGCTCGAAGTGGCCGCCGCGAAACACAAGGTTAGCTGGCGCTGGGTACGCGGGCACAACGACCATGAACTGAACGAAGCGGCCGATGCGCTCGCACGGGCGGCGGTGCCAGGGCGGTAGCTGGGAAGGGCGGCGTCGAGCTTGCGGCAGACCTGCCGCTTGCAGAGTAGCTCGACGGCTCGGTCACGGCGGCGCTGAGCCCCGACGGAAGGTTCTTGAGCTTCGACAGCAAGAAGTCCCCACCGGCATCGACGCCAGCGGAACTTCAAGCTACAAACATACTGAGCGCTAGAATCCGGCACCGCAGCGCATTCGAAATGTACCGCATTCAGTTTTGGGGGCACAGTGGCGATGGCGACAGACGTCAATTTCCTCGCTGCCTACTGGCGCGCTTTGCTGGTCACCGTGTTACCGTTGCTCATCGCTACGGCGAGTTTCGCCAGCGAGCCGCCATCAACGAGAGAAGTCGACCGGCTCGAAGAGCTTGGCCGCATTTGGATATACCTCGACCTTTTCGATCCGCAGCTTGCAACGCATGACGTTGACTGGGATCAAGCGTTGTTGGACGCTATTCCAAAGGTGCGCAACGCGCGCGACCGGAAAGCCCACATCAATGCAATAAACGCAATGCTGAAGCGAAGCGGTGATCCCGTTGCCGAAGCAGGCGCGGATGATCAAGCTCAGGACACCGAGGGAACCGTATCGTCCGCCTTTCGCAAAGAAGCCGGCGTTCAGATCGCCGACTGCCGCGGTCTCGTACGCGCCGTGGCAAACGACGGTGCAACGCCCACCAACCTCGCAGGTCAAATCGTTGCGCAGCCAACCGTTGTCGATTGCAGGGCGTTTCGCGGCGATTACGCAACGCTCGCCGCCGTGATCGACGAGATCGGGCGCTCCCATACGTCGATTGGATTGCCGCGCGGTTCTTCGCTTGTGCGCAGCTATAGCGGCTTTCCAACTGAGGGTGGCATGTCGTCGGGCGGCTACACCCGCGGCGTCAGCTTCATTGATTTGGGCTCGATCGCATCGGCGGAAAGCGCTGTTGAATCGGTGCCGCTGGTGTTTCTTATCGATGGCGACATCGCGCCATTCGTGATCCCCACGATTGCCGCGCTGCAAGCCGCAGGGCGCGCGCGTGTGGTCGGAGGCGACCGGTTCGGCGCCAATGTCGCCTTCTTGCACGCCGGCCGGCTAAATGTTGCGATCAGCGAAGGCATCTACGTCTACCCAAACGGACGTATGGGCTTTCGCGCCGACGCCACCCCTCCGGAACAAGCTGCGCTTGCGACGGCCATTGCGCAACTTTCGGCGGGGCCATCCAGCGTCTCGGGCGATGGAGCCGTATTTCATCAGCGTTCGCCGCGAAGGTCCTATACGGGTGGTGGAGCCCCACCGTTGGAGCAGCGGTTGCTCGCGCTCTTTCGATTCTGGGGTACTGTCAAGTACTTCTACGTCTACAAAAATCTGATGGAACGGAGTTGGGAAGACAATCTACGTGAGTTCATTCCGATCTTCATGGCTGCGGACACACGGCAAGCGTATGAGACCGCGGTTCTCGCGCTTGGCGCCCGGATGCAGGATTCACACTCGAGCGTCGGCGGGCTTACGGCGACGCACTACGGCGTCGCGCCGGCCAGACCTGCATTCTTAGCGCGCTACATTGAAGGACGATTGGCGGTCGTCGCGCTCTATGACACGTCGCTTGCGGATCGGCTCAACGCGGGTGATGAATTAATCGCGATTGACCGCACGCCAATCGCCACTCTTGAACATCGCTTGTCACCCTTGGTTGCCGCGTCTACGCCACAGGCGTTTCGTTCAACTCTTGCGCGCCGCTTGTTGTCAGGCGCTCGCGACAGCGTCGCCGAGTTGCAGGTTCGCGGCGCAAGCGGCGGCGTTCGAACTGTCCGCGTTCCGAGGACAATGGAACAGCCGCCGGCGCCGCCGGGGCCTGCGTGGCGGCTACTGGATGACGACATCGGCTATATCAATCTCGAACAGCTCCGTTATGCGGATGCAGATCGCGCTCTCGACGAGCTCATCAAAACCAAGTCACTCATTCTCGACTTGCGCGGCTATCCGCAAGGGACCGCGTGGGCATTGGGGCGAAGGTTCGCGCACGGCGACAAAGCGATTCGCGTTGCGCGCTTTCGCCGACCGCTTTATCAAGGCCCGCCGGACTACGAAGCGGATCAGCCATGGTGGGCGACGTTCGAGCAGACGGCATCGCCAGCTGCTACGGGTCGCTATGGGGGCCGACTTTTTGTTCTAATCGATGAACGTGCCATCAGCCAGTCAGAGCATACCGCGCTCTTTTTCAAGGCGGCCGCCGGAAATGTCACTTTTGTCGGCTCGCCCACCAATGGAACGGATGGCGATGTTACGAGCGTGTCGTTGCCCGGCGGGTTACGCGCGACGTTCACTGGGCACGATGTGACGCACGCCGACGGCTCCCAGTTGCAACGCATTGGGATCCAACCGGACGTACCCGTTTCTCCATCCTTGCAAGGACTGCGCGCGGGGCGCGACGAAGTGCTGGATAGAGCGCTGGAACTGGCGCGGAAGTAGCAATTCGATCATGGAGATGGCGGCTTTCGGCGAAGTACCGGCTGGCCAAGCGCACCGATGGTCGGCGACTGGTGGGCGGGCGGCGGTGCCAGGGAAGTAGTCTTAAGCAGTCGCGGCCATCAATGCCTGCGGAATCAGGAACAAATCCGTGTCGCCCGTCTTCTCCCCCGCTGCGGTGAGCATGGCGTGGGCTTGGCCGCGGTGGTGGGTTTGGTGGTTGAAGACGTGCATCATCAAGAGGCCGCGCGGCATGCTGAGTTCGCGGCCGGCAGCGCCGCTGAACCAGGTTTGATCGGCGGCAAGCCACGCGTCATCGAGGCGCTGGGCCCAGGCTTCGATCTTGGCGTCGGCGGTCTCGCGTTCCGCGGTCAGCGCGGCGAAGTCGGCGATCATGCTGGCGCTTTGCTTCGAGAGAACGGTGGGCGGCGCCCAACCGTCGAAGCGCGACATCCAGATTTGATCAGCCCAAAGCAGATGGTTGAACGTGCCGTGGATCGAGCCCCAGAAGGCGCCGCGCTCGCGCCGGCGTTCCACGTCGGGGAGCCTGCCCGCCGCCGCGTAGAGCCGGCGGTTCATCTCGCTGTTGTAGGCGGCCATGGTGCGCACGAAGCGCGGGGTGACGAATGACATTCAGCGCTTTCTCCTTGCGTGGCCGTTCATCTGCGGGGCCTCAGACCCAGACGCGCGAGAATCTCATCGGCCTTTGTGGCGTGAACTTGCGCCGCGTCGATGTCACCCTTTCGGTGCGCGACGGTTGCGAGTGCTGTGTGGCAGTCGGCGGCGAGGGGGTCGAGTTTGAGTTGTTCGCTCATTTGCAACGCTGCTTCTAGGTCTTCGATCCCGCCGGGGAGGCGGCAGACGTCTTCGCTGGTGCGGATTAGGCCACGCAGGTAGCGGGTCTGGGCGATGTGGATCGGTTCTTTGTTTTCGGTGGCAATCGCGACGGCTTGTTCGATCGTTTCGATCGCGGCGGTGCAGTCGCCACAGGCGAGCTCGGCTTCGGCGAGACCGCGGAAGACCTGGACGGCGGCATAGCGGCCGGCGCGGAAGTAGAGCTTGTTGTAGACGGAATAGCGGGCGATTGCGCGCGCTTGCTCGGGCTTGCCGGTGTGCACGAGAGCGGATGCGAGCAGGCCCGTCACCGCCGGCTCCAGCAAATGGATCTGGTTCTTCAGGCAGATCTCGTGGGCGCGTTCGAGGTACTTCACGGCCGCTTCGGCGTCGCCTGTGGCGAGCGCGACGCGGCCATGGGCGTTCGAGATCAAGACGCGCGAGTACGGCTGGTCGCTGTCGCCCAGGATGCGCTCGCCACGATCGACATATGTTTGCGCGTCGGCAAGGCGGCCGCGATCGACGAGGAAGACCGCCAAGAACGCACAGCAGCGAACGCTGGGCAGGAACATGCGGCCCATGGTCGAGCGTTCGTCTTCGGGCGAGTAGGCGGCTAGTAAATCCGTGTACGTTGCAATCGCTTCGTCAAGATGGCCGGTGGCTTGTTGGATGTGCGCGGTCATGGACTGGGCGATGTCGCGAAGCGCGAAGACGCCGGTTTCCTGCGCAATCTTGAGCGCAATATCGGCATGGACGCGGGCGGCATCGTGGCGCGACCAGATCCAATTGAAGACGGCGTAGTGCGAGCGGGCGATGCCTTCGCGGAAGCGCTCGCCGCGCGCTTCGCAGAGTTCGATTGCGAGTTGCAACGCGCGTTCGTATTCCTGCGCATCGCCGGATTGCTGAAGCGCATCGAGGCTGGTCATCACGAGATCGAGCAGAGCGCCCCTGCCCGCCTCAGGCACCGACGGCTTCAACCGCATCGCCCAATCGTAGAGGGCGCGGATCGTCTTTTGCGACGAGGTACGCACACCGAGTTGGCAAGCGGTGACGAGCTGCGCCAACGCCTTTTCGATCTGACCGGAGCGTTCCGCGTGATACGCGAGACGCTCGAGCGTTTCGGCGGATGCGTTCGCTTGCGCTTCGAACGCGCGGGCAGCGCGACCATGGATTTCGGAGGCTTCCGCTTTCAAGAGCGTCAGACGCGCGCCGCCACGAAAGAGATCATGGCGGAAGCGGATCTTTGTCGGGTTCGACGCGTCGATCAGATGCTGGCGCTCAAGCTCGTTCAAGACGGCGTCGAGTTCGCCTTCGGCGATGCCGCTGGTGGCGGCCAGAATGCTGCGGTCGATTTCGTCGCCGAGGACGCTTGCGCCTTGCACGACGCGGCGCGCGGGTTGGCTGAGTACCGCCATGCGGGACTGCACGAGGCTTGCGATACCGAGCGGCGTGGCGTCGTCGGCTTGGGCTTCATGGCCGGGCATGCGCAGAAGTTCGGCGAGGAAGAACGGGTTGCCGGCGGCGCGCTGCACGACGCGCTCGACGTGACCGAGGTCGCGCGCGGTCCCGGACGGCCAAAGAAAGCGGCAGAGTTCCTTTGCCTCGCCCGCGCTCAAGGCGTTGAGCTCGATCACTTCTGTGGCGGCCCGCGCGGCATCGTCGCGCGCCACGGCGCGGGCGGTGAGCAGGAGCCACAGGCGTGCCCGGCTGGTGAGGCCGTAGAGAACGCTGAGGAAGTCTGTCGTTTCCGGGTCGAGGTGATGGACGTCTTCGACGAGCACCAAGAGCGGTTGGCGTTTTGCTGCGCGCTCGACAAGGTCGGCGACCGCAGCAAGCATCTTTTCGCGGCGCTGGGCGGCGGTGAGCGCGCTCCACTCGCGGTCCTCGACGGTGGCGCCTGCGACTTCGAGGAGGCCCGCCTGAAGATGTTGCGGCACGCCCTGAACGCGAGCGACGGCGCGCAGTTCCGCCGCGGCGGCCGCGGGGCCGCAGCCCAAGAGGCCGCGCACGAACGATTTCAAGGACGCGAAGGGCGTGTGGCGGAGGACGGAGATGCCGGCGACCTCCTCAACCCTTAGGCCGAGCGCGCGAACGGTGCGGGCGACTTCGTGCGCGAGGCGCGTCTTGCCGATGCCGGCTTCGCCGACGATGGCGATGGAGGCGCCGGCGCTCGCGCCCCCAACGTCGATGATCTTCAAAATGCGCTGCAGCGCCGCCTCGCGGCCTACCAACGGAGCTGCGCCGTCGTGGTCGAGTTGGCTGGCCAGGTTGCGGTCGAAGGCGATGTGGGCGAGTTCGTGGAGGCGAAGTGCTCGGTTTGGCGCGACAGCGAATTCACCGCGCGGGCTGGCGACAACCATCGGGCCGGCGAGCGCCAGCGTCTCGCCCGTCAGCATCGCACCGTTACGAGAGGCGAGCTCTTCGACTTTGGCGGCGAAGTTCACATCGGGGCCGACGGCGTCGTAGTCGGCACCGCGGTCGTTCTTCATGGTGCGGATGAGCGCGCGGCCGGAGTGAACGCCGACGCGCACGGCTCGAAAGTGGTCGTCGGCGGTTGCGCCGGCGGGTAGCGAGCGGAAATCCTCGCAGATCGCTTGGGCTGCGCAGCAGGCGCGCAGCGCGTGGTCTTCGTAGGCGATGGGAGCGCCGAAGATTGCCATTACGCCATCGCCTTGCACGCGCGCGACAGTGCCGCCGTACTGGCGAACCCTGTGCCGCATGCGCGCGACGGCGTTGTCGAGCAGTTCTTGCGCTTCTTCGATGTCCAGATCGGCGATGTGCGTGGTCGACGACACCACGTCGGCGAACAGGATCGTGATCAGCGAGGCAGTCGCGATGTCGGGCGCGTCGAAGCGCGACGCCGCGCGCGGCCGATCATCGGCATCGGCGCCCGGCCGTCCCGGCGGCAGCGGTTCTCCCGTCACGTTCCCTCGGTGTGTTCGTGGTTGGGCCGAGTTTAGGGCCTCATGGGCTGAAGCGGAACAGCCGTTTGGTCCCGGCTCTTGCTCAAAACTTGCGCCTTCGGGCACATTTGACCCGGGCTGCAGGGGTTATGATGACCAGTCAACGCAATGCGGGCGTGTTGTGGATGCGCGCCGACCCGCGGGTCGGGGCCACTCTCGATCGGCTGCATCGCGAGTCGAAGCGCGACAAGCTGGTGATGTTGAAGGCGTTTCCGACGGGGCTTGCGGCATTGCTCCGCGGGCGGCCGTGGTTCGAGGCCGTGACGCCCGCGTTGAAAGATGCGCATCTCAAGGTCGGGTATGAGGCAGGCGAGCTCATGTACAACACCGCGCGCGCGATCGATGCGCGGCGGATTGTAGAGTTCGGCACCTCGTTCGGATTCTCCACGATCTATCTTGCCACCGCCGTGCGCGACAACGGCGGCGGCACCGTGATTACTGCCGAGCTTGAGTCGAACAAGGCGGAAGCCGCGCGGCGGAATTTTGTCGAGGCGGGGCTGGAGCGGTTCGTCGAGATCCGCGTGGGCGACGCGATGACGACGCTTCGCGACGTCGAAGCCCCGATCGACATGGTGCTGCTCGACGGGTGGAAGGAAGCGTACATTCCGTTGCTCAAGATGCTGACCCCGAAGCTCCGTCGCGGGTCGGTGGTGTTCGCAGACAACGTCAAGATCTTTAAAAACTCACTGCGGCCGTATGTCGAGTACGTGCAGGATCGAAGGAATGGCTTCGTGACGGCGACGCTAAACGCGGGGTCGGGGTTTGAGTATTCGGTTTATTTGCCAGAACGGTAAAAGAAATCGGCCGAGCGCGTGGAGCGCGACCCGGCCGACTTGATGCGATGGCGGCGTTAGGCGTTCAGAGCACGCCCAGCATGTGATCAGCGCTCGAGACTTTGAAGGCGCCGGGTTCTTCCACTTCCAAGCTCTTGACAACCATGTCTTCGATGACGGCGGCGTAGCGTTGGCTGCGTACGCCCATGCCGAATTTGGAGGCGTCCATTTCGAGGCCGACCTTCTTCGTGAACTCGCCGTTGCCGTCGGCGACCATAGCGACTTTGCCGGCGGCGTTTTGATCTTTGCCCCAGGCGTTCATGACGAAGGCGTCGTTGACGGAGAGGCAGACGATCGCGTCCACGCCCTTTGCCTTGAAGTCCGCCGTGTGTTCGACGTAGCCGGGTAGATGGCGTGCGGAGCAGGTCGGCGTGAAAGCGCCGGGGAGCGCGAACAACACGACCTTCTTCTTGCCGAACAATTCGTCGGTGGTGACGGGGGCCGGGCCCTTTTCCGTCATATGCATGAGGGTGACGGAGGGAATGCGTTCGCCGACTTTGATGGACATTGGGGTTCGCCTTTCGAGTGGTCTCTTCAGGGCGAGGATGTAGGCGATCGGACCCAAAGAAGAAAGGGCCCCAGCTATTGTTCCCAATCGGCCGTGTGGGACCAGGGCTCGGGCTTGTCGATGGGGCGGCGCGGTACGGGCGTTAGGTCGATACCTGCAATCGAGCTGCCCTGCGTCCCGACAACCCAAATTTGTTCCAGCGCACGGTCTCCGTCGATGACGGTGATGCGGATGCGTTTGCCCGAAAGATCGCGCAGCTTTGGCGTTGAGCCCAAGTTCAACATCAAGAGCTTCGTCCGGCGGTCGTCGGTGGCACGCGGGACGATCTCGGAGACGCGCGTGAGTTCCGGCGCCTCGATCAGCACAAGGGTCGAGCGCTTGCCATGTAAGCCCTGTACGCGGATGGACAGGAACGTCTTTGCATTGTTTGCACCGGCGCGAACTTCGCGAATCGCGAGGCCTACGGCACCGGGGTCGTGCGAGGGTTTGCGGCCGATATAGGACGAGATCAGTTCAGCGAACTTCTCATCTACCGCAAGATGCCCTGTCGACGGCGTCAGGGTAATTTCGTGGGCTGCCGTCTCCGGAACGCACATGTCGCGGCAAGCGCCGAAGATGACTTTGAGGTGTAGCTTGACCGGCTTCTTCGGGTCGGCAGCCCGGAACTCGATAGGGAAGACTACCTCTTCTTTGTAGAGGTTGAGCGCCTCGCCATAGGCCACAGTTCGGAGCGGCACAGGCCAAATCATCTCCGGATCGTCGGCCAGGTTCTCCGAGCCAGACCAGTCGAACATTGGGGGCATCCCGGACGATCCAGGCGCACGCCAATACGTCCACCAGCCCTTTTCCAGGCGAATTTGAACCCCTGCCCTGTGGATTCCGGTCCCCTGAAATTGCGCGGCCTCCAGAATCAAACGACTCTGCGCCGGCGACTTCCCCACCCAAGGCGTGGCTGGTTCGCCTGCCAGCGCAGCCGCTGTCCACAGGAACGAAAGTACAACCGCTAGTTTGAGAGAAGGCGTCATGCCCTGCGACTCTAACGAATCTAACGTGCAAAAAGCCAACAAGCGTTTGGCGATTTGGCTCAATAATCCGTGAGTCCGTGATGAACTGATCACTAGGTTGCGTCCTGGCGGCGACTTCCCGTCTTAACCGAAAAGGTTTAGAATTCGCGTCATGGGATTATTCTCCAAGCGCCCGCCCGCCAACTATCTGGAGGGCCACGTCCTCATCGCGATGCCGAACATGCCGGACCCCAAGTTCGAGCAGTCGGTCGTGTTCCTGTGCGCGCACTCGGCGAAGGGCGCGATGGGGCTCGTGCTTAACAAGGTCGTCAGCAACATCACGTTCGTCGATCTGTTGAAGCAGTTGCGCATTCGCCCTGAAGCGCGGCGCGTGCCAGGGTTGCAGATTCAATTCGGCGGGCCGGTCGATACGGGGCGCGGGTTCGTGCTGCACTCAAACGACTACTCGGCCGGCGAGGCGACGGCGAAGATCGGGCAGCAGATCGGGTTGAAGGTCGGGCTGACGGCGACGGTCGATGTGCTGAAGGCGATTGCGGAAGGCAAGGGGCCGACGGCGTCGATGCTCGCGCTCGGCTATGCGGGTTGGGGACCGGGGCAGCTTGAGCAAGAGATTCAGAAGAACGGTTGGTTGACCTGCCCGGTCGACGACACGCTGCTTTGGGGCACGGACCTTCAGGGCAAGTGGGCCTATGCGATCAAGAAGCTCGGATTCAATCCGTCACAACTGTCGCGGGATACGGGACGGGCTTGAGATTTGCCGCGGCGCGGAAGTGCCACCGCGCGCTCTTAACGCAATGAAATTGTAGGCCGCGGTCGCATCCATCGCCGCACCGTACAGATATCCCTGCGCGAACTCGCAGCGCAGTTCCTTCAGCCGCTTCGCTTCGCTTTGCGTTTCAACGCCCTCGGCCACGACCGACATGTCGAGGTCGTGCGCGAGGCGGATGATCGAGCGCAGGATCACCGGCGTCTCTTCGTTCTTGGCCATGTCGGCGACGAAGCTGCGGTCGATCTTTACGGTGTCGAACGGGAAGCGCTGCAGATATGCGAGCGACGAGAACCCGGTCCCGAAGTCGTCGAGTGCGAGACCAGCGCCGGCGTCCTTCAGACGCGCCAGTGCGCGAGCGGTCGAGTCCGGATTTTGCATGATGACGCTCTCCGTCAGCTCCAGCTTCAGCGTCATGCGCGCAGGCTTCTCGCGCTGGATGGCGGCGACAACGTCGTCGAAAAACTCTTGGCGGAAGAGCTGTCGTGCGGAGACGTTGACGCTGCAGAACAGCGGCTCGTGGCTTGGAAAGTAGGATTGCCAGCGTTTGAGCTCCGCGGCCGCTTTGTTCACCGCGTAGCGGCCGAGCGGAACGATGAGGCCCGTTTCTTCGGCAAGTGCGATGAAGTCGAGCGGCGAGAGCAAGCCACGCTGCGGGTGGCGCCAGCGCATCAAGGCTTCGAAGCCCGCGATCGAACCGTCTTCGACGCGCACGATCGGTTGGTAATGCAGCTCAATCTGCTCGCGATCGAGCGCGGTGCGCAGGTCGGCGTCCATGATCAGGCGGTCTGCGGAGCGCGGCTTCATCTGCGGCTGGTAGATTTCGAAACCGCCGCGCCCTGCCCGCTTGGCATGATACATCGCGATTTCCGCTTCGCGCAGAACGTCGCCGCTGTACCGGTGTGTGGGCTCGATCAGCGCGAGGCCGATCGAGGCGGCGGGGTAGACTTCGCGGTCGTTGATCGCGACCGGTTGTGTAAGTGCATCGCGAATGCGTTGGGCGACTTGCGCGCCGTCTTCGTCGCCGGGCGAACCCAGCGCCAAGACGGCGAATTCGTCGGTGCCGAGGCGGGCGACGGCATCATCGGGGCCTGCGGCGTGATCCAGGCGGCGGGCGATCTGCGAGAGGAAGCGGTCGCCGGCTTGGTGGCCCATGCTGTCCGTCACCGCGCGTAGGCGGTCGACGTCGATCGCGAGCACGGCGCCTTGGCGGCGGTTGCGGCTGTTGCGCATTGAGCCAAGCGCTCCGTCGAGGCGCTCAAGAAACTTGGTGCGCAACATCAGGCCGGTGACGGTATCGCTCGTCTCTTCGCTTTGGCGCTGGGTCTCTTGCGCCTTGCGGCCGGTGATGTCGCTGACGACACCAATGCAGCGGATCGCCTTGCCCTGTGCGTTCGCCATACAACTCGCGCGCAGTTGGATCCAACGCGTGCCGCCTTTGGCGTGGCGCATACGCATCTCAAGCGTGAAAGATGAGTTACCTTGCCGCCGGTGAGCGTTGATCGAGTCTGCGTAGAGGCGGACGTCTTCCTGGGCGATCAACTCCGCCCATTTGCGTTCCGATGACAACAGCGCGCCCGCTTCGAGACCGAGCAAGGCTTCGACGGAGGGCGAGACGAAGAGCGTGTCGGCTTCGAAGTTCCAATCCCAAAGGCCCTGGTGCGCGGCAGCGAGGCCGAGCGCGTAGCGATACTCAGCCTCGCGTGCCTTGCGCTGGTCGGCCGACATTTCGTCGACGGTTTGCTGGTCGACCTTTGGGCCCTGCGGGATGGCTGCGGCGAAGGCGAGCGCCAGAGCGCCGGCGGTGAAGATAGCGTCGGTGACAAGCGCGAAGTTCGCGATTTGGCTGGCGATGCTGAGCGGCAAGACGGACGGCAACAGCGCGGCGAGTACGATCAACGCGACGCCGGGGATCAACGCCTTGGCGCGCATGTTCGTGCGCAGCGACGAGGCGAGTGCGATCACGGTTGTGAGCGCTGCGGCCACAATCATCAGAATGCGCAGCGGCAAAACCGTGTAGGTGACGCCGAAAGCCGATGCGAGTGCGAGCCCCACGATCGCAAATGCGGCACCGTCGGTTACGACGGCGAGGCCCGGGCGATCATGATCCCAATCGAGGTGGCAGATCACGTAGCGCAGCGCGGAGGCGACCATGATCGCACCAGCCATCAAAATCGCTTCGGCGGGCAGCGCGAATACCGCTTGACCCAAGATCAAAAAGATCAGCGCAAAGAGACCGACCGTCGCCCAGGCCGGCTCTCCAGCGTTGCGAAGCACGGCGAGGCCTGCAAGCCAGGCAGCCATCACCAACACAGCACCCGCTAGGATGCCCATGAGAAGGGTTTCAGAGCGCTTGGTTGCGGCGAAAACTTCCGGCTTCCAAAGGCGCCAGGTCGCCGTCGGGTTGGCACTTTGCGATCTGAAGGCGAAAGTTGCCGTGGTCAGTCCGTCGAGGTGAATTTCGATGCCCTTCCGGCTACCGGCTTCGAGCATGGTGGCACGGCCGCCATCGCCTTCGACGACCACATCCGTGACCCCTGCGTCGGCGACGATGCCGACGAACTGCAGAATACCGCCAGCGCCCGACTCGATCGTGATGACGCGGTGGAGATCTTGCTTGGTTGGATTCGAGAACTGGAGCGCGACCCACTCGTCCCCGCCAGTTTTGGCGGCTTCGCTCTTATAGGGCTCGACCCAGGCAGTGACGTCCGTGACGTCGCGGTCGAAGGATACGGGCGCGGCTGCGTAGGCGCTGAGCGGCGCGAACGCCAACACCAACGCGGCGGCCGCAGTCAAGCGGAGCCAACTAACGCAAATGCCCATTGAACGTTCGACGCACGGGGGTACGAGGGATTGCCGGGTTGCACTATCGAATATCCGGGCGGTCCGCTGCAACTGTCGTTTCGGTGTTAATGGTTGACCTGTGGGCCCTTCTCTGACGGGTGCCGGCCCGCGCTGTTAACCCGCCCTTAGCCAGGCGTCACCCGGCGCGTGCCCAAAAGCCAGACATTTCCGCAGCCTTAAGGCGTTCTGGTCCAGATTGTGCGACTGTTTTCAGTCAACTCGATCGATGACGACGGACACGACAACCAACCGCAGCGGCGGGCGATATGTTTGGCCCCTTGCGATCCCGACGACGATTCTCTTCGTCGCGAGCGCCGCGTTTGCCGTTTGGATTCTGTTCGCGTCCGCCGACCGGCTGGATCGCGCCGCCTATGAGGGCGAGCGCCGCTTGGCGCTGTCTGGCGTCGAGAATGGGGTGCAACGGTTGTCCAAGGCCGTCGCAGACTACGCGTTCTGGGATGAGATGTACGACCAGTTTCACGTCCATTTCGATCCGCAATGGGCGAAGGAAAATCTCGGCCCTTATGTTGTGGACGCGTTCAGCGCAGACATCGTCCTCGTCGCCGACGCGAAGGGTCGTCCGGTCTATCAGTACTCTCGCGCCGACAACGATGCGTTTCGGGTGCAAGACTCCGACCGGCCGCAGATCGGGCGCGCTGCCGCTCGTGCGCTGGCGACATGGAAACCCGGCGAGATTTCGTCGGTTGCCGGTACGCTCGTCCTGAATGGAAAGAGATATATGGCTGCTGCCGGTCCCATTGCGGTCAGCGGCGAAGAGCGCCTCAAGACGGCCGCCCAACCGGCCTTCGCCTTGTTCTATCTAGAAGCGTTAGATGGAAACTGGCTTGACGCTCTCTCTAAAACGTTTCACCTGCGGGACCTGAAAGTGGTCGATGCGACCGTCGGCGCGACGCCGTTGCCCGCCATGCTACCCGGCACATCGGTAGCGGCGTTGGTTTGGACGCCAGCGAACCTTGGACGCGAGTTTCTCCACGAGGTGCTGCCGCTGTCGCTTCTTGCGCTGTGCGCCAGCACCATTGTCTTCTTGGTCGCCACACTTGCCTGGATACGGATCGCGCGAAACCTCGACCGCGCGGTAGGATTGTCCGAAGCGGCGAGTGCGGCGAAGTCGGAATTTTTGGCGTTGATGAGCCACGAGATTCGCACGCCCATGAACGGCGTCCTGGGCATGACCAACGTATTGCTTGAGGGCAAACCCGACGAGGAGCAGCGGCGCGGGTTGCTGACGATCCGCGAGTCGGGTGAAAGCCTGATGCGGATCATCAACGACGTGCTCGACTTCTCCAAGCTCGACGCCGGACGCATGGACATCGAAGTGGCGCCCTTCGACCTGCACCAGACGTTGCGGTACGCGGCTGAAATTTGCGCGCCTCGGGCGAAGATCAAGGGCGTCGCGCTCGACATCGAGATCGGTTCGCACGTTCCCGCCTTTGTGCACGGAGATGCCGGTCGAATTCGGCAGATCGTGCTCAATCTGCTCACGAACGCCGTCAAGTTCACGCGGGAGGGCCGCGTGCTGCTGACCGTCGAAGCGGCGGCCGACACTGGCGAGTTGGCGGTTGTGCGCGTGGCCGTCAGCGATACCGGCATCGGCATCGCACCGGACAGGCTACCTCATCTGTTCCAACGTTTCGAGCAGGCGGACGCTTCGATCTCGCGCCGGTTCGGCGGTACGGGGCTCGGGCTTGCCATCTCCAAGAAGCTCGTCGAGCATATGGGGGGCAAGATCGGCGCGGAAAGCGCACCCGGTCAGGGATCAACATTCTGGTTCGAGCTGCCGCTCAAGTGCGCCACCGCAGCGGAGGCCTCCGCCGTGCGCCCCACGGTCAAAAGCGCTGCGGTCGAGGAGGCGTTGGCGACGGTCAAGCAGCTGGGCCGGCCGCTGCGCCTGTTGCTCGTCGAAGACAATGCGACGAACCAGCTTGTCGCGAAGGCGGTGTTGCAAAAGTTCGGAATCAATGCCGATGTCGCTGGCAATGGGCTTGAGGCCTTGGCCGCCGTCCGCCAGCGCAGCTACGACATCGTTCTGATGGATATGCATATGCCGGAAATGGACGGCATCGAGGCGACGCAGGCTATTCGCTCGCTGAGCACCGATGTGGCGCGCGTGCCGATCATCGCTCTGACCGCCAACGCGTTCGATAGCGACGTGGAGCGCTGCATGCGGGCGGGGATGAACGGCCATGTGGGCAAGCCGTTCAATAAGGACGATCTCATTGTGGCCGTCGCGGCAGCGCTGCGCGGCGCAACCACTACGACTGCGACGCGCGCAGAGCCGGTTGCGTCCTCAGGTCCGTTGGCCGCCGACCTCGCGCATCTGGACGAGTTCCGCCGCGACAATGGCGATGAAGCGTTCCAGCTGTTGCTCGACACCTACATCCCGGATGCGTCGGCGAGGCTAGTGCGGCTGCGCGAACTTCTGGCGGGGGGTAAGGCCGATGAAGAGGCGGTGCGGATTGCGCATTCGCTGAAGAGTTCAAGCGCAATGGCGGGAGCGCCGGCCTTATCGCAACTGGCTGCGAAGCTTGAGGCGGCGTTGAAGCAAAACGACAAGCGCCCCAGCGTCGGCGACGCAGAGGCGCTGGCGAAGTCGTTTGAATCCTATCGGCACGCGTTGGCCGAGCGGGGCCTTGTGGCGGCCGCCTGCTAGTCGACTTTGAGCAGTTCGACCTGGAACACCAGGACCTGATATGGCGGGATGCCGGGCCGACCGGCGCCATAGGCTAGGTCGGCCGGAATCACCAGCTCTGCCTTGCCGCCTTCGCGCATCAGCTGCAGCCCTTCGGTCCAACCGGCGATCACGCCGTCGAGCGGGAAGGAGATCGGCTCTCCGCGCTTGTAGGAGGAGTCGAATTCCTTTCCGTTGATGAACGTGCCTTTGTAGTGGACCGTGACCTCGCTGGTCGGACCAGGCTGTTTGCCCTTGCCGGCGGTCAGCTCGCGGTAATGCAGGCCGGTACCGGTGACCTTTACGCCGTCCTTCTTGGCGTTTTCGGCGAGGTAGGCGGCATTCTTTTCGGGGCTCAGATCGGCGGGCACTTCGGCCTCCTGTTCGGGTTCGAGAACTGTTTCGGTCGGCGTTTCGATTTCTTGCGGGCGCGTCAGCGAGTCCAAAAACCCGCCAGGCGCGAAAATCCAAATCGTCAAAATAAAGCAAAGCGATGCGCCACCGGCGATGGCGAGGCCTTCGGGGGTTTTGAGGCGCGCGAGGAGGTTGGCGACGAACTTCTGCATGGTTCCACGTGTCGATGAGTCAGGGCTTGGGCGTCGGAATCGGATCGCTGTCTATGATGGCGAATAGCAGATGGTCCTGCCATTCGCCATTGATCTTTAAGTACTTTCGCGCCGTCCCTTCGGCGGTGAATCCGGCCTTGGTGAGCACGCGGCGCGAAGCCGTGTTGGTGGGCAAGCAAGCGGCTTCGATGCGATGAAAGCCGAGCCGATCGAAGGCGTAGCGCACGAGCGTCGTGACCGCATCGGTCATGAGGCCTTTGCCGGCGTGCGCCTTACCCATCCAGTAACCGAGCGAGACGGCGGACTGTGCGGCACCTTGGCGAATGTTCGAGAGTTGGCACCCGCCCAGGAGATCGTTCGTCTTGCGATCGAAGACGAAGAACATGAGACCGCTCCCTGCCCGCTCTGCCTGCTTGTAGCGTTGTAAACGGCGGCGGAAGGCGGCGCGCGTCAGTTCATCCGGCGCCCAGGTCGGTTCCCAGGGTGTGAGGAATGCCCGGCTATCTCCGCGCAGCTTGGACCATTGCGCGAAGTCGGCAGCAATCGGGGCGCGCAGACGGACCAAGCGGCCCTCGATCAGGGTTGCCGGTTTCAGGCCAGGGAAGGTCGCGCTGATCGGCATTAGGCGAAGCGCTTTGCCACTCTGTCGTATGAGCCAAGACTGCCGACGGGACCGAGCGCCGCCAACGAAAGTTGACCGTTGGCCAGAATCTTCTGCCCGATGCGGCTGACGGCTTTGGTGTCGATCGCGTCGATTTTGGCGATCAGCTCGTGAGCGTCCATCAGGCGGCCGTAGATGAACATCTGGCCTGCCATCTGCTCGCAGCGCGAGAAGGATTGTTCGAGCCCCATCAGCAGGCCGGACTTGATCTGCGCGCGGGCGCGGACAACCTCGTCTTCGCCGGCGCTCGTGGCCAACGATTTCATTTCATCAGCGATCACCTTTGTCAGATCTTCTGCGTCGGCGGCGCTGGTGCCGGCGTAGACGCCGAACATGCCGGTTTCGCGGAAGCTTTGGCCGAAGGTGTGGATCGAATAGCAGAGTCCGCGCTTCTCGCGCGCTTCCTGGAAGAGGCGCGAGGACATGCCACCGCCTAGCACCGTCGAGTAGACTTGATAGGCGTAGATATCTTCATCGTCGGCACGGAAGCCTTGGAAGGCGAGCGCAAGATGGGCTTGTTCGAGGTCGTCGTCGTCGCGGAACTCGCCGCCGGCGTACTTGGCGTTCGGTGCGGTGGGTGCAACGCCACTCGGCAAGTTGCCGAAGTGCTTCTCAGCGAGAGCGACCATTTGCTCGTGGTTCACGGCGCCTGCCGACACCAAAAGCATGCTGCCCGCAAAGTAATGCCCCTTGATTTGATTGAACAGAGTCTCGCGCGTGAACGAGCGGACGTGCTTTTCCGTGCCGAGGATCGGGCGGCCCAGCGATTGATCGGGATAGGCAGTTGCCTGGAGGTGGTCGAAGATCAGATCGTCGGGCGTGTCCTGCGTCTGGCCGATCTCTTGGATGACGACGCCTTTTTCGCGGGCGAGCTCTTCTTCGTCGAAGACGGAGTCCTGCAAGATGTCGGCGAGGATATCGACCCCAAGTGGCACGTCGTCCTTCAGCATGCGGATGTAGTACGCCGTCTGCTCGCGGCCGGTGTAGGCGTTGATGAAGCCGCCGACGCGTTCGACCTCTTCGGCGATGCCGCGTGCGGAGCGGCGGCGCGTACCCTTGAACGCCATGTGCTCCAGCATGTGGGCGATGCCGTTCGTCGCCTGCGTCTCGTTACGCGCGCCGGCGTCCACCCAGACGCCCAGCGAGGCCGTCTCGAGATGCGGCATGGCGTCGGTGATCACGGTGAGGCCATTCGCGAGTTTGGTAATCTTCGGGGTCATTCCGGTCCTTCGGGGGCGTTGGAGCGGCATTAGATAGAGGACTTGCGCGCCGTTTTCATGGGCTAATCTGGCGGGGCTCCCCACCGCAGAAAACCGGGCTTTTCTGGGTCTAGTGACCGGCGATGTAAGCCCGCAGCGACGCCGCATCGTTGGGAAGCGTGTCGTAGCGCTCGGCTGCGGTCAGCAGCGATTTGAGCCGATCGGGGAGCGCGGGCTTCGTGCCGGTGGCCATTTCGACGGCTTCGGGAAATTTGGCGGGGTGAGCAGTGGCGAGGGTCACCACGTCTTCGGTCTCGCTCGCCTTGCGGGTGGCGGTGAGGCCGACGGCAGTATGCGGGTCGACGGTAAGACCGGCGTCGCGGTGGAACAGTTTCATCGTGGCCACCGTTTCGCCTTCGTGGACGCGGTCGGCGAGGAATAGCTTTTTGATGTTCGAGAGCGCGTCCGGTTTGATGGTGAGCGAGCCGGTGTCGGCGAAAGTTTGCATCAGCTCGCGCACTGCGGCGGCATCGCGGCCATGGCTTTCGTAGAGCAGTCGTTCGAAGTTGCTGGCAACCTGAATGTCCATCGCGGGCGAGAGCGTCGCGTGCACTGTGCCGCGGGCGTAAGTGCCGGTCGTGATGGCGCGGGCGAGGATGTCGTTCGCGTTCGTGGCGACGATCAAGCGATGGACCGGAACGCCGAGTTCCTTCGCGACGTAGGCCGCGAAGATGTCGCCGAAGTTTCCGGTGGGCACCGAGAACGTCAGCGGACGGTTGCCGAGCGCGAGGCTGGTTGCGAGGTAGTACGCGGCTTGGGCGGCGATGCGCACGAAGTTGATCGAGTTAATCGCGGCGAGTTTGTGCTTCTGCGCGAACGTCAGGTCGGCAAAGATTTGCTTCACGAGCGCCTGGGCGTCATCGAATGTGCCTTCGATCGCGACGTTGCGGATGTTCGTTGCGGTCGTGGTCGTCATCTGGCGGCGCTGGACGTCGGAGATGCGGCCCTTGGGGTGCAGGACGACGAGATCGATATTGGGGCGGCCAGCGAGCGCGGCCACAGCTGCCGCGCCGGTGTCGCCTGAGGTTGCGGCGAGCACAAGCGCGCGCGTCTTGCGGCGCTCCAGCGCATCGTTCATCAGCGGCGCTAGGAGCTGCAGTGCGAAGTCTTTGAACGCGAGTGTCGGGCCGTGGAAGAGTTCGAGCAACCAACGATGGGGGCCGAGCTCGCGGAGCAGCACGGCGTTCGGGGCGTCGAACTTGGCGTAGACGTCGCGGGCGTGACGGTCGATCGGCTCGTACCAGTCGCGGTCGGCGAAGAGGGCGAGAACGGTCGCGGCGAGGTCGGCGTAAGAGAGCTTTTTGCCCTTCAACCGCGCGAAGTCGAGGCGTGGCCACACCTCCGGCATGTAGAGGCCGCCGTCGGGCGCGGGACCCGAGAGCAGAACGTCTTCGAACGAGATTGCGGGGGATTGGCCGCGGGTGCTGACGAATTTCATCGGCTGAACCTCAGGCGCCCGCGGCTCATGTGCAGGCGCAGATAGATGACCAGGAGCACGATCGCGAGGCTGAACCAGGTGACCGCGTATTGCAGGTGATTGTCGGGGATGTTGAGCGTGGAGGGCAATGGTTCGGGACCGCCTTCAACCTTCGTCGTGACTTCGAGGATTAGCGGGCTGCGCAGCATGAGGCCCAGACTCTTGGCAATGGCCAGGCTGTCGCGGGCGTAGAAGACGTGCTTGCCGGCATCCGGCGGCGGGGTGAAGGCTGCGGGCTTGGTGGGGCTGCGCAGAGTGCCGGAGAGCTCGATCTCGCCTTCGGTTTGGCCCTTCGCGCGCGTGGTCGGGTTCGCGTGCGCTTCGTCGACCCAGCCGCGGTCAACGAGTAGGGTGCCGCCGGAGTGCAACTCGAACGGCGTGATCACTTTGTAGCCCGGCTGCGTGGGCCCTTTGTCGGCACGAGGGTGGAAGACATAGCTCTCGTTGTCGTGTGCGAACGTGCCCTGCGCGGTAGCGGCGCGGTGCGCGGCGTAGTCACCAGTAACAAGTAGAATTTCGATGGGTGCTGAGGGCGCTTCAGCACGGGTTGCGATTTCGGACAGCAGCGCGTGTTTCTCTGCGCGGCGCTGCAATTGCCAGACGCCCAGTGCGATCAGTATGGCGAGCGCGACGCCCGTCGCTGCGGTCAGGATGGGCAGTGGGCGGAACATCGCGCTACTTCGACCGGCCTTCGCCGGCGTCGTTGCGGAACTGCAGCGCAAAGAGCGTCGCTTTTAGCAGCGGCAAGAGGCTGAGGCAGGTGCCGAGCGTAAGCGGCAGCCATAAGACCGCGTGAAGCCAGTAAGGCGGCTGGAACGTCACTTCGACGAAGAGCGCGCAGCCGACGATGAAGGCGCCTGCGATCAAGATGACGAACACGGCCGGGCCGTCACCGGAATCGGCGAAGCGGAAGTCGAGGCTGCAGACGGTGCAGCGTTCGGCGAACTTCAGATAGGCCTCGAAGAGCTTGCCCTGGCCGCAGCGAGGGCAGCGGCAGCGCAGCCCCGACTGCCACAACGGGGCTACGCGCAACTGACCCATCTGGTTTCCTTTGGGTTGGCTTGACGCCCTAGTGGACCGCGACGTGCGTGCCGACGCCCCAAACATAGATCGAAGCGAACAGGAACAGCCAGACCACGTCAACGAAATGCCAGTACCAGGCCGCCGCCTCGAAGCCGAAGTGGCGTTCCGGGGTGAAGTGGCCGGCGCGGGCGCGGAACCAGCAGACGATCAGGAAGATCGTACCGACGATTACGTGGAAGCCGTGGAAACCGGTCGCCATGAAGAACGTCGCGCCATAGATGTTGCCGGCGAACGGGAAGGCGGCGTGCATGTACTCGTAGGCCTGCACGCATGTGAACAGCATGCCGAGCAAGATCGTGAGAGCGAGGCCGTTGACTGCACCCTTCTGGTTGCCGGTCTGGATGGCGTGGTGAGCCCACGTTACGGTCGTGCCCGAGGTCAGCAGGATCAGCGTGTTCAAAAGCGGCAAGCCCCACGGATCAAACGTCAGGATCGAGATCGGCTCTGGCAGGTTCGGGTTGGCGATCGCTTCCGGCGGCCAGGTCGTCAGGCGGACAGAGTGAGGGTACAAGGCTGAATTGAAGTAAGCCCAGAACCAGGCGACGAAGAACATCACTTCGGAGGCGATGAACAGGATCATGCCGTAGCGAAGGCCGAGCTTCACGACCGGTGTGTGGTCGGCGCGAACGACGGATTCTTTGACGACGTCACGCCACCAGCCGATAAAGGTATAGATCAGCAGCACCGCACCAAGGATGAGGACGACGGGGATGTGAACTCCACCGATCGCCAAACCACCAAAGATCCCCAACCCGAACAACGGCGGTGCCCCTTTCAGCGTTTGGAAATACGCGATGGCACCCACGGCCGTTACGAACGCTCCAAGCGAGCCGACGATCGGCCAGGCGCTGGGGTCAACCAGGTGGTAGTCGTGTTTCACTTCATCGGATGCCATGGGCGTAGACCTCTAGCTCTCAGTCGAGGGTCGCTTGCGCGACCACGTTGGTTCCGGGTTTTGCGGCGTAGAATGTGTAGGACAGCGTGACGGCGGTGACGTCCTTCGTCTCGGGATCGGTGGCGATTGCCGGATCGACGAAATAAGCGACGCCGAAGCGCACCGATTGACCGGGTTGCAGCTTCTGACCGTCTTCGCAGAAACACTTGATCTTGTTGAAGTACTTCGCAGCCTTCAGCGGCGTGACGTTGAACTTCGCGACGCCGACGATGGGCCGGTCGCTGGTGTTGCGGGCGCGGAAGAAGTCCACCGTGTTTTCGCCAAGGCGAATTTCGGTCGACACTTTCTCACCGCGAAACTCCCATGGCAGATCCGAGGCCACGTTCGTGTCGAAGCGCACGCTGATCGTGGTCGAAGCGATGCTCGTCGAGGCGGCGCTGTAGAGCTTGGGCGTACCGTCATAACCCGTGGCGGCGCAGAAGGCGCGGTAGAGCGGCGCGGACGCATAGGTCAGGCCGACCATGCCGGCGAACACGCCGAGGCACATCAGCAAAACCCTGTCGTTGCGGTCGATCTTGCGCATCACCACCCTGCTACAGCGGCCGATGCGCAATGTTGCCGCCGATCTTCACAATCGTGACGGCGTAGACGATGGCGACGAAGGCGATCAACACGGCCGCGATCGCCCAGTTGCGTTGGTTGCGCTTGCGAATTTCTTCGGGAGTTTGGGTCACTGGCGTCACTTCACGATACCGCGGGGGCGAAGCCGATCAGTTTCTCGGTCGCGAGCGCGGTGAACGCGGCGAAGAGATAGAAGATCGAGTACGCAAACAAACGAAGGGCGGCGGTGCGCGCGCGATCGGCCGGCGCGAGCCAGAGCATGATCGACAGCGCGATGAAGGCGAGGCTGCCGACGGCGGCGGTGACACCGTAGACGATGCCGGTGAGGCCGAACGCATAGGGCGCTATCGCCGAGGCCGTGAGCAGGAACGTGTAGGCCACAATCTGGTTGCGGGTCGCGCGCGAGCCTTTCACGACGGGCAGCATCGGCACCTTGGCGCGGGCGTAGTCGTCGCTGCCGGCAAGGGCGAGCGCCCAGAAATGCGGTGGGGTCCAGAGGAAGATCAGCAAGAACAACAACCAGGGCAGCGCGCTTGTCGCTTCGCCCGTGACGGCGGCCCAGCCGATGACCGGCGGGAGTGCGCCGGCGGCGCCGCCAATGACGATGTTCTGCACCGTCGAGCGCTTCAGCCACATCGTGTAGACGAAGACGTAGAACGCGATCGTTGCCGCCAAGAGCGCGGCCGCGACGTAACCGACCAGGAACGCCATCGCGAAGACGCTGAAGCCGGCGAGGATCGTTCCGAACTCAAGTGCTTCTTGCGGCAAAATCTTGCCGGACGGCACAGGGCGCGTGCGCGTGCGCGTCATGATTGCATCGATATCGGCATCGAACCATTGGTTCAGCGCGCCAGCGGCGCCAGCACCGATGGCGATGCAGATGAGCGCCACGATCGCCACGACCGGGTGCACGTCGCCGGGAGCCACAATCATCGCCGCCAGCGCCGTGAAGACGACGAGCGACATTACCCGCGGCTTCAAAAGCGCCAGATAGTCGGAAGGGCCCGCTAGCGATACGCGGGCCCTTTCGAGTTCGATGGTTGCGGCGGCGCCGGTCAATGCCCGTGTCCTTGGCCGGTGATTTTCGGCAGCTCATTGAACTGGTGGAACGGCGGCGGCGAGGGCAACGTCCATTCCAATGTCGTCGCGCCGACGCCCCACTGATTGGCGGGGACACGGCGCTTGGCCAGGAACATTTGCGCCAGCATCACGAGGAAGATGAGAACGCCGACGGCCGAAATGTAGGAGCCGACCGACGAAATGTAATTCCAGTGGGCGTAGGCGTCCGGGTAGTCGATGTAGCGGCGCGGCATGCCTGCGAGGCCGAGGAAGTGCTGTGGGAAGAACGCGAGGTTGACGCCCACGAACGTTGTCCAGAAATGCAGTTGCCCTAAGAACTCGCTGTACTGATAGCCCCACATCTTGCCAGCCCAGTAGTAGAAGCCGCCGAAGACCGCGAAGACTGCGCCGAGCGAGAGCACGTAGTGGAAGTGCGCGACGACGTAGTAGGTGTCGTGCAAGGACGTATCGACGCCGGAGTTTGCAAGCACGACGCCGGTGACGCCGCCTACCGTGAACAAGAAGATGAAGCCGATCGCCCAGAGCATCGGCGTCTTAAACTCGATCGAGCCTCCCCACATGGTGGCGACCCACGAGAAGATCTTGATGCCGGTCGGAACGGCGATCACCATTGTCGCCGCCACGAAGTAGGCCTCCGTGTTGACGCTCATGCCCACCGTGTACATGTGGTGCGCCCAGACGACGAAGCCGATCGCGCCGATCGCAACCATGGCGTAGGCCATGCCGAGATAGCCGAACACCGGCTTCTTCGAGAACGTCGAGACGATCTGGCTGATGATGCCGAAGCCCGGGAGAATGAGAATGTAAACTTCCGGGTGGCCGAAGAACCAGAACAAGTGCTGGAACAGCAGCGGGTCGCCGTTGCCGGCCGGATCGAAGAACGTGGTCCCGAAGTTGCGGTCGGTGAGCAACATCGTGATCGCGCCGGCCAGAACCGGAAGCGACAACAGCAGCAAGAAGACCGTGACCAGGATCGACCACACGAACAGCGGCATGCGGTGCAAGGTCATGCCCGGCGCGCGCATGTTGAAGATCGTGGTGATGAAGTTGATCGCACCCAAGATCGACGAGGCACCGGCGATGTGTAGGGCCAGGATCGCGAAGTCCATCGCGGGGCCAGGCGAGCCGGTGGTGGAAAGCGGTGCGTAGATCGTCCAACCGCCGCCGACGCCGTGACCGCCGCTATCGCCTTCGACGAACATCGAGAGGACCAGGAGGAGAAACGAGAAGGGTAGCAGCCAGAACGAGATGTTGTTCATGCGCGGGAACGCCATATCGGGCGCCCCGATCATCAACGGCACGAACCAGTTGCCGAAGCCGCCGATCATGGCGGGCATGACCATGAAGAAGATCATGATCAGCGCGTGGGCGGTGACGAAGACGTTGTAGAGGTGCTCGTTGCCGGCGAAGTACTGCACCCCCGGTTCCGCCAACTCCATGCGGATGCCAATCGACAGGGCACCACCGACCAATCCCGCGAAGATCGCGAAGATCAGATACATCGTGCCGATGTCTTTGTGGTTCGTCGAATATACAAAGCGGCGCCACCCGGTCGGATGGTGGTGGTCGTCGTGAGCGTCGGCGTGCTGCGCGGTCGCCATGGTCTTTAGCTCCAAGTTTCGTTAGCGCGAGGCAAGCGCGGTCGGGGCGCTTTCACCGGCGGCGTATTTCTTTTTCGCTTCTTCAATCCATTGGTCGAACCGTTCCTGGCTTACGACCTCAACGGCGATCGGCATGAAGGCGTGCTTCGACCCGCAGAGTTCGGAGCACTGGCCATAAAAGACGCCTTCGCGGTTGGCTTTGAACCAGAGCTCGTTCAGCTTCCCCGGGACCGCATCGATTTTCACGCCAAAAGCCGGGACCGTCCAGGAATGAATCACGTCCTTGGCGGTGACGATGACGCGGACGACCTTGTTGACCGGCACGACCACGCGATTGTCGGCGCCTAGAAGCCGGGGTTCACCTGCCTTCTTGGCATCTTCGTCGCTGAGCATGTTAGCGGCAAAGCCGAAACCGCCGTTGTCGGGGTACTCGTATTCCCAGAACCACTGGTTGCCGATCGCCTTGACGGTCAGGTCGACGTTGGGCGGGATCACCTCGCCCGCGTAGAGCAGGCGGAACGAGGGAATAGCGATGATCACAAGGATGATGATCGGGATGATCGTCCACATCACCTCTATCAAGGTGTTGTGGGACCACGTCGCGGGCTTTGGATTGGCGCGCGCGTTGTAACGGATCATCACCCACAGCAGCAGGCCCAACACGAACGCCGTGATGACCGTGATGATGACGAGGAGGAGATTGTGGAAGCCCTCGATCTCCTGCATGTGGTCGGTGGCAGCCGGCATCAGCCAGTACTGCCCATCAACCGCGTGGCTGCCATCGACGGCCCACGCCATTCCAGTCCCGAGCAGCATGACGGCGAGCGCCGCAAGACTCGTGATTCCAATTCGCATTAGTGCGCGCATGCGCCGATCAGCCCCGTTCGAGCGTATGAGAAGGAAAAAACCCCAAGGGGAATCGCCCCTTAGGCCAGGCCCACAGACAATTTTAGTGGAGCCGGTTTAGCGGCGCAGTCGGCCCATCGTCATTGCGACCTTATGCCACAACTCTTGCGCGACTGCAGATTGACGGCGCGTCGTAACGACTTACCTTGCATTCATCCCCATGCAAACGAGGCCCAAGATGAGCAGCACGAGCGATTTGTTCTTCACGCAAACGGGTCTCAATCGCGGCGAAGTCGAACGGATCGCGGGCGACGCGCTAAAGGGGGCGGACGATGGCGAGTTGTTCCTCGAATATCGCCTGAGCGAGAGCTTCGTGTTCGACGACGGGCGCATGAAGTCCGCGAGTTTCGATACGACGCAGGGTTTTGGGTTGCGCGCGGTGGCGGGCGAAGCGATCGGATTTGCGCATTCGTCCGAGTTGAGCGAAGGGGCAATCAAGCGGGCTGCGGCGGCGGTGCAAGCGGTGAAGAGCGGGTACACGGGGTCGTGGGCGGCGGGCCCGCAACGCTCCAACGTGAAGCTCTATTCGGACGAGAATCCAATCGATCGAACACCGTTCGAAGTGAAGACAAAGCTGCTCTCGGACATCGATGCCTATGCGCGGGGCAAGGACTCTCGCGTGCGACAGGTGTCGTGCTCGCTGTTCGGCGAGTGGCAAGCGGTCGAAATTATCCGTCCGGACGGTATGACCGTGCGGGACGTCCGGCCTTTGGTTCGATTGAACGTGTCGATTGTGGCGGGCGAAGGCGACCGGCAGGAAAGCGGCTCGCACGGCACCGGCGGGCGCACCGCCTACGACGTCTATCTGCGGCCGGAGACATGGAAGGGCGCGGTTGACGAAGCGCTCCGCCAGGCGATCGTGAACCTTCATTCCGTATCGGCACCCGCGGGCGTGATGCCGGTGGTGCTCGGTGCCGGCTGGCCCGGGATCTTGCTCCACGAGGCGATCGGGCACGGGCTTGAGGGCGACTTCAACCGGAAGAAGACGAGCGCGTTCGCCGGCTTGTTAGGTCAGCGCGTCGCTTCGCCCGGCGTGACCGTGGTCGACGACGGCACGATCGATGGACGGCGCGGGTCGCTGTCGGTCGATGACGAAGGCACCCCAACGAGCCGCACCGTGTTGATCGAAGACGGCATCCTCAAGGGATATCTTCAGGACCGGCAGAACGCACGGCTGATGGGCATGAAGGCGACGGGCAACGGGCGGCGGCAATCTTATGGCTGCACGGTGATGCCGCGAATGACGAACACGTTCATGCTCGCCGGCGCGCACGATCCCGAGGAGATGCTACGCAGCGTGAAGAACGGGATCTACGCCGTGAACTTCGGCGGCGGGCAGGTCGATATCACCAGCGGCAAGTTCGTGTTCTCGTGCACCGAGGCGTACCGGATCGAAGACGGCAAGGTCGGCGCGCCGGTCAAGGGCGCGACTTTGATCGGCAATGGGCCGGACGCGCTGACGCGGGTGAAGATGATCGGCAACGACCTGAAGCTCGACACCGGCGTCGGCACCTGCGGCAAGAACGGGCAGAGCGTTCCGGTGGGCGTAGGGCAACCGACGCTCTTGATTGAAGGGCTCACCGTGGGCGGCACGGCGGCTTAGTTCATTTTGCTTCGGTGTTCGTTGCAAGTGCTTCCCCCCTTGCGGGGGAAGGCCCTTATACTGGCGATCTTATGCCAAAGGCTCGTCGGCAATAATGACAACGCTCCTTCATTCGGCGCCCGCTTCCCTTTATCGCGATCCGGATCGGTTTGCGGCGGAGCGGCGCGCTGTGTTTGGGCGGGCGTGGTTGTTCATGGGGCACATGTCGGAGCTCGCGCGCGAGGGTGATGTGCTCACCGCGACGGTCGCAGGTTACCCGTTGATCGTTGTGCGGACGGGCGCCGGCTTGAAGGCGTTTCACAACGTGTGCCGGCATCGGGCGGGGCCGCTGTTCGATCAGGAGCGTGGGAACTGCGGCGGGGTACTGACGTGTCAGTATCACGGCTGGGTCTATGCCCTCGACGGGCGGCTGCGGAACGCGCGCGACTTTGGTGCGGCTGAGGGGTTCGATCCGCGGAACTTTGGGCTCTTCGAACTACGTGTCGAGACGTGGCGCGGGTTTGTGTTCGTCAACGCCGATGCGAAGGCCCCTGCCCTCGCCTCGCTTTTGGCGCCGCTTGATGCGCGGATGGGTGGGCGACCGCTTGAGAACCTCGTGCATGCGGAGCGGCGGACGCACGACATCGCCTGCAACTGGAAGGTCTACGTCGAGAACTATCTCGAGGGCTATCACATCCCACTGGTGCACCCGCAGTTGAGTGCGGAGGTTGACGCCTCGAAGTACGAGGTGACGGTCGAGGGCGCGATCTGCTTTCACTACGCGCCGCCGAAAGCGAGCGACGGTGTCTATGACGGGCTCTGGGCGTTCGCGCTGCCGAACCTAGGTGTCAACGTGTACGGGCACGGGTTGATGATGGAGCGGATGGTGCCGCTCGGGCTTGGCGGCACGCGACTGATCTATGATTTCTATTTGACGCCGGAGGTTGCGGGGAACGTGGCCGAGCGGACCCGGATCCTGGGCATGTCCGGTACTGTTACAGCCGAGGACAAGTGGATCTGCGAGCGGGTGCAGGCGAACATCGATGCCGGGGTTTATGAGGCGGGTGTGCTGTCGCCGAAGCACGAGGCGGGGGTGGCGTGGTTCCAGCGATTTGTGGCGGACGCGATCTCCGCTTAAGCTCACCCCAGCAACGCCATTCAAGGGAACACGTTCATGAGCACGCGGCCGGAAGCACTTGGTCTGTCATCGTCCAGACTGGAGCGGATCGATCAGTTCATTCAGCGCAAGTATGTCGAGCCGGGGCGGATACCGGGCGGGCTTGTGGTCGTGCATCGTCGAGGGGAGACGGCGCATTTCTCGTCGTTTGGCCTCGCGGATGTCGAGCGAAAAAAACCGGTCAAGGACGATACGATCTTTCGCATCTATTCGATGACGAAGCCGATCACGTCGATCGCGTTCATGCAGTTGGTCGAGCAGGGCTTGGTCGCTCTCGACGAGCCGGTGCACAAGTACATTCCGGCTTGGAAGGACCTGGGCGTGTTCGTGGGCGGCGGCGGCACGACCCCTTTCCGCACGAAGGCGTGCGAACGGCCGATGCTGGTCATCGACTTGCTGCGGCACACGTCGGGGCTCACCTATGGGTTCCAAGAGACGACCAACGTGGATGCCGCTTATCGCAAGCACAAGATCGGCGAGATCGAGAAGAGCGGAACGCTCGACGGTATGATCGAGAAGCTTGCCAAGCTGCCGCTCGAGTTTTCGCCGGGCACGGCGTGGAACTATTCAGTGTCGACCGACATCGTGGGTTATCTCGTCGAGAAGATTTCGGGGCAGAAGTTCGAAGATTATCTGCGTACGAAAATCTTCAAGCCGCTCGGCATGATCGATACCGATTTCCATGTGCATCCGGGTAAGGAGGCGCGCTTCGCCGCTTGCTACATTCCGGCAAAGGGCGGCATGGAGCTGCAAGACGATCCGGCGACGAGTTCCTATCTGCAACCGCCTAGCTTTGTGTCCGGCGGCGGCGGGTTGGTTTCGACGGCGAGCGACTATCTGCGCTTCTGCCGGATGGTGCTGAACGGCGGGTCGCTCGACGGCGTGCAGATCGTCAGCCCGAAGACGATCGAACTGATGACGATGAA
>CAZJOM010000007.1:39030-62768 GCA_964547645.1 uncultured Flavobacteriaceae bacterium
CGCTCGACGGCGTGCAGATCGTCAGCCCGAAGACGATCGAACTGATGACGATGAATCATTTGCCGGGCGGCAAGGATTTGCCCTCGCTTTCACGCTCGCTGTTTAGCGAAGTGACTTACAACGGCGTCGGGTTCGGGCTCGGGTTCTCGGTCACAATGAACCCGGCACAGACCATGATCCCGGGATCGGTGGGCGAGTTTTCTTGGGGCGGCGCCGCTTCAACGTCGTTCTGGATCGACCCGAAGGAAGAGCTGATCACGATCTTCATGACGCAGCTCATTCCGTCGAGCTTCTATCCGGTCCGGCGCGAGCTTCGGACGATGGTGTATTCGGCGTTTACAAGCGACCGCGATGGTGGCGCGAAGGCGAAGGTTGGGTTTTAGAGCACGCTGGTCTCAGGTGGAGTTCGTGGCGATCCAGCTTTCACCACCAAGAAAACCAAGGAGCACCAAGTTACACCAAGGGGGCTCGCACCGGGCGCGCAGCGCCTATCAGACACCGACTGCGCGCTGACGCGCGCGAATGAACCTACTTGGTGAAACTTGGTGCTCCTTGGTTTTCTTGGTGGTGAGAGCTGACTCAACGCCGACTCCGCTCGTGAAAAATAAGCTCTACCCAAACCGCTTCACGCCCTCGACCCAGGTTTCGCGGACTTTGATTTGGCTGAGGCGGGTCGGATCGACCTTCATCGGGTCTTCTTCCAGGACGACGAGGTCGGCGTATTTGCCGACTTCGAGGGTGCCGATGGCGTGGTCCATTCTGGCTTGGTAGGCGGCGTCGATGGTCATGGCGCGGATGGCTTGCTCGACGGGGAGGCGTTGTTCGGGGCCTAAGACTTCCCCGCCGTCGCGCATGATCCGGGTGACGGCGTTTTCGATGCAGCGTAGCGGGCCGATCTCGGTCACGTCGTAGTCGGAGTGGAGGGAAAAGCGGACGCCGTGCTTCAGCGCCGATTGTCCGGCGCCGAGGCGCGCGGCGCGCTCCGGGCCGACGATGCGGTCGCGGAAGGCCTTGCCCCAGTAGTGAACGTGGCCGATCAGGAACGAGGGTGTCAGGCCCAGTTCTGCCATCTTTGCATAGTGTTCTTCCCAGGCGATCGAGCAGTGTTCGATGCGATGGCGGTGGTCGGCGCGCGGGTTGGCCTTGATCGCCTTCTCGTAGGCGTCGAGCGTGATGTCGATCGCGGCGTCGCCATTCGCGTGGACGGCGACCTGCCAGCCGGCGTCATGCGCTTGCTTCATGCCGGCTGCGAGTTCTTCGGGCGGGAAGCTCAAGACGCCTTTGCTATCGACGTTCAGGTAGCGCTCACGCAGGTAGCCGGTGTTGCCTTGGTTCGAACCGTCGGACCAGAACTTGAACCCGAGCAAGCGGAAGCTGTCGTCGCCGGCGCCGGGTTTGATGTTGGGCATGGCGAGCCACTTGTCCATCAGGCGCGAGGTCATCATCGCGGCGAGGCGCACGGAGGCGCGGCCGCTGGCGACGATCGATTTCAGGATCGGCATCTCGTCAGGCCCTGCGAACGTGCCGAGGCCCGCGTCGACGAGCATGGTGCAGCCTTTGCTCGCGGCCATGTCGAGTTCGCGCGCCGATGCGGCGACGAGGGCGGCGGCGTCCGGTCTCGGCATTTTGGCAATGAACGGGGCGTAGGAGGTGCCGCCCGCGAGCTGGCCGGTGAGTTTTCCGCTCGCGTCTTTGAAGTAGCGGCCGCCGGCGGGCGGGTCCGGTGTCGTCTCGGTAACGCCGGCCAGCTCGATCGCCTTCGAGTTCACGTAGGCGAGGTGGCCCGAGGCGTTGAGCATGAAGATCGGATTGTTCGGGGCAACCGCGTCGAGCTCTTTGCGCGTGATGTTCGCGTTGCCGGTCGTGAGCGAGGGATCGAATCCTTTCGCGGGGACCCATGCGCCGGGCGCGGCCTTCGCGACGGCTGCGCGCAGCTTGGCGTACACGTCGTCCATCGTGGGGCAGAGAAGCGCGCGGACGTCCGTGAAGCTCGACAGTGCGGCCGCCATCACGATGTGAACGTGCGGATCGATGAAGCCGGGAAGGATTGTGGCGCCGCCGGCATCGATCATCTCCGTGCCGGTGCCCTTCATCGCCGCGATATCACCGCGTTTGCCGACCGCTACGATGCGACCGTTCTTGACCGCGATCGCCTCCGCCACCGGTTGGGTTGGGTTCATTGTGCGGACGGTCGCGCCGAGGAAGATCGTGTCGGCGGCCGGGTGCGGCTTTGGCACGGCCGCGCAGACGAGGCGTGGGCTGGCGAGCGAGAGCGCCCCTCCCGCCAGCACTTGGCGCCGGGATGCTCGGTAGAGACCTTGGATTGGCGGCGTGCAGCAACCGCAGGATTCCGCTAGGGCAATTTTCTTCATTGCGTCGGCCCCTTTCCACCGTGCGGCTTGCAGTGCGTTGGCGCTTCGAAGCCGATCATCTGTAGAGCAAGGTGGCTGCGGGGCCAAACGCCCATGGCGTCTTGATTTCGCTGCAGCTTTTCTTGTCGTGAATGAATTCGATGCGCAATCGATTGGGAGTTGCCGAACGATATTGGTCAAGTTGGAGCAATACGACCACATTTAGGGTCGTACCCCCGCTGGCCGGCGCAAGTCCTGCATAGCACTGGATATTCAGGTCTTTAACGTCGGAGAATCGGCGATTTACCGGCTTCATCGCTGCAGCAAGGAGCGATGGAGGCACCACAAAGCCGTAGACGCCCGCTTGAACGTCATTGGGCGTCTTTCCATTAAGAGAAAACAGCGGAACGCTTGGATCAACATTCGAGTTCGATAGGGAGAGCGCCATATCGTCGTTCAGAAACGCGTTCACTGCGCTTTGACCGGACCACCAATTGCCCTGAGCGCTTCCACTAACATCCTGCATGTTACTGTGGCAGAGCGGCCTGCCCTTCGCCTTTATGGTGCCGTCCGAGCCCGCCAGCATGGCGTACATCGTCTGCCTCAAGCCTGACGCGAAATAGTCGAGCGCGCATCTGCTATATAGCGCTTGAGGGATGATGCGCGGAATCACCTGCTTGGCAGTTTCGTTCCCAGATAGTTTGAGCGTTTCCAACAGCGCGCCAACGTTGGCTGCGTATCGTGCCGGGTTTGCGAACGACAATGCCGGCTTTCGGGTATCAACAAGGCCAATGTCGAACGTCGCCGCCTTCCCAATGGGAGCGCCGACCATCAGATTGATGCTGACGGGCCTCGCGTCGGCCCCGTACACGGCGACGGGCGGAACTTTCAGGATCGCGTCGCGCAGATCCGGCCTGAGGTCGACGATGTGATTGTAGTAGAGTGTTACGCCTGCACAGGGTTGCAGGTGCAGCTCCCACTCATCCTCTTTTTGGGCGGCATTCCTGGGGTCGCTACCGAGCGGGTGGAATACGGCCGCCACGAGTTCAACGTCACCGGGCGACTGCACTTCCAAGCTTGTTCCCGTCTTCGGATAGACGTAGATGTGGCGTGCCGGAATGGTGTGGCCGTACGCCGGATTCAGATTGCCCAACGGCACAATATGGCTGACGGTCGACAGATCCTTCACTGGAGGAGCGTTGAAGGGGGTGTCGGTGTCGCACGTGGCGGCGAAAGCGTCTGTGACCGCAGTCGCGAAGAGCACGGTTGCAATCAACGCACGAACCAGCATCCATGTCCTCCATCCGGTGAGCGACAATGTAGCTACCGCTTCCCGGCTCGACGGGAAAGGGCCGCGCTGGGCTTCTTCCCTGGCCGGCCGACGCTGGCAGCCCTTTTTTCCGCCGGATCACCTTCCCCCTCAATCGGGGAACAGCTAATCAAGGGATAACAACGAAATCACAATCTGAGGAAACGTCACCATGTCCGCTGCACCCTCCCTGCCGAAAGGCTTCCCTGCCATGTCCATTGTGCAAGCGCACGCGATGTTGACAGGAGCGCCGGCTTCGCCGTTTGAGATCGAAGAGAAGGAGATCCGGGGCGTCAAGATCAAGACCTGGAAGAACGCACCTCCCTCGCTCGCCGCCGTGTTCGAGGCGAGCCGGCCGTTCGGGCCGCGTGACTTCTTGGTGCTGGACGACGACCGGGTGACGTTCGACGCGCATCGCCGTGCCGTCGCCGTGTTGGCGAAGCAGTTGATTGCGGATGGCGTAGCGAAGGGCGACCGGGTCGCGATCATCATGCGCAACCTGCCGGAATGGTGCGCGGCGTTTTGGGCAGCGATTCATGTCGGTGCGATCGTCACGCCGCTGAACGCGTGGTGGACGGGGTCGGAGCTCGAGTACGGTTTGCAGGATTCCGGCACGAAGGTTGCCCTGATCGATGCGGAGCGCTGGGAGCGCGTGCGCGAGCACGTCGACAACTGTCCCGACTTGAAGCGCGTCTATGTCTGCCGGTCGTACGAGGACATCGCCGATCCGCGCGTCAAGAAATTGGAAGACGTGATCGGGGTTCCCAACACCTGGGTGAAGTTGCCCGAGTTGGCGTTGCCGAGTGTGGCGCTTTCGCCAGAGGACGACGCGACGATTTTCTATACGTCCGGCACGACGGGCAAGCCGAAGGGTGCCGTGATTACGCATCGCAACATCGTGTCGAACTTCTTCAACGCGATGTGTGCGCAGGCGCGGTCGTTCCTGCGCCGGGGAGAGGCACTGCCCGTTCCCGACCCGACGGTGCAGAAGGCGAATTTGATTTCGGTGCCGTTCTTCCATGCGACCGGTTGTTTTGCGGTGATGGTGCCTGCCGTGTTCGGCGGTTCGAAGATCGTGATGCAGCGGCGGTGGAACGCCGATCAAGCGCTGGAAATCATACAGCGCGAAAAGATCACAAGCGCGGGCGGCGTGCCCACGATCGCATGGCAGATTGTCGAGCATCCGCGCTTTGCCGAGTTCGACCTTTCGTCGCTGGAGACCGTATCCTATGGCGGTGCGCCCTCGGCGCCGGAGTTGGTGCGGCGCTTGCGCGAGCGGTTGCCGCAGATCAAGACCGGCCAGGGCTGGGGCATGACGGAGACGTCGGCCACGGCGACGAGCAATTTCGGTGAGGACTATGAGCGCAAGCCGTCGAGCTGCGGTGTGCCCCCCCCCACCGGCGAAGTGAAGATCGTGTCGCTGGAAGGCAAGACGATGCCGGTCGGCGAGGTCGGCGAGCTGTGGTATCGCGGGCCGATCGTGGTGCGTGGCTATTGGAACAAGCCGCAGGCCACTGCCGAGACGTTTGTCGACGGCTGGGTGAAGACCGGCGACCTCGCGAAGATCGATGAGGAAGGGTTCGTCTACATCGTCGACCGCGCGAAGGACATGCTGATCCGCGGCGGCGAGAACATCTACTGCGTCGAGGTCGAGAACGCGCTGTACGACCACCCCTCGGTTATGGACGCAGCGGTAATTGGCGTTCCGCACCGTACGCTTGGCGAAGAGCCGGCGGCGGCCGTGCACCTGAAACCCGGCATGAAGGCGAGCGAGGAGGAGCTTCGGCACTTCGTGTCGCAGAAGCTTGCGGCGTTTAAGGTGCCGGTGAAGATATTGTTTCTGCCGGAGACGTTACCGCGCAATGCGAACGGGAAGATCATGAAGAAGGATCTCAAAGGATTGTTCGGCGCATGAACGCCCCTTTGAGCTGGCGCATCGGCGATGTGAAGGTCACGAAGATCGTCGAGATCGAGTCGACGGGGAGCACGAAGTTCATCCTGCCGCAGGCGACGCGGGAGGAAGCGTTGAAGATCAGTTGGCTGGCGCCGCACTTCATGAATGAAGAAGGGCGGCTGAAGATGAGCATTCATGCGCTCGTCATCGAGACGCCGACGCGGCGGATGATCGTCGATACCTGCCTCGGCAACGACAAGAAGGGCCGGTTCGTGCCTTGGTGGAACGGGCTTTCCGGGCCGTTCTTGCGCGATCTGGCCGCTGCGGGATTTACGCGCGACTCCATCGATACGGTGATGTGTACGCATCTGCACGTCGATCATGTCGGGTGGAACACGATGCTGGTCGACGGCAAATGGGTGCCTACGTTTCCGAAGGCGCGCTATCTAATGGGGCGCGTCGAGTTCGAGCACTGGCGCGATCAGGGGACGCAAGAAGAGCAGCGCGCCGTGTTTGCGGATTCCGTGCAGCCGGTCTTCGACGCGGGCCTTGTCGATCTCGTCGAGATCGATCACCAAGTCTCGGAGGAAGTGAGCTTCGTGCCGACGCTGGGCCACACGCCCGGACATGTGAGCATTCGCATCTCATCGAAGGGCGAAGAGGCGCTGATCACCGGCGACTTCATCCATCATCCCTGCCAAATGGCGCATCCGGAGTGGGCGTCGAGCGCCGACTACGATCAAATCGCCTCGACAAAGACGCGGCACGATGTGTTCGCGCGGCTCGCTGGAACGCCGACGCTTGTCATCGGCACCCACTTTGCGACGCCTACGGCGGGGCGGGTAGTGAAGGATGGGGACGTGTGGCGACTGGTGGTTTAGTTTCTTCCTGGGACCGCGTGGTGCCGCGGCCCCAGAAAGTAGTAGGTCAGAACGTTCCCAAGAAATCGCGTTTGCCGACTTCGACGCCGTTGTGGCGCAGGATCGCGTAGGCGGCGGTGGCGTGGAAGTAGAAGTTCGGCAGGGCGAATTGGTGCAGGTAGACGTTGCCCTTCCATGTCATCTTTTGGCCGGCAATCGTGAGCGTGACGTCGCGGTCGAAGCCGCCGTCGAATTGGGCTTGTTTCAGGCCTTTGACGAAGTCGAGCGTCTTGGCAATGCGGGCTTGCAGCTCGTCAAAGGTTGTTTCCGTATCCGCATAGCTTGGCACGTCGACGCCGGCGAGGCGAGCGCTCGCGCCCTTTGCGTGGTCGGTCGCGATTTGTATCTGACGCGACAGCGGGAACATGTCGGGCGCGATGCGTGCGTTCACGAACACTGCGGGGTCGATCTTCTTGGTTTCGGCGTGGGCGACGGCCTTCTTCAAGATCGCCGAGAGGGCGGTTAGAATCTGGACGAAAGCCGGGACGGTCGCCTGATATGCGTTGACGGACATAATCAATCTTCCTTTCACGATTGCGGTGCCTTGATCTAGCACGCTCTTGAGCCTTGTGAAGAGGCACCCAGGGGTGACTAGGTTACCCTTTGCGACTTTGAAGGCGAAATTCGGTGCTTTGGATCGTCTCCACCCTGATTGCTGCGGCCGCGCAGACGGCTCGAAATGCGATGCAAAGTTCGCTGACCGCGACGCTCGGGACTGTCGGCGCGACCCAGGTGCGCTTTCTCTACGGGTTTCCCTTTGCGTTGCTGTTCCTGGGCATTGTGGCGATGGCCGCGGAATCGAGCGTTCCGGCTGCGAACGCTCGATTCCTGATGTTCACGTTCGGTGGGGCGATCGCGCAGATCTTCGGAACGGTCTTGTTGCTTGCGGCGATGCGGGAGCGATCGTTCTCCGTGGCGACCGCCTTCGGCAAGACGGAGGCCGTCCAGGTTGCCGTCTTCGGGCTCGTCATCCTGGGCGACCACCTTACGCTGCTGCGGGGGATTGCGATCGCGATTGCGACGGGCGGCGTGTTTCTGGTCGCGGTGAAGCCAGGGGAAAAGTGGACGCGCGATAGTTTGCGCCCTGCCCTCTTTGGCGTTGCTTCGGGTGGCCTTTATGCGATCGCGGCGGTCGGGTTTCGCGGCGGAATTCTTGCGCTCGACGACGGCATCTATTTCGTTCGCGCGACGACGACGCTGGTTTGGTCACTGGGGTTGCAGGCGACGCTGCTCGGGCTTTGGATGGCCGTGTTCGACCGCGTAAATCTGATGAAGAGCCTCACGCTTTGGCGGCAGTCGCTGTTCGCCGGGTTCATGGGGGCGTTCGCGTCGCAGTTCTGGTTCTTGGGTTTCTCGCTAACCTCTGCCGCAAACGTTCGTACGCTTGGCCTGATCGAGGTACTGTTCGCGCAAGCCGTCTCACGCCGCTTGTTCGCGCAAGAAACGAGCCGGCGCGAAACGACCGGTATGTTTGCGATCGTCGTTGGCGTCGGTCTGCTGCTTGCGGCTGCCTAGGCGACCGGCTTCAGGCGCTTGCCGACAGATGCGATGGCTTTGATGGCGGGCACCAACTCGTGGCCCAGCTCCGTCAGCTCGTACTCGACGGACGGCGGTGAGGTCGGTTGCACGGTGCGGTTGATGATGCCGATTGCCTCAAGCTCTTTCAGGCGCGCGCTCAATACCTTTGCCGAGACGGCGGGAATGTCGACGCGCAATTCGCTGAACCGGCGCGGACCGCCGATCAGGTACCAAATGATGTTCGGCGTCCATGCACCACCCAGAAATTTCATGCACATACCGATCGGGCAAATCGGTTGTGGCGAGTGATTTTTTCGTAGCTTCAACGCCATACCCCGGACATCCCCCTGTGGTTACCTCTCGGATACTCGAAAGTGGCGGTAACAATCAATCATGTGGTTACATTTTGTAATCTACGGACCTATATCAGCGCACCTGAAATTTGCGCGGCACGCCTTCCGTGCGCGGCTGCGCGTGTTCGAGTCGCCGTTTCCACGTCCACCCAGAGGTGATTTCCATGCTTAAACTGTACTACTCCCCCGGTGCCTGTTCGCTCTCGCCGCACATCGTGCTGCGGGAAGCGGGTTTGCCGTTCGAATTGGAGCAGGTGAACCTGAAGGAGAAGAAGACGAAGTCCGGTGACGACTACTTGAAGATCAACCCGAAGGGTTATGTACCTGCGATCAAGCTGAACGATGGCTATGTGCTGACCGAGGGTCCCGCGATCGTGCAGTACGTCGCCGATCAGAAGCCGGGCTCGCATTTGGCGCCGGCGAACGGCACCGCTGAACGTTACAAGCTGCAAGAGTGGCTGACGTTCATCGGCACGGAGCTGCACAAGAACTTCTCGCCGCTGTTCAATCCGGCGAGCGTGGATGCCACGAAAAACGCGGCGCGCGAGAACCTCGTGAAGCGCTTTGCGTATGTTGATCAGAAGCTTGAAGGTCAGGACTATCTGACCGGCTCGCAGTTTTCGGTCGCCGACGCCTATCTGTTCACAGTCGCGAACTGGGCAAACTTCGTAAACTTCGATCTGAAGGATTATCCGAACATCCGCGCGTTCCAGGCTCGCGTGGCGGCGCGGCCGAAGGTGCAGGAAGCACTGAAAGCGGAAGGCCTTTTGAAATAGTGCAAGTCCCGGCGGTCAGTGCGCGAGCGCAGACATGATCTGCGCCGTGACCTGGCCGCCGAACCACGACAGCACCGGCACGATCACCAAGGTCGCCAGTCGCGCGAAGACAGCCCAGCCGCCGGGCCAGTCGCTGATGCGCGTGATCTCATTGCGAACGGTGAGCATCGCGCCGAGCGCCGGCACCGCGACGCCCACGGCTTCGGTGAGGTGGCCGCCTGCGTATCCCCTGCGCCAGAGCTCGCGCGAATAGGTGTGGAGCTCGGCTAGCGCGGTCTTCTTTGCGGCGCGGATGGCGCGGCGGGCACCCCACATTGCTCCCGTGACCGCGATCCCGGTCAGGATGACGCCAACAAGGAGCAGCATGGCGCTGGCGTACATCGCCTCCGGCTGCGCGACGGCGGGGCCGGCAAATGCCAACAGAATTGTAAGAAAGAGTGCGACTCGGCGGGCATAGCGGGCGACGGGCTCAAGCGGCGCCATATCGAAGAGGTCAACCCGCAGGAAGCGCCCTGTCGCACCGCGGAAGCGATGATGAAGGAGCGCGACGTAGCTGATGCTGGAGCCCAGCAGCCCAAACGTCAGCGCGATGCGGACGTACATCCAAATCGTCAGCATCGCGGCGCCGGCTCCGTCGCCTTGGATACTGGTGCGGAAGAGCTCTCCGAAGACCGGGGTCAGAATGACCGCCCAGAAGAGACCGAAGCCTAAGCGCCAGACCGAGAAAGGGTCGGCGAGCGTTGCGCGCAGCTGACCGAAGCTTCTGTCGTCGAGCGCGAAGGCCGGACGGAGTTGGTCGTATGCGGTGATGCAAGCGTGACCCACCAGCGTCGGCAGCACGACGTTGTAGGCTGTGAAGGCGAGCAACAGGATTTCGATTGGGTTCGAACCCGCCATGACGAAGAACGAGTCGCCAACGAAGATACCGCTTGCTAAGCCTGCGAGGTTCAGGACCAAGAGGTGGATGACGAGTAAGACGCCGAAGATCGCAGTGGCGGCGAGTAACGGATTTTGCTCAAGCCAAATCAGGCCGCGGTCAAGCCAGCCTTCGGGTTCCACGACATAGGGGATGGTCGTCTCATAGGACGGCGGCGGCAGCGCCAGGGGCTCGGGCGCGTCCTCGACGGTCTCCGCATCTTTGATTTCGGGTTCGTTCATGGCCCGCTACGCTTCGCAAAGCGCATTGTTTCGCGGGGCGGTCGCCAAGTCACTCGCGGAGACGTTGTATGGTAACCGTCAGCTCAGTATGAGAATTCCTGGAAGATCTTGGTTACGTCACGGCCCCACGGGCCGTGATAGCGCTCTAGAAGTTCCTCGGCGCGGGTCTTTCCGTTCTGCACGATCTGGAATAGGGGCTCAATGAAGCCTTCCTCGGTGCCGCCGATCGAGTCCATTTGCGCGCGCGAACGCAGGCCCATGCGGGAGATGTCGAGCATGTGGCGGGCCAGCGCTTGGACGTTCGTATTGCGGAACGGCGTCTTGAGGCCGAGCTTCGGTACCGCTTCACGCATGGCGCTACGCTCTTCTGCGGTCCAGTCTTTCACCATGTCCCAGGCGGCGTCGAGCGAGGTTTGGTCGTAGTAGATGCCGACCCAGAGCGCGGGCAGTGCGCAGATGCGACGCCAGAGGCCACCGTCGGCGCCGCGCATCTCCAGGAACTTCTTCAAGCGGACTTCGGGGAAGATCGTGGTCAGGTGATCGGCCCAATCGGCGAGCGTCGGTTCGATGTGCTCGAGGCCCGGGAGTTTGCGGGTGAGGAAATCGCGGAAGGACTTGCCGGCAACGTCGTGATATTTGCCGTCGCGGTAGACGAAGTACATCGGTACGTCGAGCGCGTAGTCGACATAGCGTTCGAAGCTCATGCCGTCATCGAACACCCAGGGCAACATGCCGGAGCGGGAGTTGTCGACGTCGGTCCACACATGGCTGCGGTAAGAGAGGAAGCCGTTAGGGCGGCTTTCGCGGAACGGCGACGACGCGAACATTGCGGTCGCGATCGGCTGCAAGGCGAGGCCGACGCGGAACTTTTTCACCATGTCGGCTTCGGAGGCGAAGTCGAGGTTCACCTGAATCGTGCAGGTGCGGAACATCATCTCCAGGCCAAGGCCGCCGACGCGGGGCATGTAATTGCGCATGATCCCGTAGCGGCCCTTCGGCATCACGGGTACGTCTTCGAGGCGCGCGGTTGGGTGGTAGCCGAGCCCTAAGAAGCCAGCCCCAATCTCCTTCGCAATGTCGCTGACCTGATCGAGGTGCTGGTTCGACTCGGCGCAGGTCTCGTGGATGCTTTTGAGCGGCGCGCCGGAGAGCTCGAGTTGACCGCCGGGTTCCAAGCTGATGGCGGCACCGGCTTGTTTCAGACCAATGATGTTGGGGCCTTCGTTGATCGGCTCCCAGCCGAAGCGCTTAAGACCCTCCAACATCCCGCGCACGCCCGGCCGGCCCTCGTAAGGCAGCGGCGCCAGTGTCTTTGAGTCGTAGCCGAACTTTTCGTGCTCGGTGCCGATACGCCATTCGCTCTTCGGCTTGCAGCCGGAGGACAGCGCTTCGACGAGATCGGCTTTGGATGTGATGGGGCCGCCGCCTGCTTGCGGAACGGACATGAAGGCACCTCAATAACGATGATCTCATGTAGGCTTGGCGTCCCCCATGGCGCAAGGGGTGACCGGTTAACTCCAGTCGCCGAGCGTCGCTTGCCAAATCGTGATCGCGGCGAGAGCTGCCGTGTCGGCGCGCATGATGCGTGGCCCAAGCGACACGGGCACGACGAACTTCAGCGCACGGATCATTTCACGCTCAACGCCGTCGAATCCGCCTTCGGGACCGGTGAGAATCGCCCAAGGGCCGCGGCCGGCTCGGGCGAGGCCCGCGACCGCAGGTGGCGCGCCGCCTTCGTCGCAGTACATGACCTGGCGGTTTGCGGTCCAGGTCGCGAAGACTTTGTCGAGGGCGATCGGCGGGGCGATCTCAGGCACGGTAAGGCGGCCCGATTGCTCGGCCGCTTCAATAGCGTTGGCCGCCATACGATCGCTGTTTACGCGCTCCACGATGGTGCGATGCGTGATCACGGGTTGAACGCGCGCGACGCCGAGTTCCGTCGCCTTCTGCACGATGTAGTCGAGCGGCGTCTTCTTGATCGGCGCAAGCAGCAGCCACAGATCGGGCACCGTGTCTTGCGGGCGAGTTTGGCCTTCGATGCCGAGCGTTACGGCGCGCTTCGAAACCTCAGCGACCTTCGCACGCCACTCGCCGTCGCGGCCATTGAAAACGCGGACGTGGTCGCCCGCTTTTGCGCGCAGCACGTGCGCGAGGAAGTGGGTCTGCGACTTGGGTAGCGGGAGAAGGCCTTCGGGGGCGAGGGGCGCGTCAACGTACAGGCGGGTGAGCCCGCCCGGATAGGTGAGGTCGCTGTCGTCTTGCGGCATGGCGCACCCTTGTCGCGTCGTCGGTGCCGACATAACACATTGGCGCATGAGCGTAACCGACGACGTTCGACCTGCCGATGCCGCACCGTCAACGTGGGTCGATATCTATGCGCCAGCGGCGCTGCGTCCCTATCTGCGGCTCGCGCGGGCGGACCGGCCAATTGGGGTTTGGCTTCTCCTCTGGCCGTGCTGGTGGAGCATATTGTTGGGGGCGGGGCAGTTCGGCTTTGGCGTCGGACTGATCGCCTATGTCGTGTGGATGATGCTGTTGTTTGCGGTTGGCGCTGCCGTGATGCGCGGGGCAGGCTGCACCTACAACGACATCGTCGATCGCGACATTGACGCAATGGTGGCGCGGACCGCAGGGCGCCCGATCCCCTCCGGCCAGGTCAGCGTTGCCATGGCGTTTGGGTTTCTGGCAGCCCAGCTTGTGATCGGGCTTCTCGTCTTATTGCAGTTGAATTGGTTCTCAGTCGTGCTCGGCGCCTTATCGTTGGTGCCGATTGCGATCTACCCTTTCATGAAGCGGATCACGGATTGGCCGCAGGCATTCTTAGGGCTCACGTTTAACTGGGGCGCTTTGCTTGGTTGGTCCGCGGTGACGGGCGGGCTTGGCTTCGCGCCGGTGTTGTTGTTCGCCGGCTGCATTTTCTGGACACTAGGTTACGACACGATCTATGCGCATCAGGATAAGGAAGACGACGCCCTGATCGGCGTGCGCTCGACGGCGCGGTTATTCGGCGAAAGGACGAAGCCGTGGCTTTCGGCGTTTTACGGTGCGGCGTGGTTGCTCTGGTTGAGCGCGGGTTTGACGACAGGATTGGGTGTTGGGTTCTTTGCGGTGCTCGGGCTCGTGGCAGCGCACTTGGCGTGGCAGGTGCTGCACCTTGACATCAATGACAGCACGAACTGTCTGGCGACATTCAAATCGAACCGCGATTTGGGGCTGATCATGCTTGGCGCTATCCTGTCTGGAATCATCACCGGCTGAAGGGGTCTCAGCATGAATGGCGTTCCGATTTTGCCACCGTTGGTGGCGCTGGTGTTATTTGCCGTTTGGGCACTGGTGCTCGTGCTTTCGATCGGCGCTTGGCGCGTTGGTCAGACCATTGGCGGGGGCAAGAAGGCTGGCGACTTTCCGGCCGGCGTACCGCACGGGAGCGACACCTACTGGCGGCTGAACCGCGCGCATCTGAACACGCTTGAGAACCTGCCGATCTTCGGGACGCTGATCCTCACGGGGACGATGATGCAACTGCAGGATACTGCATTCCAATTGCTGCCAACGCTGATCCTCTATGCGCGGCTAACGCAGTCGGTCATCCATATCGCCTCGGGCTCTGTTCTGGCCGTGACCCTACGGTTTCTGGCTTATGCCGTTCAGGTTGGATCGATGCTTGTGATCGCCGGCGTGGTCTTGAAGGCTGCCGGCCTGCCGTTGCCGTGGTAGACTAGTCGCATGACGCTTGCCGCTGCCCAGTTCTTGACGCCTGAGGAGCTTGCTCAAATCCGCAAGCGCTCAAACTTGCGCGGCATTTGGTGCGTAGCGCATGCGTGGGGCGTGATCATCGCATGTTGGGTGGCGCTGATGTTGGCGCCTCACCCTGCGGTTTGGGCGGTCGGGATCGTGCTGGTCGGGGCGCGCCAGTTGGGGCTTGCGATCCTGATGCATGACGCGGCGCATGGCGTACTGACCGAGGACAAGCGGTTGAACGATGCGCTAGGGCAGTGGTTTCTCGGCTGGCCGATGATCAGCGATCTCTACAACTATCGCACCTATCATCTGAAGCATCATCGCTGGACACAGCAGGCGAACGATCCGGATCTTGTCTTGTCGGCGCCGTTTCCGATTACGCGCACGAGCTTGCAGCGAAAGATCGTGCGCGATCTGACCGGGCAGACCGTGTTCAAGCAGCGCTTGGCGCAGTTTCGAAATGCGTTCACCGTCAAAGGCGGCGGCTTCGTCGACGGTTTGAAGAAGGGGTTCGATCGCCTCGGCGGACCGATCGCCGTGAACCTCGGGCTGTTCGCACTTCTTGCCGCGATCGGGTATTGGTGGGTGTTCTTTGCACTTTGGGTGGTGCCGTTCTTCATCTGGTTCCCGCTGATCACGCGCATCCGCAACATTGCGGAGCATGCGGTGGTGCCGGATAACAACGACCCGTTCCGCAATGCGCGCACGACGAAGGCGAACCTCTTCTGGCGCGCGACGGTCGCTCCCTATTGGGTGAACTATCACGTCGAACATCATCTCTTGATGTATGTGCCTTGTTACAATCTGCCGGCGTTCCATGCGTTGCTCCTGAAGAAGGGTTTCGGGCCGCGCATGGAGATTCAGCCGAACTATCTGGCGGTGCTGCGGTTGGCGGCGTCGAAGCCTGAAGGTCTGCCACCGAGTGGACGCCATGACGCGCACGTGACTGCGGGCGATGACATTGCGTTCAATATGACGCCGCGCGCCAAGAAACCGTGAAGGATCCGGCGGCGTCTATCCGTGCCAACACTGAGTTGCTTCGGCCGCCGTTGGTGCCGGAGGTTTCGCTACATCTGGCGAGCGAAATCGTGCCGATCTGGCGCAAGACCGAAGAGGAGTTGGCGGCCGAGGGCATTCCGCCACCGTTCTGGGCGTTCGCCTGGGCTGGCGGTCAAGCGCTGGCGCGGTGGGTGCTCGACAATCCTAATTCCGTCAGGGGCAAGCGTGTGCTCGACTTCGCGACGGGGTCAGGCTTGTCCGCAATCGCGGCGATGAAGGCTGGCGCTAAGAGCGTTCTGGCCACAGACATCGACGCGTTCTCGATTGTTGCGTTGAGTCTCAACGCGGAGGCCAACAATGTCGTCGTTGAGGGATCGAGCGACGACGTCATCGGGCGCGACGACGGTTGGGAGACCGTGATCGCAGGCGACGTTTGTTATGAGCGCGAAATGTCGGCGCGCGTGTTCGATTGGTTGAAAGCGCTGTCCAGGCGCGGCGCAACGGTGCTGGTCGGCGACCCGGGACGGAACTACCTGCCGAAAGAGTACATGACCGAACTCGCTGTGTATGATGTGCAAACGACGCGCGAGCTTGAGGATCGCGAGATTCGGCGAACGAAGGTTTGGCGGGTTTCGGTTTAGCGCTTCTGAGGCTTCACCGCCAAAGGAAGCTCGTCGAACAGTGTCGGCGCGCTTCCAACTTTCGCCCGCTCGATCGTGAGCATCTGCATCTTCGTCGTGAGACCGCCAGGGGCCGAGAAGCCACCGGTTTTGTGGCCGGCGGCCATGACGCGGTGACAGGGGATAATGATCGGAATCGGGTTTGAGCCCATAGCTTGACCGACGGCGCGCGAGAGGGCGACGTCTCCTAGGCGTTTGGCGATGTCGCCGTAGGTCAGCACTTCGCCGGGCGGAATCGCGCGGGCGATGTCGTAGGCGCGCAAATTGAACTCCGGTACGCCGGATAGATCGAGTTCGATGTCGCGCAGATTGTTGCCTCCGCCCGCGAGCAACGAGATGATCTCGTCGATTGCGTGGCGGATCTGCGGGGGCGGCGCGCTTTCTTCCGCGTTGGCGTAACGTTTGCGGGCCAGCGCGCGTGTTTGTGTGGGCGACGCCGCAGGCAAGGTGACGCCCACGACTCCACGCGGGCTCCACGCGATGGCGCATGTGCCGATAGCGGTTTCGAAAAGGGCGTAGCCTTCACTCACGATTGCGGCGTCCCGAGCAATTTCGCGGCAAGGGAACAGCTTTGGCGGTTTGACGCAAGCGTTGTGCTTGACGGGCGCGGCCCAGGCGGGTTCATTCCGGCCTCCCCACGAAGCAACGGCGTTGGACCCCCATGAGCGACCGCATTGCCCTTCTCGAAAGTTTGATCGCCAAGGCCAAGCGGCTGGGCGCGGAGGCGGCCGACGCGGTCGTGTTCGATTCCGTGTCGTCGAGCGTATCGTACCGGCTAGGCAAGCTTGAAGAAGTGGAGCGTTCGGAATCGAGCGACTTGGGCCTGCGCGTCTTCATCGGCAAGAAGCAGGCCGCGGTAGCTTCGACGGACTTGGGCACGCGCGCATTGGACCTACTGGCAGAACGCGCTGTCGCGATGGCGCGGACAACGCCGGAGGATCCCTATTGCGGATTGGCGCCGCGGGAGTTGCTGGCAAAGATGTGGCCGTCGCTCGACCTCGAAGACAAGGTTGAGCCGTCGTCGGAGCGGTTGGTGGAGCTCGCCAAGAATTGCGAAGGTGCTGCGCGCGAGGTTCCCGGGATTACGAACAGTGAGGGTGCGACCGCCGGTTGGGGGCGCGGTGCGGTGGCGCTTGTGACCAGCGAGGGGTTTGCGGGTTCGTATGCCACGACCAGCATTACGATCTCTGCCAGCGTTCTCGCGGGCGAAGGCACGCATATGGAGCGCGACTACGATTTTTCATCGGCGCGGCATGTGGCTGACTTGGGCGATGCACAGGCCGTCGGGCGTAGTGCCGCCGAGCGCACGCTGAAGCGGTTGAACCCGCGCAAGGTGAAGTCGCAGGCGGTACCGGTCGTCTTCGATCCGCGTGTGTCGAACAGCATCGTCGGACACCTAGCCGGAGCGATCAATGGCATCTCGATCGCGCGCGGGACGTCGTTCCTGAAGGCGAAGATGGGACAGCGGATTTTCCCGGAGGGCACGCGGATCGTCGACGATCCTCATATCGTGCGCGGCGTGCGGTCGAAGCCTTTCGACGGCGAGGGTGTGGCGAACCGGGCGATGAACCTGATCGAAGACGGCGTGCTGAAGACTTGGCTGCTCGATAGCGCGTCGGCGCGGCAGTTGGGGCTTACGACGACGGGGCATGCGGCGCGTGGCACCGGCGGGCCGCCGTCACCGTCGACGGGCAATCTCTATCTGGTGCCGGGCAAGCAAACGCCCGAGCAGCTGATCGCCGACATTCGCGATGGGCTCTATGTGACTGAGTTGATCGGCATGGGTGTCAATGGCGTGACCGGTGACTACAGCCGCGGCGCGGCGGGGTTCTGGATCGAGAACGGGAAGATCGTCTATCCGGTCAGCGAGATTACCATCGCGGGGAATCTGAATTCGATGTTCGCGAACATCGTGCCGGCGAACGATCTGATCTTCAAGTACGGCACCAATGCACCGACGCTGCGCATCGAAGGCATGACCGTTGCCGGCGATTGACCCCGATCTCGACCTAATCGTCGCGACCGTTCGCGAGGCGGGGGCGATTGCGCGCGATGGGTTTGCAAGCGCGACGAAGTCTTGGGAGAAGTCGAAGGGCAATCCGGTTACCGAGACCGACCTCGCGGTAGACCTATTCCTGCGCGAGCGTCTGTGCGCGGCGCGGCCGGCGTATGGCTGGCTGTCGGAAGAGAGTGCGGACAACACAGAGCGCTTGTCGAAGCAGCGGCTTTTCATCGTCGACCCTATCGATGGCACGTTGGCCTTTATCAAGAAGAAGCCCGAGTTCACGATTTGCGCAGCGGTGATCGAAGACGGCGCGCCGGTTTCGGCGGTGATCTACAACCCGGTCACGGAAGAGATGTTCGCTGCTGCGCGGGGTGCAGGCGCGACCATGAACGGAGCGGCGATCCGGGTGACGGGACGGGCTGAGCTTGAGGGTTGCCGCATGCTGGTCGCGCAGGACGTGATCCTGCATCCGGCTTGGCCGCGGAAGTGGCCGGCAATGGAGTTAGGCAAGCGCGCCTCGATCGCTTATCGCATGGCGCTGGTCGCGAACGGGACCTATGACGGCATGATGGCGCTGTCGTCGAAACACGAGTGGGACTCCGCCTCCGGTGCCCTGATCGTGGCGGAAGCGGGCGGGCTGGCGACGCTGCATACGGGTGCCCCCCTACCCTACAATCAGCCCACGCCCAATCATCGCAGCTTGATCTGTGCGGGACCCGCGCTACATGCCGCTATTCTTGAGCGGACGGGGCCGATCCGGTTGCCGTGACGCTTGACGCGGCGGCCGCGTTTGCGCCATCACGCGCCGCAAAACCAGTGGGGGACCGATGGCAAAACAGCTATTGCATTTGGTATTCGGCGGCGAGCTTGCGGCGCTGAACAAGGTCGAGTTTCGCGATCTAAGCAAAACTCATTTCGTCGGGCTCTATCCGAACTTCGCGCAGGCGAAGGACGCGTGGCGCGCGGCGGCACAGGCCACGGTCGATAACGCGCATATGCGCTACTTCGTGGTGCACCTGCATGAGTTGCTTCAGCCTGAGGAAACGGCGCAGGTTCGGAAGAAAGCTACCCAACCGGCGAAGAAGGCAGGGGCAAAGACTGGTGGAAAGCGCGCAAAACTGCGGGGCCCCAAGTAACCATCCGGCGGTTGCACTTGTGGTTAAGCCCTTGGGCGCGTGATAGTTTTCGCGCGTGGATTGCACGAGCTCCAGGGGCAGTAGCGAGAAAAGCGTGACGACGACCCCACCGACCGGTTCGATGACAACGCGGCCGCTGTTACGGCTCGCGCGCGATTTCGTATGGCCGTATCGGGGCACGGTGGCTGTCATCATACTGCTGATGATCGTCGAGGCAGCGCTGACGGGCGGGATGGCCTACCTGTTGGATCCCGTTGTTAATTTGGTCTTCGTTGAAAAGAACAAGGAGATGGCGGTCATCCTGCCGCTTGCGCTTTTCGGAGTTATGACCGTGAAGGCGGCGGTCTCCTACGTTAGCGGAGTGTCTTTGGCGCAAGTGGGCCAGGGCGCGATCAGCGATCTGCAGGTTGCGATGTTTGCCAAGGTCACTCGATACGACCTGGCACACCTGAACGCGATGCACTCGGGGCAGTTCTCGGCGCGCTTTCTGAATGACGCTATGTTGATCCGCGAGGCGGTCACGCGCACGACAACCGGTCTCGTGCGCGACGTGCTGACGATCGGCTTTCTGATGATCGTCATGTTCATACAAGATTGGCCGCTGGCGCTGCTCCTCTGCTCGGTGCTGCCGGCGACAGCGCTGTATACGTTGAGCCTCGGGCGGCGAACGAGCAAAGCGTCGATACAAGGCATGAAGGCGACCGGCGATCTGGCGACGCACCTTTCGGAGACCCTGGACGGCAGGCGGGTCGTCAAGGCTTACCGGATGGAAGAGCACGCGATCGAGCGCGCGACGCGGATCGTCACCGACCGCATGACACACTGGATGAAGGCTTCGAAGGCAAGGGCGGCGGCGACGCCGTCAGCCGAGGTTCTGGCCGGCGCGGGTATCGCCGCGGTGATTTTCTACGCATCCGTCCGCGGCATGGATATCGCGAGTTTCATGTCCTTCCTTGGTTCGATGATGCTGTCGTATCAGTCGATCAGATCGCTCTCGAGTTTCTACACAGCGGTGTCCGAGGGTTCTGCCGCCACGGCGCGCGCTTACGAAATTCTCGACACGCCAAGCGATATCGCCGATGCGGAAGGGGAAACACTTCGGCTGGCGACCGGTTCGCGCCGTGCGGGTATCGCCTTCAAGGCTCTGTCGTTCGAGTATGCCGGAACCGGCACTCGCGTGCTTGATGGCGTCACGTTCGACGTTCCAGCGGGCAAGACCGTGGCTCTGGTCGGCCATTCTGGTTCGGGCAAGAGTACGACCCTCAACTTGATGCTGCGCTTCTACGATGTGACTGCGGGCGCAATCGAGATTGACGGACAGGACATTCGCAAGGTCAGTATCGCGTCGCTGCGCGATGCAACGGCACTCGTCACGCAAGAGCCGTTCCTGTTCGACGAAACGATCACCGACAACATTCGCAGCGGCAAGCCCAGCGCGACGCGCGATGAAATCGAGGCGGCGGCGAAGGCGGCTTCGGCGCACGAGTTCATCCTGGCGCTGCCGCAGGGCTACGACACGATCGTGGGTGAGGCCGGTGTACGTCTCTCCGGTGGGCAGCGGCAGCGGATTGCCATTGCGCGGGCGATTTTGAAGAATGCGCCGATCTTGCTATTGGATGAGGCGACTTCGTCTCTCGACAATGAGAGCGAGCGTGCGGTGCAGGCGGCGCTGACGGCGTTGATGAAGGATCGCACGACGCTGGTGATCGCGCACCGGCTCTCCACGATCACGGGCGCGGACAAGATCGTCGTGCTTGAGCACGGACGCGTGGTCGAGCAGGGCACGCATGGCGAGCTGTTGGCGCGCGGCGGGCTTTATGCGCGGCTCTATCGATTGTCGGAGGCGCATGTGGCGCCTGCCGCGGTTGCCGAGTAAGCGCCCATGTTCAAAGACACTTGGCGACGGATACGGAAATCGGATGGCGCGCGGCGGATCGTGTGCTGGCTGGTGGCGCAGTACATCCGCTTGGTGTGGGCGACGGGGCGTTGGGAGATCAAGAACAGCGCGACACCGGAGCGGTACTGGCGCGAGGGGAAGCCGTTCGTGATCGCGTTCTGGCATGGGCGGCTGTTGATCCTGCCGGCGATGTGGCCGACGAGCGCCAAGATTTCGATGCTGATTTCGATGCATCGCGACGGCGAGTTGATTGCGCGGGCGATCGGCTATTTCGGGCACGGCACGGTACGCGGCTCGGCAGCGAAGCCTGGGTCCGATAAGGACAAAGGCGGTGTCGCCGCGTTGCGCGGGATGCTGAAGGCGCTGAAAGCGAACGAGTATGTCGGGATCACACCGGATGGTCCGCGCGGTCCGCGCATGCGCGCTACGGACGGGATCGTCACCGTCGCGCGGGTGGCCGGCGTGCCAATCATTCCGTGCAGCTATAGCGCGCGCTCGCGGGTGGTGTTGAGCACGTGGGATCGGTTCATTCTTCCCCTGCCCTTCACGCGCGGCGTCATCATGTGGGGTGAGCCGATCATGGTTGCGCGCGATGCCAATGCGGCGGCATTGGATGCAGCGCGGCTTGCCGTCGAGGCGGGGTTGACGGCGGCCACGAATGATGCGGACGAGCTTATGGGTGTCGCGCCCGTTGAGCCTGGGCCGCAAGCGCAGCAGGCGCTTGCCGGATGACCCCGATAAAGTCGCGCTCAAAGCTGCTCTCCACGTATCGCAAGATGACCAGTATTGCGGAGCCTCTGGCTGCGCGTTTGCTGCGGCAGCGTCTCGCGCGCGGTAAGGAAGACGAAGATCGTCTGCCGGAGCGGCTTGGCCGTCCGGGACGCGTGCGGCCGAAGGGGCCCTTGGTTTGGATCCATGCGGCGAGTGTGGGTGAGTCCGTTTCGGTTCTGCCGTTGATCCGCGAACTCGGTGCGCTGAGGCCCGATGCGAGCGTGCTGGTAACAACGGGGACCGTGACCTCCGGGCGCATGATGGTCGAGCGGTTGCCGGCCCACGCGTTTCATCAGTTTGTGCCGGTCGATACCCCCTCGGCCGTGCGGGCGTTTTTGGATTATTGGAAGCCAAGCCTGGCGCTTTGGGTCGAGTCCGAGCTGTGGCCGAACGTGCTCTACGAAGTGCATGAGCGGCAGATCCCAGTCGTGCTCTTGAACGCGCGCATGTCGGAGTCGTCGTTTCGCAATTGGAAGCGCGCGAAGCGTGCGGCGGCGGAGTTGCTTCAGTCATTCGATCTGTGTTTGGCGCAGGATGACGATGTCGCCGACAAGCTGCGCAAATTGGGAGCGAGGCATGTCGAGGTGCCGGGGAATTTGAAACTGGTCGGCGACCCGCTGCCATTCGATGCCGAGGTGCTGGGCGAACTTCGCGCGGCGATCGGAGGGCGGCCGATGTGGCTCTTGGCGTCGAGCCACGATGGCGAGGAGCAGTTGGCGGCGTTCACCCATCGCGATCTCGCGGCGCAGTTTCCGCGTCTCTTGACCGTCATCGTGCCGCGGCATCCGCAGCGCGGGCCGGCAATCGCGCAGTCGTTGGAGCCGCTGTTCCGCGTGGCGCGACGGTCGAAGGGTGAGTTGCCGGCGAAGGATACGGAACTCTATATCGCCGATACGCTGGGCGAACTCGGCGTGTTTTACCGGCTGTGTCCGCTCGCCGTTATGGGTGGCAGCTTCGTGCCGCATGGCGGGCAAAATCCGTTGGAGCCGGCGCGGCTCGGTGCCGCGGTGTTGAGCGGGCCTCATATCGACAATTTCCGCGAAATCTTCCGCATTCTGGTCGCCTCCGGCGGGGCCGAGGTGTTAACGTCGAACGACCAACTCACCCCCCGCCTCGGCTCTCTCCTCGACAACGACATCGAAACGATGCAACGAGGACAAGCTGCGGCGAGAGTCGCCGGATCGAAAGAGCCACTTGTGCGCACGTTCGAATTCCTTGCTCCGTATCTGAGGGCGCTTGATGCGAATGCGCGCGCCTGACTTTTGGTATTCGGACCCGAACGAGTCCGTTGCCTTCGTTCTGAAGCCGCTGGGCTGGCTCTATGGCTTCGTCGGGCGGACACGGGCGGCGATGACCGTTCCCTTTCGCGCATCGATCCCCGTTATCTGCGTCGGCAATCTGACGGCCGGGGGCACAGGTAAGACGCCGCTCGCCATCGCGATCGGCGAACGCTTGAAGGCGCGGGGTTTGCGCGTGGCGTTCCTCTCGCGCGGTTATGGCGCCGACGTGCCGGGCGCTATGATCGTCGATGCTCAAGAGGACACAGCCGCCACCGTCGGCGACGAGCCCCTGATGCTGGCGCAACATGCGATGACGGTGGTGTCGCCGGACCGACCGGCGGGTGCCAGGCTTGCGGTCTCGCGCGGGGCGCAGGTGATCGTGATGGACGATGGGTTTCAGAACCCGTCGCTGAAGAAGGATTTGTCCTTTGTCGTTGTCGATGCCGCGAAGGGTTTCGGTAACGGATGCCTTATTCCTGCAGGGCCTTTGCGCGAGCGGATCGAGGACGGGTTGGCGCGGGCACAAGCCGTCATCGCGATGGGGCCGGGGCACACGACGATGCCGGTCCAGACGACGGTGCTGCGCGCCCAGCTGCGGCCGCTGGCGGAGGAGCGCTCACGGCTCAACGGTCAGCGCGTGGTCGCGTTCGCCGGCATCGGCGACCCGAAGAAGTTCTTTGCGACCGTCGAGGATTGCGGTGCCGTGATCGAGGCGACGCGCGAGTTTCCCGATCACTATGCGTACTCCGACGACGATCTGGCCGATATTCGCGAGATCGCGGCGCGGTACGACGCGTTGCCGTTGACAACCGAGAAGGATCTGTTGCGGCTGGCACCGGCCGCGCGCGCGGGGATCAGCGCGCTTAAAGTCACCGCCCAATTTGACCCTGAGTCCGTAGGCCATCTCGACCAACTTATCGAACAATGTCTGACACGATTCCTGCCGCGCG
>CAZJOM010000007.1:62868-68962 GCA_964547645.1 uncultured Flavobacteriaceae bacterium
GAGAATGCGCGCGCGGCGATGAAGAAAGGCAAAGGCGGGCTGTTCGTTTCCGGGCATTGCGGCAACTGGGAGCTGATGCCGCGCTGCATCGCAGACATCGGCGAGAAGGGTACGTTGGTCTACCGGCCGCCGAACAACCCCTGGGTCGATGCGTGGATATCGAAGCAGCGGCGGATCGGTTTGCCGACCGTTGCGGCGAAGGGGGCGGACGGGGCGCGGGCGATCGTCCGTACACTGAAGGAAAACGCGTTCCTGGCCATGCTCGTCGATCAGAAGATGAACGAAGGGATATCCGTGCCATTGTTCGGACGGCCGGCGATGACGCCGACGGGCGCGCCCAGCCTTTCGCTCCGCCACCGCGCGCCGATCGTGCCGGCTTGGTGCGAACGGTTGCCCGATCAACGCTTCAAGATCACCGTCTATCCCGAGATTGCTTTCCCAAACACAGGCGATCGCGACAAGGACATCTATGAGATTGCGCTTGCGCTCAATCAGTTCATCGAGGCGCGGGTGCGCGAGAACCCGGCGAACTGGCTGTGGCTGCACAGCCGTTGGCCGAAGGGTTAGGCGTCAGGCCTTCGCGAGTTGCTCGCCCATCAGTTGATGCAGAAGATTGATCGCCTTGAGGGGGCGGACCATCACTTTGAAGTGGGTGATCAGGCCCGCCTTGTCCCAGGTGATCATGTCGATGCCGTTGATCCTGATCCCTTGAATTTCGTTTTCGAATTCAAGGACGGCGCTGTTCTCGCCGTGCCATTCGCCGACATATTTGAAACCGGAACCGCCGAGCACCTTGTCGGCGCCGATAAGGTATTTGAACGTGATCTCGCGGCCGCGCTGCGGCGTGTGAACCACGGGACTTTCGAACACCGCGTCGGGGTGCAGCATCGCCCAAAGTTCGTCGCGGTTGTGGGTCTTCGTGTAGTCGATCCAGCGTTTCAATCCGCTCATCGGATTATCCTTTCGGCATTGCGGGCACAACAAGCGCGGCGTCCAAACGCTCTTGGAACCAATTCAAGCGCCAGCACAGATGCGGACCGGTGGCGCGGCCGGTCTTGCCGATCGCGCCAATGACGTTGCCCTTGGCCACGCGATCGCCGACCTTCACATCGATGCGCGACATGTGTAGGTAGCTGGACGAGACGCCGTGGCCGTGATCGAGGATGACAGTACCGCCGGTGAAGTAGAGGTCGGTTTCGGCCATAGCGACGATCGCGCCCACAGGGGCGTGGATCGCCTTGCCTTCGCCCGCCGCGATGTCGACGCCGAAGTGGGGGCGCTTCTCGGCACCGTTTAGAATGCGCCGGCTGCCGTAGACGCCGGTGACCGGGCCCTGCACCGGCCAGGCGAAGTCGTCGGCGAACCAGGCCTCGTCGGTGTCGCGAGCGCGAGCGGCACCGATCAGTTGGTTGTCGCGTTCAATGCGCTTCAGGACGGAGGCCGGCGGTTCGACGAATTTTTCCGGCAAGCCGTTGATACGCTGAATTTTGTATTCGCGGGTCGCGACCGGGATCGATTTCGTTTCGCCGGCGCCGCCGGCAAGGCGGATCGCGAGTTCGGCAGGCTTCGTGCGGTCGTAGGCGAAGCCGAAGGCGAAGTCGCCGGCCGCGGTGACGCCGAGCTTCCGGCCGTCGATCGTGACCGAGGCGCCGGGCTCAGTGCGGCCGCGGATCAAGGTGCCCTGGACGAACTCGCCGCGGAGCGCGGCTTCGGCGCGGGCTGGGCCGCCCACCGCCACCAACGCGGCTAAGCTCATGCCCCCCATCAGGACGTGACGGCGGTCGAGCATGCTCACCTCAAACTTTGCGCGTGTCGCGGAAGCGTTTGTTCGCGGCCTCCGCGTTCACGTAGGCCTCCTGCAGGTCGACGTTCCAATAGCGCAAGTCTTCGAGCGGGATATGCGCGCCGGTGACGGCGCAAATCACGTAAGCGCCGGTGGTGACGATGCGAAATTCGCCGTCGAGATATTGCAGCACTGCAGGGCCCCGAGCGCCCCGCTCCATCATGTTCATCGCGTCTGCCTTCCGATTTGCGGGTCAGGATAGCGCATGGGTGCACGCCTCTAGAAGAGGTCTCCTTGACCCGCGGGTCTGGTTTTTGCGCGTGGTTTGGCGGGTTCCGGTGCTGTGGCGACATCGGCCGTCGCTGCCACGGTGCCGTCGGCGAAGGTGATCGCCAGGCGATCGCCGGTGACGATGTCGCCCTTGCGGCGGGCGAGCCCCCTGCCCGGCTTCGACACCAGCGCAAAGCCGCGTTCGAGGGTCGCCTTGTGGCTCAGGGTTTCGAGCAGCTTGGCGCTGGCGCTCAGGCGCTGCGTCAGGTCGGTCACGCGACGCTTGGTCGAGAGCTGCATTCGGTGCGTGAAGTCGCGGATGCGCTCGCGACCTTGGCGCGTGGTTTGTTGCAGTTGTGCCGGCGAGAGTCGCAGACCCGCGAGGCGGGTGCGTTGGCGTTGCACGAGAACGTTCAATGCGCCGGAGAGTTTGCCCGCGGCGTTGTCGAAGCGTTGGCGCGGTGTTTCGAGCAGGCGCTCGCGGCGCGGCAAGGCGCGGGCGATGTCGGTCAAGCGCTGGCGCGCTTGCTGGAACAGACGCAGGCGCCCACGCTCCAAACGCTGGGCGTGGTCCAGGATCGCCCGCACGAGGTCGGCGCGCACGGGGACCGCCATCTCGGCTGCCGCCGTCGGCGTAGGGGCGCGGCGGTCGGCGACGAAGTCGATCAGCGTGGTGTCGGTTTCGTGACCAACGGCGGAGATCACGGGGATCGTGCTGGCGAAGACCGCGCGCACGACGGCCTCCTCGCTGAATGAAAGCAAATCTTCAATCGAGCCGCCGCCGCGCGCGACAATGAGCACGTCGGGGCGCGGGACGTTACCGCCGGGTTTAAGCGCGTTGAAGCCCGCTATTGCCGCCGCAACCTCGGCCGCGGAGCGCTCTCCTTGCACTGCGACCGGCCACACGATGACGCGGCGCGGGAAGCGGTCGGCGAGGCGGTGGAGTATATCGCGAATGACGGCGCCGGTCGGCGAGGTGACGACGCCGATCACCTCGGGCAGATAGGGCAGCGGCTTCTTGTGCTTGTCATCGAACAGACCTTCGGCGGCGAGCTTCTTGCGGCGCTCCTCCAACAGCTGCATGAGCGCGCCGAGGCCCGCGAGCTGCAGATGCTCAATCACGAGCTGGTATTTCGATTGGCCGGGATAGGTCGTGAGGCGGCCGGTGGCCACGACTTCAAGCCCGTTCTCCGGCTGCACGCGAAGCGCGCGGACGCTGCCCTTCCAGATGACGCCGGCAAGGACCGAGCGGTCGTCCTTCAGGTCAAGATAGACGTGGCCGGAAGTGTGGCGCTTCACGCCGGAGAGTTCGCCGCGCACGCGCACGAAGCCGAAGTCGCGTTCCACCGTACGCTTCACGGCGGAGGAAAGCTCGCTGACCGAATACTCCGGCACGTTCGCTGCGCGCGGTTCGTCTTCGGCGATGAGTGGTGGCGAATCCAGATGGGTCATGCGCTCACCGTAGACGCTCCGCGGGAGTGGTTCGATGCGTGGTGCGGTGGGATTCGGCGCTGTGGCGCGAAAAGTTGGGTAATTTGACCCGCAACAGCGTAACAGTGGCTGATTTGAGCCTTGCCACGGGAAATCGATCGGTCGCGAGGGGCGGCTCGAAATGTTCTGCGCTCTGTGGGGCGAGAGGCATCAGACCCAGTTTATTATCGCAATTTGGCGTAAGAACAAAAAGAGTACATTTGCTGCCTGCGTCAAGCTGAATCCTCGCGCTTGGGTTGGCCGTTCGATTTGCCATGCCGTGATCCGGGGCGAACGCCGGGACACGGCCTCAGAAGACCTCGCAGCGTGTTTGAGAGTTGCGCGCTCACTTCAATGGTTTGCGCCGCAAGGCGGATGGGGAGTTCAGAATCCGTATCGGCATAATTCAGTTTCTGAACTGGAGCCGCGGGGCGAGGTCACCCATTTTCGATGGGTACGGCATGGTGCCGGCGAAAAGGAAGATATGAAATGGGTATCGTAGACGAAGCCCCGTGCAGGGGTGTCACGAACTATCACTATGTTCGGTTCGCGGCGATTTGCTTGGCCGCGTTTGCACTTGCCATCGTGGCGGCTGCGCAAGCTCGCGCGGGTTCGCTCACCCGGTCGGCGGACGTGGCGGGCACGCCCGATCAGGTTTGGGCGCAGATCGGCGGCTTTTGCGCCATCAAGGATTGGCATCCGGCGATCGGCATGTGCGTAACGGACGGCAAGACGCCGGTGACGCGCACACTGATCACAAAGGACGGTAAAGCCGCGTTCGTCGAAACGGAGATGGCGCGCGACGACGCGAAGCATCGCTACTCCTATAACTTCGTCGCAAGCCCGCTGCCCGCAACCAAGTATCTGGCGACGATCAGCGTGGTCGCGAAGGGTGCGAATGCCTCGACGATCGTCTGGCACGGCGACTTCACAGCGGCGAAAGGCAAAGACAAGGACGTCGAAGCGGCATTGACCGGGATCTATGAAAGCGGTCTCGCGGCGCTGAAGGCGAAGTTTGCGAAGTGATTGGAGCCGCCGGCCCCGCCGTATCGGGGCCGGCGCCGCAGGAGCGCGCTACTTCTTGCGAGGCTGTTTTACCTTTGGCTTCGGAGCGGGCAGCTCTTTCGCGGTGGCGGCGACGAGGCGGGAGAGCCAGGGTTTGTCGTCGAGGCCGTCGTCAATAAGGTAGTGCGGTTTGGCTCCGGGATATGGCGCCTTTTCGATCGGGCGCCGCAGGATGGCCTTCCCGGCTGCAGTCGGCTTCACGAATAGCTGATTGTCGCAAATGAGCGCCACGACTTTGCCGCCGCAATAGACGGCGTATTCGCCGAACATCTTTCGCGAGGTGATCGCGCCGGCTGCGGCCATTCGCTCGCAGACGTGGGCTACGAATTTTTCGTCCGAGGACATGGGTTGCTGTTCCGTCATTGCTTGCGTTGTTGGCTTAGCACAGAGTCGTCGCGTGGAAGAAGGAAGAGCTGCCTGGAAGGCGGCGTTCCCGGGAGGTGGTTGTCTTGCGACGTTCGGCGTGGGGTTTCATTTGGGTGGCGCTCGCGTTCAGCGCATCGGCGGGCGAGAGCGTGCCGCAGTATGAGCATATCTTTGTGATCGTCGAGGAGAACCACACGGCCGATCAGATTATTGGAAGCGGGCGGGCGCCTACGCTCGACGCGTTGGCTAAGGCTTACGGGTTGGCGTCGAACTTCTATGGCGAGACGCATCCGAGTGAGCCGAACTATGTGGCGATGTTGGGCGGGGACACGTTTGGGATTAGCGACGACGACGCCTACTACTGCAAGCCGGGGTCGGAGGAGGATGGGTGTTCGAGCGCGGACAGCGAAGGTTATGTCCATCACACGATCACGGCGCCGAACCTCACCGATCAGCTGGCCGCCAAGGGTTTGAGTTGGAAGGGCTACTTCGAAAATCTTCCGGCGCCGGGGTCGGGCGTCTTTCGCTATCCGTCATCGTCCGAGCCCGTGCGTGGATTACCGCACTCGCTCTATGCGGCGAAGCACAATGGGTTTATGAACTTCAAGTCGGTGCAGGACGATCCGCTGCGGGCGCGGAAGATCGTGGCCTTCGACCAACTTGCGGCGGATATCGAGCGTGGAACGCTGCCTCACTTTGCGATGATCGTGCCCAATCAGTGCAACGACATGCATGGACTGGTCGGGCGGAACGTGCCCTGGGACTGCTTCTATCTGAACCGGGGCGGGTTGATCCGGCGGGCCGATGCGCAGGTTGCTGACATCGTCGGCCGGATCATTGCCTCGCCGGTTTGGCGCGCGCCGGAAAACGCGGCTATCGTCATTACGTTTGACGAGAACGACAGCGGAAGTTCGGGCGATCATCCGGAGAGCTGTTGCGGTTCACCGCACAATCCCGGCGGCGGGTGGATCACCACGATCGTAGTTACGAATCACGGACCGCGCGGCGTGGTCGATCCGACGGCCTATAATCACTATTCGCTTCTGCGCACGATCGAGATGGCGTTCGGGATCAGGACCTATCTGGGGCATGCGGCGGACCGGGATAAGGGCGTGGTGGCAATGGTGCCGCTGTTCGCGG
>CAZJOM010000007.1:69062-80040 GCA_964547645.1 uncultured Flavobacteriaceae bacterium
GGGCATGCGGCGGACCGGGATAAGGGCGTGGTGGCAATGGTGCCGCTGTTCGCGGCCGGCAAAGAGGCTGGAACCAAGCGCGGCAAACATTTTGCGCCGACTATCGATCGTGGTACGATGTTGCATGAGCAACACTTTGACCGTGCGTCTCAACAAGCAGACTGAGTCGCGCCTGCGGCAGCTGGCGTCGGAGGAAGGTGCGTCTTTGGAGACCGTCGTAGAGCGCTTGCTCGACGACATCTCTGGTGAGTTGGACAGCGAGAGCAAGCAGCTGAGCGACGAACAGCTCGCCGACTTGCACGAGCGTATCAAAAATCCAGGACCGATAGCATCGCCAGAGCGCGTTGCCGCCGTGCTTGCCAAGTTTCGGGTCTAAGTCGTCGTGCAATTGATTTGGCGCGAGAAGGCCCTGGCCGACCTCGCACGCATTGACGAGTGGCTTTCGCAGTTCGAAAGCGCAAATCCTTTGGCTATTCGCCGACGCATCTTCGATGCTGCGAGCCGCTTGGAGCGCTTGGGTGATATCGGTCGACCAGCCAAAGCCAAGGGCTTCCGGGAGCTATCGGTTCGCAATGCACCATATCTGATCGTGTACAAAGCTCTTCCCGACGCGATAGAGATTCTCGCCATCTATCATACGGCACAGAATCGGTGATCATCAGATGAACATACTCGTGATCGGCTCCGGCGGGCGGGAACATGCTTTGTGTTGGGCGATTGCGGCTTCGCCGCTTTGCGACAGGCTTTATTGCGCGCCGGGGAATGGGGGGATTTCCAAGGTGGCGGATTGTGTGCCGATCGATGTGATGGACTTCGATCGGATCGTTGGCTTCGTGCGCGAGAAGCGTGTCGGCTTTGTGGTTATCGGGCCGGACAATCCGCTGGCCGGCGGGTTGGCAGACCGGCTCGGGGCGGCGGGGATAAAGCATTTTGGGCCGTCGAAGGCGGCAGCCGAACTTGAGTGGTCGAAGGGGTTCACGAAGGAGCTTTGCGAGGCGGAGGGGATTCCGACTGCGCGGTTCCGGCGGTTCACCGATGCGGCGGCGGCGAAGGACTATACGGCGGATCATCCGCTGCCGGTTGTGATCAAGGCGGATGGGTTGGCGCTGGGTAAGGGCGTGATCATTGCGGCGACGCGAGCGGAGGCATCGGCGGCGATCGACTCGATGTTTGCGGGTGCGTTCGGCGCGTCGAGCGAGAGCATCGTCGTCGAAGAATTCATGGACGGCGAAGAGGCGAGCTACTTCGCGCTCTGCGATGGGGACACGGTGCTGCCATTCGGCGCAGCACAAGACCACAAGCGCGTCGGCGACGGCGACGTGGGGCCGAACACCGGCGGCATGGGCGCGTACTCGCCCGCGCCCGTGTTCACGGCGGAGATCGAGCGGCAGACGCTGGAGCGGATCATCATGCCCACCGTGCGGGCGATGAAGGCCCGCGGGCGGCCGTTCAAGGGCGTATTGTTTGCCGGGCTGATGCTGACGAAGGATGGACCAAAGCTGATCGAATACAACGCGCGGTTCGGCGATCCCGAGACGCAGGTGCTGATGATGCGGCTCAAGTCCGACATCGTGCCGTTGCTGGTTGCCGTCGCCGACGGGGCGTTGAAATCCGTCGACGCACGCTGGCGCGATGAAGCTGCGCTCACCGTCGTGATGGCGGCGAAGGGTTATCCGGGGACGCCGCTGAAAGGGACTGTCATTCGCGGGCTCGAGCGGGCGGCGGCTGTGGAGGGCGTCGAGATCTTTCATGCGGGCACGGCGCTTAAAGACGGTGCGGTCGTGGCCGCGGGTGGGCGCGTGCTAAACGTTACGGCACGCGGGCGCGACGTGGCCGAAGCACAGGCACGCGCCTATCGCGCGGTGGACCTGATCGACTGGCCGGAGGGTTTCTGCCGGCGGGATATTGGGTGGCGGGCCGTCGCTCGAACCTAACGCCCTTCCCTCCCCGCTCAGATCGGTTATGAATGGGGTCAACGATAAGAGTGTTCGAGGAAGCCCGATGTCGCAGCCGTCTCGCCAAGAGCAATTCAGCGGAACCAAGGAGGTCACGGCGCAGCATGCGCTCGATGTGCCCAAGTTGGAGCGATATCTGGCGGAGCATGTTGCGGGGTTTGAGGGGCCGCTTTCGATCCGGCAGTTCAAGGGTGGGCAGTCGAACCCGACCTATCAGCTGATCACACCGAAGACGAAATACGTGCTGCGCCGCAAGCCGCCGGGCAAGCTGCTCCCGTCGGCGCATGCGGTCGATCGCGAGTATCGGATTATCAAGGCACTGCACCCGACCGGGTATCCGGTGCCCAAGCCTTACGTGCTGTGCGAGGACGAGAGCGTCGTGGGCACGATGTTCTATGTCATGGAGTGCGTCGAGGGGCGTGTGTTGTGGGAACCGCAGTTGCCGGGGTTGGAGCCGAAGCAGCGGTTTGCGATCTACGACGCGATGAACGAGACGCTGGCGAAGTTGCATCAGACGGACTACCAGAAGCTGGGGCTTGAGGATTTCGGCAAGCCGGGGAGCTACTTCGCGCGGCAAATTTCGCGCTGGGGCAAGCAGTACGTCGCGTCGGAGACGGAAAGCATTCCGGCGATGAACAAGCTGATGGAATGGCTGCCGCAGAACATTCCGCCGGGCGAGCGCAGCGCGATCGTGCACGGTGACTACCGGCTGGACAATATGATCTTGCACCCGACCGAGCCGCGCGTGCTCGCCGTGCTCGATTGGGAGATTTCGACGATCGGCGACCCGCTGGCCGACTTCACCTACCACATCATGCAGTGGCGGATGCCGCCGGGCGGAACCGGTGGCGGTACGGGCAGCCTGACCGGCGCGGATCTTAAGGCGCTGGGCATTCCGAGCGAGGCCGAGTACGTGGCGATGTACTGCAAGCGCACGGGCCGCCCGGGGATCGAGGGGCTCGACTTCTATTTTGCCTATAACTTCTTCCGGATCGCGGGCATCTTGCAGGGTATTGCGGGCCGTGTGCGTGACGGGACAGCGGCGAGTGCGCATGCGACGACGATGTCGTCTGCCGTGCGGCCGTTGGCGGAGCTCGGCTGGGAATATGCGAAGCGTTCAGGGGCGAAGGACTGATGCGAGCGTTTTTGATTGCGCTTTGCGCGTTGTGGCTTTGCGCAAGCGCGCAGGCCGGCGACAAGTTGATCTATGCGGGGACGCTCTTTGCGGTGCCGGGTCAAGAGCCGCTGAAAGAGCAGACGGTTTTCGTTCGCGACGGCAAGATTTTGAAAATCGAAGCGGGTTTCGTTCACGAGTCGGCGGGCGAACAGGTGATCGATCTGCGCAATCACTATGTGATGCCGGGGCTTATCGATTGCCACGTGCATCTGCTGAGCGAGCTTGGGCCGAAGGCGAAGCTGGAGACAGTCGAGAACAACGAAGCCGATTTGGCGCTGCGCGGCGCGGCCTTCGCGCTGAAGACGCTGCGGGCCGGGTTTACGACGGTGCGCGATGTCGGCGAGCGGTCGAGTGCGATCTTTTCGTTGCGCAATGCGATCAACAAAGGGTTGATCGCGGGGCCGCGCATTCTGGCGGCCGGGTCAACGCTGACGCCGACGGGCGGACATGCGCAGACTTACGGCTATCGCGAAGACGTCATGCATCTCTTCGCTTCGACGGGTGTTTGCGACGGGGTTGAGGATTGCCGGCGTGCGGTAAGGCTCCAGATCTCGCGCGGGGCGGACGTGATCAAACTGGTGGCGACGGGCGGTGTGCTCTCCGACATCAAGGCTGGCGTCGATCAGCAGTTCACGGATGACGAGCTAGCCTCGATCGTGAAGACGGCGCATGGGCTCGGCCGCCGTGTGGCGGCGCACGCGCATGGCGCGGCCGGCATCAATGCGGCTTTGCGCGCAGGCGTGGATTCGATTGAACACGGCTCCTACACCGACGACCAATCTATTTCGCTGTTCCGCAAGACGGGCGCCTATCTCGTGCCGACCGTGATCGCGGGGGTCACGGCGGCGGAGTACGCGAAGACCGGCGGCTTCATGTCGGAGGCGCAAAAAGCGAAAGCGTTGCAGGTCGGGCCTCTGATCCAAGCGGCGCTTAAGCGCGCCTATGCTGGGGGCGTGAAAATTGCGTTCGGCACCGATATGGGCGTCGGGCCGCACGGACAGAACGCGAAAGAGTTTGCGCTGATGGTGGGCGCGGGGATGCCGGCGATGGAGGCGATCAAGGCGGCGACGGTGAACGCCGCCGATCTGCTGCAACTGTCGGCGCTTGTTGGCACGATCGAGCCAAACAAGGCGGCGGACATCGTCGCCGTGGCGCAAGATCCGATCCGCGATGTGAAGGCGCTGGAACGGATGTCGTTCGTCATGCGCGGCGGCGCGGTCTATGTGATCCCATGAGCTTCGCCCCCGGTCCCGTTCGCGCCGCGCATCGTTTCGACGAAGCAGCGCTGGAGCGTTATCTGGTGAATGCGGTCGCGGGGTTCGAAGGTCCGCTCAGCGTGCAGCAGTTCGGCGGCGGGCAATCGAACCCGACGTTTCTGCTGAGCGCGGGCGGCAAACGCTATGTGATGCGCAAGAAGCCGCCCGGCGTGTTGCTCAAGAGCGCGCACCAGGTCGACCGCGAGTATCGGATCATGAAGGCGCTGGCGGCGACGGACGTGCCGGTGCCGAAGATGCATGCGCTGTGCGAAGACGAGAGCGTTGTCGGTACGGCGTTCTATGTGATGGATTTTCTGGACGGCCGCATCTTTCGCGATCCGCGGTTGCCTGGCGTGTCGCCCACGGAGAGGGCCGCGATCTACGACAGCATGAACGACGTGCTGGCGCGGTTGCACAAGGTGGACTTGGCGCGGACGGGTCTTACGGATTTCGGAAAGCCCGGGAACTATTTCGACCGGCAGGTGGCGCGCTGGATCACGCAGTATCGCGCGGCGCAAACGGATCAGATTCCGGAGATGGAGAAGCTGATCGAGTGGATGCCGCTGAACATTCCGAAGGACGACAGCGTTTCGATCGCGCACGGCGACTACCGGTTGGAGAATACGATCTTTCATCCGACCGAGCCCCGGATGATTGCGGTGCTGGATTGGGAGCTTTCGACGATCGGGCATCCGCTCGCCGACCTCGCCTATAACTGCATGGGCTATCACGTACAGAACCCGCGGCAGGGCGGTCTTGTCGGCGTCGACCATGCGGCGAGCGGCATACCGAACGAGGCCGACTACGTGGCGAAGTACTGCGCGCGGGTCGGGCGCGGGAAGATCGAAAATTGGTCGTTTTATCTGAGCTTCGCGGTGTTCCGGCTCGCCTCGATCGCGCAGGGCGTTTACAAGCGCGGACTTGACGGGAACGCCAGTTCGGAGACGGCGGCGCAGTTCGGCAATACTTGCCAATTCCTTGCCGAGCACGCGTGGCGGCTTGCGAATGCGCGGCTTTGAACATCGCCGCGCTCCGTCCTTAACGCGCCCTTAAGTTCTGCCGGTTCAACGCAAATTTACGTGCGCAGCGTAGTCTGACCGTCACTTTCGCTGCACTTTCGCCAGACGACGGGGCTATGGCCGGATTCGAAACCAACACTAGTGCAACGGCGCCTGCGGCGCCGACGCATCAGCTGCTTGAGCTTGGTGCGCACTTCGGCCTTGCCGAGCGCGCAGCCCGGATCGGCTATTGGCGCTATCAGTTGAGCGAAAAGCACCCGCATTGGTCGCCGGGCTTCTACGCGATGTTGGGTTTCGACCCCAAATTGGTGGCGCCTCGCAGCGAATACCTGATGGAGCGCATCCATCCGGAGGATCGCGCCAAGGTCACCGTGGCGGTGCAGGAAGCGACGCGCAACGGCACGCCATTCACCTACCGCACGCGGTCTTGGGACGGCAAGCCGGAGCGGGTGTTCGACACGCACGGCGACGTGGAGCGCGATGCGAACGGCAGGATTACCGCAATCTTGGGCGTCGTGCGCGAGGTGACTGCGGAAGTGGTGGCTGAGAAAAAGTTGAAGGACAGCGAGGCCACATTCAGGTTCATGGCCGAGGAAGCCACCGACGCGATTACGCACTACGGGGCCGGCGGCGTACCGGTGTTCGTCTCACCCGCCATGAAGCAGATAATCGGATTTACGCCAGACGAACTCTTGGGGCGCGATCCGATGGTACTTTGTCATCCGGAGGACTTGGCGAGCGTGAAGGCGACCCTCTATCGCGCGCGAACCACGTTCGATACCGAGACCTACACACATCGCGCTCTACACAAAGACGGCCGCACTGTCTGGCTGGAGACGAGCATACGTTTCGTCAGGGATCCGCTTACGGGTGCGCCAAGCAACGCCATTACGGTGACGCGCGATGTGACGAAACGCAAGCTGGTCGAAGAGGAGCTGTACGCGGCGCGTGAACGGGCCGAGTTGGCGAGCCACACGAAGTCGCGTTTCCTTGCGAATATGAGCCACGAGTTGCGCACGCCGCTGAACGCGATCATCGGCTTTTCCGATATTCTGTCGCGCGAGATGTTCGGACCGATCGGCAACGAGCGCTATAGCGAGTATGCGAAGCTGATCAACGAGTCGGGCGGGATGCTGCTCGATCTGATCAACGACTTGCTCGACATGTCGAAAATCGAGGCGGGCAAGTTCGAACTGCATCACGAAGAATTCATGGCCGCCGAGGTGATCAACGCGACGCTCAAGCTGGTGTCGGGCCGGGCGCAGGAAAAGCGCGTCGGCGTCGTCGTGCGGGCGGCGCCCGAACAAATGCTGCGCGCGGACTTGCGCGCGTTCAAGCAGATCCTGCTGAACTTGATGTCGAACGCGGTGAAGTTCACGGAAGCCGGCGGCAAGATCTATGTCGAGGCGGTGGTGGCCGGGCCGATGTTCAAACTCACCGTGCGCGACACGGGGATCGGCATCCCGGCGCATATCTTGCCGCGTCTGGCTCGACCGTTCGAACAAGCGACGAACGACCCGTCGCGCACGCATGGCGGTTCGGGCTTAGGACTCGCACTGGTCAAATCGCTGACCCAACTGCACGGCGGCGAGTTCACGATCGAAAGCGAAGAAGGTAAAGGCACGACGGTGACGGTGACGCTGCCGTTGGTGCCTGTCGACGCAGAGCGCGCGGCTTAGTCAGGAGTGTTCTTTGCGCGATAGCGCGATGGATCGGCTCAACAACTCTCACCACGAAGACACGAAGAAACACGAAGTTTCACAAAGGCTTCGTGAACCTTCGCGCTCGTTTGTGCCTTTGTGGTGAAAAATGAAACGGCCGGGCGCGCTCCGCTCGCCCGGCCGTAAACTGCCCTACTCCGCAGCTTCCATGCGGAGTTGGTTGGAGTATTTGCCGAACTCTAGGCGGGCGATCGTGCGGTTGTGGACTTCGTCGGGGCCGTCGGCCAGGCGCAACGTGCGTTGGCCGGCGTAGAGGCGGGCCATGCCGCTGTCGGTCGTGACACCGGCGCCACCCCAGGCTTGGATCGCGTCGTCGATCACCTTCAACGCCATGCGCGGCGCTGCGACTTTGATCATCGCGATCTCGGTGCGCGCGACTTTATTGCCGACCTTGTCCATCATGTCGGCCGCTTTCAGCGTGAGCAGACGGCACATGTCGATGTTGATGCGGGCTTCGGCGACGCGTTGTTCCCAGACCGAGTGTTCGGAGATGCGCTTGCCGAACGCTTCGCGCGTCATCAAACGCTTACACATCGATTGCAGCGCACGCTCCGCGGCGCCGATCGTGCGCATGCAGTGATGAATGCGGCCCGGCCCAAGGCGGCCCTGCGCGATTTCGAAGCCACGGCCCTCACCTAAGACAATGTTCTCGACCGGGACCTTCACGTTCTCGAACAGGATTTCGGCGTGACCATGCGGTGCATCGTCATAGCCGAACACGGGCAACATGCGCAGGACCTTCACGCCGGGCGTGTCCATCGGCACGAGGATTTGGCTTTGCTGGCGGTACTTGTCAGCGTTCGCGTCGGTCTTGCCCATCACGATCATGATCTTGCAGCGCGGATCGCCCACACCTGACGACCACCACTTGCGGCCGTTGATCACGTAATGATCGCCTTGGCGATCGATCCGGGTGCGGATGTTCGCGGCGTCGGAGGAGGCGACCTCCGGCTCGGTCATGATGAAGGCGGAGCGGATTTCGCCTTCGAGCAGCGGCTTCATCCATTTCTTCTGCTGCGCTTCGTTGCCGTAGCGCTCCAAGACTTCCATGTTGCCGGTGTCGGGAGCGGAGCAGTTGAAGACTTCCGAGGCGAAGCCGACACCGCCCATCATTTCGGCGAGCGGGGCGTATTCGAGGTTCGTGAGGCCGGCGCCGTGCGAGCTTTCGTTGAGGAACAGGTTCCAGAGGCCTTGGGCTTTCGCCTTCGCCTTCAGTTCCTCGACCACCGGGACCACGATCCACGGATTGCCCTTCGTGCGGGCGTCGGCCATTTGGTCGTTGTAGGTCTTCTCGGCCGGATAGACGTACTTGTCCATGAAGTCGCCAACGCGGCGCATCCATTCCTTCTGGCGGGGCGTGTAGTCGAAGTCCATTTGATCCTCCCAATCTTAATGACGATGGGGGGACCTTAGCGTTGCGACGCGCCGCAACCTAGGGGGTTTTGTTTGCCCGCTGACGCGCGAAGGCCTAGATTTCCGCCCCATGGATCGTCGGTTGAAGCGGCTCGCAGATCATTTGCGGGGGAAGCGGCGGGTGGCGGAGTTCTCCGCCGACGCCGTCGAGGCCGAACTTGCGCCGCATCTGTTCTCACTTGAGATCGAGCCCTGCTTCGATTTGGTGCGGCTGAAGATCGAGGCGGTGGGGGCAGCGTTCGACGATGCGTTTCATCGGCCGTTGGTGGGTCGCTATCTCGAGGACTTTATCCACGGACCGCGCGGGGCCGATGTCGTGGAGGCGTTTCACCAGTGCGCGGTCACGCGCCAGCCGACCTGGATGCGCCAGGTGGTACGAATCCGCGGGCATCATCCTCGCTTTGTCGAGGGGATTGCAGTCTATCTTGAGCCCGCTCGATTGGTCGGGGGGCTGATCATCGGCGAACTTCCGACTGACGTGCATGAGGGCAGCTTCGAGACGCACCCAGTTTACTGACGCCGGGCACGGAAGAATTCTCTGAGGAGCGTTGCGGCCTTGGTTTCGGGATCGCCGGTGAGCTGCGTCACTTCCGGGCGGTGATGGCAGGTCGGCTGTTCGAAGAACTTTGCGCCATGGGCGACGGCGCCGCCTTTGGGGTCGCCAGCCGCGTAGACGAGGCGCTTGGTGCGCGCGAAGGAGATGGCACCCGCGCACATCGTGCAGGGCTCAAGCGTGACGTAGAGCGTGGCGCCGACGAGGCGCTCGTTCCCGAGGCGCTTTGCGGCAGAGCGGATCACCAACATCTCGGCGTGGGCGGTCGGGTCTTTCGTTTCGACGATCATGTTGCCGGCAGAGGCGAGCATGTCGCCAGGATTCGGGCCGACGAGCACGGCACCGACGGGGACTTCACCACGAGCGGCCGCAGCCTCGGCTTCGGCGAGGGCGACGTCCATCCAGCGGTGGTCGGTGGGGTTCATTCAGACAACATAGCGTGGGGTGAGAAGGCGGTGCTATCTTGAATCAAGCGCTTCCCCCCTTGAGGGGGAAGCTGGCGCGCCGCGGAGCGGCGTGACTGATGGGGGGCCTTGGGCGCGCGAAAGCCCCCCATCCGTCTCGCCGCGTTCCGCGGCGATCCACCTTCCCCCTCAAGGGGGGAAGGGCTTGGCCGTGAACAAGGTTAGCGGCGCGATTCACTTTGCACAGCAGCGCATTCCAAATTCAGGAGATCGTCTGCTAGAACCCCGCGCATGACTGAGAAAACTGAAAACGACGGCGACCGGATCGCAAAGGTTCTCGCCCGTGCTGGCGTCTGTTCGCGGCGGGATGCGGAGCGGATGATTGCTGAGGGGCGCGTGGCGGTGGATGGCAAGGTGCTGTCGACGCCTGCCTTCAAGGTGACGCCGGGGGCGAAGATTCTGGTTGATGGCAAGCCGGTGGCGGCGCCGGACCGGGCGCGGCTTTGGCGGTATCACAAGCCGAAGGGTTTGGTGACCACGCATCGCGACGAGAAGGGTCGGCCGACGGTGTTCGAGCAGTTGCCCAAGGATATGCCGCGGGTGATTTCGATTGGGCGGCTCGACTACAACTCGGAAGGGTTGTTGCTGTTGACGAATGACGGTGCCTTGGCACGAAAGCTGGAGCTGCCGGCGAACGGTTGGATTCGGCGCTATCGCGCGCGCGTGTTCGGGCGGCTGACGCAGGAGGATTTGGACGGCCTGCTGCGTGGCGTGATGATCGAGGGGATCAAGTATCAACCGATCGAGGCGAAGCTGGACCGGCAACAGGGCGGCAATGCTTGGGCGACGATCGCACTCAAAGAGGGCAAGAACCGCGAAGTGCGGCGGCTGATGGAGCATATCGGTGTGCAGGTGAACCGCTTGATCCGCGTGTCGTTCGGGCCGTTTCACTTGGGCCAGGTGAAGGAGGGTGCGGTTGAGGAAATCCCCTCGCGCGTGATGCGCGAGATGCTGGGCATTAAGAAAGGTGCGGGCTGGGCCTGACGAGCGATGCGGATCGTTGCGGGCAAACATCGCGGGCTTTCGCTTGCTACGCCGAAGGACGATCGGGTGCGGCCGACGTCGGATCGCGTGCGCGAGGCGCTGTTCAACGTGCTGGCGCATAACGACTTCGACATCGGGTTTTCGCTTGAGGGGGCGCGGGTGCTCGATCTCTTTGCGGGGACGGGGGCGTTGGGGTTAGAGGCGCTGTCGCGCGGGGCGAAGTATGTGCTTTTCGTCGACGATCACGCGGAGAGCCGGGCGCTGGTCAGGCGCAACGTCGAGGCCGCCCACGCGACGGGCGCGACGAAGATCTGGCGGCGCGATGCGACGGGGTTGGGCGAGATGCCGCCGAATGCGGGCGGGCCGTTCGATCTGGTGTTTCTCGATCCGCCGTATCGTAAGGGGTTGGTCGAGTTGGCGCTCGTGAGCGCGCGCG
>CAZJOM010000008.1:0-28454 GCA_964547645.1 uncultured Flavobacteriaceae bacterium
GAGCGCCTCGGCTTTGTTCTGGAATGCCGCTTGCCGCGGTTCGGCGCTTCGGGCGTCGCGTTTCTTCAATATGCGTGGAGGATCAACGATCATGTGCATGTTCAAAACACCGAAGGCGCCGCCGCCGCCACCGCCGCCGCCGACGCCAGCCTCGAAAGAGGACGAAGCCATCAAAGAGCGCCAACGCTTGGCGCGGAAGGTGGGTCAGCGGATCCAACCGTTCGCGATGGCGGAGGGCGCGCTCGCAAACGCGACGCCACAGAAGACGTTGCTCGGAGCGTGAGGGTCCGTTGATGCGCAGTAACGATCGAACAGATATTGGCGCACCCGGTGATGCAACGGCGGGTGTCGCGCCGAGCGCGCCGGTGCTTGACGGCGGTGGGGCGACGTCTCAACCGTCGTCGCGCACTTACCGGATTTCGCGCGAGGCTCTGGGTATCGCGTTGCGGACGACGCGCGAGCATTTCTCGCGCTTGGGCGACCTCGCCGCGGCACGCGAGGTGGGCCTGAAGGAGGCGGCTGGTCGTCTGATGAATGCCGGCGACCGCATTGTTGTTCGAGGCCGGCCGCCGATCGAGCGTGCGGTTCATGAAGAGCTGAAGCCCCTGGATGCCACCGAGCCGCCGGCTGGTTCTTTAGGCCGGGTGGCGGCTGAGGCTCAGTCGGTGCCGAGTGCGTCGAAAAATGAAGTGAGCACCACGGATGCGGCGATTGCCGCTGTGCCACTGTCGGCGAGCGACGGCTCAGATGGTGATTACATCATCAGCGAGCGACCGCTGGCGCCGCAGCGCCCGTATCGAAGCCGCGAGCAATCGTGGCGTGAGTATTTTTGGGATTGGATGCCGGAAAGTTTGGGTGGGCCGCGAGATGATTTCAGCTCGACCACGCGGATCACGATCGGGAAAGAAGGTCCGCCCTTCGATCCGACGAAGGGTTACAATGACCGGTTGAACGAGAGGCTTCAACGGGCTGAGCGCGGAGAGCTGGGCAGCAAGCCGAGAGGGTATGAGAACGGTGTCGATGTCGATGGAGTCTCCTATCGGGCGATGTTTGTCGTTGGCGCGAGGCGAGGTGATCGAACCTCTCGGGGTCTTTCGCCGTCGGGCGTCGCTGCGCTGACAGAAGTCCTCTTCGACAGGATCGTGCGATACAAGACGGCAGAGGAGGCGGCGAAGGCGTTGATTGCCGCAGAGAAGGCGCGCAACAACGCCTTTAATCCCTCACTTGAGTATCAAGCTGCGCTCGTCGCCAAACTGAATGCGACCGGTGGAATGGCGGTGGCGAACGACGTTGGCCCCGAGGGCGACAAGGAACTGGTGTTGGTGCTGGTCGACTCGGCGTTTGCGAGTATGACCGATGTCGCGCGCACGTCGGGCGCTGTGCCGGCTAACAAGGCCCACGAGTTGGGCCACGTTGTCAGTAGACTTTTGGCACTGGACAGAGCGTTTGAGGCACTACCGGCGTCGGAGCGTGCGCAGTTGTCATCGGAGCTGGAACGACTCTTCACTGAGTCTCGGGCAGGCCAAGGGGCGCGAGACGGCGACGCCTGGGCACGGAACCCAGAGGAATGGATTGCGGAGGTGTTCATGGTTTACCTCCGCGAGCCGGAGCTTGCCAAGCGGGCAGCGCCGTTGACGTGCAGTTTGCTGCGAAAGCTCTGCAATAGCCACCCCGTGCTGAGCAGAGTTCTCAGGTTGTCTTGAACGGGTCACGCTCTCGCCGCAATTTGCATACAGCTTCGATCATCACTCCTTGGGCGTTGCGATGGCGTTGCTGCTCTACATGCGACCGCTCATGTGGATGCCGTTTCTGGCATTGGCATGGGCTTTGGGATTTTCGGCGGCGGTTCCGTTGTCGCCGCCGCGGGAGCGGTCGCGTGTGGTTGCGGAAATCTGGGCCTACAGGCTTGAAGGGTGCTACCACTTCTTCCTCGGCGGCGATGAGATGCTACCAGTGAGGGTTTCGTTGGGTCTTTCGTTCGAACCGGACGGCTTGGCTTTGCGCTTCAACTATGACCTCAGTTACCACGCGTTCGACCGCTTGCTGAAGGACGAGTTGAAGTGGTTGCGTCGAACATCGCCTGCCGATGACACGCGAAGAACTCGGGAGATCGACAGTCTCAAGGCGCCGCGGCGGCGCCATTCGCTCTATCACGCATATCTTCGGGCGGCGGAAGTGGCGAAGGCGAAGGACCGCCGCTATGTCGTCGATTGGTCGTTGTCGCTCGCTGGGCCAGCGCTTGTGCTGCTTCTGCTTGGCGCCGCGGGGCGTCGGATCAATTCAGTTTGAATTCGATTTCCACTTCCGTTGAAATCGGACGCGGTGGTGGTTGATAGCGCCAGCGTTTGACGCCGGCGATGGCGGCGCTTTCAAACCAACCGGAGGGGCGCGCATAGAGAACAACGGCGTCACTGACGGAGCCATCGGGGGCGATGGTGATGCGCAGGCGCACCATGCCTTCGCGTTCCCCCTCAAGCGCACGCTGCGGAAAGTCCGGTTGAGGTTGTGCGATCGGGCGGGTCACGATGTCGGCCGGTGTGGCCGCGGGGAGCTCCACCACGGCGGGCGGGAGCGCCGGTGCGGCGCGCGGCACCTCGGGCGGCGCTAGTGTTGGGCCGGTGGCGCCGGGCGGGAATGGATAGGGGTGCACCTCTTGGCGTGTGATCGTCGGCACGATGTCGATCGCCGTGCGGCGGGGGAAGAGGTACTCGCTGTAGAAGACGGCAACGACGACCAAGAGCGGTATGCCGATCCAGCGGGCGAGCCACCAAATGGCGTCGGTATCTTCGGGCTTTAGAGCGCGCGCGGGTTTTGGAGCGATTTGGTTTTCGTCGGCCGACATCGGGTGTCCCCAGATGCCTTGATGTTACGCGCGTGGCGGGCGCGCGGCAACGCGCGGGAATGCAGGTATTTCCTCAACGAACGGGTTGGACATGACGGATCGTACCCCGCAGGAGCTGGTCCTGCACTGGAACAAGCTGAAGGCCGAGCGGGCACAGTTCGAGCGGACTTGGCAGGAGATTGCGGACTATGTCCGGCCGCTGCGCGCCGAGTTCACGACGATGCGCACGGCGGGCGACAAGCGGCATACACGCGTCTACGACTCGACGCCGTTGATGGCGGCCGACAGCTTTGCCGGCGGCATCTATGGGATGATGACGAACCCGGCGAACCGCTGGTTCGCGCTGCGGCTGCAAGATGAAGAGCTGAACGACTACGATCCGGTGCGCGACTGGCTCTATGAGGCGGAGACGCGGATCCTGCACTCGTTCGGGCCGCAGGTGTCGCGTTTCTACTCGGTGTTGCCGTCGATGTATGCGGACTTGGCATGCTTTGGCACCGCGATTTTTTACTCCGAAGAAATTCCGGGGCAGGGGCGGATCAACGACAATGTCCGACCGCTGAGCGAATGTGTGATCTCGGAGAGCGCCTATGGCGACGTCGATACGGTCTATCGCCGCTTCGCGCTGACGGGCAAGCAGGCGATTGAGATGTTTGGTGAGGCGCTGTCGGAGCGGACGGCGCGGATTGCGGAGAAGGATCCGTTCTGTCTCATTCATTTCATTCACTGCGTTTATCCGAACCTGACGTACAAGCCGGACAAGCTTGATGCGGCGGCGCGGCCGTTCCTTTCGACCTATATCGAGGAGGAGTCGCGTCATAAGGTGGCGGAGGGTGGCTACTACGAGATGCCCTATCACGTGCCGCGCTGGGCGCAGGCGGCCGGCGAAGTCTATGGGCGCGGGATCGGCGAGCAGGTTCTGCCCGATGTGAAGATGCTGAACCGCATGGACGAGACCGCGATCAGGGCGGCGCAGAAGATTGCCGATCCGCCGCTTGCGGCTGCCGACGAAGGCGTGATCAAGGCAGCGCGCACGTGGCCGGGCGGGATCACCTATGGTGCGATCGATCAGAACGGGCAGCAGTTGCTGCGGCCGCTGATGACGGGCGGGAATGTGGGCATCACGCTCGAGATGATGGAGCAGCGGCGCAATGCGATCAAAGAGGGTTTCTATTTCTCGCTGATGCAGATGATCGGCTCGCCCAACATGACGGCGACGGAGTGGATGGGGCGGCAGGAGGAGAAGTTGCGGCTGCTCGGGCCCAATCTGGGACGGATACAGAGCGAGTTTCTATCGCCGTTGATCAAGCGCCGGTTCGGACTGTTGCTGCGGGCGAACCAGTTGCCGCCGCCGCCGCAAGAAATTCAAGGCGCGGCGATGACGATCGAATACGTGTCGCCGCTAGCGCGGGCGCAGATGGCGGGCGAGGCGCAGGCGGTGTCGCGGCTTTATCAGTCACTGGGTCAGATCGCACAGGTCGACCCGTCGGTGCTCGACAATGTCGATCACGACGAGGCGGTGCAAGTGCTGGGCCGCGGTTGGGCGGTGCCGGCGAAGATCATGCGCGGCTCCGACCAAGTGAAGGAGATGCGCAAAGAGCGCGAGCAGGCGCAGGCGATGCAGCAAAGCCTGGCCATGGGTGCGCAAGGTGCCGATGTGATGAAGAAGGTCGCCGACTCGGCGAAGAGCGGCGCGCAAGCCGGCGAGGCTGCGATCAAAAACGGGCAACAATTGATGGGCGCGGGCGATGTGACCCAGGCGCTGGAGATGCTGCGCGGCGCGATGCGGGGGCGGCCGGCGGCTTAGTTGCCGCGTCGGGCCGTGACTTCGATCTCGATCTTCATGCGGTCGTCGGCGAGGCCGGCGCTGAACATGGTGGCCGCGGGGCGGACATCGCCCAGGTACTTGCGCATCGCCGGCCAGCAGGCCGGGAAGTCTTTCGCGTTCGGCACGATGTAGTGCACGCGGACGACGTTCTTGAGCGTTGCGCCGGTTTGTTCGAGCGCGGCGGCGATGTTCTTGAAGCATTGCTCGGTCTGTTCGGCGATGTCGGGGGAGATCGTCATCGTCTTGTAATCGAAGCCGGTGGTGCCGGAGACGAAGATCCAGTCGCCGTCGACGATGGCGCGCGAGTACGCCATGTCGTGCTCGAACGACGACCCGGACGAAATCAGTTGAACCATCACGACCTCCGCTGTGAGGCGCGTCGAATAGGCGAGCCGATGGCGAACGTCAACTCACGAGGACTTCATGCAGACACTTCCGGACATGATCTTGGCGCTCTGGGGCCGCAAACGCGCGCGCCAGGTGGCGGAGCAATACCGCATCGCGCTGCAGGGGCGCGACTTGCTGGTGCGGGATCTCGCGATGTTCTGCAACGCGGCGGCCCCCGTTGCCGGCGCGAACGAGTTCGAGCGCGGCGTTGAAGAAGGCAAGCGCCGCGTGTGGCTGCACATCACGCGGATGTGCGGGCTTAGGCCTTCCGATTTCGTGACCATTGCCGATGGAGAAAAGTTCAATGACTGACGACTTTAGCCAAGCCGACGACGCGACGACTGTGTTGGATGTGCCGCCGCAGCCCAGTGGTGACGATTGGACATCGGCGTTGGCGCCGGAGTTGAAGCAGCTGGTCGAAGCGAAAGGGTACAAGTCGCCGGCCGACGTCGTGCAGGCCTACGCGCATGCGCAGCGCGCGATCGGCGCGGACAAGATTCCGTTGCCGAAGGATGGGGTTTGGGACGAGACGGCGCGGGCGAAGCTTGGCATTCCGCGCTCGGCCGACGGTTACGAGCTGCAGCGGCCGCAACTGCCGCAAGGCGTGGCGTATGACGAGACGCTCGAGAAGGCCGCTTTGCCGGTGGCGCACAAGCTGGGGCTGACGCCGCGGCAGGTGCAAGGGTTGCTGGAGTTCTATGCCGGGCATCAGTCGCAGAGTTTTCAATCGGCGATGCGAGGGCGGATCGACGACGAGACGAACGCGACGGCGCAGCTACAGCAAGAGTGGGGTCCGTCTTATGACACGAAGGTCGCGACGGCCTCGCGCGCCGCGCGCTATTTCGGCGGGCAGCCGCTGATCGATTTCCTGAACCAGACCGGGGCCGGTAATAACCCGGAGCTCGTGCGCGCGTTCGCGAAGATCGGCTCGATGATGAGCGAGGACTCGCTCAAGATCGGCAAAGCGCACGGCTTTTCCATCACGCCCGACGAAGCGCGACGCGAGGCGCAAAAGCTGATGGCGAAAGAGGCCTACACGAAGCGCGATCATCCGGAACACCAGGCGATGGTGGAGCAGGTGCAGCAGCTGTTCGAGCGCGCGTATGCGGAGTCGAGTCTCGCAAACAATGATTGAGCGCGCCCGACGGACGCACGAGCGGTTGGTTGGGTAGATGGCTTCTACCTTCATCTATGATTGAGAGTCACACATGCAGAGACGCAGTCCGAAGGCCGTTTCCAATTTCTCGCCCGCCGAGATGGGTTTTTCAAACTACGTCTATCAGCACAGAGAAACCTTGCTATCGGGAGCTGGCCATTCCTCGGAAGAATGTCCCGGCTGCGACGCACCCAGGCCCGGTCAACTTGCGGAAGAGACAGAGCGATCCGCAGAAGAACGGAGATTTCGACGTCTAGCTACCATCGCAAGCACTCTCGCCTCGACAATTTCCAGTCGGCGACGCAACGCGATGGTCAGCAATGCGACAACACCGGCGGAAGGCGTGCGGCCGGAAGAGATCATCCTGATGCAACAACTGTTGAAGGAAATTGCAAAGGACTTGCCAGAAGACTGCGAAAGGGAATGGCAAGAGGCATTCGAAATCTGCCGCAAGGAGCTTAACAAGGCGAATCCGAGCAGGGGGATCACCGGTGGACACAAGACTCTACAAGGTTGTGCGAAGGGGCTTGTCAGTGACCGGTGTGGCGGCAATGCTGTACCCATCGTACGGCAATGACGATCGGGCGCGGAGGCTACAGTATGCAAGAGGTGGATCGGGCACATGCGCGTCTCTTGGAACTAACGCGTGCCCGCCGGTACAATGATGCGGTAGCATTCTGCAAGAAGAACATCGAGCGCTGGGACGCGGCCGTCGTTCACGAGGCTTGGGATCACCTGTCCTATGCGCTCTGGTGCAGCGGACAGCGGGACGAGGCAATAGCGACGCTATCAAAAGCCATTGAGCTGGCTCCGAACGATCGTAGTCACCTGTTCTCTCGTGCACTATGGGCAACGACGCTTGATAGGTTTGAAGTCGCCGAAGCGGACTGGTCGGAGCTTATCCAGCTTGAAGAAACGAGTGGATCAGAAGCATTCACGAGCGTTTCGCTTGCGGGTCGAGCGCTCGTTAGAGCTCGCATGGGAAAATTCAGCGAAGCGAAGGCTGATGTGGATCGACTAAGCGACGATGCGGAGATTGTAATCGGCCGCCGTCTTTGGACCGCGGCGGACCTGCGGAAGTTGATATCCAGCTGCGAGTAGTGACCCACCCGCTTAGGGAGGTGGCGGGGATGAGCGGCAACGCTTATCGTCCCCAAGTGCAATTTGAGGTCTGGCGTCGCGCTTGTTCCCGCCCCAAGCCCTCATTCCCGTACTAGGTTCGCCTTGCCGCCGCCTCAATCTCAAGTGAGCTTGTGGCCACGCGAGGAGAGGGATTGGCTGTGATCTCAGGTCGACTGACTATGGTTGCTGTGGGACTGATCGCTAGCATGGCAGTCGCGTGGGGCGATGAGCCAACGACTTGGACGGTAGTCGAGCGTTGTGCGGCCACGGGCGCGCCACCTGGCAAGGGCATGTTCGAAGTGCGTTTGAAAACCAAGGGTGTCGAGACAAAGGGCATCGACATCCGCGGCTGTGGCCGGAACCGTGCGTTTCACAAGACTCTGAATTGGGGCGGCGACTTCATGGTTGTGAAAGTCTATGCGGTACCCTTCTTCAGAAGGGATCGCTTCGACATTCTGCTCGAACGTGGTTGGGACGATGGCGCTGACTACTCGTTGCTAACCGCAGCAGCAACTACGACCAATCCGTGCTCGAGTTTTCCGCTGTTGACGCGCCGTTCTTCGGCGACGCCGATGAAGACGCGCGGTGGGAAATCAGGATACAGAATCTCGAAAGTATCAAGTGCGGTAATGCCGGGAAGTGGGGCGAGGAGTTCGTGAAGCACGGTCGCGCTCAGTTTGATGCGGATACGCTCTGCAAGGCGAGTGCTGAGGAGGATCATCTGTAGAGACGGTTGTCATGGCTGACACTGAAGCGCACTGCCGATTACTGGATTTCCGGGGACAGCGCGCGCCGCGCTAAATACCATACTCGGATGAATTTCGAGTGGTTCCAACTGGGACCCGCACATTCATGATCGATCCAAAAAATCAACGTGAGTATCCCCCGGAGATGTATGACGCGATCCGCAGAGGTGTTAAAGATTGCCGCAAGGCAGGAACATGCCTGATCGACAATCCGCCTTTTGATCCGGACTGATGCATGGTCGAGTCTGCTGGAACTGGTGAGAAGGTTTTGCGTATCGCCGCGGGCGTGATCGCGATCTCGGCTGTGTTTTGGGTTTCGTACGCATTCGACTTTCGGCAGTTCGCAGTCATGCGAATGACGTCGGAGTTTGATCGGTACTACGAATTTTTCTTGTTGGTTTGGGCGCTGACCGGGCTGTTCTATTTGTGGGACGTGCGCCTGAAGGTTCCATACCTGCTTTTGAGCGCAGGCGTGCTCGGTCATGTTTATGTCTGGGCTTCATTGCAAATCTACTTTGGAACGATTTCGGCGTCGGCGACGATCAGCGCGCTTGTTACCCTGGCGGCGGTCACAACGATCTTTCTGTTGCGCCGAGAGGCGTTGGGGCGGTTGCTAACGTTTAATGCCATCGTGGCGGCGGCGGTGTTTCCCTTGGCGATGCAACACTCGATTGCCTCTACCGACCCGATGCAGTCTGAAGCAACGGCGCCTCGAAGCGATCACTAGAATTTCGCGGACACGCGCGCGCGTCGCGCCCCGCTGCAAGCCTGTAAGTCAAGCCGAGGACCAGAGCGCGCGACAGGCGCTCAGGAGGCGGCCGTTCGTTTGAACGGGACCCGCTCCGCGCAAATCACGACAACCCGTCCCCCTTTGCCAAGGCTTCGGGGGACTTACGCGGAGAGAGACACATGTCTACTCAAGTGACGACCGCATTCGTTCAGCAGTATGCGGCGAATGTGATGATGCTGGCGCAGCAGAAAGGTTCGAAGCTGCGCGATGCCGTGCGCGTGGAGAACGTGACCGGCAAGCAGGCCTTCTTCGATCAGATCGGCGCCACGGCGGCGCGCCGGCGTACCTCGCGGCACAGCGATACGCCGCGCATGGATACGCCGCACGCGCGCCGGCGTTGTTCGCTGGAAGACTTCGATTGGGCCGACATGATCGATCAGGAGGACAAGGTTCGCCTGCTGATCGATCCGACGTCGACCTATGCGAAGTCGGCGGCGAACGCGATGGGGCGGGCGATGGACGAAGTGATCGTGGACGCGATCCGCGGCACGGCGTTCACCGGCGAAACCGGCTCGACCTCCGTTGCTTTGCCGGCCGGGCAGAAGATCGCGGCCGGCGGCACGGGCTTGACGATGGCGAAACTGATTTCCGTCAAGAAGCTCATGGATCAGGCCGATATCGACAGCGAAGGGCGCTATATCGCCGTGACGTCGGTGCAGCTTGCCGATCTGCTCAACACGACGCAGATCACGAGCGCCGACTTCAACTCAGTGAAGGCGCTGGTGCAAGGCGACGTCGAGACGTTCCTCGGCTTCAACTTCATCCGCGTCGATGGGTTGAGGATCGATGGGACGAAGATCGTGCCGATCATCACGGCGACGGACCGGGCGTGCGTCGCCTGGCAGCGCGACCAAGTTGTGCTGGGCGTCGGTGCGCAGCCGGGGGCACGCATTTCCGAGCGCGCGGACAAGAACTACGCGACGCAGGTTTTCTACTCCATGACGATCGGCGCTGCGCGTCTGCAGGAAGTCGGTGTCGTGGAAGTGGGCTGCTTCGAGTAAGCGAACGGACAAGGAGACAAGACAATGGCAGTTCTTTTCGGTGCGAACACCGCGCCGCGCGGGCTGACGCCCGTGGGGCAGATGGACGGTTCGCAACAAGGCGGCAACGTGCGCGTCTATCGCGAGATCATCACGCTGGCCGCGCAGACGACGGCGGACACGATCGTTGTGGCCTATCCGTCGAAGGGTGAGTCGTTCCTGCGCGGCGTGCTGAGCGCGTCGGTGTCGCTCGGCACGTCGACGGTCGCGATCGGCGTTGCGGGCTCAACGGGTAAGTACCGCACGGCTGGCGCGTTCACGGCGACCGACACGCCGACGCTGTTCGGCAACGCGGCGGCGATGGCCACGAAGTTGGCGGCGGACGAAGCTGTGTTCATTACGATCGGCACAGCGAACTTGCCCGCGTCGGGCACGCTGATCGTCGATCTCTACTTCGCGCAGTCTTAGGCGCGACACGGCGGGACTTCGATGCGAGGCCCCGCCGTTGACAGCGCCAGTTAAGATGCCGTTGCGAAGCGCTAATGGCGAAATTCGACTGTGCAATAGCCCTCAACTAGGGGCGCCTCCGTCGCAAATTGATCGCCAACTTCGAGCAGGTACTTACCCGCTTGGCTGAATATCTTCACCTGCGACGGCTCGAATGACCATGTCTCTGCCATCGCGCTTGCAACGACGAGGTCGATCGTCCGCATTGCCTCGAATTGCTCGCCAGAGACCAGAATGTCGCCCGCTTGCGCCGGCGGCACATAGGGCGCGGTCAGAATCAAGAAGTGTGCGTGCGGCGCGCCGGGCGGCCGGATGGTGAAGTATGGTCCGTGCGGAAAGGGCAAGGTCACGCGTAAGGTGTCACCCCATGTCAGCAGCTTTGGTTCGCACTTCATTGGGCCGCTTGGCCGCCGTGCGGGCAAGTCGTTCGTTCCCTCCGCGAGCGCTCTGTCTTGGCCGGGAACGATTGGTGTTGCGGGCAACAGGATCAGGAATGAAGCGAGCAAGGCAACTGATCGACGCATCGTATTCCTCCGTTCATTGGAACCAGACGATAACAATGTGTCAGAATCTTGCTCAAGCGTGGTGGTCAGCCGGACACCAGGTCAGACGTTTTGGACAGAAGCTTAGGTGTGGGGCTTGTCGACGCGAAAATGTCGACCGGCCCCGCACGATCCCGTTCGATCCCCTAAGAAATCTCACCCACTTACTGTCCTTGGGGCGCGTGGCGGGGGGGGCGGTTATGAGAGCGTGGCCTCTTGCGTTAGTCGCCATTGTCTTGTTCGGTGGGGTTGCGGTTGTTGCCCACGGTTCCAAGGTCAGCCCGGGTTTTCCGCAGCCCTACGGCTTCTTGGGGGATAAAACAGCGTACACGGACGAATTCAAGCGCGAGGTTGCGGATGGCGTGGAGACCCTGCGGCGCGGCGAGGCGGCGGCAGGGATCGCAACGCTGATGCGAGCGATGCGGCTGACGCTCAGCGGCGCGCGCACCGGGGATGAGGCCGCCCCAAACTTCGAGTTGTGGGATGATATTGCGATCGCTGCCTGCAAGCGCTCTGACTGGGCCATGGCGCAGTCGTTGCTGGCGGACTATCGGTGCGTGGTCGAGAAGACGGTGCACGAGTTCAGCTGCTATGTCGGCGAGGATTTTGACACCAGGGTTCCGAATGGGGCGATGACGCCGATGTGCTTCAAAGAAATTTGCGGAGACCTTTGGAAGCAGGATCGGGGTGAAATGGGACCCGCAAGCTCCGATGATCCCGAGGGAATTGCTGCCTCGCTCAATGAGTTGAAGCGGGTCGATCGGCTCATCAAGAAATGCACGGGGCCACGAATTGTCCCCCGGTAACGGGTAGCTTTTTCGTTCCGCATTGATTGCACTCATGAGCGGCCGGTACGGCTTGCCGAAGCTCGGGCGACCAACGGCGCCGACCAGGTGCTGACGACGTGCGAGAACGGCTTTCAACTTACTTTCGTTTCTTCACCTCCCTCTCACAGGAAAGGGTCGATGTATCATGCCGACTTTGGGCGAGTATTCGGAGGTTGCGATTTGCAACCTGGCACTGGCGGAGATCGGGCGCGGGGCGCAGATCACGTCGATGGACGAGGCCAGCCAAGCGGCGCGCGCGTGCAAGCTTCGATATCCGTATGCGCGGGACGCGGTATTGCGCGCGTATGACTGGAACTTCGCGGCGCGGCGCGCCTCGCTGGCCAAGAACGCCACTGGGCCCGCATTCGAGTACGCCAATGCCTACGACTTGCCGCCGGACTGTTTGCTGGTCCGTTCGGTGCTGGACGGCGAGGCGGAGCGTTGGGTTGTCGAGGGCCGGCAGATCCTCACCGATATGGGCGATCCGATCTCGGTCAAGTACACGGCGCTTGTCGGCGATACCGCGCGGTTCGATCCGTTGTTTGTGGACGCGTTGTCGGCGCGTATCGCTTCCGACATCGCGGTGCAGCTCTCGGAGAGCACAAGCCGGGCGCAAGGGCTTTGGCAGATTTATCAGTCGAAACTTGTCGAGGCGCGGCGCCGCGATGCGCAGGAAGGTCAGCCCGAGCGCTTGCCGCGCGGCAGTTGGATTGATGCGCGCGCGGGCGGCGGTGTTGACGGCTATCGCGATTGGCGAGGTGAGTGATGGCGCGCGTCGGGATCAATCAGCCTTCGTTTGCGGCGGGCGAGATCAGTCCGCGGCTCTATGGCCGCACTGATTTGGCGAAGTATCACAGCGGGGCCGAGGCGATCGAGAACTATATCGTGCGGCCGGAGGGTGGCGTCATGCGCCGGCATGGCACGCGCTTTGCGGGCGAGACGCGCGATCATGCGAAGCAGTCGCGGGTCATTCCGTTCGTGTTCTCGACCGTGCAGGCCTACATGCTGGAGTTCGGCGATCAGTACATCCGGTTCTGGAAGGACTATGCGCCGATCACGTCTTCGACCAAGACGATCAGCGGCGTCAGTCAGACGAACCCGGCGGTCGTGACGGCAGTCACCGGTGTCGGCGGGATGGGGCAGGTGAACAACCGCGAGTTCACGGTTGCAAATCAGACCGCGAACACGTTCGAGCTCTCGGGTGTGAATGCGAGCGGCTATGACACCTACACGTTGGGTGGCGCGGCGTCGAAGATTTACGAGATTGCGTCGCCGTATCTGGAGGCTGAACTCAATGACATTGCGTTTGCGCAGTCGGCGGACACGCTCTATCTGGCGCATCCGAAACATGCACCGCGGACGTTGACGCGTTCCGGGCATACGTCGTGGGCGTTGACGCCCATTGCGTTGAGCCGCGGGCCCTTTGCGGCGCTGAACGGGGACGACGCGCAGCGTGTGATGTGCACCGTCACCGGCGGAAGCTATCAGCCCGGCGCGGCGGTGTCGTTGAAGGCGAGTGCGCCGATCTTTTCGGCGAACCATGTCGGCAGCTATTTCTACATGCGCGAGATCTATCTGGATCAGTTGGCGGTGAGCCCGTGGGCGTCGACGCTTTCGTTCAATCCCGTGATCGGCACGCAGGTTTCAAGCAACGGGAACGTCTATTCGCTGGTGGACGTTGGTGTCGGGGCGGCAACGGGGAGTGTTATCCCCTCGCATACGGAGGGCGATGCTTGGGACAATCCAACGGGAAGTGCGAGTACGAACTACAAGAAGTGGCGCTATCTGCATTCGCGCTGGGCGATCGTCAGACTCGACACGTTCGTTGACGCCAAGAACATGGCGGGCACGATCATCACCTATCTGTGCGACGGACTCGCGCCGTTGTCGAAGGCGGTGTCGAACGTCACGAACGGCGGTGGGTTGTGCCGGGTGACGTCGACGGCGCATGGGTTCAATGAGGGCGACTACGTTTCGATCAGCGGTGTCGGTGGCGCAACGCAGGCGAATGGGGATTGGAAGATCGTCAACGTGACGGCGAATACGTTTGACCTTGCCAATTCCGCGGCGCCAAGCGCGTTCACGTCGGGCGGTAGCGCACGGCGATACTCAACTTGGTTATGGGCGCATAGCGCCTTCTCGGTGGCACGGGGATATCCGGCGACGGTGGCCTTGCACGAGCAGCGGTTGGTGTTCGCCAACACCTCGCAACAGCCGTTTGGGATTTGGGCTTCAAATTCTGGCGACTATCTGAACTTCTTGCCGGGGACGCGGGATGACGAAACGATCGCCTATAACATCGCCGCCAATCAGGCCGATCCGATACGATGGGTGACTTCGGGTTCCGACTTGGTGATCGGGACGCTCAGTCAGGAGTTCGCGGCCTATGGCGGTGGGCTGGGTGACCCGATCACGCCGTCGAACACGCGGATTGTGCCGCAGTCGGGCGAGGGCTCTAACGGCGTGCAGCCGGCAAAGGTCGGGATCGAAACGCTGTTCGTCAATCGCGCCGGGCGGAAGGTATTTTCGCTGTTCAATCAGTCGGATGTCGGCTCGTGTGTCGCGACGGATTTGCTCGAACTGGCAGAGCACTTGACGGTGGGTCGTACCGTGACGCGCGTCGCTTGGGCGAAGAACCCGGCATCGCTGCTCTGGTGTTTGAGATCCGACGGTACGCTGCTTTCAATGACCTATCGGCGCGAGCAGCAGCTCTTCGCGTGGTCGAAGCATTTGCTCGACGGGTTCGTGGAGAGCATCGCGGTCATTCCGTCACCCGACGCGACGACAGATGATTTGTGGGCTATCGTTCGGCGGACCATCAACGGCGCGACGAAGCGCTATGTCGAGTTTCTGGCGCCACCGTTCGAGCCAGCGAGCCCAAGCGACAAATCGACGATGGGATTCGTTGACAGCGGGCTCAGATACGAAGGACCTGCCGCGACGACGCTCTCGGGCCTGTTTCATTTGGAGGGCCGTACGATCAAAGTCGTGGCGGATGGTGCCTTGCACCCCGATCGCGTGGTCACGGGTGGCAAGATCTCGCTTGAGACGCCGGCGACGAATGTGTGGGCGGGGCTTGGCTATACGAGCCGCGTGCGCACGATGCGCCTCGACGTACCCGCGATGGGCACTGCGCAGGGCAAGACCAAGCGGATCCCGCGGGTGACGGTGCGGGTGCACAACAGCATCGGCGGCGCGGTCGGTCCTGGCGACGAGAGCGGACTTGAAGATCTCGTCCGGCGCGACCAATCCGATCCGATGGACGCGTCGCCGCCGATGCGCTCCGGCGATTTCGATGTCTACCTGCCCGGCGACTTCGACGTCGACGGCCGGCTTGCCATCGTGCAGTCGGAACCACTGCCGCTCGATGTGCTCTCGATCATGCCGGTGATGTCGGTGATGGATGGGTAGTTTCCTTGAACCGAAAGTGACCGATGCAGAAAGGAGATGTGTGTAATGGCACCGCGAGATTATTTTCCATATCTAAACTCGCTTGGCCGTCGTGCGTTCAAGGGACCGCTCGACTTCAGAACACCGGAAGAACAGTTTTCTGGCGAGCGCGAAGTGAAGGAACGCTACCGGCAGTCCGTCCAGTCAAAGGCGGTGGAGGATTCGATTTCTTCTTTCTTTCAGGCGGTGAATCAGGGTGACGAGTCAGGCGTTCGCACTTTCGCGAACGATGTGACGAATGAGACGCGCGGATACTTTCATCAACGGGGCGTTCCTGTCTTTGCTCATCCGATCTTGCCGCCACAGTTTGTGACTCGCGTGCACGAACTTGTCGGAGATCTGCCGAAGCGCGAGCAAGCTATGGCCATTGGTGACCTTGTCAACTCCTTTAGGTCGGACCTGCGACGCGGCATCGCCCAGGAGCTTGAGGCGCATACGCTTAGGTTGGATGTTCAACGTGGCGCGGATGCAGCCATGCGTGAGCCCATGTCCCCGTGGTCGGTACTGGCCAAGCCGGCGCACATCTCCCTTGGCGCGCAACACGCCGCTACCGCGGAGCGGGCGGCGAGCGCTGTCGGTTCCTATCGCCAGCCTGATCGCAACGATGGCGTGACAGCGCAGCCATTGGCGGTTGTTGATGGCAGTCCCGGTATGATCTGGGGTGGCGGCACACCGCCGCATCAACGCGGCGATACCGATGCTGAAGAAGCCCGCCGGCAAGCGGCAGACAATTCATCACATCTTACGGACTACAATGACGGACGTGTGGCGGAGGTTGTTGACGATGCGATCGCCTCGTCTACCTGGCTAGAGCGAAGCACTGGCCGAGCGGGAGAAAAGGTACGGGGCAAAGGGCGATACATCTGGACGCGATATGGCTGGGTAGATCTGCAGCATGTCATTGGGGCCGCAACCGTGACCGATAGCGCGACGATCAACCTTGTACTCGGATTGGCCAAAGAGGGTGAGCAATGGCTCGGGGGTATGAAATCGGCCTTTAAGACTGAGGATTTCTTGTCGAATTGGATTGGCGCTCAGGCATTGCTCCACCAGCAGCGGTTCGGTGGGACGATCGGTCAGGCCGTTGCTCACGTCCTCGCTCAGTACCGTCCGTTGACACGGAAGGAAGCGGAGGATTTTTTGCGAACCGGCGGGCAGCGGGAGGATTGGTCGTGGTGAGAGTTATTGCTCGGATTCTCCGACCCATGGTAAAAGGTGCTGATTGGAGGCGGAATGTTCGCGCGCGAAGGACGGGAAAGTTTGAGTCTTTGGCGCGCCGCGGGATGGAGTCTTGCGATCGCGGCAGCGTTGATGATTCCGTACTACGCGCTGCAGATCTACGATTTCCTGTCCGCAGCGCCGGGGCTCGGCGTAAATCCCTTGAACTCGGAAGACTTGAGTCAGACGCCAGAGCAAAGGTTTGAGACGGCGCTGCGGATCGTGGTGGTGGTGATGACGATCATGATCGCGGCGTTCGCACTGCTTCTGTTCAGCGTGTTGGTGGCCCCGCTCTTTCTGCTGGGGCGGCTGGTGCGGCGCAATCGGCAGCTACACCGGTCGTAAGGCGCTGCAGCGCGCACATTCAGAATTCGATGAAGCGGCAGCGTGAGTTGTTTGCGGCAGGAGCGTCACGGACGTTGCGCTCGCGGCATCTGACCGGGCACGCGATCGATTTCGTGCCACTGATCAACGGCGAGCCGACGTGGAAGTGGCCGCCGTTTGCGGCGGCTGCGGTCGTCTTCAAGCGGGCGGCCCGGGAGGTTGGCGTGCCAATCGTTTGGGGCGGCGACTGGCGGCTGTTTCGAGACGGGCCGCACATCGAGCTCGATCGGAAGGTCTATCCGGACAAGACGCTGCCTACGGCGAAGGAGGCAGCATGACCCATCCGTTTGCGGAGGCGGTCGTGGCGAGCGTGCTCGTCGTCGCGGTTGGTGCAAGCGCGGCGTTGGTCCTGCCGGCGAAAGTTGCGCCGCGACCGAGTGATGCCGCGCGCGTGGCGGTGCTGGAGCGGCAGCTTGCGGCCGTCGCGGCAGAGCAGAAGCAATTGCTCGCCCAGATCAAGGCGGCAACACGCGAAAGGAAGCAGCGATGAGCATGGACAAGGTCCTAGGTCCGGCGACGCTGGTCTATCTGGTCAGCGCGACGGTGGCGGCACTGTGGTGGGCGAGCGATCTCACGCGGCGGATCGATACGATCGAGCACTCGACCGTTACCGCCGAAAGGATCGCGCGGCTTGAGACCGAGGTGCGCGTGCTATCGGAGGGAACGCACGACCTGAATGTCAGCGTGAGCGATTTGCTCCGCGAGCTGCAGCGCCGCCGCTGACTATGGTCCCGCAAGTCCGTGTTGGCGCGAGCGCAGTTGGAGATCGACAAGTCGCAGGAGGTTGTCGACGTCCATGGGCTTATGAACCACGCCTTGGGCGCTGAGTTCGCGTACCGCGGTTGCGGCGTCGGCTGCGTCGGACGCCGTAAAGATGAGGAGTGACGCAGTGCCGTTCTTTTCAGACGCACGCATCCGACGGCCTACCGCGTGACCGTCGATGTCAGGCATAGTTAGGTCGAGCAAGACGAGATCGAAGGCGGTGGTGTTGATATGATCCAATGCTTCACTCCCGTTCATAGCAGCCGAAACGCTGGCGCCTGCATCAACCAATGTTTCGACGGCGATCTCCAGATTCACCGGATTGTCGTCCACGACGAGGATTTTTTTGTTATGCCACGCAACTTTCGGTGCGATGCTCGACGTCGATGCATGTCGATCGATCGAGGCGAGAATTGTGTCGGTCACGGAATGCTTCGGCATTGCAAAACTCCCTGTGATTTGAGTCGAATCTTGCACGGATGCCTTTCGGGTTGATGAAGCCAATTGCATAGGTAACGCTCGTTCATCGTGAATTTGGCGCCGGTTCGCGATTAATTGCTTCGGCGATTTTTTCAGCAGATTTACGGAAAGTTTTGTCTGTCTCCGTAGCCTGGCGGGGATGCTCCTGCGTTGTTCGTGAGTGTCAGGGACTGGAGCAACTGGAAAGGACGGCTGCGCGTAATGAGCGAGTTGCTGCTTTTCGTATTCGGGGCGACGGTGTTCGCAGCGCTCGGCTTCTGGGCGGCTGCTGTAACGCTCAAAAGCGGCTTCAAGTCGCAAAAGCGACCGGCATTGGTATCGAGATTCCAGCTACGACCAGCTCATCGACGGATCGATACGCAGCACTTGGCGCTCGTCGCCGAAACGGTAAGCGACTTGATCTGCATCTCGGACGGACAAGGTAATATCGAGTGGGCGAACAATGCTTTCGCTGCCGCGGTCAAGCGGCCGATGGCAGAGATATTGGGACGGAAGGCGTCCGACTTGGGTTTTCGCAGGCGAAAGCTGTCGGTGCCACTCAAGCGTCTGCGCGAGGCGCTAGAGCTGGGTGAACTGGTTCATGACGAGCTAGAGCTTGCGGACGAAAACGGGGCGAAGTCTTACCTTGAGGGGGCGCTACGAGCGGTCAAAGACGACGATGGTGTGCGTCGGATTGTGTCGTCCCACCGTGACATCACCGCGCGCGTGAATGCACTCGATCAGCTGCGTGTCAGTGAAGAGCGATTCCAACTTGCCGTGACCGGCTCAAGCGACGGCATTTGGGACTGGGATATCCGCAAAGATGACCTCTACTTATCGGACCGGGTTCGCGAGCTCCTGGGTCTGGACGTTGACGCCATTTCGTCGATCAAGGCTGCCGCCGAATTGCTACCGCCGGAGGAGCGGTCCGCGGGTCGGGCCGCCATCCGGGCTCACATCGTGAAGCGCGTGCCGTTCGACGTGCGTCATCGGCTAAGAGTGGCGGACGGCAGCTATCACTGGTTTAGAATTCGGGCGCAGGCTTTGTGGGATCGAAACGGCAAGCCCGTGCGGATGGCCGGCAGTGTGTCCGACATCCAGGATCTCGTCCAGGCGACGCAGGCGGCGGAGCAGGCGAACCAACTGAAGTCCCAGTTCCTTGCAAACATGAGTCACGAAATCCGGACACCGATGAACGGCGTCATGGGGATGTGTCAGTTGCTCGTTCGCACGCCACTGGACGAGAAGCAGAAGCGCTATGCCACGACGATTATGAATTCCGCGCGGGCGCTGTTGTCGATCATCAACGACATTCTCGACATTTCGAAGATCGAGTCGGGGATGATGACCTTGTCGCCCGACTGGTTCTCGATGGAGGAACTTGTCGAAGATGCTCAGTCACGCGTCGAAGGTGCGGCTGTGCAGAAGCGGCTGTCGGTTGCGTTGCAAGTTGCGCCCGCGTGTCAAGGTTTGTTCTACGGCGATCGCGATCGGATCATTCAAATTCTCGTCAATCTGCTCGGCAACGCGGTCAAGTTCACTTCAAAGGGCGGTGTTACACTATCCGTGTCGCCTTCAAGCAGACCCGGCGAGACGCTTCTTGCCGTGGCCGACACAGGGCCGGGTATTCCAAAGGAGCAGCTGGGGCTGGTGTTCGAGCGGTTTCGCCAGGTGGATGGTTCGACGACGCGGCGTCACGGCGGAACCGGGCTGGGACTTACGATCAGCAGAGAGCTCGTGACGTTGATGGGGGGCTCAATCGGGCTCGATAGCGAGGTCGGGGTCGGCACTCAGTTTTGGATTTCGGTACCGTTGCCGTTCAAGCCCGACGAAGACGCTCAAAAGAGTGCGTCCGGTCCTGCCGGCGCAGTACCAGCGACTTCGTTCGGCGGGCGACGGGTGCTCGTCGCGGAAGACAATCTCGTCAATCAGGCGGTCATGAAGGCGGCGCTCGACTGTCTGGAACTTGAATCGACGATGGTTGGCAGCGGTCGGGAGGCGTTGGAGGCGCTGGAGCGGGAACGGTTCGACATCGTGTTGATGGACATTCACATGCCTGAAATGAACGGCGACGTCGCCATCCAACGGATTCGCGCCAGCGGAAAGGCGTATGCGTCGATCCCGGTGATCGTTGTGACCGCAAGTGCGATGAAGGGCATGGAGGAAAAATACTTGGCGCTCGGCGCGAACGCGTACGTGCCGAAGCCGGTCGACTTGGAGATTTTGGCGAAGCAGATCGAAAGGTTGTTGTCGGTGCCAGAGCGGCGGGAGGTCGCGTAGCCCCGAATGCGTCAACCTGAGCTTGGAGGTGCGGCATGAATGGCTCGTATCTAAGTGGCGAACAACGGGACCGTTTGAAACGGTCCCTCTCCGCCGGCGGCAAGCTTGGTGCTTCACAAGTGCGCCTGCTCAATGTGGACGCCTATAAGGAGCGGTTGGGTGAAAACTGGTACAAGTATCGCGGGATCATCGACGCGATCGTCGTGAACGCGATCAAAGCGCACTTGGACAAGGATGATGTCTTCGTTCAGACCCGCGGCGGGTACGCGCTGCTGTTTCCCGAGAAGGCAGAGGCCGAGGTTTCGGCGCTGACCGCGAAGATCGCGGCCTCCGTCTCGGCCCTCCTTTCGCGCGAACGCGAGTTCAGCAAGCCGCCGCTGACCTGCGTTGCGGAAGTGGCGAATGCGGGCGAGGTGTTGCGGCAAATCGATGCGACAGAGGTGCCAGCTCCGAGAGCGGCCGTGCCTGCGAAAGCGAAGGCGGTAGACGTCAGCTATGCGCCGCTGTGGCATTCGAAGCTTGAGCGGGTCGTTGGCTGTCTTTGTGACCCGTCGATCGAGCGACCGCTGGTTCCGGTGACCGATGACAAGTACTACGAGGCTTCGGCCCAGCTCATGCGGCATGACATAGATGGGTTCATGCGCATGATGGGAGACGCCTTTAAGATGATGAAGGCGGGAGAGAAGGGCGCCATTCTCTTCTCCATCAACTTCAAATCGTTTTGCGCAGCGGAACTGCACAAAGAATACATGCAGGCGTTGCGGCAGACGCCGTCGTCGCTGATGCCGTTTCTGACACCGCGGTTTGTGCGGATTCCACCGGGCGCGCCGGGAGCTCTGATTGCGGCCAAGGTTCAGTTGCTTGGTGGCGTGTTCAAACATGTAGCGTTGCAAACGCCGCCCGACACGGACTTAGGCCGGTTTCAATTTACGGGCAATGCGCTGCTGGTGACTTCTTGGAAAGATGTCGTGAGAGCGGGGCGCGGCGGCAGGGGGGCGGAGGCTGCTGTGGCCAAGTTCTGCCAGACGGCGCGGGGGTTGCGGCTTAGCTCGGTGATTTGCGGGATTGCGGATCGCGGGTCGTATGACGGGGCTGCTGTCGCCGGTGCCGACTTCCTGTCGGGCGACTTCGTCAGTGTGGCGAGCAAGGTGCCGGTTTCCCAGTTCAAACTGTCGGTTGCCGAAATTCGAACGCCGAAGGCCGACGCAGCGGTCGAGGTAGCCTATGTCTAGTTAGTCCCACTCAATAACACACCGCCTACACCGAAATTCAAGCGCCCCAATCGTGGGCGCTCTTTTTTTGCCGCGGGGACGTAGCGGCTCTCCCCGCGAGCGTTTGGGCGACAAGCCGCGCTTCGAACTTCAGAAAGGAAAGAGCAATGAACAGGTTCTTTGTCGTCCGTTTGGACGAAGACGGCGACTATGTGGACGAATGGGAAGGCGTTGCGGACTCTTTTGCGTCGCTTGACGAGGCGAAGGAGTTCATTCGCCAGAACGCCGGCGTGCATCCGGGCGTGAAGTACATCGCCGCGCAGGCGGTGACGGTCGGTGAGTCGCCGATTCCGGAAGTGACGTTCTCGGACGTCGCGTAGAGGCGATCAGCAATCAGTAGTCAGCGGTCAGTGGGGTGGCGATTTCTGATCGCTAACTGCTGATCGCTTTTTTTGTGGAGGCTTATTCGATGAATGGAACGAAGGTTTGGTGGCAGTCGAAGACTGTGTGGGGTTCGATCATCGCGCTACTTGCGGGTGTGGCAACGTTGGCGGGGTTGAAGCTCGATGCCACACTGCAGGATCAACTGGCGGAACTGATCACCGGCGCGGCAAATGTGGCTGCGGGCTTGGTTGCTTGGTACGGCCGAGCGAAGGCTGAGGGTGCCTTGACGTGGGGTAAGCCATGAGAGGTATCGTCAACACGCTTTTGGCGTCGAGTGTTGCGGTCGGGCTCACCGCGTGTGCGCTCTTGCAGCCCCTTGGGCGGGATGACGAAGCACGCCGTGCCGCGAAGCTGACGCTTGCTGCTTACGAGACAACGCAGCAGGCAATTCTCATCTACGGGCGCTTGCCGACATGTGACGCCGAAGCCGGCGTGATCCGGCTTTGCAAGCAGCGTTTGCTCTGGTCACGCATCAAGATCGTAGACGCGACGGCGACAAAGGCCATTGCGGAGGCGACGCCGGTACTGAACGGAACGGAGGTGGATGCGGGTCAGCTTGTTGCGGCGCTGGTTGCGATCGAGAACGTGAAGACAGCGATTGCCAGGGCGCAAGAGCAATTGAAGGGAGACGCGTCATGAGCGTGAACGCGGTGTTGGCGCTGCTTAGCGAGTTGACCGCCAATTTGCCGGCGGCGATCACCACGGGCCGGCAAGTGATTGAGTTGGTCAACGACGGATACCGGCAACTCAGCGAGGCGGCAGGCGATCACGAGGTCACGGCGGAGGAGATCAACGCGTTGGTGGCCAAAATTATCGCGAACAGTGCCGCGATCCAGGCGATCGACTAGGCGGCTTTCGCTTTGCGGACGACACGCTCGGCGGGGAACTCGATCCAGATTTTGGAACCAACGCCGGGCGTGCTTTCGATCTTCAGGTGGCCTTGATGGGCCTCGATCAAGGCTTTGACGATAGGTAGGCCAAGGCCCGTGCCTCGGCCTTCGACCGTGTAGGCGTCGGACGCTTGCGCGAACGGTTCAACGGCTTTTTGCTGCATTTCCGGCGTCATGCCGATCCCGGTGTCCTTGACGCCGAAGGCGACGCTGTTGTCGGGTCTTAGCTCGCAGAAAACGACCGCGATACCGCCGGGCCGCGAGAACTTCACCGCGTTCGACAGCAGATTGATCGTGATTTGCTTGATCGCGCGTTCGTCGGCTTTGACAACAACATCGACCTTAGCGTCAAGCATCACGCCGACATGCGCGCGTTCGGCCTGCGGCTCGATGAACCGCATCGCGTCGCTGGCGATATCGGAGAGACGGATCGGTGCGAAAGTGTATTCGCGCATGCCGGCCTCGATCTTCGAGAGGTCGAGCAGGTCGTTGATCATTTGTAGCAGGTGCTGGCCGCTGGTGTGGATGTCCTCAACGTAGTTCGCGTAGCGCGCGGGGGTGACCGGGCCAAAGGTACGCTGGCGCATCAGATCGGAGTAGCCGATGATCGCGTTGAGCGGCGTGCGCAGTTCGTGACTCATGGAGGCGAGGAAATCGTTCTTCGCTTGGTTGGCGCGCGTGACAGCGACCGCAAGCGCTTCATTCTCGAAGCGAAGCTGAAGTGCGATGTGGTACTTGCGCGACGCGCCGAAGCCATAGTTCAACAGAACTGCGACGAACAACGGAAAGGCCACCATGAAGACATGGCTGAGCGCGCCTCCGTAGTTCAGGAACGCGCTCCACTGCATGACGGTGAGCGTCGCGAGGGCCGCCACCAATGCTGGAAAATGTGTTGTCAGGGAGAAGAAGTAGGAGACGATGACGCCGAGCGCGACAGTGCAAAGGATGGCCTGATTGACCGGATTCGCCTGGTCCCAGAAGACCCAGACGAGCGCGCCCCAGACCAGCGCGTGACCGACCCAGACGGCACAGAGAAGGCTGCGCCAGAAGTGCAATGATTTCGATGCTTCGTTTCGGCAGTAGTACTGGTGTGCTGCCGACGATGCGCCAGCCCATAGGACGGCGGCAGCAAACCAGCTCAGACCGGTCGCGAGCGGCGTGTTGCCGACATCGAGGACGATGCCGCAAAAGACCATCGTCAGTCCCAACGCGAATGGCACGCCATCGACGTATTGCACCCAATTGCCGTAGGCGAGACGGATCTTCTCGCGCTCGATCTGCGCGATGGTGGTCGATGGTGGCGTTTGCGGTGCGCCGACGCTCATCGGTTCTCGAAATCCTTCTTGAGGATCTGAGTTTACGACCTGCGCATGAGGAAATTGTTAGGCGCGCCGACGTTCTGGCCAGGGCGCGAGCCCGGGATTCTCCGGGCGCGTTGGTTAGAAGAGTGCTAACGCAAACAAATCGCGCGCAGGCATGACCTGCGCGCGGCGGGTTTGCTTCGACGGCCCTATTGCGCCGGTGGGGTCGCCGGGGCGGTGGGTGCGGCCGGCGCGGGTGCTGCGGGCGCTTCAGTTCCCGGAGCCGCCGGTGTTGTTCCAGCGGCAGCCGGGTCGATTGCCGGTGCATCCATCGGCGGCGCGGGCACGGCGCTTGCAGCCGGCGGCGGGTTGTCGCTTGAGAACATATCGGTCAGGACGTGCCACTGTCCGTCGCGTTTCACCCAGGTGACAACGCCCTTGCCGACTTCCGTCGTTTGCGCCGCGCCCTCGCCGGTCGTGAACTTGTAGGTCTGCGTTTCGACGGCGAGGTCGCCGCTCTTTGCGATCACGATCTTGTCGGTTTCGAACACCAGCGCCATGCCGGGAATTTGCGTGAAACCCTCCCAAGCTTTCTGGAGGCCCTCGCGGCCTGCCACTTTGGCGGCGTTCGGCGGGAACATCGCGCCGTCCTCGGCATAGATGTTGGCGATGATCGTTGCGTCCTTGGCAACGATGGCTTCTAGCCACTTCTTGTTTTGATCGCGGATGGCGGCTTCGTCGCTGGCCGGCGTGCTGCCGCTGCAGGCTGCAAGCACGAGCGTGCCGCCGGCGAGCACAAGCGCGGCGGTGATTTTTGTCATATTCATCGGGGAACTCCTGGTTCGATTTGCCGACCACGATACCCTCGGCTCGGCAAGCGAAGCGGCTTTACACCTGGCCGCAGCGGGGCCGCAACGCGAGGGCGCGTGCGAAATGCCTCAGTCCACAGCGGGCGCTCGGTCGGTCGATTTCGATTGTCTTGGGTGCCAAGCAGCGCACCCGAGATACCCGTTACTGTCTTGCGACAACCCACAAAAACGGCGGCTATGCGCCGCGAATTGGGCTTTGGGGCGTTCAAATCAAGTGTCTCAAGTGACGGAGGCGATGCTCTCGCATCGACCGGCCAAGGGCCGGGAAAATTGGTCGGAGAGAGAGGATTTGAACCTCCGGCCCCTGCCTCCCGAAAGCAGTGCTCTACCAGGCTGAGCTACTCTCCGATGCCATTCCGTCGCGGGAAAGGGGGGCCTTATACAGGCTGGTCAGGGGTGGGGCAAGGCGGGCAAAATGGCGCGACGCTTAACGGACCACTGGGGGCGGATTGCCATGCGCTTTGTTTTGATCGGAGTCGTTGTCCTTCTTTTGGCGGCGGCAGGCTATGTGCTCGCCTGGCCGACCCGGATCGAGCCGGTGGCGGTCACAGTGACGCCGAGTGCCGGGTTTGTTGGGCCGTTCGCACCTAACGAGGCGCTGCGGTCAGTTCGTTGGCTTGGCGATGCAATGGGGCAGGGGCCCGAAGACGTCGCCGTTAAGGACGGATACGCCTATACCGGGCTGGCCGACGGGCGGGTCGTCCGTATACGGATCGATGGGCAGACGCCAACGGGGCCGGCGCCGCTTCCGGTACCGGGCGTGTCGACGCCGCCGCCGGCTTCCGGTGCCGCGCTGGAGAAGTTGGCTGAGACTGGTGGTCGGCCGCTTGGGCTGCAACATGATCCGTTCGGCAACATCGTGGTCGCCGACGGCAAGCGCGGGCTTCTGGCCATCACGGCGCAAGGGCAGGTCGTTGTCGTTGCCGATCGCTTCGAGAACCGGCCGCTGCGCTTTGTGGACGATCTCGATATCGCGAAGGACGGGACGATTTATTTCTCCGACGCGTCGATGCGTTACGGCTATGACGAGTTCGGTCTCGATTTCTATGAGGGGCAAGCGACAGGGCGGTTGTTCTCATTCGATCCGCGTTCGGGTTCTTTGCAATCACGGCTGTCGGGGCTTGCGTTTGCGAACGGCGTCGCGTTGGGGCCGGATGAAGAATACGTGCTCGTCAACGAGACGGCGGGGAACCGGATCACACGCTATTGGTTGAAGGGTGCGAAGGCCGGGACGTCCGACCGCTTTATCGAGGGCTTGCCGGGCTACCCCGACAATTTGTCGTTCAATGGTCGCGACCTATTTTGGGTAGCGTTGGCGGGCCCGCGGATCAAGGCATTGGAACAGCAGCTTCCGAATACGTTCATGCGCAAGGTGATGTTCCGACTGAATGCGATCGGGCTTGCCGCGCTGCCGACGACGCCCGATCCTTATGGCTGCGTGATTGCGATCAATTTGGACGGGCAGGTCGTGATGACTCTGCAGGATCCGGGCGGGCGTACGATCAACTCGATCACCAGCGTGAACGAGAAGGATGGCTTGCTCTATCTGGGCAGCTTGTCGTCGGACAAGATCGCAACGATTCCGGTGCCACCGCAGCTGCTGCCGCGGTAGGCGTTTCACTTGCCAAGTTGGCGCAGGCGGGCGTCAAGGATGCAATCCGCGTAGACGGCCGCGAGCAGGTCGCGGAGCGTCGCTTTTGGCTTGGTGGCCTTGGCGTCTTCGGTCTCCTTCTCCGCCAGGATCGCGGCCTTGTGCTCGCTGGTGACGGCGTCGAGGTGCTGGCGCGCTTGGACCGGACAGGCGTTCCAATAGGCAAGCGTGCCCTCGGCCTTTGCTTGGCCGACGGCCAGTCCGTCTGCGGCGAGGCCGCCGCTGATCGTGGCGTTACGCGTGAGGTCGAGTTCTTCGAGCCGGCAGGCGTTGCGCAGCTTTGGCCACAGCGTGGCGGCTTCGGCCCGTTCGGCATCGCTTGGCGGCAGAGACATTTCACCGTCCGTCGTCCGTCGTGCGCAGGCTTCGGCGACCTGCGCCTTTTGTAGGCAGGCCGCGATGTCGGTGCCGTCGGTGGTCACGGTGCAAAGGACCTTTCCGGCTGCAGACCCGTAGTCCGTTTGAACGCGTTCCTTGAAGTAGGCCCATTTGTCGACAGTGTCTTCGACTGCGGCTTCGACGGCGCGCGTGAAGTTGCGATTGATGCTGCCGCGCGGCGTGACGCCGGTGCCCCCTTTGCCGCGGCCGATCGGTCCAAAGTCTTTGCTGAGATCGGCGCGCATGACGCGACGCAGGCCGGAGACCGGGGCCCAGCTGCCGTACTCGCAACCGATCGTGACACCAAGGACGCTGACGTCGCCGGGACAGCCGCTGATCAGGCCATCGGGAAAGGCGTCGACGAGACGCGGGTCGAGCCATTTGGCGCGCCCGACATTGCCGAGTCCTGGCGGGTTCTCCGCTGTCGTCGCACCGTCGGCGGGTTTGTCGACCCAGTTCGTGCGTGCGTAGAAATCCTGCGCGGTGTGAAAGGCGCGGCCGAGGTGCGCGAGGACCGTACATTTGGCACTGCCCGGTTCGTTGCCGAATTGGCAGTCGAGTGCGATGTCGTCCGGCGTCGCGTCGGCGAGCTTGCCGGCTGCGACGACGGCGGCGTTCAACTCCGCCATGATCAGTGTGCGGCAGGCCGTGAGCGCCGCTTTCGCTTCGTCGGCCGTTTGGGCGTAGGGCGAGGCGTCTTCGGCGGGTGCCAGATAGTCGCCGCCGTCGCAATGGGCGGCTTGGTTCGCGCGCTCGCTCTCCGACTGGTCGGGGGCGCTGACGGCGCCCATCGTCTCGCCTTTGCCGGCCAGGATATCAAGCGTTGCGGGATCGAGGTCGGTGACCGCGGCGCGGGTGATACGCTCGTGCTCGGAGCCGAGGCCCTTTGTTGCGGGTTCTGTGCCGAAGGCAAGGGCTGCTGCGGTTACTGTCAGGCAGGCGGCGACAGCCAAGAGAATTCTAAGCAAGGCGAACCTCAGCGTTGGGGGCTGCTTGATTACAGCGATGGCGGTCGCGCGTGCAACGTCTGTTGGGTGTCCGCGGCTGGGGAAACGGCTGAGGCGAACCGCTCCAGATCGGCTGGCGTGTTCACATTAGCGAAGGCCGTCGCGTCGGTGAACTGCACGCGGCTGGCGCCGGCCGCATCGAGTATCGCGTGCGTGCGGGGCAATTCAGGCCGACCGAGGGCCGTAAGCAGTGCGGCGAATATTTTCGTGTTCAGAGCGGCGACCAGCGGTTCAAAGCCGTTGGCGGTCTGTGCGTAGGTTCCAATGACGGTTTGTGCCGCAAGGCGGCGGTAGATGTCGGGCGTGAGAAGCGGCATGTCGCATGGTGCGAAGGCGACGCTGTCTTCGCCAGCTTGAAGACCGGCGGCGAGGCCTGCGAGCGGGCCTTTGCCGGCGTGTTCCGGCGCGGCGTGAAGCAGCGGC
>CAZJOM010000008.1:28554-40598 GCA_964547645.1 uncultured Flavobacteriaceae bacterium
GAGGCCTGCGAGCGGGCCTTTGCCGGCGTGTTCCGGCGCGGCGTGAAGCAGCGGCAAGCCTAGTGCTTCGTATCCGGCGTTCGGCGGCGCTTCGATGAAGACGCGCGTGCAGACTTGCGCCAGCACGTTAGCAACGCAGAGAGCCATTGGGCGGCCAGCGAGTTCGATCAAGCCCTTGGGTTTGCCGCCGAAGCGGGTGCTGGCGCCACCGGCGAGGACGACGCCGATCATGGCTTTGACTTCGCTCGGATGAGTTCGACGGCTTTGCGCACCAACGGGTCGAGGCCAGAGCCGCCTTGGTCGAGGTGGGCCACGATGTCGGCGCGCATGCCGGGGTCCCAGAATTTTTTCAGGTGATCGGCGATGGCGGCCGGGGCTTGTGCTTCGCCCTGGGCCTTAAAGAAGGCGCCGATTTGGTTTGCCATCATGGTCAGCTTCTCAGCGCGCATGATCGCTGATCCGCTCAGGGTGAGTGAAGACTTCGAGGCCGTCGTCGCGAACCACGCCGGCAATGGTGATAACAGCTGCGTTGGCTTCCTGCACGGCGAGCGTTGTCGGGGCGGAGATGGCAGCCAGGATGGGAGCACCCATTTTGGCTGTCTTCTGAACGAGTTCGACGGAGATGCGGCTCGTCATCAAGATGACACCATCGGCTTTGCGTCCGGCACGCACGAGCGCACCGGCGAGCTTATCTAGCGCGTTATGGCGGCCGACGTCTTCGCGCACGGCGACGATGCCTTCGCCTGGGACGTAGAGCGCCGCCGCATGCGTGGCGTGGGTTTCTTGGTTTAGCGGCTGCATCGCGCCCAGCGCGCTCATCGCAGCGACAATATCCGCCGCGGTGACGACGAGCGGCGCAGTCACCGCGGTCAACGGGGATATCGCTTCGCCGATACTCTCGACGCCGCAGAGGCCACAACCGACGGGGCCTGCGCGGTGACGGCGACGCGCGATCAGGGTCTCTCGGTTGGCGGTGGTGAGCGATACTCTCAGTTCAATCCCGCGGTCGACTTCTACGATCGCGATTCCGGTGATCTCGTCTGTTGAGGCAACGATGCCGTCGTTGAGCGCGAAGCCGATGGCGAAGTCTTCCAAGTCGGCGGGCGTTGCCATCATCACCGCCTCGGTGCCGCCGTCGAAGACGAAGGCGACGGGCGTTTCGCTTGCCAACGTGCGCTCGCCCTCGGCTGCGGCGGTGCCGCGCCAGGCTCTGCGTTTATGTGGCTCGGACGGCTTCAGTGTCATTCCCCGGCGGCTGGTTCGGCGATGCGGCGGCGGCTGCGGCCAAGTTGGGCGTAGTCCTGCTGCCACTCGCTGGGGCCGTTCGATGGCGAGACTTGCACGGCGGTGACTTTGTATTCCGGGCAATTCGTTGCCCAGTCGGAGAACTCGGTTGTCACCACGTTCGTTTGCGTTTCCGACATGTGGAACGTGGTGTAGACGACCCCGGGGGCGACGCGGTCGGTGATGGTGGCGCGCAGGCTGGTTTCGCCTTCGCGGCTGGCGAGCTTCACCCAGTCGCCGTCCTTGATGCCACGTTGTTCGGCGTCGTGCGGGTGAATCTCCAGGACATCTTCGTCGTGCCAGATCGTGTTCTGCGTGCGGCGCGTCTGGATGCCGACATTGTATTGCGACAACACGCGGCCGGTGGTGAGCAGCAAAGGGAAACGCGGGCCGACCTTTTCGTCGGTCGGCACGTATTCGGTGATCATGAAGCGGCCCTTACCGCGCACGAAGCCGTCCGCGTGCATGACAGGCGTGCCTTCGGGCGCGGCTTGGTTGCACGGCCATTGGATCGAGCCCAGGGCTTCGAGCTTCTCGAACGACACGCCGGCAAAGGTTGGTGTCAGGCGGGCGATCTCGTCCATGATCTCGCGTGCGTGGCTGTAGTGCATCTTGTAGCCGAGCGCGTTCGCTAGCAGCTGCGTGATCTGCCAATCCTCGTGGCCGTTCTTCGGCGTCATCACCTTGCGCACGGGTTGGATGCGGCGCTCGGCGTTTGTGAACGTGCCGTTCTTTTCCAGGAACGTCGAGCCGGGCAGAAAGACGTGGGCGAAGTTTGCAGTTTCGGTCAAGAAGAGATCGTGGACGACGACGCATTCCATCGCGGCGAAGGCGGCGGCGACGTGCTTTGTGTTCGGGTCGGACTGGAGGATGTCTTCGCCTTGGATGTAGATGCCCTTGAAGCGGCCATCGAGTGCGGCATCGAGCATGTTGGGGATGCGCAGGCCCGGCTCGGCGTCGAGCGGCGTGTGCCATAGCGCTTCGAACATCGCGCGCGCGCCGTCGTCGGAGACGTGGCGGTAGCCGGAGAGCTCGTGTGGGAACGAACCCATGTCGCAGGACCCCTGCACATTGTTTTGTCCCCGCAACGGATTCACGCCGACGCCGGGGCGGCCGATGTTGCCGGTCGCCATCGCGAGGTTGGCGATCGCCATCACGGCGGTGGTGCCCTGGCTGTGCTCGGTGACGCCGAGGCCGTAGTAAATCGCGGCGTTGCCGCCGGTTGCGTAGAGGCGGGCGGCGCCACGGATCGCGGCGGCGGGAACGCCGGTCGCGTGCTCGGTCGCTTCGGGGCTGTTCGCGTGGTTTGCGACGAACGCGGCCCACGCGGCGAAGGCGTCGGGTTCGCAACGGTCGGTGACGAATTTCTTGTCGATCAGGTTTTCGGTGACGATGACGTGTGCGAGTGCGGTCAGGACCGCGACGTTCGTGCCCGGCAGTAATGGTAGGTGGAACGCGGCTTCGACGTGAGGCGTGCGGACGAGGTCGATGCGGCGCGGGTCGATGACAATGAGCTTCGCGCCCTCGCGCAGACGGCGCTTTATGCGTGAGGCGAAGACGGGATGGCCGTCGGTCGGGTTCGCGCCGATGACGACGATGACGTCGGCATGTTCGACGCTATCAAAGTCCTGCGTGCCGGCGGAGGTGCCGAAGGTGGTCTTCAGGCCGTAGCCGGTGGGCGAATGGCAAACGCGGGCGCAGGTGTCGACGTTGTTGTTGCCGAAGGCAGCGCGCACGAGCTTTTGAACCAGGAACGTCTCTTCGTTCGTGCAGCGCGAGGAGGTCACGCCGCCGACGGAAAGGCGGCCGTACTTTGTTTGGATACGTTTGAATTCCGACGCCGTGTGGGCGATGGCTTCTTCCCAGCTGACCTTGCGCCAGGGTTCGTCGATGCGGGCGCGGATCATCGGCTCAAGGATGCGGTCGCGGTGGGTGGCGTAGCCCCAGGCGAAGCGGCCCTTGACGCACGAATGTCCGTGGTTCGCTTTGCCGTCCTTGTGCGGCACCATGCGGACGAGTTCTTCGCCGCGCATCTCGGCCTTGAAGGCGCAGCCGACGCCGCAATAGGCGCAAGTGGTAACCACGGCCTGTTCGGGGACGCCGATCTCGATCACCGATTTTTCGCTGAGCGTCGCGGTAGGGCAGGCTTGGACGCAGGCGCCGCAAGAAACGCATTCCGAATTCAGAAACGACTCCGACATGCCGGCGGATACTTTGGAGTCGAAGCCGCGGCCTTCAATCGTCAGCGCGAACGTGCCTTGGGTCTCTTCGCAGGCGCGCACACAGCGCGAGCAGACGATGCACTTCGCCGGATCGAACGTGAAGTATGGGTTAGACTCGTCCTTGGCTTGGGCGAGGTGATTTTCGCCGGCGTAACCGTAGCGCACATCGCGCAGGCCGACGGCACCGGCCATGTCCTGCAACTCGCAATCGCCGTTGGCGGCGCAGGTGAGGCAGTCGAGGGGGTGGTCGGAGATGTAGAGTTCCATTACGCCGCGGCGCAGATCTTTGAGCAGTGGCGTCTGCGTCTTGACCTTCATGCCCGTGGCGACCGGCGTCGTGCAGGAAGCTGGCGTGCCGGGACGGCCTTCGATCTCAACGAGGCACAAACGGCAGGACCCGAAGGCGTCGAGGCTGTCGGTGGCGCAGAGCTTGGGCACACCGATGCCAGCCTCCCGCGCGGCACGCAGAATTGAGGTGCCCTCGGGGACCGCCACGTCGCGGCCGTCAATCGTCAGGCGAACGTGGTGTTCGCTCAACGATGGTGGCGTGCCTAGATCGTGGTCGGTGACGCGTGCCATTCGGCGAGTTTACTCCGCGGCCGGACGATTTGCGCGGGGCATGAAATCCTCCGGGAAATGGCGCAAAGCGCTCAAAACCGGGTAGGGCGTAAAGCCGCCGAGCGCGCAGAGTGAGCCGAGCTTTAGCGTTTGGCAGAGGTCCGTGAGCAGGCTCAAGTTCATCTCCCGTTTCTCGCCGGCCAGGATGCGGTCAATGACTTCGACGCCGCGGGTGGAACCGATGCGGCAGGGGGTGCACTTGCCGCAGCTTTCGATGGCGCAGAATTCCATGGCGAAGCGGGCTTGGGCTGCCATGTCGACGGTGTCGTCGAAAACGACGATGCCGCCGTGGCCGATCAGGCCGTCGAGTGCGGCAAAAGCTTCGTAATCGAAGGGCGTGTCGAACAGCGCAGGCGGAAAGTAGGCGCCGAGCGGACCGCCGCATTGCACGGCGCGAACCGGGCGGCCGGTGGCGGTGCCGCCGCCGACTTCGTCGACGAGTTCGCCGAGCGTGATACCGAACGGCACTTCGAACAAGCCTGCGCGTTTCACGTTGCCTGCGAGTTGAATCGGCATCGTGCCGCGCGATTTGCCGTGGCCGATGGAGGCGTAGGCGTCCGCGCCATTTGCCAAGATCCACGGCACGGTGGCGAGCGAGAGGACGTTGTTGACGACCGTCGGCTCGCCGAACAGGCCTTCGTGCACGGGCAGCGGTGGCTTGGCGCGGACTTGGCCGCGCTTGCCTTCCAGGCTTTCGAGGAGCGCGGTTTCTTCGCCGCAGACATAGGCGCCGGCGCCGACTCTGAGTTCGAGATCGAACTTGTCGTCGAGCAGGCCTGCCGCGCGGGCGATGCCGATCGCTTTGGCGAAGGTCGCGTTCGCGTGCGGGTATTCCGAGCGGCCGTAGACGTAGCCCTTGCGCGCGCCGACGGCGAAGGCGGCGATCATCATGCCTTCGATCAGCGCGAACGGATCGCCTTCCATCAGCATGCGGTCGGCGAAGGTGCCGCTGTCGCCTTCGTCGGCGTTGCAGACGATGTATTTGCGGTCGCCTTTGGCATCGGCCGCGGACTTCCACTTGACGCCGGTTGGGAATCCGGCGCCGCCGCGGCCGCGCAAGCCGGCTTGGATGATCGTCGAGATCGTTGCTACGGGGCCCAGCGCTTTTGCGCGACGCCATCCTTCGAAGCCGCCGTGGTTGCGATAATCGTCGAGCGACAGCGGATCGACGATGCCGCAGCGCGCGAAGGTGATACGCGTCTGCCGTTTGAGCCACGGGTGCTGATCGACAAGGCCGATGCAGGCAGGGTGGGGCTTGCCTTCCAGCATGCCTGCGTCGATGAGTGCGGGTATGTCTGCGGCCTGGACCGTTCCGTAACCGACGCGGCCTTGCGGCGTTTGAACTTCGATCAACGGTTCCAGCCAATGCATGCCGCGCGAGCCCGTGCGCACGATGTCGATCGCGATGTTTCGCGTGCGAGCAACGCCGTGCAGCGTGCGCGCGACGGCCTCGGCGCCAAGGCCCAGTGCGGCTACGTCGTTCGGGATGAAGACGCGCATCATCCGGCGTTCTCGGCGATGGCGATCAGGTGTTTGCTCTCCGCCCGGCCGTGGGGCTCGCCGTTGACGAGCGTGGCTGGCGCCACGGAGCAGAGGCCAAGGCAGTAGACCGCTTCGACAGTGATGGCGCCGTCAGCCGTGGTCTCACCCCAGCCGACGCGGAAGTGTCTCAGGATTGCGTCGGCAAGCGCCCGGCCGCCCATCGCCTGACAAGCTTCCGCGCGGCATAGCTTGATGACGCGCCGGCCCGGCGGGCTCTCGCGGAAGTCGTGATAGAAAGAGACGACGCCATAGACCTCCGCGCGCGTCAGGTTCAGCGCGTCGGCGATGATGGGGATGGCGTCACGCGGGATGAATCCTGTCGCGTGCTGGACGGCGTGAAGGATCGGCAGCAGCGGCCCCTCAAGATGGGCGTGGTTCGCCACGATCCCGCGGATCTGCGCTTCGTTCCAGCTGACGTCGGTCACTCGATCCATCCCGCGAAGCATCGTGGGGTGGAGAATAGCGCATATCCGGAGGTGGTTGGGGGACTAGGATTCGAACCTAGACAGGCAGAGTCAGAGTCTGCAGTCCTACCGTTAGACGATCCCCCAACGGAGGGGCGTCTTATAAGTCCCAAGCGCGTTGGGCGGCAAGCGTTAAGGCACTGCGGTTGGCGGCAGCTTGAGCTTGGCTGCTAGTTCGCGGGCTTGGTCACGCAAGCCCGGAAGCCACTGGGCGTCGGGCGGGCCGTCCTTGATGATGGCGACCCACAGGTCGAAGGCTTCGCGGTCTTTTCCGGCCTGGGTGAGGGCGAGGCCCTGATAGAAGCGGGCTCGGGGGTCCTTCGCATTTCGCTTAAGGGCTTGCGCGAAGATCGCTTGCGCTTCGGGGGTCACGGTGCCGCCGGCCAGTTGGACCGTCGCCTCGCCATATTGGGAACGCAGCGCCGCGTTTTCGGGATCGAGTTGCACCGCTCGCGCGAGGGCTTCGACGCCGTCTTTCACGCGGCCGAGCTGTACGTAGGACCAACCGAGCATGCGCCAGCCCTTTGCATCGTTCGGTTGCGTTTTTAGGCGCGCGGCGAGTTTGGCGACCATTTGCTCCACTTCGCCCAGCATTTCGGTTGCAGCGGCCGTGCGTTCGGCGGCTGCGTCATAAGGGCGATCAGGCAACTGCGGGCGGCCAAGCGGCAAATAGATGGCGAGCGACGCCGCGCTGAGCAAGGCTGCGACTGCGATTGGGACCGCGCGCGGTAGGCGTGTCGTTTGCCCAATGGTTTCGTTGCTTGGCAGCGCCAAGATGCGGCGTTTGATTTCGATGCGGGCGGCTCCCGCTTCGGCGGGCGTGATCACGCCGCGTTCAAGGTCGGCGTCGATCTCCCTTAGCTGGTCGCGGTAGACGGCGAGGCTGGTGGAGTCGCGCTGTGCGGTGGGCGGCCGCTTGAGGAGCGGGGGCAACACCACGATGCAAGCCAGCAATAAGAGTGCGACAATCGCAAGCCAGATCATGACGTGCGCTCATCAAGTTTGCGCTGCACGGCGGCTTCTTCCGCGGCGTCGAGCGGTTGCGGTGCGGTTGTGTTGCGGCGCAGGCCGCGCATGTAGTTCCACGCCAATGCGGCTGCGATCACAAGCACCGCAAACGGTCCGAACCAGAGAGCCCAGGTGCTGCTGTCGAGCGGCGGCCGGAGCAGGACGAACTTGCCGTAGCGCGCGACGATGAAATCCCGCGCTTGCGTGTCGGTGTCGCCAGATTTGAGCCGTTCGCGCACTAGGATGCGGATGTCGCGTGCCAACGGTGCGTCGGAATCGTCGACGGATTGGTTCTGGCAGACGACGCAGCGCAGCTCTTGCGTGATATGTCTGGCGCGGGCTTCTAGCGCCGGGTCGGCGAGGATTTCGTCGGGCTCGACGGAGAACGCGGGCACGCTTGCAACGAAGAGCATGAGCGCGGCAAGGCACGATTTGACGCTCACGGTTCGGCCTCAAGTTCTTTGATCAACGGCTCGATCGTGTTGATCCAAATGTAGTCGTCGATGGCACCGACTTGCTTGAAGCGGATGCGGCCGCGCTTGTCGACGACGAAGGTCTCCGGCGCGCCGGTGACGCCGAAATCGATGGCGGTGCGGCCCTTCGCGTCGTCGGCGATCGCCGTGTAAGGGTTTCCAAGTTCTTCCAGCCAGGCTTTGAGCTCGTCCGGCTTGTCTTTCCAGGCCAGGCCATAGATCGCGACGCGGTTTGCCTTCGCATGCTTGAGCAGTATCGGGTGCTCGACGCGGCACGTGATGCACCACGAGGCGAAGATGTTGATCAGCGAAACGTGGCCTTTCAGCGTTTGGTTCGACACCGTCTCGCCGTTGCGGCCGAAAGAGGGGAGATCGAAGGCGGGGAGGGGCTTGTCGATCAAGACGGATCGGATCGTGCGCGAGTCCTCCGTCAGGCCGATCGCGAAGTACCCGGCGAGCAGCAGCAGCAAGCCGAGCGGGAGAAGCGAGAGCCAACGCGACATTGTCATTCCGCCGCCTGTGCAACGGCGCGGCGCGGGGCGCCTACGCGCAAGCGCCGGTCGCTCAGCGAGAGCAAACCGCCAAAGACCATGATCACCGCGCCGCCCCAAATCCAGACGACCCAAGGGTGATGGAACAATCGCACGGTCCAGGAGCCGTCAGGGTGCGGTTGACCAATCGTCACGTAGAGTATGTCCAACGGGCGAACGCGGATGCCAGCTTCGGTCGTCTCGGAGCCGGGGTTCGGATAGTTGCGGCGTTCGGCGAGCAGTTCGTCCACTTGCGCGCCACCCACCGCGACAGCGAAATGACCCGCCTTGGAGGTATAGTTGGGGCCTTGCTCATCGGTCACCGAGAGGAGCCGCACTTCATACGTGCCGATCTTGGCGGACTGGCCGGGCTTGAGCAACGTCACCGTTTCTTCCGTCCACGCGGTAACGCCGACGATACCTAAGGCGACAACAGCAACGCCAGCGTGGGACACAGCCATGCCCCATGTGGCGCGCGGCAGCCCTGTGGTGCGCGACCAGATCGATTGCAAGTCGCCACTTCCGAGCGCTAGGCGTTGCGCGATTGCTCCGAGCGAGCCGGCGAGCAACCAAACGGCTGCTGCGATCGCGAGAATGGCGAGCGAGCCGGTGCCGACGACGGCGGCAGCAATGCCGGCACCGGTCGCGGCGGCGGCCGCAACTTTCAACCGGAAGAAGGCTTGAGCAAGGTCGCCGCGCTTCCAACTCAAGAGTGGCCCGATCGCCATCGCGAACATCATCGCGATCGAGAAGGGCACGAAAAAGAAGTTGTACCAAGGTGCGCCAACGGAGAGTTGGTCGCCGCTCGAAACTTGCGCGAACAGCGGATAGAACGTGCCTATGAAAATGAACGCCGTTACGGAGACGAGCAGTACGTTGTTCAGGATCAGGCCGCCTTCGCGGCTGACCGGCGCGAATAGGTTGCCGAGCTTCATCGTCGGCGCGCGGATGGCGTAGAGCGTCAGTGCGCCGCCCGTGGTCGCGACGAGGAGTCCTAAGATGAATATGCCGCGCGTGGGATCGGTCGCGAAGGAATGGACGCTTGAGATCACGCCGGAGCGGACCAGAAATGTGCCGATAAGGCTCAGCGTAAAGGTCAGGATCGCAAGCAAGATCGTCCAGTGCTTCAGTGCGTCGCGTTTTTCGACGACGATGGCGGAGTGGACGAGCGCCGTACCTGCGAGCCACGGCATCAATGATGCGTTCTCGACCGGGTCCCAGAACCACCAGCCGCCCCAGCCGAGTTCGTAGTAGGCCCAAAGCGAACCCAGCATGATGCCCATGGTGAGGAAGCACCAGGCGGCAAGCGTCCAGGGCCTGACCCAGCGTGCCCACGCCGGATCGACGCGGCCTTCGATGAGCGCTGCAACGGCGAACGAGAAAGCCATCGAGAAGCCGACGTAACCGAGATAGAGGAATGGCGGATGCGTCGCGAGGCCCGGGTCCTGCAGCAGCGGGTTCAGTCCGTTGCCGTTCAGCGGTGCTGGGTCTAGGCGCAGGAAAGGGTTCGACGTGAAGACGATGAAGGCCAGAAATCCAACACCAATCATGCCCTGAATCGCGAGCACGCGGGCGGCGAGCGTCTCGGGAAGATTGCGTCCAAATAGGGCGACCGCGCCGCCAAACAGGGCCAAGATCAACACCCAGAGCAGCATCGAGCCTTCGTGGTTCCCCCAGACACCGGCAATTTTGTAGACGAGCGGCTTGTCCGAATGAGAATGCTGCGCCACCAGCGATACGGAGAAATCGGAGAGGACGAACACCAGCGTGAGGCATGCGAACGCGATGGCGATAAACAAAAGTTGACCGATTGCCGCCGAGCGAGCGAATGCCATCAGGTTTGGGTCGCGCTTGGCGGCGCCGTAGAGGGGTACGCAGCTCTGCGCGACCGCCAGGGCCAGCGCCAGCGCAAGGGCAAAATGTCCGATTTCCGCGATCATGTGGCGCTCGGATACGCGAGCGGGCGGGCAAATTCAATGAGGCGCAACCGTCCCCTCCCAGGCGAAGACCACTCGCGCAGCAGGGTTGCCGCTCTTGCTTTGCCAAGCGGTCAAAAATTTGCTCCATTCGTCTGACAAAAAGTCAGATGCGCGTTGGCGCACGGCGGAGGAGACGAGCATGCGGTTATGGGCCATTTGGCTTGCGGCACTCACTGCCGTGCTTGTTGTCGCCGGGTACGCGGCGGGTGCGAATAAGCCGTTACCGGAGGCGCCGAAGTCGCGAAACGATTGGCCGACCGAGCGTGTGGTCGTTGTGGGCCGCCGCGGCAATCCTCGCGATTGGATCGTCAACCATACGTTCCGGGGCATGGAGGGTTTTGCCGACGGATCGGCGCCGCCGGGTGTTGAAGCGCGCACGGAGTATCCTTGGCAGATCTTCTACCTCGCGGACGGAACGCTGGAGGCGCATTTCCGGCGCCTAGGCGCTCGCGTACCGCATGGGCCGATCGAGGAATTGGACTTCGTCGAGCGCGGGAGATGGCGGTTCAATGCAGAGGGCGAACTCTGCCAATCGATCCCGCATGTCGGCTGGGGTGTGGAGGTTTGCTACTGGATCGAGCGGCGGGGCGACCGGATGGCAATGTATTACACGGGCTGCGGCGCCTATAACCGGTGTTACCCGGATCGTCTGGGGCCAGAGGGCGAGATCGTTCCGGGCCGGCAGTTTACCTTTTAGGCCTAATCCCTTCGCTAACTTGCCGGTCAGCGTTGTCGTGTTACAGTGGTGGCAACTGTAATCGAAGGCCGTGTGCGGCCGGGTCCCTTGGGTCCGGCGACGCACCAGCCGAACGAAGTGAGATTGCCCCGTGGCGCAAGGTTCGCGTGGGGCGCCGTACGGGTCGCAGGACCCGCCTGCCGTTGCCACGGCGGGCAGTGAGGCTAAGCCGGCGAGCGTTCGGCCGAGTCACATTTATGCGGCGCTCGACCTCGGCACCAACAACTGCCGGCTCTTGGTCGCAAAGCCAGATGCGAACGGCTTTCGCGTGCTCGATTCATTTTCCCGCACGGTTCGATTGGGCGAAGGGCTCTCGCAAACGGGCGAACTTTCCGAAGCTGCGATGTCGCGTGCGATCGAGGCGATTCGTATCTGCGCGGTGAAGATGCGCAAGCGCGGCGTGACTTCTGCGCGTGCGATCGCGACCCAGGCGTGCCGCACGGCAAAGAATGGCGAAGCGTTTATTGCACGCGTCGCGAAGGAGACGGGGCTCCACTTCGACATCATTCCGCCGATCGAAGAGGCGCGGTTGGCGGCGCGCGGTGTGGCGCCGTTGTTGGATCGCTCCGACAAAGGTGCGTTGGTCTTCGACATTGGCGGCGGGTCGACGGAGCTGATTTGGCTCGATCTGCGAGATCATGGACGGCCACCGCGGATTTTGCGGTGGGGTTCGATGCCGCTCGGCGTCGTCACGTTGGCGGAGAAGTTCACCGGCAAACTGGACGAGCCGGGAACATATGAGGCGATGACTGCCGAGGTGCGCGCGCAGCTGAAGGAGATTTCGACCTTGGCGCCGCTGGGTGGTCATCCTGCTGGGTCGTTTCATATGTTGGGCACCTCCGGCACGGTCACGACGATTGCGGGCATACATTTGGGCCTCGAGCGCTATGAGCGTTCGAAAGTGGACGGTACTTGGTTGAAGCGCGATGACATTCAGCGCGTGATCGCCAACCTCAAAGGAATGAATCGCGAGGCGCGGGCCGCGCATCCGTGTGTAGGGCCTGAGCGGGCGGAGTTGGTGATCCCGGGGCTCGTCATCTTCGAGTCGATCTTCACCTTGTGGACGCCGCCGCGGTTACGCGTGGCGGATCGCGGTTTGCGCGAGGGGATGTTGTTGGCGCTCATGGAAGGTGGCGAGGGGCGCGGGAGCGGAAAGCGCAAACGCAAGCGCCGTGGCGGGCGTCGGCG
>CAZJOM010000008.1:40698-77644 GCA_964547645.1 uncultured Flavobacteriaceae bacterium
GCGAGGGGCGCGGGAGCGGAAAGCGCAAACGCAAGCGCCGTGGCGGGCGTCGGCGTCGGCGCGGCGGTAAGCCCGCGGGCGGTACATCATGACGGACAAGGTGAAGCCAGCGGCGACGCGGGCGCTGAAGGAGCGGCTGAAGTCGGCCAAGAAGCGGACGAAGTCCTCGAAGGCTTGGCTGGAGCGGCAGATCAACGATCCTTACGTGCGCGCCGCGAAAGCGAGCGGCTATCGTTCGCGTGCGGCCTACAAGCTTGCCGAGATGGACGACAAGTACCGCTTTCTGAAGCGCGGGCAGAGCGCGGTCGATTTGGGCGCGGCACCCGGCGGTTGGACGCAGGTGTTGGTCGAGCGGTTGGGCGAGGGACGCGTCGTCGGCGCCGACATTCAGGAAATGGATCCGATTCCGGGCGCCGTGTTGCTGCATCTTGATTTCATGGACGTGAAGGCGCCGGAAGTGATCAAGCACGCGCTGTCGGGACCGGTCGATGCGGTTGTCTCCGACATGGCGTCGCCGGCGACCGGGCATCGCGAAACGGATCATCTGCGCGTGATGGCGTTGTGCGAGACGGCGCTGGAGTTTGCGATCGAAGTTTTGAAGCCGGGCGGCATCTTCTTATGCAAGGTGTTGCGCGGTGGTACGGAGCGCGAGTTGCTCGAGACGCTCAAGCGCCGCTTTGCCAAGGTCGTGCACGTTAAGCCACCGGCGAGCCGAGCGGACAGCGCCGAGATGTACGTGCTGGCAACTGGCTTCCGCTGAGCTATTGGCAGGCGGGCAGATCTTCACTTCGTTCGCCCCGCGCGACGGCTTGCAATTCACGTTTGGCGCAGGCGAAGTCGCGATGGAATTCCGGTAGCGCAAACAACTTGTCGACGACGGCCGTTGCTAGAAGTTGGCCGGCTTGGACGTCCGTCGGGAAATGTACGCCGCATACGACGCGGCTCTCGCCGTAGTCGACGGCGCGCAACACGATGGCCTGTGCGCTTTGCGGATAAGCTTCCACCATGACAAGTGCTGCTGCCCAGGAGAGCGCCGCGTGACCGGAAGGGTAGGCCGTCCCTTTGGTGGGTGAGGCTTCCGGTTTGGGTGGTGTTTTCTCGCCGCAGATGCGGTTGAGCGCGAAGCGTTGAAAGGGGCGCGGACGTGGAAACAGCTTCTTCGCGTCGCCTGCGGCCGCGAGGACATCTTCCGAGACACGGTTGAGGAGGCGGACGAAGCGCGGCGTTCGCTTGCGGTTTGGCGCGAAGCCGAGTTGGCGTTCGAAGCGGTCGTAGACTGACGCGTCGTCGGCGAGTGCTCGTGCCCAGCGTTCGGCGCTGACGTGCGCCGTTGTTTGGCGAAAGAGGGCGACGTCGGCTTTGTCGGCAGGTGAATCGATCGCGGGTGGCGGTTGAAGGACTTTGGCGACGTCGATGCTTCCCGGCGGAAGGTAGCCCTTCACCTCTTCGGCGAGTTCCTCGGGCGAGAGGTTGGCGGCTGATGCGCCTTCCAGAAACTTCGCGCGGTCGCCCGGTGCGGCGGCTGCGCAAGACAGCGATGCGGCTGTTGCCGCGATCGCGAGAACGGTCCGTCGAAACATGATAACCCCCGCCCAACTGTCGCAAGGCTTTGGCGGTCTGCCAAGGCGAAATCCTTGATAACCGGGTTTCGAGCGCCGAAGGGCATTCTGCCGCGCTTTACAAGGGGGCTGGCGGCGGGTACATGCACGTCGCAACTCGAATCCCGAGTGATCAGTTAGAGAAAGGGATCGGCTTGCAACCCCGTGAAGCTTTGACTTTTGACGACGTCCTGCTTGTGCCGGGCGCGTCCGACGTGTTGCCCGGCCAGGCCGACACGCGCACCAAACTCACCAAAACAATCGAACTCGCGGTGCCTCTGTTGTCTGCCGCGATGGACACCGTAACCGAAGCCCGGCTTGCGATCGCGATGGCGCAGGCGGGCGGCATGGGTGTCATTCACCGCAACATGACGCCGGAAGAACAGGCTGCGAATGTGCGGCAGGTGAAGAAGTTCGAAAGCGGCATCGTCTTCAATCCGATCTCGATCGCGCCGGATGCTACGCTTGCCGAAGCGCGGATCTTACGGGAGACGCATCGGATTTCCGGCATTCCGGTGATCGAACCGAAGACCGGGAAGCTCGTCGGCATTCTGACCAATCGCGACGTTCGGTTTGCGACCGACATGCGTCAACCAGTTTCGCAACTGATGACGAAGGAGAAGCTCGTTACGGTGCGCGAGAACATCGGCATGGATGAGGCTAAGCGCCTGTTGCACCAACACCGGATCGAGAAGCTTTTGGTGGTCGACGGCGATTATCGTTGTATCGGCCTGATCACGGTGAAGGACATCGAGAAGGCCGAGTCGCATCCGAATGCGGCGAAGGACGCGCGGGGGCGCTTGAGGGTCGGTGCGGCAACGACTGTGGGGCCTGATGGGCTGGCGCGGACAGAGGCGCTGCTCGCGGCAGGCGTTGACGTCATCGTCGTCGATACGGCGCATGGTCACTCGGCCCGGGTGATCGATGCGGTGGCTCGCATCAAGCGGATGTCGAACGAGACGCAGGTGATGGCCGGCAATGTGGCGACCGCGGAAGCGGCGGTTGCACTAATGGACGCGGGCGCCGATGCGATCAAGGTCGGCATCGGGCCGGGCTCGATCTGCACCACGCGTATGGTGGCCGGCGTGGGCGTGCCGCAGTTGACGGCGATCATGGATGTGGTGTCGGCCACGCGGCCGCGCGGGGTGCCGGTGATCGCCGATGGCGGCATCAAGTATTCGGGCGACTTTGCGAAGGCGATCGCTTCGGGGGCGAACTGCGCAATGTTGGGTTCGCTGTTTGCAGGCACGGACGAGAGCCCCGGCGAGGTGTTCCTCTATCAGGGGCGTTCGTACAAGTCGTATCGCGGCATGGGATCGCTGGGTGCGATGGCGCGCGGATCGGCGGATCGGTACTTCCAAGCGGAGGTGAACGATACGCTGAAGCTGGTGCCGGAAGGCGTTGAGGGGCAGGTGCCGTTCAAGGGGCCGCTGTCGAGCGTCGTGCATCAGTTGGTCGGCGGGTTGCGGGCTTCGATGGGCTATACCGGCAGCAAAACGATCGCCGAGTTCCAGGAGAAGGCGAGGTTCGTTCGCATCTCGTCGGCCGGGTTGCGCGAAAGCCATCCGCATTCGATTACAGTGACACGCGAGTCGCCCAACTATCCGATGTCGGGCTAGGCATCTGACACCAGGAGCTCGACTTGCGGCCGCGGCAGAAATTCTGACCGAGGTCTTGGCCCGAAAGGCGGCGGCCGATCGTACGATCGCCGCTTGGGGCCGTGCGCATCGCTTTGCGGGATCGAAGGATCGCGCCGCGATCGCAGATCGCGTCTACACGGTGTTGCGGCGGCGGAACGAGTGCGCGTTTCGCATGCAAAGCGAGGACGCGCGGGCGCTTGTGATCGGATCGCTCTCGGTTGGCGACGGATTGGAGGCGGATGCGATCGCGGCGCTTTGCGTCGATGGGCAGCATGCGCTTGGCGGCTTGAGCGATGGGGAACGGGCGACGCTTGAAGACAAGCGCGTTCCGACCGCGCCGTGGATCGTGTTCAACTATCCGGAGTGGTTGCACGGCGAGTTTTCTGCGGCCTTCGGTGCAGACTTAGCGCGCGAGATGGCAGCGCTGTGCGGGCGGGCGCCGCTCGATTTGCGCGTGAATGCGTTGAAGGCGAACCGCGACGATGTCGCGGTGGAACTCACGCTTGCCGGTGTCGTTGCGGGACCGCTCGCTGGTGCGCCGGACGGGTTGCGCGTGGCGGCGGGCGCGGATGCGAAGGTCACGGTGTTGCCGGCGTATCAGGAAGGGCGCGTTGAGATTCAAGACGAGGCCTCGCAGCGTGCGGTCTTGTTAGCTGAGGCGCGGCCCGGGGACACCGTCATCGACTTGGCTGCCGGGGCTGGTGGCAAGGCGCTGGCTCTGGCTGCGACAATGGACAATCGAGGGCGCATCTTGGCGTGCGATGTCGATCTTGCGCGGTTGCAGCAGATGACACCGCGTGTTGCGCGTTCGGGCGTGACGATTATCGAGATGGCTGGCGACCCTTACGGCAAAGAGCTTACGGCGCTGGCGTCCGGTGGCGCCGATCTCGTTTTTGTCGATGCACCGTGTTCGGGCACGGGCACGTGGCGGCGTAACCCGGAGAGCAAGTGGACGCTTGATCAGGCGCGGCTGGCGACCTTTCGCGCGGCACAGGCAAAGCTGCTGGATCGTGCGGTTGAGCTCGTGAAGCCGACCGGCGCGATTGTGTACGCGACGTGTTCGTTGTTGCCCTCGGAGGGGCCGGTTCAGCTCGCGGCGTTTGTCGAACGGCATCGAGGCTGGCAGGCAGAGACGGCACAAACGCTGACGCCTTACCGTGACAACACCGACGGCTTTTTCGTCGCACGAATGGTGCGGGCGTGATGCTTGTTCGCGGGCGCATCCGCACTATAGTTCGTGCGCTATGACACGCCGTCAGCGCCGTTTTGCGTTTTTGACCGGAGCCGTTGGGGCGGCCGTTCTTGCGACCGTCATCATCGTGGCGGCGCTCGGCGACCGGGTGCTCTATTTCTATTCGCCGAGCGAGGCGAAGGCTCGCGGTGTTGAAGCAGGGCGTCAGATCAATTTGGGTGGGCTGGTCTCGACGGGCAGCATCGAGCGGCCGGGCGGGCTTGAAGTTCGCTTCAAGGTCACGGACGGCGAACAGGAAGTGCCGGTCACCTATTCGCGCGATTTGCCGGATCTATTCCGCGAGGGGCAGGGGGTCGTGGTGACCGGGTCGTTCCGGCAAGACGGTGTCTTTGCAGCGACCAATGTGCTTGCGAAGCACGACGAGAATTACATGCCGCCCGAAGTCGCTCAGGCCCTCAAAGACAAGGGGCTTTGGAAGCACGGTGAGCCGCCCGCCAAGGCGCCTTGAGAAATCGGCTCCGCTCACGGGATCGGCACCAAAATTACACGCAGTTAATCGTTCTGACAGATTTAAGACATCTTCTTGGGTCTATATATTGGTGCAGCTTCCGGCCGCGCATGGGTCCGGCCGAAGCCCCAGTTCCCAAGGAGAAGTACGAATGTCTGCCGATGCTTCGTCGCCTGAAGCCGCCCCCGTTGTTCCCACGCCTGTTGTCCCCGACGCGAAGCCGCGCAAGCGCGTGCTGATCGCCAGTGCGGCGGCGCTCGCTCTTGCCGTCACGGCCGGCGTGGTCGGCGGCGTGGTGTGGAGCGGCGGCGGACCGGCTGCGGTGGCGGAGCCGACACCCACAGCAGGCTTTGCGCTCACGACGCAGGTAGCCGGCGCGCCCGCAGCGGTAATGCTGGGCGCGACCGGCGGCGTTCTGCCTTCGCTGGCCGATATTGTCGAGCGTGTTGCGCCGGCGGTCGTGAGCCTGAAAGCGAAGGTCACGTCGGGGCCAGAGCAAGAAGTGAGCGACGAAGATCTTGAAAATCTGCCGCCGTCGCTGCGCGACTTTTTCGACAGGTTCCGCAAGGGTGGACCGAACAACCGCGGGCGCCAGAAGGGCGAGGTGCAAGGTTCCGGTTTCGTGATCGATCCTTCGGGATATGTGGTCACCAATAATCACGTTGTCGCCAATGCGACGGAAATCGAAGTCGGGTTCGCGGATGGCAAGAAGTACAAGGCGCGTCTGATCGGGCGCGACGAGCTGACCGATGTGGCCTTGATCAAGATCGAAGGGAAGTCGTTCCCGTCCGTGACCTTTGCAGACGACACCAAGGTGCGGGTCGGCGATTGGGTGCTGGCGGTCGGCAATCCGTTTGGTCTTGGCGGCACGGTGACTTCCGGTATTGTTTCTGCGCGCGGCCGCGACGACGTCGGCGGAACGACGTATACGGACTATCTGCAGATCGACGCCGCTATCAACCGCGGCAACTCCGGCGGCCCAACCTTTGACCTCGCGGGGCATGTGATCGGCATGAACACGGCGATCTACTCGCCGTCGGGGACGAGCGCCGGCATTGGCTTTGCCATTCCTTCGTCCACGGTGCAGCGGGTCGTCAGCGAGCTGAAGCGCTCAGGCGCAATTACGCGTGGCTGGCTGGGTGTGCAGATTCAGAGCCTGAACGAAGACTCGGCGCAGGCGCTCGGTTTGCCGAACGAGCACGGCGCTCTTGTCGGCGATGTGGTCGACAACAGCCCGGCCCAGAAGGGCGGCTTCAAGCGCGGCGACGTCGTGCTGAAGATGAATGGCAGCGACATCAAGGACAACCGTGATTTGACACGGAAGGTTGCGGCGCTTCAGGTCGGACAGACCGCCAACTTTTCCGTTTGGCGCGGCAGCCGCAACATTTCGCTCAGCGTGACCATCGCGAAGCGGCCGGGCGAAGATCGTTTGGCCGGCAACGACCGCGGTCGCGGCACGGATGAGGGCAAGGACAGCAGCATGCCGGGTCGAGCGGAAGTCTCGGCGCTTGGTCTTGGTCTTGCGGCGATTACGCCTGCGGTGCGCAGCGAGTTCGAGCTCGATGCGAAGGCCTCCGGCGTTCTCATCACCGATGTCGATCCGGACAGCGACGCGGCCGAGCGCGGCCTGCGTGCGGGCGACCGTATCCTTGCCGTCGGCGGGGACGAGGTCGACTCCGTCGAAGACGTCAAAGGTGCGGTGGCCGACGCGAAGTCGGCGAAGCGTCCGACCGTGTTGCTCTTCGTCGAACGCGACCGGGGCGTGAAGGTCTACATCCCCGTGAAGATCAAGGGCTGATGTCCGCCCTCAACAAGATGGGGGCGGCAGGCTCCGCCCCCTCGTCCCCTCTCACCCCCATGAACGAGGACGCTCGAGTGATGCGAATTCTGGTTGTTGAAGATGACCGCGAGGCGGCTGCGTACCTGACGCGCGGCCTGAAAGAGAGCGGTCACATTGTCGATCATGCGCCGGATGGCGAAGACGGTTTGCATCTGGCGATGGCTGGGAACTACGACGTGGCCGTCGTCGACCGGATGATGCCGAGGCTCGATGGGTTGTCGATGGTCCGCAAGATGCGCGACGAGGGCAACAAGACGCCGGTCTTGTTCTTGAGCGCGCTCGGCGAAGTGGACGATCGCGTGAAGGGTTTGCGGGCGGGCGGCGACGATTATCTCGCGAAGCCGTATGCATTCGTCGAGCTGTTGGCGCGGATCGATGCGCTGGTGCGGCGGAACGGCTCCGATGCGGTGACGACGAAGCTTGCAATCGGCAATTTGGAGCTTGATCTGCTGTCGCGAACCGCGACGCGTTCGGGGCAGCGGATCGATTTGCAGCCGCGCGAGTTTCTGTTGCTTGAGTACTTGATGCGGCATGCCGGGCAAGTGGTGACGCGCACCATGTTGCTTGAGAACGTGTGGGAATATCACTTCGATCCGCAGACCAACGTGATCGACGTTCACATCTCGCGTCTGCGCGCAAAGATCGACAAGGGTTTTGAGGAGCCGCTGTTGCACACCGTTCGGGGTGCCGGATATTCGCTCCGTGCGCTTGCTTGATGTCTTTCGCACGGCGACCTTCAGGTTGGCCTTCGCCTACCTGCTGCTGTTCGCCGTGTCGGTGCTCCTGGTTCTAGGCTTCATCTATTGGCGAACGGCGGGCTTCCTCGCCACGCAGTCGGACGAGACGATTGCCGCAGAGGTGCAGGGACTCGGCGAGCAGTATAAGCGGCGCGGCATTTTGGGATTGCGCTCGATCATCGTCGAGCGCTCTTCGCGACCGGGGCAGCGCGGTCTTTACCTGCTGTCGTTCGGTGCGGCACCGCTCGCCGGCAATCTGTCGCGTTGGCCGCCCGATGCCGTGCAGACGGCCAAGGACTGGATCAACTTCACATACGAGCGCGAGATCGACGGCGAGCGTGAGACGAGACCGGGGCGCGCGTTTCAGGTGCCACTCTTCGGCGGCTATCGTTTGCTGGTCGGACGCGACACGAAGGACGTGAACGCTATCGGCGATGCGATCCGCTCGACGCTGTTGTGGGCGATCGCGATTACGGGGTTCATCGGTGTGGCCGGCGGCGTGTGGATCAGCCGCAATGTGCTGAGGCGTCTTGAGGTCATCAACCGCACCAGCCGCGATATCATGTCGGGCGACCTGACACGGCGCATTCCGGTGATGGGAAATCGCGACGAGCTCGACGATCTGGCTACCAACCTCAATCAGATGTTGGAGCAGATCGAGCGGTTGATGATGGGTATGCGCGAGGTCGCAGATAACATCGCGCACGATCTGCGCACGCCACTCAACCGGCTCCGCAACAAGCTTGAAGGCGCGATGATCGGAAATGCTTCGCACGACGAGACGGTACAGGCGCTGGAGAGCGCGATTTTGGAAGCGGACGGTTTGATCTCGACCTTTAACTCGCTGCTGCTTATCGCGGAGGCCGAGACGGGGGCGCATCGCGATACATTGGAGCTTGTGGATCTCAGCGAGGTGATCCACGACATCGCCGATCTTTACGAGCCGGCGGCGGAGGATCGCGGGATTTCGCTCAAGTTCGTGGCGCCTGCGAAGGTCACGGTTCGCGGCAATCGCAGTCTGCTCGCACGTGCGGCGGCGAACTTGGTCGAGAACGCTTTGAAATACACACCGCAAGGCGGTGCGGTTACGGTGTCGGCGAACGTCAACACGCGTAACGACCGGCCGACGTTTTCGGTTCGCGATACGGGGCCCGGAATTCCGGAGGCGGATCGCGAGCGCGTGCTCGATCGCTTCGTGCGCCTGGAGCGGTCGCGCAATACGCCCGGGTCCGGGTTGGGCTTGAGCCTGGTGGCGGCCGTCGCGCGGATGCATGACGCGACGATCAGGCTTGAGGACGCAAAGCCGGGCTTGCTCGCGACGCTGTCGTTCCCGCCGATCGCGGAGGCGCCCGCTATCGCGGCGGGGCAACTTCGGCGCGTTCTTCCTTCACCCACCAAAGCCCCACGAAGCCCAGAACCAGAAACACAAGGATCACGGCAAAGCCTGCCCGCTGGTTCTGCGTAGCCGAGGTTACGACAGCGACGAGGAACGGCGCGGTGAAAGCGGTTGCTTTGCCGGTGAGGGTGAAGAGACCGTAGATCTCCGAGATCATCGTTTGCGGCGCAATGCGAGCGACCATTGTGCGGCTTGAGGCGAGGATCGGTCCGACGAAGACGCCGCCCAGAATCGAAAACGCGAGGCTGAGCTGTTCTGGGAACTGTGTGAACCCGAACATCGCAAGCAGAGGGCCGAGCAGGGGTAGTTGCTGTGCGCGGAGTTCCTCAGTGACCGGAAAGAAGAAAAGGTACTCATTTGGCGTTGTGCTCACGGAGCCTGCGACGGCGAGTGTGAACATCAAGAGGCCCACTTGAATTGTGCGGCGCGAGCCGACTTTGTCGTCGATCCAGCCGCCGACGAACGAAGTGAAGATCGGGACGGTCAGCACGATGAGTGCGAAGAGGCCGATCTTTGCGGTGCCCCAGCCGAAGATGCCGCTCAAATATCCAGCCAAGAACGTGAACACGGCGCTCATGCCGTCGGCGTATATCGCGCGCACGAGCAGGTACTTGCCAATGTTGCGATAGTGGCTGACTTGGCTGATCGTGCGGCCGAGTTGCTGTAGGCCTGAACCGATGGCGCCGACGATCGAGAGCCCCGTGCGCGGGCGATCATGGGTGAAGAGAACCAGCGGGATCGAAAAGACGATCAGCCACAACGCAGAGAGGGGGCCGGAGAGGCGTTCGTGCGCGAACGCGCTGTCGAGTAGCGTCAGGAGTCCGAGCGAAGGGATCGCCAGCCAGACGATGAAGAGTGTTACGCTGCCGACGTAGTCGAGGCTGTAGGCGAGGCCGCTCATGAAGCCGACGTTCTTTTCGCCGGCCACGCTGGTCAGCATGGCGTTGTGATAGACGGCGGCGAACTCCATTGTGACGGCGGCGACGATGATCGCCAGGATGCCGAGCCAGAGGTTGCCCTCGGTCACGAACCAGAGCGCAAGCATGGCAGGGATGGCGATCGCCGAGAAGAGGAGTAGTCCCGGCTTGCGCGGACCGTAGGCGTCGGCGAGAGCACCCAAGATCGGGGAGCAGAGCGCGATCAACATGCCGGCGGCCGCTTGCGTGTAGCCCCAAACGACCTGACCTTCGACGTTGTCGCCGACGACGTGCTTTTGGAAGTACGCTGCGAAGACGAAGATGTTGATGATGACGAAGTAGGGGCTGCTCGCGAATTGGTAGAGAGCCCAGCCGAGTTGGCTGAGGCGCCCCTGCGCGGGTGACCGATCGGCGCTGGTCTCAACGCTCATATGATGACCGTCTCGCCGGGTTCGTTTTCGCAAATGTTCTCGAGGCTACCGAGACCGTCGATTTCGACGCGGACGCGGTCACCCGCCTTCAAGCGCACTGGCGGCGTGCGCCAGTTGCCCACGCCGGCCGGCGTGCCGGTGAAGATGACGTCGCCGGGTTCGAGCGTGAAGGCTGCGGTGAGGTGTTCGATTTGGGCGGGGATATTGAAGATCATCTCGGCGGTCGAGGCGCTCTGCATGACTTCCCCGTTTAGGAGACAGCGCACGTTGAGGGCGTGAACGTCTCTGATCTCGTCAGGCGTCACGATCCATGGGCCCGTGGGGCCGTGGGTGTCGAAGCCTTTGCCCATCATCATGGTGGGTGAGCGTTGCTGCCAATCGCGCACCGAAATGTCGTTGCCGCACATAAAGCCCGCAATAACCTCGAAGGCGCGCGCCGCCGGGACGTGGCGGCAACGGCGGCCGATGACCGCGCAGAGCTCGGCTTCGTAGTCGACCTTATCGGAGACTCTCGGGATGCGGATGGCGTCGTTCGGGCCCACGATGCAGGTCGCTTGTTTGGCGAACCAGACTTGATGTTCGGGTGCGGCGCGGCCGGTTTCGCGAATGTGGTCGGCGTAGTTCATGCCGATCGCCAAAACCTTGCCGGGGCGCGGCACGGGCGCTTCGAGCCGTACTTTTGACAGGGGCAGGCGCTGGCGCGCGGAGGTCGCAACCTCGCGGACTTGCGCCAAGGTGGTGGGGCCGGCACGCAGGAGTGCGATCATGGATTGGGGAAGGTTGGGGGCCGCGGCGGCGAGGTCGACAATGGTGTTCCCCTCGACCACGCCGATGCGGCGGCGGTGGCTTTCAGTGAAGGTCGCGAGCTTCATGGATCTCGATCGTTGAGTCGTGGTGGCTTTGCGTACTCGTTAGAGCAAGGCGAGCGGGCAAAAGCACCTGCGAATCGGTGAGGGGGCTGCAGTTGCGGAAACGAGCGGTCAAATTGCAAGATGGGATCACGCTTTTTCCGCATCTGATGCCCAGAATCATATGAAAACACACACTTCTCTGGCGTCTACATGCAAAAAACCCAAGCAAAATGACGTTATTTTGTAGATTGCTTAATATTCGTCAGCTATATCTCGCTGATCGCAGACCTTAGTCGAGGTCGCGCAACCCACACCCAAGTTGAGGGGCATAACCCACATGAGCAAATCGGACTTCATCCTCGCCGTCGCCAAAAGAGGCGGAGACCTCCCCAAGGCGGAAGCCAAGCGCGTGATCGAACTGGTGTTCGGCACGATCGAGGCCAGCCTCAAGGGGCTGAAGGGCGGCGGAAAGCTCCCGATCGGTAATTTCGGCGTGTTCACGGTCGCCAAGCGCCCGGCGCGCATGGGCCGCAATCCGCGGACAGGCGAAGCCATCAAGATCAAGGCCTCGAAGAAGCTGCGCTTCCGTCCGGCCAAGACGCTGAAGGCGGCGGCCGGTATCGTCTAAGCTTCTCTTTGAAGCGAATGAGCAACGGCCCGGGTGATCGCCCGGGCCGTTTTGCTTTGGCGCCACCACTGGTATGCAGGACGGTATGACCGGATCGCTCACCGCCCGGATTTGCCGCGTCCCCGAGACCTTTGATGCTGCGCTCGGGGCGCGGACGCTCGAGACGCTGGGCGAGCGGGCGGGGGAGGGGGCGCTGCGCGAGCTGATCGCGGCGACTGCTTCGAATAGCCCGTATCTCGCGCGGTTGATGGAGCGCGAGGCCGACAACCTGGTGCGCGATCTGGCCGGCGATCCGCGGATCATGCTGGCGACGATGCTCGCCAGTTTGCGGTTTGATGAGACGCCGACGCGCGCGGACATGATGCGGCGCCTGCGCGAGGTGAAGCGGCGGGCGTCGCTGTTGATCGCGCTGGCGGACCTCGGCGGGGTTTGGGGTCTGGACGAGGTGACCGAGGCGCTGACGAAGCTGGCGGATGCGGCGCTGGCGTCGTCGCTGCGCTATGCGATGATCGAGGCGATCGGCCGAGGGCGGTTTGCGCCGAGCGATACGATCGAGCCGGCGGATAATGCGGCGCTGTTCTTTCTCGCGATGGGGAAGTACGGCGCGTTTGAGTTGAACTATTCCAGCGATATCGATTTTAGCTGCTATTTCAATGCGGATCGCTTGCCGGTTGCGGCGAATGTGGAGCCGCGCGAGTTTGCGGTGCGGCTGACGCAGGCCACCGTTGCGCTGATGCAGGAAGCAACGGCGGACGGGTACGTCTTCCGCTGCGACTTGCGGCTTCGGCCGGATGCCGGATCGACGCAGATCGCGGTTTCGACGCGAGCGGCGGAGGCCTACTACGAATCCATGGGCCAGAACTGGGAACGTGCCGCGATGATCAAGGCGCGGCCGTGCGCGGGAGATCAGGGCGAAGGTGCGGCGTTTCTGAGCCAGATGGAACCGTTCGTGTGGCGCAAGTATCTGGACTATGCGGCGATCGAGGACATTCATTCGATCAAGCGTCAGATCCATGCACACGGCGGCCACGGCGAGGTGGCGATCGCCGGACACAACATCAAGCTTGGCCGCGGTGGCATTCGCGAGATCGAGTTTTTTGCGCAAACGCAGCAACTGATCCTGGGCGGGCGTATCCCGACGTTGCGGCGTTCGCGTACCGTCGATGCGCTCGCTGCGTTGGCTCAGCGTGGAATCATAGCGGAGGAAACGCGGGCCGACCTGACGGAGACTTATGAGTTCCTGCGCACGCTCGAACATCGCTTGCAGATGATCGAGGACGAGCAGACGCACACGTTGCCGAAGACGCCGGACGGGCTGAGCAACGTCGCCCGGTTCATGGGCTTTGGCGTGACGCAGATTTTCTCCGACAAACTACGCGACCATCTGCTGCGAGTGCAGTCGCACTACGCGAAGCTGTTCGAGGGCAAGCCGTCGTTGTCGGAGGACTCGGGGAGCTTGGTCTTTACCGGCGTTGACGAGGATCCGGAGACGGTGCAGACGCTGCGCAAGCTGGGCTTCTCGCAGCCTGAGGCGGTGTCGGCCACGATCCGCGGTTGGCACCATGGCCGCATCCGCGCGACGCGCAGCGAGAAAGCGCGCGAGAAGCTGACCGCATTGATGCCGCTGCTGTTGGCGGCGTTGGGCAAGACCGCCAATCCGGACATCGCGTTCACGCGCTTCGACAAGTTTTTGAGCGGGTTGCCGTCGGGCGTTCAGGTGTTCGCGCTGTTGTTCTCCAACCCGCGGCTGCTCGATCTGATTGCCGAGATCGTGGGGACGGCGCCACGCCTGGCGGATCATTTGGCGCAGCGGCCGGGGTTGCTCGATGTTCTGATCGACGTGGATTTTCTGCGGCATCAGCCGGGGTTGAAGGAGCTTGGCGAGAACCTGGAGTCGCTCATGCGCGGCGCTAAGACGTTTGAGGACAAGCTCGACGTTGCGCGGCGGTGGACGAAAGACCAGCAGTTCCGAGTTGGGCTTCAACTCCTGCGGGGCGAAGTCGACGGGATTGCGGCGGGCTATGCGTTCGCCGACGTGGCGGAGGCGGTGATCGCCGCGTTGAACGCAGCGACGTTCAAGGAGACTGCGGCAGCCCACGGACAGGTTAAAGATGGCGAGATGGTCGTCATCGCGATGGGCCGCGTTGGCGGGCGCGAAATGACGGCCGCTTCTGACCTCGACCTGATCTTTGTCTATGATCATGCGAAGGATGCAGTCACGTCCGACGGTGCGCGTCCGATCGCGCCAAGTATCTATTTCGCGCGCGCTTCGCAGCGTTTGATTTCGGCGCTGACCGTGATGACCGGCGAAGGCGGTCTCTATGACGTTGACATGCGCTTGCGGCCGTCGGGTAACAAAGGGCCCGTGGCGGTTAGCTTTGAGACGTTTGCCAAGTACCAAGCAGATGAGGCTTGGACGTGGGAGCGGCTCGCGCTGACCCGCGCGCGGGTGGTTGCTGGCCCTGACGAGTTGCGTTCGCGGGTCGAAGGGGTCATTCGCCGCGCGCTGACCGCACCGCGGGGTCCGGTGGAGATTCTGACCGACGTGGCCGAAATGCGTGGCCGGTTGGACCGCGAGCGCCCGGCAAAGTCGCCATGGGACATCAAAGAGGCGAAGGGCGGCCTGTTCGATGTGGAATTCGTCGCCCAGGGCCTGCAATTGGTTCATGCGCAAAGAGACACCAGCGTCTTGAGGGCAAATACGATCGAGGCGCTCGACAGCTTGGCTGCGGCGGGCGTTCTTTCGGCAGCGGACTATGAAATGCTCGGGCGGGCTGTGAGCCTTTACCAGCGGATCACTCAACTCCTTCGCCTCACGGTCGAAGGTGCCTTCCAGCCGGCGGATGCGTCGGCGTCACTGCGTGCGCTTGTCGCGAAGGCGTCTGGCGCCGCGACGTTCGAAGAGGTCGAGATCACACTCGCCGCGGTCGAGGCTGACGTGAGGGCTGTGTTCGAGCGGTTGATCGGACCAGTTTCCGGGTAGACTGCCTCACCACTCTTCGACGAGTTTGAACGAGGCGCCGATTTCGCCGTAGACGCGCAGCGTGCAGGGGCCGGCGGCCTTGGGTACGTCTGCTTGCAGCGCCTCGCTTGTTTGCCCCGTCATCGTCTGACGGGTGCAGTTGATGCGGTATTGGCCGACGCCGCTGCCAAGAGAAGCGAATTTGAACTTGGTGCGCGTCAGTGTGTGTTCCCAGACGCCGCTGCCTTCCGAAGCCGGATCGGCGAGCAGCGTTCCATCGAGAGAGAGCGCCGCCGTTGCACCGAGGCGCTTCTTTGCGTCGGTAATGGTCTCAGCGGTCGCTTTGATGTCGGCGCCCGTGGGGTCGAAGCTGTCGGTGGCCGGAAGCGGCGCCGCGCACGCTGCGTGAATCAGGTTGCCGTTAGCTGCCTCGAGCCGGAGGCGCATGCGGCGGGCGGCAGGCACCACCTGCTTCTCGAGGAATGTGCCGCCTTCGATGAGGGTGTGCCGGACGTGGACTAGCGCGCGGGCGGTGTCGTGCGATTTTTCGTACGCGAAGGCAAGCGCGAACGAGATTTTTGCCTGTTCGTAGAGCGTCAATCGCATCCGAAGCGTTTGTTCCAGTAAAGCGATGCCTTCGGCGTATTTGCCGGCGGAGACCAGGCCGCGCGCTTCGTCGAACTTTGCGACAGCTTCGTCGTGCACAGCGGTGTTGCCGACGTTTTGGCGGCGGAAGACGAGATCGACCGCGTTGCCGTATTGCTCGATCGGTTCGCCGTCTTGGGTTGCGGGTTTGTACTTCCAGCGCGCGACGGCGCGGCGTGCGGCGCGGGCCATGGTTTCCGGGCCGATGCGATCGAGGACGACGATGTCGGCGGTTTCGCCTTCGGCATTGATCGTGAAGCCGAGGCGTACCCACCCTTCGCTTAGATCGTCGCCATCGGGGAAGTCGGGTAGGGTGCGGGCGCTTTCGCGGGCGGCGGCGACAAAGCCCGCCGGGAGAGCCGCTTTGGCGCACACATTCGGAGCGGACGGCGGGGTCAACGATGCCGGCGGCGCTGCAACAGCCAATGTAACGGACGCCACGCTTAAGGCCGCGGCCACCACCAAGCGCAACTTCCGAATCTTACCCATTCGCCGATTTCATTTCATTAAAGGCGCCCCCGGGCACACTTTAGGCGACACCGGGGCGGATGAACAGTGCATCGCACCCCGGCGTAACTGAGAGGTCAGTGTCGCAGTCGCAACGTGGCGCCAATCATACGCGGCTCGCCGACGAAGGCGTCGATGGTGCTGGTGCCAGCCGGCACGGGGCAAGAGGCTGACGCCGGCGGCGGGCAAACCGAACTACCTTGCAACGGCGCGTCGAAGGCCGTGTTGATGTAGTTCTCGTCGAGAAGGTTACGGGCGAAGAATTCGAGGCCGATCCACTCGTCTTCACCGTAGACGCCTAGCTTCAGGCCAACGACGGCATAGGCGTCCTGAACCTTGCGCGGGTCGAGGTTCGAGCCAGTGTTCATCTCGCTTTGCCACCTGGCGTCTACATGGAAGCGAGCGGTAAAGGCATCGATGAACGGAACGGAGTAGTCGACGGCGCTGGTAAGCGTCCATTCAGGCGAGTGCGTGATGCGCGCGTCTTCGAGAAGGAAGAGACCGGGATTGCGGTTGATGAAGGATCCGACCTCCGCGAGCGAGCCTATGTCACCGTACCTCGCGTCGGTGTACTGCACCGCAAAAGTCGTGGTCAGCGCTTTGATGGGGGTCCAATAGGCTTCAACCTCGACACCCTTGCTGATCACCTCGGGCACAGACGTTACGATGAACGATGTGCCGGTGAACGTGTTCAGCTGGAAGTTTTCGAAGTCCTGATAGAAGACGGCAGTGTTGATGTAGAGCGTCTTGTCGACCTGTGTTTTTAGGCCAAGCTCGTAGGCATCAACGAATTCCGGTGCGAAGCTGGTGTCCGGCGCGCGGACGGTCTGGGCGGGCACCGCTCCAGGGACTGCAAAGAGTGCGTTCGATATGATCGATCCTGCCGCATCGGAAAACGCGCGGTCGAGATTGAACCCGCCCGCCTTGTGGCCCCGAGAATACGTCGCATAGGTGTTGAAGTCTTCGTCAAGCCGCCACGCGAGAGTGGCAATTCCTGAAAACTCGTCCGACTCTGACTCTTGATGGTGGGGCGTGGTCAGCGTCAACACGTCCAACGCTGTCCGCGTATAGGGAAGGCAAGCAAGAGAGGCGACGGCCGTTGCCGACGATGTTGGCCCGCCAGTGTTGTTCGCCACATTTCTAACAGGGTCCAAGCCAAACGCTGCTTCAACGCTGGAGCAGCCAGCTTGACCCGTCGTCCGGTAGGTGGCGTCAAAAGTCTTCGTCTCAGACGTCCACCTCAGACCTGCGATGAGGTCGATGTTGTCGTCCAAGTGAAACACGTTGTGTGTGAAAATCGCAAAGCTCTCGGCGTTTTGTTCGTATAGGTCGCGATCACCTCCACCCCCTGTGTAGACCGCGGTTGCTAAGGAATGACCGGCCAAGGTGTTTAATGCGGAGCGCAGCCCAAGCGGGCTGTCGGCAACGCGATGCAAGCTCAAAAAGGACTCCAGTTCCGTGCCGAATGTCAGGGTCGACTGACGAGTGATGTCTTCGTTCGAATAGAAGGCGCCGAAGAGCCAGTTTACCCAGCCAGCTTCTCCCGTAATGCGGGATTCATGCGTGAACGTCTCGAACTCGTTGAAGTTTGAGCCGTCAGTCGGGAACGATAACATCTCGGCGCCGGAGAAGTCCGCGTCTTGTCCGTAGTCCGTTTTCCAATCACGGTAGGCGGTAATGGAGGTCAGCTTCGCGCCGTCGAAATCCCAGTTGAGTTCACCGGAAATGCCGCGGTCTTCGACGTTGCTGTTTGTAGAGCTGTTGCCGAAGGCAATTTGCGACTCGACCTGATTGGTTATCGACTTGCCGATGAGGGGGTTTTCGATTGAGTTGATGATCGCCGGTGCCGCCGTGTTCGGGAACGCTACTGTTGGAGTGCGGCCGAAGCTGCCTGGGTTGACCGTCACCGCCGAGCAGCATTGGTCCTTGCGCTTGGCGTAGTCGACGATCAGGCGGACGTCTGCGTTGGCGTTGGCTTGCCAGAGGAGCTGGCCGCGGCCGCTGTAGTAGCTCTTCGCGTTGCCGTCATAGGCGTCGGGGCGGCCGGGGTTGACGTCGATGTAGCCTTCTTGCTCGTGGCGCGTGAAAAAGATGCGCGCGGCGAGTTCGTCGGGGGAAAGGACGAAGTTCGCGGCGCCCTTCGCGACGTATTGGTCGAACGATCCGACGGTCGCTTCGCCCCAGACTTCGTTCGTGAAGGACGGCTTCTTGGAGATGATGTTCAGGATACCGGCCGAGGTGTTGCGTCCGAAGAGCGTGCCTTGCGGGCCGCGGAGGACTTCGACGCGCTCCAGTTCGCCCAGATCGCCAAAGGCGACGCCGGTCCGGTTGCGGTAGACGCCGTCGATGAACGTGCCGACGGCCGCTTCGAGGCCGGGGTTGTCACCCTGCGTGCCGACGCCGCGGATGCGGGCGGTGTAGGCGAAGGGGTTGCCGTTGTTCGTAATGACGAGAGAAGGGACAACCGAAACGAGGTCCTCGATGTTCTCGACCCGCGCGGCTTCGAGCGTCGCCCTGTTAACGTTTGTGACCGCGATCGGGGTCTTCTGCAGGATCGTCTCGCGCCGCGTGGCGGTGATGACGACGCGCTCGACGCCGCCCTCGCCCGCATCGTCGCTGGGCTCGGCAGGTGCGGGTTCGGTGGCGGCATCAGGTGTCGCCTCTGGGGTGGACGGCGCGCCGGTCGCGGGTTGAATCTTCGTCGGTTGGTCTTTTGCGCCGTCGGCCGACGGCGCGTCGGCGCTGGCGGTTTGGACAGGCGTGACCGCTATGGTCGCCAAAGCTGCGAATGCAGCCGATAGAAATAGCCGCCGTTTGCTGTCGTTCAGGCACGCCGCAACATCAAACGTCGCTAAGGGGATACGCATTGCCAACCTCACCACACCCGCTGAAACCATTTGTGACCGTTTCATTCGAACGAACGGTCATTTCGAATCGAGTGTAGTCACGCGACTCTTCGATGTCTGCCGAGCAGAACGTGCAAAGCGTTTTTTGATTAGAAAATTCGTGTGCACGGACGGTAAGTATTCGAGCATCGCGCGTGGTGCGACGCGTACTCAATCTGCAGTCTGTGTCAGTTTAGACGGTGGAGCAGGTTCGACGCGAATTCGGAGAGCGTGTCGTCTCGCGCGCCCATGATCACAATGCGGTCGCCGGGTTTGGCAAGGCTGGCGAGCTTGTCGCCGCACGCTGCGCGGTCGGCAAGATGAAGCGCTTGATGGCCCTTGTCGCTTACACCCCGGGTGATGTCTTCGCTGGTCACGGTCCGGTTCGTTGTGCCGCCGTAGTAAGCGGGGTCCGGCATTACAAGAAAGTCATCTTGGCGGAGGTGGTCGGCGAAGCAGGCGATCAGCTCATCCTTCATCAGGCGCAGCGGGCCGAAGCCGTGGGGCTGGAACATCACGAGGAGCCGGCCCGGGAAGGCGTGCAACGTCGCCAAGGTGGCGGCGATCTTGTCGGGGTTGTGCGCGAAATCGTCGATGACGGTGATACCGTTGCGCGTGCCGACGATCTCGAACCGGCGCTTGATGCCCGAGAAGGTCGAAAGTGCATTGGCGGCGTCGGTCAAGGCGATCCCGCAAGCGCGGGCTGCGCAAAGGGCGGCGAGTGCGTTCGAGACATTGTGAGCGCCGGGCGCTTTGAGATGGATATCGAGCCGCGTGCCGGTGTCGCGTTCGGTGACTTCGAACGTAATGCCGTCGGGGGCGGGACGCAGCCGGCCGGCGAAGAGTTGAGCGCGCAGATCGGTGAGACTGAAGGTCAGGGCGTGCGGCGTGTCTTTGGCGAGCGCTTTGGTTTCGTCGTTGTCGAGGTTGAGAACGGGGACCTTTGCCTTGGCGATGAAGTCGCGGAACAAGGTGCGAAGTTCGTCCATCGACTTGTGATCGAGAGAGATGTTCGTGACGACGGCGACGCGCGGGCGATAGAGCGCGATCGAGCCGTCGCTTTCGTCGACTTCACTGACGAAGGTGTCGCCTTGGCCGACGACGGCGCTGGCGAACGGGTTGTCGGCGTCGGCGAAGTTCTTCATCACGGCGCCGTTCATGATCGTCGGCTTCGCGCCGGTCTGCTCAAGGATCCAACCGACCATACCGGTTGTCGTCGACTTGCCGCTGGTACCGCCGATGGCGACGCTTTGTTTGGCACCGTTGAAGAGCGTCGCCAGGAGCTCGGCCCGGCGCATAGCAGGAAGGTCCAGTTTGCGCGCGGCTTGGACGTCGGGGACGGTTTCTTCGACTGCGGCCGATGTCACCAAGATTTGGTCGCGGCCGGTGATGCCGCTGCCATCCTGCGGGAAGAGGCCGATGCCCTTGGCCTTTAGGTATTCGAACTTTTGACCCAGGCGGCCTTGGTCCAGCGAGCGGTCGGAACCATCCACGGCGTAGCCTTGGCCGCGCAGAATCAGGGCCAGCGGCAACATTCCGCTTCCGCCTATTCCGCAGAAGAAATAACGTGCTTGACGATTCAGTGTCATGGGGGTTGATCGCATATGACGCGTCGCCGCGTAAATGGTTTCGAATGACCGCCCGCACTGTGAGAATCGTGGTTGTCGCCCCGGCGAACCGCGTCGACCCGTCCATAGCGCAGCGCGTCGCAGTGATCGCCAAGAGCGCCTTTGCGGGCCGGGTGGAGCTTGTGTTCCATCCCCAATGCCATCTTTCGTCCGGGCACTTTGCCGGGGATGATGCGGCACGGGCGGCGGCGCTGATTGAGGTTGCCAACGACGCGAAGTTTGATGCGGTCTGGTTCGGGCGCGGCGGCTACGGCTCTGGTCGGGTGGTCGAGACGGTGTTGCCAAAGTTGACGGCCGCCGCCCGGCGAAAGCTTTATCTGGGTTACAGCGATTTAGGCACGGTGCTGGCCGCGTTCTATGTGAACGGGATCGGCCGCGTGGCGCATGGGCCGATGCCATCGGATCTGGCCCGCGACAACGGGGAAGCCGCGGTTCGGCGGGCCTTGTCGTTCTTGGTCGACCGCCTACCGGAAACGGTTGAACCGACGGCGTGGTCGGGCGCCAAGTGTGTGGCGTTCAATCTGGCGACGTTCTGTTCGTTGATCGGGACGCCGTGGCAGCCGGACCTGACCGGGCATGTTCTCATGCTGGAGGATGTTGCCGAGTATATGTATCGCATCGACCGGATGATGTTTCAGATCACCTCAAATCCAGGTCTGCGCAAGCTTGCCGGGATCAAACTTGGTCGATGCAGTCAGATTCCCGACAACGATCCGGCCTTCCTGCAGACCGAGGTCGAGGTCGTGCAGTCGTGGTGCAAGCGGTCGGGGATCCCGTACCTCGGTCGCGCCGACATCGGGCACGATGCCGAGAACAAGGTCGTACCGTTCGGCGGCATGCTGACGAGCTGACTTAGGTTCGGCCGGGCGCGTTTGCCGCCTTCAGGCGCCGACGCAGCCCCAGGATGTGACTGGCCAGCATATAGATGAGCAACGCGGCCAAGCCGAAACCGATTTCGCGAAGCGGGAGCTCGGAGCGGACCTTCGATGCGTGCCTCTTTGCCGAGCTGCTCACATGGACGAAGACGTCGTTCGCCGTGCGACCCGCCGCCTCCTTCATTTTCGAGAAGTTTTGGGTTGCGGTGTAGACAGTGGCGGCGCCGGTTTGCCGCAAGGCGTAGCTCGCGTTTTGAAGCGTGACGCCGCCATGTTGCGTTGATGAGGCGGCAGTGGACTGTTGGTTTCGAAACGAAGCTAGCGCGCCGGTGTCAGCGTTCAGTGAGCCTGCGTCCGATGTGAAGTTCACCGCGATCGGTACTTCTTGTGCGCTCTCCGAGCCGCGCAACCCGGGGGCTGCTTCGAAGCGAACCGACGAGCTTTGACTTGCGGCCGTCGAAGCAGAGGCGTGGACAAAGCTCGCGGCGGTCGTGCTGACGTCGCGCGTGGCATTGCTTGAGCGTGGCAGCGGAGCGGCTGCGCCGGGCCCGGCCGATCGATCGGGCGCGCCTGGCGCAGATGTGGTGCCGTTGCCATCCGGTCCGTTGTTGTCCCAGCCGCCGTCGTAGCCCGTGATGATGCGTTCGGTCTTGCCGCCGTTCACGATTTCGATCTGGCTGGTGCTTTCGCGCAGAACACGCGCGGTGCGGCCGCGCTTAACGAGGGTGACCGCGCTACGGCCGTCTGTTGCTACCTCGACCGTGCCTTCTTGAACGGCGACGGTACTGCCGCTGCCATCGATCGTTACCGTGAATGTCGTGCCCTTCACGACCGCGGCAAGATAGGGAGTGTCGACTTCGAAGTGCGGCGCGGTGCGCTTGCCGACGTTGAACCAGACGGAGCCGGCGTTCTGGCGAATACGGGTAATCAGGTCGGTGCTGTCGCTCAGCGTGATGCTGCTGCTGGGTCCCAGCGCGATTTGCTCACCACCGCGGCGCAGCAATAGCCGTCCGCTTGGCCCCGTGCTGACGATTGTGCCGCTGGGGAGTGCCGCTTTCGGGTCGAGTGCGATCGGGAAGATACCGCCGGTGGTGACCGTCGTTTCGCCGGATGATTGAATGATCCGCCATGCCAAACGTGCGTCGTCGGCCTTCGCCGCGAACGCGAACAGCGTTTGCAGCGTCAACAGAACAGCGAGAATCGTCCTTTGCATGGCAAGCACTCCTTGGCGGAAAAATTCATTCTTCCCCGCTTAGACGATGCTCGTGGAACGGCCCCAACAATTTGCAAACAAATGGAGTTAATCTGCCGAGCGCGTTGCGTGGCGTTCATTAGCACTAACAATTGGCTAACGGTTTAGCGTCCCGTGTCGCAGAAAATCGAAGAGCCCCGGGACGACGCGTCGTTCCACGGGGCTCATCATCACTTCCGATTTATGGCCAGCAAAGCCGGCCTGGTTTACGTGGGCTCATCGCCCCGTTGTCAATTCTCAGCTTTGGCTTCTTGAAACGGCTCGCCCCGCGCGACGTCTGGCTGTCGCAAATCAGTAGATTGGCCGTGCGGTTATCGAACCTTGCCCTCGCGGCTTGCGAGGGCATTGAGACTGTCCGGTGGCGTCATGCTCCCTCCGTCAGTAGTTGACCTTCGCGACGATCCTGCGCCTAGGGCTCACGCTCATTCGCGACAACTCAGGGCGATGGCATTTTGACTGCACCCGCACCTGTCATCGAGCGATGGCGGCCAGTCATCCGAAGACTTCATTGGCAGCAATCGTCGCTATTGAGTTTGTTCCTCTCGCGAAGAGAGTCAAGTGTGCAGACGTGCATTGCACAAGAGTTCGCTGCAATCGCAACGATCTTCCACGCATGCGAACGGATGTTGCGCGTTAGCGATCAGTGCATCGTGCGCGAGAGGCGGCGAATGGGCACCCACTTCGCTTGCGTGCGCGCGGGCGGGTTGATGCGGCGGAAGAGTGCGCCGATACCGCGCAGACTCAGACTTGCAAATAGCCTTGTGATGCCGGCGGGCTTTGCGCGCGCGTCGCACATGTCGGCGTAGGCGTCGCCCGAGCGATGCGCGAGGCGCACGACAGTCGCGAACTCGCCCACCGTGCGGCCGGTGAAGGAGAGGCCGAAGGCGCTGCGGCCCGAGGCGTCGGTTTGGCGCGAGAGCTGGACGGGTAGCACCGTGTCGCCGAATGGCGAGCGCAGCGTCAGTTGCCCCGCAAGTGCGCGCGCCGGCAAATCGACGACGCCTTTGGCGAGGAACCGCGCGCCGTGAACCGAGATGTCGGAGAGGCGACCGGCGAAGCGTTCGCCGCCGAGCAAGAGTTCGGCTTCGAGGCGTTTGGACATGCGCGGCGATAGGCGGCGCTGGCGCGGTTCGGCGATTGCGCCGAGCAGACAGGCGAATAGGCACGCGGTGAAGAGGGTCAGCGTGAGCAAGGGCGCCGTGACCGTTTGTAGTTCGGGTTTCATGAAGGTGGCGGCGATGCCGGCGGTCGTGCCCGCGAGGGCGATCGCGAAGACAATCACCAGGAGGCCGTTCGCGTGTTCAGGGTCGGGAACGCGCTCGGCCTTGTCGCGTTTGCGCAGCAGCGTAAAGAGCGACGGGGCAGAGAGCAGAGACTCTAAGACTTCGCTCCAACAGGCGATAAGGGCCCCGCGCATGCCGGCGTTCAATACGCCCGCCATGGTGATGGCGATTAAGAGAGTGCCCAACGCGATCACTGCGCCTTCGATTGGGCCGACTCCGCCGTAGAGTTGGATGTTGCGCAAGAGGGCGAGCGGCGGGATCGCGAAAGCGATCGCCCACGCGAACGGCATGAGTGCGCCGAAGAGTGCCGGCATCCAAGCAAGGCGTTCGCGCAAGGTGAGGCCTTTGGCGAGCAACGGGTCGCGGGTCAATGCTGCGTCGATGGTGCCGATGCGTTGCGCCAGCCGGCCGCGCAGATACTCGCGCACGGTGTCCGGGGCGAGGCTTGCGATCATTGGGCGGCTGACGATTCCGCGGTGCCAACCGGCTTCGGCGGCGCGTAGTCGCGCGGGAGCGTCAGGACGCAGGTTCCAACGCGAGCAGCTGCCCGATGCCGACAACGCGGCGCGGCGCCAGACGGTGCGTTGGCTGAGGCCAAGTCCGCCTGTCGCGGCACCGATCGTCTTCAGGCACGATTTGAAGAACGTGCCGGGGTCGTTGGGCAGGCGCTGCGCTATGTCGATGTCGGTGAGAACGGGGTCGCCGTCGATCGCAAAGGCCGGCACGTCGCAGAACGCGAGCCGCGGGTTGCTCGTGAACCCCGCAGCAATGCGGCGGAAGAGATCGGGCGTTGGCGTTTCGCCGGCGTTGAGCACGAGCACGAGGCTTCCCGCGGTGCGGGCGAGCGCGGCATTGATCGTCGAGCCCGTGGTCGCCTCCGGCGATGCGGCCAACCATGAGGCCTTCATGCGCTCAGCGAGCGCGCTCAGCGACTCCGCTTTGTCGGTCGCGCGATCGAGGCCGACGAGGTGGAGGCGAGTGAGATCCGTCGGGTAATCGAGCTGCGAAGCGGCGGCGAGCGAATACGCGGCTTTCGGTGCCTGTCTTGGATCGGCGATCAATATGAAGATGTCGACGCTCGGCAACTCGAAATCCGGGATCGCTTCAGGCTCGATCTCGATAGCGGCGGACATAATGTCGGCGAGTGCGGCCAGCGTCAGCGCGATGGCGATAAATGCCTCGACGGCGAAGAGTAAAATCGACAGTGTGAGACCTGTGGCCGTCAAATCTGTCAACGTCGTGTCTGCACGCCAGAGTAGGTGCACCATCAGAAGTGCTGCACCCGTTCCAAGCGCCAGCGCGCGCGACATCGGAATCGATCGAAAAACGATCCGTTCTGATGAGTTAGGCGCGTGTTTTACCATGCTCACTGAACTGCCCCTCGCTACGCGCGAATCGCCCCGAATCGCACCAAGAAGGGAATCGCAAGTTGAGTCCTGCAACCAGTGGCAATATTGACTCAGTTTCTTCCAATCGATTGCGGCAACGAAATTTGATGACCGAACCACGTTTGAAAACGTCGATCTGGGCCGCCGCTTTGATCCGCCGCGCGGAGGTGAACGGTGCGTCCGCTTTCGTTGCGCGCAAAGGAGACGCGGAGTCCGGCGCGGTGATCGTCAAGGTCGCGTTGCTCAACGGCACGGCGCGTGTGTGGTCGTCGGCGTACGGCCGCGATGGCGAGCGACGTTGGGTGCGGGCTACCGGCGTTGAGGTTGTGAGCGATGCGGATGCCGAAGCCTACGTCGCGCGCGCGCGGGCGCGCGACGAAGACTTATGGGTTATCGAGATCGAAGACAAACAGGGACGCGATTTCTTGACGGAGGCGAAAGAGTGAGCTGCGCTTTGCCTAGCGCAGCTTGAACTCGAACGTTCCGGTTGCGCCCAGGTCGCGGGCGAAGGTTCCGTTGGTGAGGTAGGCTTTTGCGTCGGCGTTGCCTGCGAGGTAGGCGTCCCAGTAGGCGAGCGACGCTTTTTGGATGAGGGCGTGGAAGGTTGGGTCGTTGGGGCGGGTGTTGCCGCGCAGGTCGCGCCCCGAGAAGATCATGTGATCGCCGCCGTTGAAGACGAGCAAGAATTTGTCGGCGTTGATGATGTTTTGGTACGGGATCTGACGGTTCGATGCGGGCTCCGATGGGTCGAGCGGGTTCCCGTCGTCTGTTCCGGTCATGTGGAATGTCGGCATGCGGATGCTGGCGAAGGCTTCGCGGGGGTCGCCACGTTGCGGCTTTGACGGACTATAGGCGATGGATGCTTTGATGCGTGCATCCGCAAAGGAGATCCGACCGCCGGCCAGGCTTTGGCCGGAGAGCGCCATCGTGGTGATCGCGCCGAACGAGTGACCGGACATACCGATCCGGCTCATATCGAGACGGCCGCGTAGGCGGGAGTCCGCTTGGTTCATCTTTTCGAGTTCATCAAGAGCAAAAGGAATGTCGCGAAAGCGATCGACGGCCACTGACGGCGAGATGCTGTTCTTGAGCCTGTCGCGCAGGTCCGAGCGGTCGAGTCCGCCGCCGCCTCCACCGCCGAGTTCGCCGAGCACGGCCGGCGTGTCGGAACCGGGGTGTTGGACCGCGACGGTGACATAGCCGTTCTCGGCCAGGAACCGCAGCAGGTATTCCGCGCCATCGCGATTACCGCCGAGGCCGTGGGAGAAGATGACGACGGCGCGGGTGCCGGGCGCATTTGTGGGTACGTAGATCTTATACGGGACCACGCGGTTGGCGCGGGCGGTGTCTGTCCACTCGCCGTAAGAGACGTCAACCGTGAAGCGCGCATCCGCGCGGGCGGGGCTGAAGACAAGGAGGACGAAGGCGAGTGCGGCGACTAGTCGGAGCATGGCTTTCCTTGTGGCGGGCAGGGCGCGGGCCGTGACATTCTAAGGGGTGAAACGTTCGTCAGGGCAATATCCGTCGCATGAGCAAACCTCTTCGCAGCCGCCGTTGGTTCGACAATCCGGACAATCCCGGGATGACGGCGCTCTATCTGGAACGATACCTGAACTATGGGCTGACGCGGGACGAGTTGCAGTCGGGTAAGCCGATCATCGGGATCGCGCAGACGGGGTCGGATCTGAGCCCGTGCAATCGCCACCATATCGAGCTCGCCAAGCGTGTGCGTGAGGGTATCGCGCAGGCGGGCGGGATTGCGATCGAGTTTCCGGTGCATCCAATTCAGGAGACAGGCAAGCGGCCCACGGCGGCGCTGGATCGCAATCTGGCTTTTCTCGGTTTGGTCGAGGTGCTGCACGGCTATCCGCTCGACGGCGTGGTGCTGACGACCGGCTGCGATAAGACGACGCCGGCTTGCTTGATGGCGGCGGCGACGGTGAACATTCCCTCGATCGTGCTGTCCGGCGGGCCGATGCTCGATGGCGTGTGGCGGGGCCAGCGTGCGGGGTCGGGCACGATCATTTGGCAGGGGCGGCAGATGCTCGCCAAGGGTGAGATCGGCTACGCGGAGTTTATGGAGATGGCGGCCGCGAGCGCGCCATCGGCCGGACACTGCAACACGATGGGCACTGCGCTCTCGATGAATTCGCTGGCGGAGGCGCTGGGCATGTCGTTGCCGGGCTGTGCGTCTATTCCTGCGCCCTATCGCGAGCGGGCGCAGATGGCGCATGCGACGGGCGCGCGCATCGTCGAGATGGTGCGCGAGGATCTGAAGCCTTCCGACGTGATGACGAAGGCGGCGTTTGTGAATGCGATCCGCGTGGCGGCAGCGATCGGCGCATCGACGAATTGTCCGCCACATTTGATCGCGATCGCGCGGCATATGGGCGTCGAGCTATCGCTCAGCGACTGGCAGACCTACGGCTATGAAGTGCCGCTGATCGTGAATTGTATGCCGGCGGGCGCGCATCTGGGCGAGGGGTTTCATCGTGCGGGTGGTGTGCCGGCGGTTGTTGCGGCACTGATGGAGGCGGGGCTGATCGAAACCGGCGCGCTTACTGTCACAGGACGATCGATCGGTGAGAACTGCCGGGGACGCGTAACAGTCGATCCGGATGTGATCCGTGCGGTGAAGTCGCCGATGAAGGCGAATGCCGGGTTCCTGGTGATGTCGGGCAATCTGTTTGACGCGGCGATCATGAAGACGAGCGTGATCGGCGAAGAATTCGCGCATCGCTATCTGGCGAAAGGCGGCGCATTCGAAGGGCGCGCGATCGTCTTCGAGGGGCCGGAGGATTATCACGATCGGATCAACGACGCGGCGCTCGGCATCGACGAGAACTGCATCCTCGTGATGCGCAACACCGGGCCGATCGGCTATCCGGGTTCGGCGGAGGTCGTGAACATGCAGCCGCCGGACGCATTGATCAAACGTGGGATCACGGCGCTGCCCTGCATCGGCGATGGGCGGCAGAGCGGGACGAGTGCGAGCGCCTCGATTTTGAATGCCTCACCGGAGGCGGCGGTCGGCGGCGGGCTGGCGTTGCTGAAGACCGGCGATCGCGTGAGGATCGATCTCAGCGCACGGCGTGTCGATGCGCTCGTGCCCGCCGACGAATGGGAACAGCGGCGCAAAGCGTGGACACCGCCGAAGCTGGTTTCGCAAACGCCGTGGGAAGAAATGGCGCGCGCGAACACGGGGCAGCTATCGACGGGCGCTTGCTTTGAACCGGCGACGCTCTACATCGGCATCATCAAGACGCGCGGCGAGTCGCGGGATTCGCATTGATGCCTCCGCTCATCAATGTGATGGGGCAAATTTGGCGCGAAATGTATGCGCTGAACTTGGACATTTCGCGCTTGCCGGGCTTTGGCGTGGTGCACCAGAGCGTCAATGTCTCGTCGGGCCTCGACGAGTTTCGTAACAAGGGCTGGTTCGGTGTTGGTCTGTCGGTCAACAACGGCAAAGGGTACGACTTAACTTGGTCGGTCGAGATTGTCGAGGTCGATGGTCGTTATAGTGTGGAGCGCAGCTTGTACGGGAGCGATCAATCGGAAAGATACCGAGGTGGCGACCATCTGTTCTTCGAGCTGACGGAAATTGAGTTCGACTCTCAAGAAAAGCTCTGCGAACACGCGGTCGATTTGGTTCGCGAGTTTAGGAATGCGTTGCAGCAATCGCTTGCGCATGTGCCAAACGATTAATGGTCTGAAGATCTCAGGACAGACGGTGGAGAGTAACTCAGTACTGGGGCCCCGGCGCGATGAGCACGGTGCGGAAGCCGACGTGGCTGGTGCCCAGGCCGTCTTCTTGTGGTTGGCGGGCGGCTGGGCGGTAGCGTAGGCAGTAGTTCGGGGCGCAGAGGAATGAGCCGCCTTTGATGACGTGGGCCGGTGGCGTCGCTGCTTCGAAGGCGTCGGTCGTGAATTCCCAGACGTTGCCGATCATATCGTAGAGGCCGAGGGCGTTCGGTTTGAAGCAGCCGACCGGGGCGATGCCGGTGAAGCCGTCTTCGCTGGTGTTGATCAGCGGGAAGACGCCTTGCCAGGTGTTGGCATCTTTCGGCTGTTCGCGCTCGGGCAGCGTGGCTGCGCCGGCGCGGGCGGCGTGTTCCCATTCGGCTTCAGTGGGCAGGCGGCGGCCTTTCCATTTGGCGTAGGCGGCAGCGTCTTCGTAGGCGATGGCGACGACGGGGAAGTTCTCGCGTCCTTCGATCGATGTGTCGGGGCCGCCGGGGTGGCGCCAACTAGCACCTTCGACGTAGCGCCACCAGCTTGCCGCGGTCGAGAGGTTGGCGTTGCCGGACGGCATGACGAAGACGGCGGCGCCCTTAGTGCCCGCACGTTCCGCGACGGTGACATAGTTCGTTGCCTTGACGAAGGTTGCGAACGCCGCGTTCGTGACTTCGGTGCGGTCCATCCAGAAGCCTTCGACAGTGATCGTTTGCCGGGCCTCCTCCGGGTAGATGTCGGAGCCCATTTCGAAGGTGCCAGGCGGAATCCAGACCATGCCGGGGTGTTGGGCGCGTTCCTCGCGTTGGAGCGGGCAGGCGAGAGTGACCGGCGCTGTGGTCGGCTGCATCACTCCGTAGATCGTGACCGCGAACAGGATTGCCGCCACGCCCACGATTGCCCATGTACGCGCCGCCATGACTATCTAAGCGATCAATTCGACCAATAGATGTACTCCTCGTCCTTCACTTCCGGCGTGTCGAGCGGGCGGTCGATGGCGATGGCGCCTTCTTGGAGCGAGGGCCACAAGGGCTTTGCCTGTTCGCCGTCGACCTTGTCCAGCAGCGCTTTCAGCTCGGCGAGCTTTTCCGCATTTGTTTCGGCAAGGTTCGTCTTTTCGGTTGGGTCGTCTTTCAGATTGTAGAGCCAGCTCTTGTCGGGCCGGGCCGCGACCTGCAGCTTCCAGTCGCCGGCGAGCAGCACTTTGTAGTGGCCGGAGCGCCAGAACATCGTTTGGTGGGGCGCGCCTTGCGCCTCGCCGTTGATGAAGGGGACGAGATTGACGCCGTCCATCTGCTTGCCTTCCGGCATCGCGGCGCCCGCTGCTGCGGCGGCGGTCGCGAAGATGTCGACGTGGCCTGCAGCGCCGGCGAACGTCGCGCCCGGCTTGATCTTCGCCGGCCACTTGACCAGCATCGGTACGCGGATACCGCCTTCGAAAAACGTGGCTTTCCAGCCGCGGTAGGGCTTGTTGATGTCGGGCAGGCCGATGTAGTGCGCTCCGCCGTTGTCGCTGGTGAAGATGATCACGGTGTTGTCTTCGATGCCGGCGTCCTTCACGGCTTTGAGCACTGTGCCGACGCCGCGGTCGAGCGCCTTGATCATCGCCGCATAGACGCGGAGGCGGTGGTTCTCGATGCCGCTCAACGCGTCGTAGTCCGACTTCAGCGCCTGTAACGGCGTGTGCGGCGCGTTGTAGGCGAGGTAGATGAAGAACGGGCGGTTCTTGTTCGCGTCGATCGCTTTCGCCGCTTCGTCGGAGAGATAATCCGTCATGTACTTCGAAGGTTTGAAGCGGCCGGGCTTGTTGTTGTTCACAACGGCGAAGGGCAGGTTCGCCCAAAGGAACTTGTCGATCGGGTCGAAGTCCTGGCGGGCCTCGACGATGTTCGGATCACTTGAGTCGCCGAACAACGAGGCGCCGCCGAGAAAGCCCAGGTACTCGTCGAAGCCGCGGGCTTCGGGGCGCGTCGCCGCGGTTTCTCCCAGGTGCCACTTGCCCAGCATCATCGTGCGGTAGCCCTTGGTCTTCAGCATTTGCGGCAGCGTGGTTTCACTTGTCGGCACCGTCATCTCGGCCATGACGGGGACGTCTTTTTCAAGCTCCGCATGGTAGATCGGCGGGTGAGTGCTGTTCGTCGAGATGTGGGTCAAGAGCTTGGCGAACTGCAAAGGTACCGGCGTGAACTCGAAGCCGAAGCGTGTGGCATAGCGGCCGGTCATCATCGCCGCGCGCGAGGGTGCGCAGGTTGCATTGCCGGAATAGGACTGCGTCAGGTTCGCACCGTCGGCTGCGATCGAATTGATGTTCGGCGTCGGCACGGCGCCGTTCGCCACGCCGCCGCCCGACAGCGTGATGTCGTTGTAGCCGAGGTCGTCGGCGACGATCAGGATGATGTTGGGCGGACGATCCGTGGCGGCAGGAGCGTCAGGGCCCTTCTCCCATACGACCTCGCGGTTCGGTTGAACGGGATCGCGGAACGATGCGACGAGGCCCGGCAAGTAGTACCAGTAGTTCTGGAACGCGATGTAGCCGCCGACCGCAAGCACGGCGATGACGGCGAGCGTGATCGTAAGCCATCGGGACATGAGTGCGCTCCTATTTGTTCAGCAGGCGGTCGATGCCGGTGCCGTGAAGGATACCGTCGACGGCTGTGCGGTCTTTGCCGGACAGGTCCGCGTAGGCGTTGCGGATCCACTGCAGGCATTTGGCCTGGTACGGAAAGGTCTGCTGCTTCCAGGGTTTGCCGTCGATTTCGGTTTCAAATGTCTCGGCACCGGTGGCGATCGCCTTGGCGTTGGCGATGAGCGCGGGGACATAGACGCGGCCGAATTCCTGTAGCAGCGCGACGATCGTCGCGGGCATGTTCGCCGGATCGAGCCAATCGCTCTCTTTCGGTTCAAGGCCTGAGAGGTCCTCTGTGACTTCGACCCAGGCGTAGACGCGCGGCGCCTTCCTCATCGTCAACGCCATCGGCGTCGGATCAAAGTGGGTGAGGGCGGTCAATTGGCCGAACATCGCGAAGTCGCTGGCGCCCGGGCGGTTGCCCATCAGGTAGGGGTACGCCTTCAAGTGCGCGTTGAAGAGATCGAGAAAGCGCTCGTAACTCGCCTCGATGACTGGCGCGGTCGTGTTGTTCGATCCGACGACGTAGAGGCGCGAGATCTGGCGGTCCATGATGAACTTTTTCATCTGCGCCATCTGCTCATCGCCGGCCGAGATGTTCGACCAGCGGGGCAGGATGTCGCCCGCCTTGTCGGCGTCGGCCGGGTAGTGCCAGCGATAGTGGAACATCGCTTTGGTCAGCCATTCGTCGGCGTAATCTTCGAGCAGGTAGTCGATGAACGCGGTGACCGGATGCGGCGGCAGGACCGAACGGCCCTCGAACTCGCGCTCCAGGCGGCGGATCAACGGCGAGGAGTCGACGACCGCCTCAAGCTCACCCTTGTCGTTCGGCAGGTAGAAGGTCGGCAGCAGTTGCACCTTCGGTTTCGGCAGGTGCGAGGGGCCGCCCATGCCGAACTGCAAGAGCTTGTAAGGAATGCGCCGGTAGCGCAGTAGCGCCACCATCTTGCGGGTATAGGGCGAGCCGGGGGCGCCGTTCAGCGTGATCGGGGTTGGGATCATTGTTTCACCTGTTGAAGTTCTTGCTCGATCGCCCAAAGGCGGTCTTGGCCCCAGTGCGGGCGGTTGCTGTTGACACGGAACGAGGGCACGCCCCAGAGGCCGAGGGCGAACAGTTCCTCGCGGTTGGCTTCGGCGACTTTGCGCCAGCTTTCGTCTTTGAGCGCCTTGGCGATCAGTTCGCGCGATACGTCCGCGCGTGCCGCAATCTCATTGAGGCCGGCGTCGGTGCCGGCGTCGATGCCTTCGGCGAAGACGCCACGCAGGAATGATTCCGCGAACGCGGGGCCTTTGCCGACTTGGATGGCTTGATGGAGGACGGCGAGGCCGCGTTCCGTCGGTTTGCCCACGGGATCGACGACTTTGCCGAACGGCAGACCCAGACGCTCGGCCTCGCGTTTCGTGTCGAGCACGATGTACATGCGTTTTGGCCCCGGCACCGGCAGGCCCCGCATGACCATCGGCAGCACGAAGCGCAGGCGCAGCGTTGCGCCGTAGTGCTCGGCGAGCTTTTGCACGCGCGCGGCGGCGATATAGGTGTAGGGACTGCGAAACGAGAGGAAGTAGTCGAGCGTTGCACCCTTTGCGCTGCCGCGCGCGCCGGAGAACGTGACCTCCTTCACGGGTGCGATGAGTGCTGTGCCGCCCTTCTTGGCGAGTCCGGCATCGCGCAGACGTTCTTCGAGGAAGTGCAGGCGATCGACGCCCCAGTACCACTCGCCCTCGAAATAGAACATCGCACTGAGATAGTGACCGAGTTTTTTGCGCAGCGCGTCGCCGGTGTCCGCGCCTTTGGGCGTTGCTTCGGGTGCCGGGTATCGCAGCCCGTGCGCGCGGGCGAGTAGCGCGGCATCTGCGTCGGCCAGTTTGATGAGGCGTTCGTATTCCGGCGCCGCGGCCTTATCGGGCGGTGAGACGATGTGCGACGTGATCTCGACTTTGTAGGCATCGCTCAGGGCGGGCAGTAGTTGGGCCGCAAGTTGCGAGTAGGGATCGTCAGGCTGGTGGAAGTAATGGACGACGGCCGTGCCGCCGAATGTGCGGCCGAGACCGTTCCAGCCGCGGCGCAAGTTGCGCAAGGCCGGGCTGGTGATAGTCGAAGAAATGGAGCGGCTGATGGCGGCGCGCAAGGAAGGCCTTTCTAAGATAGTGGCAGTTACAATGCCACTATCTTTCGTGCGCTGCAAGTCGAAATCAGGCGAGGGTTTTGCGCATGAGCGTGGGGGCCGCGACCTCATCGTAGCCGAGCTTGCGGTAGAAATTTGCCGCGTTGCGCGTGTGGAGCGCTACGGACGCTAGCCCTTGCGAGCGGGCCCATTGCTCGGCTTCGGCCATGAGGGCGCGGCCAACGCCCGTGTTGCGCTTGGTCGCGTCGACGGCGATCGACTGCACGACAAGCTCACACGGTTTCTCCAAGGCTGGGCGAATGAAGGCGTGGGCGACGCCGACGACGGCGGCCTGCTCCTCAAAGACCCAAACACAATGATCGGCTTTTCCTGCGAGCTTGGCGAGGCGGTCGCCAAGGATAGCTGGCGTCAGGGCTTTGTCGAGCGCGGTCAGAAGGCGGGCCGCAGCCGGGATATCGGCTGCGGCCAAGAGGCGGATTGTCACTTGAAACCCTTGACGAGCAGGCCTGCGCTCAGGAAGTGGTCGAGTGCGTCTTGGTCGTGGCCGGGCATCAGTTCGACGTGCGGTTCGGCTTGGGTGAGGCGTTTGAACTCCGCGAGTTCCAGCATGACCTGGTCGCGGTCTTCGTTCAGGAACCACCAGGTGACGAGGCGGGCACGTTCGCGGACTTGTTCGACGTTGCGACGCTTCCAGGCGACGTCGCCGAGGAACAGCATCTCCGCGCCGTCGGCGCGCTTGACGTACACGAGTTGGCTGCCGGGCGTGTGGCCCGGTGACTTGATCAGCACGACGCCTGGGGCGACCGCGGCGTAGTGATCGTACTCGAACGGCTGATAGCCATCGAGCGCGCCGGCGGGCCACTTCAGCGGTTGCATGTAGCGCTCTTCGGCGATTTGCTCTTTGGTGAGTTTCGTCTTGCCGAGCAGCTGCTTCAAGTTCGGTTGGCCGACCAAGCCGCCGATGTGGTCGAAGTGTTCGTGGGTAATCACGATCAGCGAGGTCGCGTTCAATGCCGCTGTGATGCGCCCGTAGGCGTCGGCATCGAACATCTTGAGTTGACTCTTGTCCGGTACATTCGGGACCCCGGTGTCGACGATCACGGTGCGGTCGGCGTAGACGAGCTGGTAGGACGACATCGGCATCGAGTCCTGATCCCAGCTGTCGCCGGTCATGATCGCGGCCTTCGGAAAGTCGACGGAGGCGACCGTCTCCACGCGGACTTCGGTTGGTTTGTCGCCGGGTAGCGAATCCGCGAGGCGGCGGACTTCCGCCATGTCGATCGCGTAACTGCCGTTCGATGGCATGTGATTTTCTACGATGAGCCAGTAATAGGCCCCCGCAGCCACGACGACGAGCGTCAGGAATATGTATCCAAGCCAGCGCAACATTGTGATCTCCCCGATGACGGTCCGTTAGGCTAGACTTTGGCGAACGCTATTGGCCAGGAGTTTCGAATGGATAAGGCAGCGCATGTCGCGCGAATTCGCCGGGACGGATACACGATTGTGGAGAATGCGATCGAACCCGGACTGATCGACGAGTTGAATGCTGCGCTGCAGCGTCTTGAGCGTGAGCTCGACGCGAAGCCGGCGATGAACGGGTTTGAGGGACACAAGACGGTCCGGATCTACAACCTGCTGGCCTTTGGCGCGCCATTTACGAGCGTGCCGGTGCATGGGTCGGTTCTTCCGATCGTCGAGGAGATTCTCGATCCGGGGTGTCTGGTCTCGTCGCTGTCGTCGATCGCGATCGATGCGGGCGAGATTGCGCAGCCGATCCACGCCGACGACATGGTGATGCCGCTGGCCAAGCCGCACATTCCGGTCGTTTGTAATTCGATGTGGGCGCTGACGGACTTCACGGATGCGAACGGCGCGACGCGGTTGGTGCCGGGAAGTCATGTGAAGGACAATCCCGTCTACGGCGGCACCTACGACACGATTCCGGCCGAGATGAAGAAGGGCAGCGTGCTCATCTGGGACGGCGCGCTTTGGCACGGCGGCGGGGCGAACCAGACCGACAAAAGGCGCACGGGGATTGCAATGAACTACTGCGCCGGTTTCATCCGGCAGCAGGAGAACCAGCAATTGGGGCTGAAGCCGTCATTGGTGAAGACCTTTTCGCCGCGGCTGCAGGAGTTGGTCGGCTACGGCGTCTATCGCGGGCTGATCGGGCACATCGATAAGAAGAGCCCAGCGCAGGTGCTGGGTGCGGCGGATGGGTTTCAGTCGATTTGGGAGAAGACGTAGCCCTACCACCGTGTCGTGGTCCGCCTTCGCGGACCATGACACACAGGGGTGGAATTGCTTTCCCAATGGCCTGCGGCTTCAGTCGTGCCAAAGATTGCTGGAAACAACACGAAATTGAAAGCGCGTTGAGTGACTGGGAAAGCTACAGTCCCGCGCAAATAGCGCCCGGCGACTCGGGTGCTGAGATCAGGAAACGCACCCATGAAAACCACCCGCTATCACAAACGCACCATTGCCGGACGGCCGCTGCATACGGAGACGCAGATGCTGTCGTACGGCTACGATCCGATGTTGTCGGAGGGGGCGATCAAGCCCCCGATCTTCTTGACCTCGACGTTCGTGTTCCGGAGCGCGGAAGAGGGAAAGATCTTGTTCGACGTGATCGGCAACCGGCGCAAGGCGCCGGAAGGGCAGTCGGGCGGGCTCGTCTACTCGCGCTACAACAACCCGAACCTCGAAATGCTCGAGGATCGCATGGCGCTGATCGACGATGCGGAGGACTGCCTCGTGTTCTCGTCGGGCATGGCGGCGATTACGACGACGTTGATGGCGTTCTTGCGGCCCGGCGATTGCGTGGCGTTCACGAAGCCGCTCTACGGCGCCACGGCGTCGGTGATCGAAAAGTTCCTGACCGAATTCGGCGTGAAGTGGGTTGCGATCGAAGATGCGTCGTCGGTTGCGAGCATCCGGGCGTCGCTGGGCAAAGCGGACAAGGTGAAGCTGATCCTCGCCGAGACGCCGGCCAATCCGTCGAACAAGCTTTGCGACATCGCGGCGCTTGCTGAGGTTGCACAGGAGATCGGCTCGAAGACGGGCACGAAGCCCGTCCTCGCCGTCGACAACACGATGCTTGGCCCCGTGTTTCAGAATCCGATCAAGCACGGCGCTGACATCAACATGTACTCGCTGACGAAATATGTGGCGGGGCACAGCGATCTCGTCGCCGGTGCGATCACGGGCAGCGAGGCGGCGCTCGCGGCCATCCGAACACTGCGCGGCTGGCTCGGCTGTCAGCTCGATCCGAACTCGTGCTGGATGGTGACGCG
>CAZJOM010000009.1:0-17665 GCA_964547645.1 uncultured Flavobacteriaceae bacterium
TCGATGGTGCAAAGCCTCGCCGGCGAACTGAAGAACGGCGCCATCGGCCGCAGGCGTCCGTTCCGCGCCCCGCATCATTCGGCCAGCATGGCGGCCCTCGTCGGCGGCGGCATCCGCGCGAAGCCGGGCGAGGTCAGCCTCGCGCATCTGGGCGTCCTCTTCCTCGACGAGTTGCCGGAGTTCCAACGCACCGTGTTGGACTCGCTCCGCCAACCGTTGGAAACGGGCGAGACGCTCGTCGCCCGCGCCAACGCGCACATCCGCTACCCCTCGCGCGTGCAACTCGTCGCCGCGATGAATCCTTGCCGCTGCGGCTATCTCTCCGACGCCGAACGCGCCTGCACCCGTGCGCCAAAATGCGCCGGCGAATATCAGTCGAAACTGTCAGGCCCGTTGATCGACCGCATCGATCTGCATGTGGAGGTAAGCGCGGTGAGCGCACAAGACCTCACGCTCCCACCGCCGGCCGAAGGCACCGCCGAAGTTGCCGCCCGCGTCGCCGCCGCGCGCGACAGGCAACGCCAACGCTACGAGGCAACACCCATCCGCACCAACGCCGAAGCCGACGGCGAGTTCCTGGAATCGGTGGCGCGGCCCGACACCCCGGGTCTCGCGCTGCTCTCGAAAGCCGTCGACACGCTGAAGCTTTCCGCGCGCGGCTATCACCGCGTCCTGCGCGTCGCCCGTACGCTGGCCGACCTGCAAGGCCACGACGCGGTCGCCCGCCCCCACATCGCCGAAGCGCTCAGCTATCGGAGGCTCCATGTCACGAACTGACGGAAATTCTGCACTTTCCTCAAGAAAACTGACGCCCGTCACAGCTCGGCTTTGGCCGAGCCCTGGGGCCGCGCTGCATCAGGTGCCCGTGCTAAGATCGTCTCCGCAAATCACCGCACGGGGACGAACATGCTGCGCTACGTAATGTATCTCTTTCAGCCGGGCGTCGTGTCGACCGGCCTCATGGGCACGCTCTTGCAGGTGGGCCTTGCCTTCGCCAACACGATGAACATTGGCGGCGCCGCCGACATGATCGCGAATTACGGCCTTAGCGGCCAACTCGCCTCCGGCGGTCTGATCGCAGCGCTCACCGGCGCCTACTATTCGATGACGCAGCGCAAGACCGCGCACGCCATGGCGACGGGCGCGGGCGCTGTAGCGGGCGGTATCTCGGGTACCCTGGGCACCGCGATCACGCAAGCGGTGGGCTGGACGCCGCTCGCGGAGGGCGCGAGCCAGCTGATCAACTTCACCGCACTCGCCACTCAATTCATGAGCATGTTGGGCATGGCCGACGCGAGCGCCGTCACCGATCCGATGTACGATCCAAACACGCTGACTCAAATCTTCGCCTCGACGGCGGCCGGCGGCGGCCTTGGCGCGCTGCTCGGCCGCTCGATGTTCGGCAGCAACGAAAGATCGCACGCCTAGACAAAGAGGCCGCGCAGGTACCTGCCCGCGCGGCCCTAAACTGAATTGCGGGGACAAATTACATCCCGGCTTTGATCTCGTCTGTAACTTCCCGTTCGCGTCCATCGGCTCCGATTTGTCGCCGGCCTTATGCGGGCCCTTGAACTCGGAGCAGGTTTCCTTCGGCGCTCGCCATCACCAACGCCCCAAAGCGCAACCTTCCTTATCCGGCTAAAGGGCGCGGGGCCTATCCCGTTAAGCCGCAGGGCTCGGAAAGCGCGCGTTTGGACCCCGGTGATGAAAGTTAAGCAATCTTCAAGCCCTGGCTGCGAGGGTGGGGAGTCGCAATCATCCGCGCACCGCCTTGGAGTTGAACGCCGCGTGATCATTCCGCGTCTTGCACGAGTGTTCTTGGTACTCCTGTTGCTCGCAGCCATCGCCGTGGCTGTGACGAGCCAGTTCGTGCCTGCAGCGCGCCTGATGCCCGCCCCCATGATCGTCGCGTTGGTTGCTGTCGCGGGCCTCGCCATCCTTTTCAGCGCCCTGCTCGATGCGCGCCACCGCGTCCAGGCATTGGATCAACGCTCCGGCGAACTCGCCCGTGTGAAGCTGGAACTCGAAACCACCGTCCGCGCCCTGCAGCAACGCCACCGCGAACTGCAAACCAGTGAGGCCCGCTACCGCGGTCTCGTCGAGCAGCAAGGCGACGTCATCTTGCGCAAGATGCCCGACGGCCGTCTCACCTTTGTGAACGACGCGTTCTGTAAGACCTTCGGTGCCGTGCGCGAGCGCGCGCTCGGCCGCCACTTCACGCCCGAACTGCACCCCGAAGAAAAGATCATGCCGCCGCCGATGGTGACCGGCAACACGGCTGCGCCCCGCGTGCGCTACGACCAGCGCCTGAACACGACGATCGGCTGGCGTTGGTTCGCGTGGGAAGATCACGTCATCCGCAACGACGCCGGCCAAGTCACCGAAATTCAAAGCGTCGCCCGCGACATCACCGATCAAAAGCAGCTGGAGTCCGCACTACGCGACGCCCGCGACAAAGCCGAGGACGCGAACCGCGCCAAGTCGATGTTCCTGGCCACCATGAGCCACGAAATCCGCACGCCCATGAACGGCGTAATCGGCATGGCCGGTCTCCTGCTCGACACGCAGATGACGCCCGAGCAGCGCTCCTACGCGAACGCCGTGCGCGAGTCCGGCGAAGCACTCCTCGACATCATCAACGATATCCTGGACTTCTCGAAGATCGAATCCGGCAATCTCGAGATGGAAGAGACCGCCTTCTCGGCCCGCACGCTGATTGAAAGCGTCGCCGAACTCTTAGGGCAGCGTTGCTTCGAGAAAGGCATCGATATCGCGACATATGCGCACCCACGCCTCTCTGGCCAAATCCTTGCCGACGAAGGCCGCGTGCGCCAGGTGCTGCTCAATCTCGCCGGCAACGCAGTCAAGTTCACGGACGCCGGAGGGGTCCGCATTGTCGCAACGCCCGACTCGGACCCGCGCTTCATCCGCTTCGAAGTGGTCGACTCCGGCATCGGCATCTCCGAAGAGGCCCAACCGAAGATCTTCCAGGAATTCACCCAGGCCGACTCGTCACTTGCCCGCAAATATGGCGGCACTGGTCTCGGTCTCGCGATCACCCAGCGCCTCGTGAAAGCTCTGGGTGGCACGATCGGTCTGACCAGCCAGCTCGGCAAAGGCAGCCGATTCTGGTTCACCCTGCCTATGAAGCGTGCGCCCGGCGTCGAGACCTCGGAGTCAATTCTCACCGGCGCCCGCGTGCTCGTGCTCACAGCCTTTCCTGGCCTGTCCGAATTCCTCGTCCGCCAACTCTGCGAAGCCGGCGCAGACGCCTTTGCCGCCAAAGGCGCAGCTGCCGCCGAAACGGCGCTCGCCGGAGGCTCGTTCAATGTGCTGCTCATGGACAACCGCTCCGGCAGTGCCCCCGCAGGCGAACTTCTTGTTCGCCTCAAGGCGCGCCTGCAAGGCGTAAAGACAATCGTGCTTCTGCCGGCCCACGAACGCGCATCGTTGCCGGCGCTGAAAGCGGCGGGCTTCGACGGCTATCTGATCAAACCGATCCGCCGCGCCTCGCTCGTGCAGCGCGTTGCCGCCGTTTTGAACGGCGAAGATGCGGAACGCAACGACCCCTTCGTGCCCGACGAACAAGCGGCAGATCCTTCACCGAACCAAGGCGGCTTGCGTGTCCTCGTTGCTGAGGACAATCGCATTAACGTCATGCTGGCGACCGCGCTGCTGACAAAGATGGGCCACCGCGTGGACACCGTCGCGAACGGCCGCGAAGCGATCGAAGCATTGGCCCGCGCGCCCTACGATCTCGTGCTGATGGACGTTCACATGCCCGAGATGGACGGCCTAGAGGCTACCCGCCGGATCCGCCATGCTGAGTCGACGGGCCGCCGCCGCGGCCGCCTGCCCGTTGTCGCGCTCACGGCCTCTACGCTTGAAGGCGACCGGCAAATCTGCATCGACGCCGGCATGGACGAATTCCTGGCAAAGCCACTGAACCCCGATGCCCTGCGCGCGACACTCGCCCGCTACACCCAGCCGCCGCAGAACACAGCCAAGCGCGCCTAGGACGCGCTCCCCGTGCGCACCTGCCGGATCCACTCGACGGCGCAAGCCGCGACAGCAATGCCGCCAAGCCACGTCGTGAAGATAAACACCGAAGCATAGCCGTCGGACTTGATCATCTCGCCAAGTGCGCCGCGCCCCAGCGTGCCGACCAGCATCGTCAGCGAACTAAACACCGCAAACTGCACCGCGCCGTGAAGCTTGCTTGCCAGCGACGAGACATAGGCAACGAACACCGCGCCCGCGAAGCCCGCAGCTATGTTCTCACCCGCGATCGCCGCCATCAGACGCATCATCCGTCCGTCGATGGCAAGCCCGCTCGCCAGAGCGCTAAGCCCCGTGACGTTCAGGAACGAGTCGATCACCGGCGCGCCGTTGGCCAAGTCCGCATAGAGCAAGTTCGTCGCCGCCGCCGTCACAGCGCCGATCATCAACGACAACATCCGTCCCAGCTTCACTAGCGCCCAGGCAGCCAACAGAATGCCCAAGATCAAGACGAAGACGCCGAATGTCTTCGATGCAAACGCGACCTCGGTCTTCGTGTAGCCTAACTCGCCCATATAGAACGGATAGGCAAATGGTCCCCAAATCGCGTCGGTTAAGCGGTAGCTCAGGATCAGCAGCAGAACGAGAACTGCCGACCACTTCAATCGCGTCATCAACTCGACGAAGGGCTCGACGATCGCCACGTAGAGCCTGCTCGTGATGGCAAGCGCGAGAGGCGGGAGTTGCACCGAGGCGCCGAACGGCGCCTGCTTGCGATGCCCGATCCAAGCCGCCAGCGCACACGGAAAGATCACGGTCGCAATCACGATCAGCGGACCGTACTCGGCCGTGAAGGCCTTGGCGTCCGGCGGCGGATCGGACGTAACCGAGGCGATCATCATCGAAATCAACTCGAACCCGGCCCAGCTCCATGCCAGCATGACGGCCATGACGGCAAAGAATCGCAGTGTCATATCCGCGTCGCCTTGCGATTTAACGACGCGCTCTTGTGGCCGCTCCACTACCGGCTCAGGTGCCGCGAGGCTCGCCGCCATCGCCAGTGCCATGATGATGGCGCCGACGCCGAAGGTAAGGTTCCAGCTGCTAAAGTCCGCCAGCAGCAACGCACCCGCACCGCCGACAAAGGCCGCGATGCGATAACCGAATTGATAAACCGCCGACAGGAGATCGATGGGTGTCGCCCTATCCGCAACTTCGATACGCCAAGTATCGATCGACATGTCCTGGGTTGCCGACGCGAACGCCGCAACGGCCGCAGCAAGCGCCATCAGGCCGAGCCCCGTCCCCGGCTCCAACGTCGAAATGACGAAGATGCTGAGCGCCATCACGGTCTGGCAGGTCAGGATCCAACCGCGCCGGCGGCCGAACTGGCCGAACGGGAAGGGCGGCTTCACATTCACCACCGGCGACCACAGGAACTTAAAGGCATAGGCCAGACCGATCCACGACAAGACGCCGATCGTCGCCAAATCTACCTTCGCGTCGCTGAACCACGCGTTGATGGTGCCTGTCACCAGCGCATACGGCAGCCCCGCCGAAAAGCCGAAACCCAACATGGTTACGGTCTTTCGATTCCCCAGAACCTCAAATGCCTGCGAAAGGAACGCCGTCGGCTTCGCGGTGCCATCTGTCATTGCCGAATCCCAACTTGATCGACCGATTTTCAGGCTTGCCCGCTTGTGGCGGCGAAGTCCAGCGCCGGGTTTGCCACCATCCGCGCCGTGCCTTAGATTACCGGCTCAATCCATTGCCGAGCCGCTCGATCCGGCCCTCGGCCCATAGAACGATTCTCTAATGACGCCGCAAGAAGCGGAATTGAACACAGTTTCCGGCGATCATGTCCTGGACAAGTCGGGCACGCTTGAGGTGCGTCTGGCGACGACGGCGGCCGAGGTCGAAGCGGCGCAGCGTCTGCGCTACGACATCTTCTATCGAGAAATGAGTGCTCAGCCGTCGCCGGAAATGGCCGCGACCGGTCGCGACTTCGATGAGTACGACCCGATCTGCGAACACTTGCTCGTGATCGACAAGGCTGAGGGCGACGCCGTCGTGGCGACCTACCGGCTGATGCGTGAATACGCAGCCGCCAAATCCCCGAAAGGGTTCTACACGGCCGGCGAATACGACATCTCCGCCATGCTGAAAGCGCGGGCCGGCCAACGCCTCCTTGAACTCGGCCGGTCCTGCGTGCTCAAGGACTATCGCACCGGCCCAACCATGCAGCTGCTCTGGCGCGGGCTGCTCGTCTACCTCATTCGCCACGACGTCAGCCTGATGTTCGGCTGCGCCTCGTTGCCGGGAACCGATCCGAAGGCCCTCGCCCTGCAGCTTTCCTACCTCCATCATTTCTGCTTGGCGCCGGAAGCTGAACGCGTGCGCGCGCTGCCGGAACGCTACTCGGCCATGAACCTGCTTCCCAAAGAAGCCGTCGATCAAGCGGAGGCGCTGCGCGCGCTACCGCCATTGGTCAAAGGCTACATCCGCTCCGGCGCGCGCATCGGCGACGGCGCGGTGATCGATCACCAGTTCGGCACCACCGACGTCTTCATCTATTTCCCGGTGGCCAATGTCGATCCGCGCTGGATCAAGCATCTGAAGAAGAAAGTCGCCGCCGGCGCTGAGGGTTGAGGCCCCATGCATCTCGACGCCGCCGAACTGCAGGGCTTCTATGACGGCGAGCTGGGGCAGGTTTCGCGCCGCTTCATTCGCTCGCGCTTGCGCGAAGTATGGCCGAACGTTCGCGGATTGAGCGTGCTTGGCGTCGGTTATGCGACGCCGTATCTCCGCCCCTTCCAGGCCGAGGCCGCACGCGTCATCGCCTTGATGCCAGCGCAGCAGGGTGTCGCCGCATGGCCGTCGCAATCCGCAAACGTCGCCGCGCTGACAAACGAAGGTCAGTTGCCTTTGCCCGACGCCTGCATCGATCGCGCGATCATCGTCCACGTCGTCGAAACGTCGGAGGAATTGCGCCCGCTCCTGCGTCAGGTTTGGCGCGTACTAACGCCGTCGGGCCGCATCGTCGTCATCGCACCAAACCGCACCAGCCTCTGGGCTCAGTTCGAAACGACGCCGTTCGGCCATGGCCGCCCGTTCTCGCGCTCACAGCTGAGCCGCCTGCTCGTCGACGCGATGTTCACGCCCACCGCTTCCACCACTTGCCTGCACATGCCGCCGTTCGGCGCGCGCTGGCTCGTGCGCAGCGGCACGCGGTGGGAACGCTGGGGTCAAAAGATGTGGCCGCAACTCGCCGGCGTTCACCTCACCGAAGCAACCAAGGAAGTCGTGGCGCTCGCGCCCGACAAAGGCTCGCGGGCACGCGTGCGCAAGCCCGTGTTGGTTACGAAGCCGGCCGCGTCAATAAGAAGATCGCGCCCTCGGCCGTAAGATTGTCCCAATAGCCCGGCACCGAAAGTTCCCGCACGTCACCGCCCTCTTCCACCGCAAGCGATCGCTCGATCGAAGCCCCGACATCCTGCGTCAACATTACGAAGTCGGCGATTGTGCAAAGGTGAATGTTTGGCGTCTCGTGCCAAGCGTGCGATAGCACTCCCGTCTGCGGCATGCGCCCGGTGAGCGCCAACTTCAAACGCACCTTCCAAAACCCAAAGTTCGGAAACGACACGATCACGCGCTTCCCAATCCGCAGGAGCTGGCCCAGCACATCCTTCGGCTTGCGCGTCGCTTGAATGGTCTGGCTCAGGATCGCAAAGTCGAACGAATGTGGCGGGTAGTCGCCAAGATCGGTATCCGCATCACCTTGAATCACAGGCAGTCCCTTGGCCACGCAAGCGTTCACGCCTTCCTGGCTGAGCTCGATCCCGCGCGCGTCCGCGCCCTTCACGCGCGCCAGATGCTCGATCAACTCGCCGCTGCCGCAGCCCACGTCGAGTACCCGCGCCGACGCCGGCACCATGTCGGCAATACGCAACAGTTCTTTGCGCAGTATCGGTGATTTCGCCAACATCACGCTTTCCCCGGAAGTCCGCGCGCGGACGCTGCCGCATCGATGAAGCCGCTCAAGGTCTCGAACATCTCCGGCACATCGAGCAGGAAAGCGTCATGCCCCTTATCGGTTGCGAACTCCACGAAGCTGACATTCGCGCCGGCGGCATTGAGCGCATGCACGACCTTCTTGCTTTCCATCGTCGGGAATAACCAATCGGACGTGAACGAGGCGATGCAGAATCGAGTTTTCGTGCCATTGAACGCATTCGCCAGCACACCGCCGTAGTCCGCTGCCAGGTCGAAATAGTCCATCGCCCGCGTGATGTAGAGATAAGCGTTCGCGTCGAACCGGTCGACGAACGCAAGCCCCTGATGCCGGAGATAGCTCTCGACCTGAAAGTCCGCGTCGAAGCGATAGGACAGCGCCTCCCGGTTCTGCAGATTGCGCCCGAACTTGCGATGCAAAGCCGCTTCCGAAAGATAAGTGATGTGCGCGGCCATCCGCGCGACCGCGAGTCCCTTCTTCGGGTTCGTGCCGTTCGTGATGTAATCGCCGTTCGCCCAGTCGGGATCGGCCATAATTGCCTGACGTCCGACTTCGTGGAACGCAATGTTCTGCGCCGAATGCCGCGCCGCTGTCGCTAAGGGCAGAGCCGCAAAGACACGCTCCGGATAGCTGGCCGCCCACTGGAGCACCTGCATGCCCCCCATCGATCCGCCGGCGACACAAAACAGACTGTCGATGCCCAGATGGTCGAGCAACACCGCTTGCGCCCGTACCATGTCGCGGATCGTGATGACCGGGAAACTCAGACCATAGGGCTTGCCCGTCGCCGCATTGACCTCATGCGGCCCTGACGAGCCCATGCAGCCGCCGATCACATTGGCGCAGATCACAAAGAAGCGGTTGGTGTCGATAGGAAGCCCCGGCCCAACCATCGTCGCCCACCAGCCGGGCTTACCTGTCACCGGGTGGGTCCCGGCCGCATACTGATCGCCCGTCAGCGCATGGCAGAGCAGAAACGCGTTAGACTTCGCCGCGTTCAGCGTTCCGTACGTTTGCCAAGCGATCGTAACCGGCGCCAGCGCCTCGCCCGAGTCCAGCTTCAGCGACGCGAACGTGCGCGCCGGCCCAAGCGCATCGCCCGGAACGCCGTTGGCCGCCGACAATGACTGGAACAAGGTAGACATGAGGCTTTGAGTCGCTCCACCAGGAAAGCGCCGGATTGAGGGTCCCCATTCAGGCCAAGTCAATGTTTTCTTTGCAGCATCCCAAAGCCTTGGCCTAAAGAAGCAACCATGAAACCGGTACCGGGAATATTGGACATTGACCCCTACGTCGGCGGCCGCGCCAGCGCCGGCGGGGCCACGCGCATCTTTAAGCTTTCGGCGAACGAGACGCCCTTGGGGGCAAGCCCGAAGGCCGTGGCCGCGTTCAAGGCCGCGGCCGACAACCTGCATCTTTACCCTGAAGGCAGCGCCGCCGAACTCCGCCGCGCAATCGGCGAGGCGTTCGACTTGAGCCCCGACCGCATCGTATGTGGCAACGGTTCCGACGAGATCTTGCACCTACTCCCGCAGATCTATGCCGGCACCGGCGACGAAGTTCTGTTCAGCGAGCACGGCTTCTTGGTCTACCGGATCGCCGCACTCGCCGCGAGTGCGACGCCTGTCGCCGCGCCGGAGCCTAACCTAGTCACCGACGTTGACGAACTTCTGAAGCGCGTCACCCCGCGTACGAAGATCGTCTTCATCGCCAATCCGAACAACCCGACCGGCAGCTACAACACCCGCGCCGAGTTGCGGCGCCTGCACGCGGGTCTTCCGAAGGATTGTCTGTTGGTGATCGACGCGGCCTACGCGGATTACGTCAACCGCAACGACTACGACAGCGGGCTCGAACTCGCCGCGACGACCGAGAACACCGTGATGACGCGGACGTTCTCGAAGATCCACGGCCTCGCCGCGTTGCGCGTCGGTTGGGCCTACGGGTCGGATGCGGTTGTCGACGCGCTGAACCGAATCCGTGGGCCCTTCAACGTTTCAGCCGCAGGTCAGGCCGCCGCTGTCGCCGCGATCGGCGACAAGGCATTTGTGGCGGAAGCCGCGGCATATAACCAGAAGTGGCTGCACTGGCTGGCCGAACGCATCACGGCTGCCGGCTTGAAGGTGCGCTCAAGCGTCGGGAACTTTCTCTTGATCGAATTCGACGCGACGGGCGCCAAGACCGCGGCGAAAGCCGACCAGTTTCTGATCGAGCGCGGTGTGATCCTTCGCGGTGTCGCCGCCTATGGCCTGCCGAATTGCCTGCGGATTTCCGTCGGCACCGAAGAGGGCAATCATGCTGCCGTCGCCGCTCTTGAAGAGTTCATGAAATGACGACCCGTACCGGCCCGCTTTTCACGAAGGTAGCGCTGTTGGGCCTGGGCCTGATCGGCTCGTCCATGGCCCACGCGATGCGGCGCGGCAGCTTGGCCGGACACATCGCCGGTCACGCGCACACGGAAGCAACCCGCAAGCGCGCCGGTGAAATCGGCTTCTGCCACTCGATCCACGAAGATCCGAAGGACGCTGTGCGCGACGCTGACCTCGTCGTGCTTTGCACGCCCGTCGGCGCTTTCGGCGATGTCGCGCAGGCGGCGGCAGCAGCGCTGAAACCCGGCGCAATCGTCACCGACGTCGGCTCCGTCAAGATGGCCGTCGTTCGCGATGTCGGCCCGCATGTGCCAGCTGGCGTCCACTTCATTCCAGGCCACCCGATCGCAGGTACCGAGCACTCCGGTCCCGACGCCGGCTTCGCCGAATTGTTCGACGGCCGCTGGTGCATCCTCACCCCTCCTGCCGGCACCGACGAAGGCGCGGTCGAGAAACTCTCGACCTTTTGGCGCGGTCTCGGTTCGCGCGTCGAAGTGATGGACCCGAAACACCACGACCTCGTGCTCGCCATCACCAGCCACGTGCCTCACTTGATCGCCTACAACATCGTGGGCACCGCGAGCGACCTGGAGCAGGTCACGCAAGGCGAAGTGATCAAGTTCTCGGCCGGCGGCTTCCGCGACTTCACCCGTATTGCGGCCAGCGATCCCACTATGTGGCGCGACGTCTTCCTCAACAACCGCGAAGCGGTGCTCGAAGTCTTGGGCCGCTTCTCTGAAGACCTCTCCCGCCTGCAGCGTGCGATCCGCTGGGGCGAAGGCGACATGCTGTTCGACCTCTTCACCCGCACCCGCGCCATCCGCCGTGAAGTCATCGATGCCGGCCAAGACACTGCCGCCGTCAACTTCGGCCGCGACAAGAAGAAGTAATCGGTCTTAAGGCGTCGCAGGCTCGGCCGGCAGCGCGGGCTGCGCCACAACAGGCGTCGGTACGATCGTTGCGACCTTCGCAGGACCTAGGTAAACCGCGCCTTGCTCAATGCGCATTGGCACAGACACCCGCCGTTGTGCGTCGCCGCTCATGAAGGCCAGAACGTCGAGCACCTTCTTCGTCAGAGCGCGCGTCTCCGTGTTTATCAACCCCTGCGCCTCAAGCAATTCCAAGATGCGCGGGTGATTGCCGAGCTTCAGGTTGAACTTTCCCTCGGGCAGCGACTGCTGGTCCAGCTTGAACTCCCCAGTCGCCGCAACCGAAACGCCGCCCCATTCGAGTTCAAGCTTCCGGATCTCAATCGGCGTGCCTGTGCGCCGCCACTCGGCAAACAGTATTGCGGCCGACGCTTCCGGCAAGTTCGCTGGCAACTTCGCCGCCGCATCGATGTCGACCAGCGCGATCGTCGGACCGAGCGGCAAGTCCAGATTGCCCTGCAGCGCCACATTGTTGAGCCGCACCAACAGCTCGACCTGCGGCAACGGCTCGCCCTCGTGCGCCTCCGAAACGTTGAAGCCACCCGACGCCTGATCGACGATGAAGTTCACATCGGTCGCATCAAGCTTCGCTTTACCGGTTAGTCGCTCGATGTCGATACCGATTCGCGTTTCCGCTGTGTTGAGACCTCTCACGTTCACTAGCGCCTTGTCGGCCCGAACATCGGTCTCGACCCAACGCTCACGCGCGTAGAAGAAATGCTGCTGACCCTCGAGCGACACCTCGACTTGGCCCAGCGACAGCGGATGCACGTTCACGACCACGCGCTCGCTGTCCCACGCGGTCGCGCGATCCGGCGCCGTGAAATGCAAGGCGCCCACCGTGGTCTCGACGCGATAGGGAAACCCACGCGTGGTAAGCGCATCCCAGCTCAAGTCGCGCCCGGCCTCGCGCTGCGCTGTCTGCAGCTGGCCGATCTGGTCGCGCACGCTGTCGGCCACGACGCGCCACCACCAGCCGTAACCAGCCAGCACAACCGCAATCAGCACGATCGGTGCGATAATCCATAGGACGGAGAGATGGCTGCCGAGGCGAGCCCGAACCCAATCCAACGCCTCTCGCAGTTGACTCAGAATCCCGCTCACATCGTCCGCGACCCGGCCGCCCCCTTCAGCTGCACCGCGAGTAGCCGCAGTTCATGCACGTGTCGCAGCCCTCGATCCGCGTCAGACTCGGACTCGAGCAGCGCGGGCAGAACTTGAACGACTGACCCAGCGCCCCGCTGGACTCGCCGCGGCTTTCCTCAGACCCGCCAGCAGGCATCCGTTCAGCAATGCTCGCGACCTTCTGCTGCGGACCGTAGCTCGGCGTCGGTTTGTTCAAGAACCCGATCGCAAGCATGTGCTCCTCGATCACGCCGCCGATTGCGGCCAGCAGCGACGGCACATACTGCCGATTCACCCATTGCCCGCCGCGCGGGTCGAAAACCGCCTTCAGCTCCTCGACGACGAACGAAACGTCGCCGCCGCGCCGGAACACGGCCGAGATCATCCGCGTCAGCGCCACGGTCCAGGCGTAGTGCTCCATGTTCTTGGAGTTGATGAAAATCTCGAACGGCCGCCGGCGCCCGCCTTCGACGACATCGTTGATGGTGATGTAGATCGCGTGATCCGACTCCGGCCACCGCACCTTGTACGTCGTGCCCGGCAGCGCCTCCGGCCGATCGAGCGGCCGCGCGATATAGACCACGCCGCCGTCGCCCGTTGGCCGAGCGCGCGCCGGTGCCGGCGCAAATACTTCGGATGGCGCCGTCATCACGGCCTCAAGCTTCGGCGCAGGCTTCGCTTCATCCAAGCTCAAAATAGAACCCGTGATGTCGTTCGGCCGCCACGTCGTGCATCCCTTGCAGCCGCTCTCATACGCGCGCAGATAAACGTCCTTGAACGTATCGAACGAGATGTCGGCCGGGCAGTTCACCGTCTTCGAAATCGAACTGTCGACGTACTTCTGCGTTGCCGCCTGCACCGCGACATGTGCAGCCGGCGTCAGGTCTTGCGCGTTGACGAAGTAGTCGGGCAGGGGACCATCACCCATCCGCTCGCGGTAGAGGCGGTGTGCGTAGTCCTCGACCAACTCATCCGCCTTCTCGCCGCCCGCCTTCGTAATCTTGCGTTTATAGGAATACGCGAACACCGGCTCGATCCCGCTCGACACGTTCTCCGCCAAAAGCGAGATCGTTCCCGTCGGCGCAATTGAGGTCAGCAGCGCATTGCGCACGCCGAATGCCGCGATCTGATTGCGCACATCCTCGTCCAAGCCGCGCACCGTATCGCCGCCCAGGAACTTGTCCCGGTCGAACAATGGGAACGCACCTTTCTCCGACGCAATCTCGCTCGACGCCAGATAGGCCGCGCGCCGCATCGTCTTGCACCAGCGTTCGATCAGCGCAATCGACTCCGGTGCGCCGTACCGCGCCCGGCACATGATCAGCGCATCGGCAAGTCCCGTGACTCCAAGCCCGATCCGCCGCTTCTGCTTTGCCTCACGCTCCTGCGCCGGCAACGGATAGTTCGAAACGTCGATCACGTCGTCGAGGAAGCGCACCGCCACCCGAGTCAACGCGTCGAGTTCTTTCTCGTCGAGCGCAGCCTCGGCCGTGAAAGGGCGCTTGATCAACTTCGTCAGATTGATCGAACCCAGCAGGCACGCGCCATAGGGCGGTAGCGGCTGCTCCCCGCACGGGTTTGTTGCTGCGATTTCTTCAGCGTACCACAGATTGTTGCGCTGGTTGATCCGGTCGATGAAAACGACCCCAGGCTCCGCATAGGCGTAAGTCGACGCCATAATACGGTCCCATAACCCGCGCGCCGACACCGTGCGGTAGACCTTCCCGCCGAAAACCAGGTCCCACGCCCGATCGTCCTTCACCGCCTGCATGAACTTGTCGGTGACAAGGACCGAGAGATTGAAGTTGCGCAACCGCTCCTTGTCGCGCTTGGCCTCGATGAACGCTTCGATATCCGGATGATCACAGCGCAGCGTCGCCATCATCGCGCCGCGCCGCGACCCCGCCGACATGATCGTGCGGCACATCGAATCCCACACATCCATGAACGAGACCGGACCCGACGCATCTGCACCCACGCCCTTCACCGCGGCACCGGAGGGCCGCAGCGTGGAGAAGTCGTGCCCGGTGCCGCCGCCCTGCTGCATGGTCAGCGCGGCTTCCTTCAAATTGTCGAAGATGCCCGACATATCGTCGGGGATCGTGCCCATCACAAAGCAATTGAACAGCGTGACTGAGCGGCCGGATCCCGCGCCGGCCAGCACGCGGCCCGCCGGCAAAAATCGAAAGTCGCTAAGCGCACTTGCGAACTCGTCGCTCCACCGCGCGCGATGCTCCGACTTCTCAGCAAGCGCAACCGCTCCCGCGACCCGCGCCCACGTGTCCTCGACCGTCTCGTCGGGCTGCGCAACCCCCGAGCCCTTCAGCCGGTACTTCAGATCCCAGATCTGACGCGAAATATCGGCAAGCTCAGCCATCGACGGCACGCACCCTCACCAAAGTTTTTGGAGGCGAGAACTCTAGCTCAACCCCGAAAGTAGGGCAACGAATCGTTCTTGCTGCGTTCTCTGCGGCTTTCGCGAGCCGCCTTAACCAGCAGCGTTGGGCTGAAAGCCGCCCTCAGCGAGCAGCCGGTTCGTGGCTTCTTCGAGCCGTCGCTGCAGCTCCGCCATGAATTCGTGCCGCTTCAAGCCCGCGGGGATCGCCGGTAGAAACTCGACAATGATCCGCCCGGGCTTCCGCAAGAACCCACGCCGCGGCCAGAACAGCGCCGAGTTATGCGCCATCGGCACGCACGGAACATCGAGCGCGCCATAGAGTGCCGCAACGCCGGGCTTGTAGTCGGGCTCGGCACCCATCGGCCGACGCGTACCCTCCGGGAAGATCACGATCGATCGGCCTTCCGCCAACCGCGCTTTCGCGGCGGCAAGCATCGAGCGGATCGATTTCACCCCGGCTTCGCGATCGACGATGATCATCTTTGCCTTGCGCGCATACCAACCGTAGCCGGGGATCATCAAAAGCTGCCGTTTCATCACGGTCGCCGGGTGATGAACCAGCACGTGCGCCGCCACGGTCTCCCACATTGAGAGGTGCTTGCCGGCAATGATCGCAGCACCTTGCGGCAGGTTCTCGCGCCCGCGCACTTCGTAGTCGAGGCCCACGATATGCCTCAACAGCCAAAAGCTCACGCGCGCCCAGGTCTCCTGACCGTCCAGCACAACGCGCCGGTCGAGCAGCAGCGCCGGGATGTAGGCCAGATTGATGATTGTCGAAAACGTCCAGAATGCGGCCTGGAACAAGAGGGAGCGGAGCGCGACCAAGCGGATACTCGAGCGTCGTTGCAAGATCGGATGAGTTATCGCGACCGCGCCCTGCGCGCGCAAGCCCGCACTACTGGGCGACGCTCGTAGCGGCAGATTCGACAGGTTTCGGCGCCCCCGGCGCTGGTTCGATCGTGGTCGGGCCGACCGCCGGTGCCGCTTTGCTCCAGAACTCGGTCGCAAACGCCACCCGGACCGTCGAACCCAAGAGCTTCACATACTCCCACGCCAGTACGCCGGTCGTCAGCGGATCATGCCACCAGCCGTCGAGTTGCACGCTCTCGGGAAAGACGGGATAGGCCACCAACTTCACATCAGGCATCGTCGCATGCAGCTCAAGCAAGCTGCGCGGCATGTGGTAACTCGCGGTCACCACGATCAGCGACTTATAGCCATGCTCCTCCGCCCACGACGCAGTCTCGCTTGCGTTGCCGATCGTGCTCTCCGCGCCCCGGCCGAGATCGACACAGCACGCAGCGCGCTGCGCGGGTTGGCCCACGGCCTCCAAGAGTTCCTGCCGCGTCGTTTCAGCGTGTACGCCAGAGATCAAAAGCCGGTCGCCCTTGCCACGATCGAGCAATTCCAGCGCCGCGCTCAGTCGTTCCGCGCCGCCGGTCAAGGCGACGATCGCTTCGGCATTCTCCGGATCAATCGATGTGCGCGCGAGGCTCCACACGAAAATCGGAAAGCCAAGCGCCGCGACGACAAACGTCGCCACGGCTACGCGAAATGCGAAACCGATCAACGCCAATCCTCCCGATGGCTCGGAATGCACTGCATTGTTGCTCCGGCATAGTTCAGCGATCAGCCAACAAGGCTTGGACCGCATGGGCCGCTGAATCATAAACCGAGACCGGCAAAATGTCCTGCGGCAGGCCCTGAGCTTGTACCAGGGCGCCTTTACCAGTTCTAACCAGGATTGGCGCCACCTGGGCCGCCCGCGCCGCCTGAAGGTCGCTCAATTGGTCGCCGATCATCACTGTTTCGTGCGCGGCGGCGCGAAAATGCAACAGCGCCTCACGCAGCATCCCGGGCCCGGGTTTCCGCCGTTCGCTGGCCACCCACGGCGCATCAGTGCAGGTCAGAAGCAGATCCAACCGCGCCCCGCCGGCGGCGAGTTCCGATCTCAGTTTCGCGTTGATGCGCTCCATCATCTCGGCCGAGATTATTCCGCGACCAACCGCCGATTGATTGCTCACGATCGCGACCTTGATCTGTGCCGCATTGAGCCGCGCCACCGCTTCCGCAGCGCCCGCGATCATCACCAGTTCACCCGGATGCTTGATGCAATCGTCGCGATCTTCGCTCAGCACGCCGTCGCGACCGAGCAGAACGACCTTCATGGCATGCGGCCGAGAACGCGTAAGACCGTGTACCGTGCCGTCCACATCGCAATCAGCCCGATCACCAGCGGTACGCCCAACAGCCAAACGTAGTGAAACGGCGAACTGACGAGCTGAGGCAGATACTGTGCCCCAACGGGAGCTTCGCGGCTGTCCCAAAAGAAGCTGCTCCCGACGAGCGTCGCCGCCGCCAGCAGCAGCCCGATCACACCGCCGCGTAGGCCCAGCCACAAGAAGTGCCGTTGAAATTCGTTGGCGATGAACACGTCCCGCGCACCGATCATGTGCACGACCTCCACGATCTCGCGATGCGCCTGCAGCCCCGCTTGCGTGGCGAAGATCACGATCGCAAAGGTCGCAAGCGCAATCAGCAACAACACCGCCCACCCGACCGCTTCAGACGACGCTGCGAATGCGGCAAGCTCTTGGTTCCACCGTTGATGGTCGTCAAGCACGGCTCCAGGAACACCGTCTGCCAGCGCACGTCCAAGCCCCTCAAGTTCCACCGGCCGTCCCGGCGTTAGGATCACTTCGATGAGCTGCGGCACCGGCAGATCGGCCATCACATTGCCGCCGCCGAGCCAGGGCTCCAGCATCTTGGCCGATTCCTCGCGGCTGATCGCGCGGGCGGAGAAGATGCCCGGCCAATTGCGCACCAACCGCAG
>CAZJOM010000009.1:17765-67270 GCA_964547645.1 uncultured Flavobacteriaceae bacterium
CGCGGCTGATCGCGCGGGCGGAGAAGATGCCCGGCCAATTGCGCACCAACCGCAGGGCTTCTTTCACCTGATCGTCGGGCGCAATTTGCGCGGAAGGTAGCAACTGCACCGTCACCGAGCCCGACAACCCGTCGGTCCATTCCGTGGCCAGCCGGCTCAGCGTCAACACGAACCCCAGCGCCAAGCAGGCAAGAAAGCTCATCACTGCCACGATCGTGTGCAGCGTTGTGCCGGACGCGCTGTCCGCCGGCATCAGTCCCGATGGCGCTCCTGGGTTCACGCGCGCTTGGCCTCCGCCACAACGTCACTGGCTTGTGCTTGCGAGAGCCGGCCTTCCGCAAGCTTATAGATGCGCGACGCCGGCAGCCGCTCCATGATGCGCTGATCGTGCGTCGCGATCATCACGCACGTGCCGAGCTTGTTGAGCTCGATGAAGAGCCGCATAATCCGTCCGCCAATCTCCGGGTCGACGTTGCCGGTGGGCTCGTCCGCAAGCAGCAATTCCGGCTTCGCAACCACGGCTCGCGCGATCGCTACGCGTTGCTTCTCCCCGCCTGACAGCGTCGCGGGCTTCGCGTTCAACCGGTTGCCGAGCCCGACCCACGACAGCAGCTCCTCGACCTCCGCGCGGTATTGATGCTCGGGCTCCCCCGTCACCCGCCGCGGCAGCGACACATTATCGAACACGGTGAGGTGCTCGAGCAGCCGGAACTCCTGAAACACCACCCCAATCCGCCGCCGGAGTGCCGGCAGCTCGTCACGCGGCGTGGTTGCAATATCGCGCCCGAACATCGAGATCGCCCCGCGCGACGGCCGCTCCGCCAAATAGATCAATTTCAGGAGCGAAGTCTTCCCCGCCCCTGACGGACCGGTCAGGAGGTGGAAGGAGCCCTGCTCCAACGTGAATGAAATGTCACGCAAGATTTCCGGCCCCAAGCCATATCGCATTCCGACATTCTCGAAGCGAACCACCAATTAATCCTTTTCGGTTAATGGGTTAGGCGTCATCGCTCAAATTGCGCTTGCTTGCAGGCGCGAAGGGGTTGTGCGAAAACGCTAGAATCGAAACGGGCTCAAGCCTGGAATGATAATTACCTGCCCCCGCTGCGCAACACGATACCTGCTTGAAGCCGGAGTGGTCCGACCACCCGGGCGTCAGGTTCGTTGTGCGCGTTGTGCGCACGCATGGTTCCAGGACGCAGCGCCCGACTTGCCGCCGACACCAATCCCGGTGCCTGTGGAAGAGCCGCCGATGCCGTCCGGTCCGGTCACCGATCGCTCGCGCATGTTGCCGGCACCGTCGATCCCCGCACCGACCCCGCGCTTTGAGATTCCGCAGCCCCAGCAGATGTCGCCGCCGGCGTCCAGCGATCGTCAGCGCGCCCGCTCGCGCAGCATGGCCGGGATCTTGGCGCTCGTTGCCTTTGTTGCGGGCATTCCGCTGCTCTTCTTCTCCGCGCCCGAATCCATCGTGAAGCTCTGGCCTGCCTCGGCCAGCCTCTACAACGCGCTCGGCATGCCCGTGAACACGCGCGGCTTCAAGATCGTGGCGACCCACACGCAGGAGATGAACAACACTGTCCCCGTGATAGCGATCAAGGGTGAGATCATCAACGAGACCGATCGCGACCTGCCCGTGCCCCGCGTGCGCCTTGCGGTGCGCGACCAGGCCGGCAAGGAACTCTATCACTGGACCGTACTCGCCGATCAGCGCCATCTGGGCCCAAAGGAAAAGGGCACGTTCGCCGCCCGCCTCGAGAGCCCGCCTTCCGACGCCTACGACCTTGAGGTCCGCTTCGCGAAGAAGGACGAATAGCGTGGCTCGGCTTGAGCCACTCTATCCCTCCGATCAAATCGCCGAGCGTTTGCAAACCCTCGCCGCCGATATTGCCGCCGGCATGCCGAAGGATTTTGCCGCCGTCGCGATCCTCAAAGGCAGCTTCGTTTTCGCGGCCGACCTGATTCGCGCCCTCGCCGTTCACGACATGAATCCCGAGGTCGACTTCATGACTTTGGCCAGTTACGGCGCCGCGACCGTGTCGTCCGGAACCGTTCGCCTGCTCAGGGATGTGGAAATCCCCGTCGAAGGTCGCGAGGTTTTGCTTATCGATGACATTTTAGACAGTGGACGGACGATTGCCTTTGCCCGCCGCCACATGCTGGAACGTGGCGCAAAAGCGGTGAAAGTGTGTGTCTTGCTGGATAAAACGGCAGCCCGCGGCGACATTGCCGAACACGCGGATTTTGTTGGATTTGCCTGTCCCGACGGATTTGTTGTGGGTTACGGCATGGACGCCGCCCATAAATTCCGTGGACTGCCCTTTATAGCTATTCTAAGCCAGTCGTGATCGTAGGTCGGAGGAAATGGCGAAAATCCTGATCGCAGAGAATGAACTGGCGCTCAGGGAGTTTATCGCCCGCGGGCTCGAACAACGACGCCACAAGGTCACCATGGCCCCGGACGGCTCCGAGGCGTTGGAGCACCTCAAGAAGGCAAAGTTCGACCTTCTTCTGACCGACATCGACATGCCCATCATGGACGGCATAGCGCTGGCGCTCGCCGTCGGTCGCGACTACCCGAAGATGAAGATCATCATCATGTCCGGCCACGAGCATCAAATCGAGCGCGCCCACGGCCTGAACGACCTCGTCTACCGCGTGGTCTCCAAACCCTTCACGATCGCCGGCATCTGCGCCGTGGTCGACGAAGTTATCGGTACGAAAAAGCCGAAAAGCGCCGAGTAGCCAACACGTCAAATGCCGCGCTAAGCTTGCCCCGCCAACCGCGAGCGCACGATCATGCCCCAATCTCACATCGACACTGTCATCGTCGGTGCCGGCTTTGCCGGTCTCTACATGCTCCATCGCTTGCGCCACCAGAACACCAGCGCCATCGTGTTCGAAGCAGGCTCCGGCATCGGCGGCACATGGTACTGGAACCGCTATCCCGGCGCGCGCGTCGATATCGAGAGCCAGGAGTACTGCTACTCGTTCTCAAGCGCGCTCGACGAAGAATGGCGCTGGAGCGAGCGCTACGCGCCACAGCCCGAAATCTTGAAGTACCTCGAACACGTCGCGAAGAAGTTCGATCTGAAGAAGGACATCCGCTTCAACACCCGCGTGACCGCAGCCCATTGGAACGAACAGTCGAAGCGCTGGCTGGTCACGACCGACAAGGGCGATCAAATCAGCGCCCGCGCCCTCGTCATGGCCACAGGCTGCCTGTCGATCCCGAAGGATCCCGACTTCCCCGGTGTGAACGACTTCCAAGGCAAGTCCTATTTCACCAGCCGCTGGCCGCACGAACCGGTCGACTTCACGGGCCTGAACGTTGCCGTCATTGGCACGGGTTCGTCAGCCGTGCAGTCAATCCCTGAGATCGCAAAGCAGGCCAAGCACCTGACCGTGTTTCAGCGCACGCCGAACTACACGGTACCCGCCCACAACAGTAAGGCCGATCCGGCGATCGAAGAGCTTTGGAAGCTGAACCGCGCACGCTTCCGTTCTCAAGCGCTCGCGAACAACTCCGGTGTCCGCCAAATCGACCCGCAGGACCGCCTGCTGACCCAAACGCCGGCCGATGAAGTCGAGCAGATCTTCGAAGAGCGCTGGCAGCGCGGCGGCTTCGCCGTATTGGGCGGCTTTGCCGACACCGGCATCGACGAGAACGCGAACAAAGTTGCCGCCGACTTCTTCGCCCGCAAAATCAAGAGCATCGTCAAAGACCCGAAGACGGCAGACCTGCTTACGCCGAAGAACCATCCCGTCGGCACCAAGCGCCTTTGCGTGGATAGCGGCTACTGGGACACTTACAACCGTGCCAACGTGAAGCTGGTCGACGTGTCGCAAGCCCGCATCGAACGCATAACGAAAACGGGCATCAGTACCGCTAACGCAGACTACGCATTCGACGCGATCGTCTACGCCATCGGCTTCGACGCCATGACCGGAGCGCTGACCAAGATCGACATCGTTGGCAGGAACGGCCTGAAGCTGAAAGACAAATGGGCACACGGGCCCAAGACCTATCTGGGCCTGACGGTTGCGGGCTTCCCGAACCTGTTCACGGTCACCGGCCCGCAAAGTCCTAGCGTGCTGACGAACATGCCGCCCTCGATCGAACACCACGTCGATTGGATCGCCCGTGCGCTGGCCGACCTCGACGCTCGCAAGAAGCAAACGCTGGAAGCGACCGAAGCCGCCGAAACCGCCTGGGGTGCCCACGTCAACGAACTGGGCGCCATGACACTCATGGCCCGCGCCAACTCCTGGTACATGGGTGCCAACATTCCGGGCAAACCTAGAACCTTCCTGCCCTACGTCGGCGGCGTACCGGCCTACCGCCAGAAGTGCGCCGAAGTGGTCGCAAACGGATACGAGGGGTTTGTGCTCAGTTAAGCGAGCGCGCCCGTAGGTGTACCCGTCGCAGCCGGATCACGGTTCCTTTGGCGTCAGCTTTGCCCGAAGGTCGCGCACCCGGTCGAGCAGCGGCTGCAGCCCGTCAACCTTGGCGCCATGATCGAACGACACCGTCTTCGTCCCGCCGGAGCCCTCAACCGTCAAGGACTCAGCTCCACCGTCGGCGCAATCCGGACAGCCGATCACGGCCGGTAGACCCTCGAACTTTGACGTCCCGGCAAGGCGGACAATCTCCTGCCACTCGTCGGCAGCGAGCGGTGTCTTAAGCGTCTGCGTTGGCAACTCCGCGGCACCGCGCCCGCCGCGGCTCTCGCGCACCAGCACGGCGCCGTCTTCGGTGATCTCAAGTTTCGTTGTGCAGTAGCCGACGCACATCCCGAACGACGTCGTCGACACGACGCGCACAATGCCGCCCGAAGCCGCGGTTCCGCCTTCGCAGGCGGCAATGCCCAGCGCGCCGGCAAAGGCAACGATCAATCCAACTCGCGCTTGAAAGCTCATTATCTGCTCCTGAACTGTTTCCTCGAGTCTATCAACCGGGCTCGCCGCCGTCTTCTTACTCTTTCTTGTCCACCATGTTCATCACGTCGAGGCTCGCCCCAGCCGGCGCCGCGATCTCGACCACGCGCTCGTCCACGTCGTCATACTCAAGCCGCAAAGCGCGCGACATCGTCGCGTGCATCTCATAGGTCGTAGTGATGTAGGTCAGCTCCAGAATCTCTTCATGCGAAAGATGCGCCTTCAGCGCATCGAAAATCTCCTCCGGCACTCGCCCGCCCATCAGCACCAGGCAATCCGTATAGGCAAGAACTGCGCGCTCGACCGGGCTCCACACATCCGCGATCGGCCAATAAGGAATGGCCTTGATTTGCGCCTCGCTGAAACCAACATCGCGGCAAGCCTTGCAATGCTGCGAGAACACGAACTGCGAGCCACGCGCCCAGCCGGCGCGGATCTGCCCGAGCTCGCGCAACTTCGGCGAAATCTTGCGCTTCGGGCTGCGATAGAACTGAAACCCTTCGGTCGTGTGCTTGAACGCATCCGGCACCAGCGCGAACACGGTCCACCAATTCCCCGGCGTCCCCGTCGCGGTCCCAGGCTCCTTGACCGGATCGCGCGCGCCGAACAGAACGTTGTAAAGCTGCTGCACAAACGGGTCGGCGTCGGCGCGTGGGACTTGGCGAAGGCGGGGCATGGTTCGGGTTCCTCGGTGGCTGTACACACGATCAGTATCACAGCCGCGAGACAAACCGATTCAGAACCGCCGCAGCAGCCGGTCGATATACTCAAGCTCGTTCATCGGCCGCCCGCGCTCGCCGGCGCGCCGTTGAAGCTCTTCTAGAATCTCGCGCGCCTTCTGGATGTTGATCTTGTCCGGCACCTTGACCGACCCACCGAACGACGGCCCATAAGACGCCTGTGGCCGGCCGAACGGATCTTCATTCTCGCCCTGGCCCATGCCCTGGCCGGGTCCCATCGCACCCTGCGCCTGCATCTGCTGGATGAGTTGTTTAGCGATGGCCTCGCCACCCTTGCGCAACTCGTCGATCGCCTTCTGCTGGTTGCCGCCGGCGGAACCTAGCTTACCAGAGCCGAGCTGATCCGCCGCCTCATCCATCGCATCTTGCGCCCGGGTGAGCGCGCGCGAGGTTTCTTCCGCGCCCTGCTTGGTCTGCTTGATGATTGCGGTCAGCTCGTCGCTGAGCTTCGCTTGGTCGCTCTTCAATGCTGAGGGCTTATTGGGCTTTCCGGCCTCGTCGTTCGCTTGGTTCTCGCGGAACGTTTTGTCCATCAAAGCCCGCTGCCGCGCGATCATGGAGCCGAGCTTTTCAAGCGCGTCCGTCGCCGACTTCTGCTCCGGCGACATCTGCCCTTGCCCCATCGCCTGCATGTTCTCGAGCAGATTCTGCAGCTGCGACAGCATCTGCTGCGCCGCCGCGCGCGAGCCCTGCCGTGACAGGTTCTGAATCTGATCCAGCATCGACTTCAAGTCTTGCGGCCGTACCATCTGCCCACTCATGCCGGGCATGCCGCTGGGTTGACTTTGTGCCTTCTCGGCCATCGCCTTGATCGCGCGGTCGATCGCCGCACGCAGTTGCGCCATCAGCTGCTCGATCTCGTGCTCCGGCGCGCCCCTCGCAAGGGCCTCCATCAGCTTCTGCTGAATGTCACGCAGCTCGGCTTGTGCCTGCGGCGTGTCGCCGTCCTCGATCCGAAGCGCCAAGTCCCATAGCAACTGTTCGACCGCGGCAACTTCCGCCCCGCCGCGCGCCCGCGAAACCATGTAATAAGCCGTTCGCAGCGCCAGATAGATCCGTTGATCCGGGATGAAGCGCTCCGGCGCGATCGTCAGCGCATCCAGCGCCTTGGCCACGACTGGCGCCGATGAGACATCCCGCGCAAGGCTGCGCCTCTGTTCGATCATTGCGCGCGCCAGCGGATCCTTGAAGTGCCTCTCCGGCAGCACCAGCTTCACCGGCTTCGTCGTACCCGTTTGTCCGTTCTCGTCGCGTGCAACCAAGGTCACCGTCACTGGCAGCCCGGCCCAAACATGTGCGGTCAAATCCTTAAAGACGGTTGCGTCGCCCTCTTTCGCGGGCGCGGGCGGCAACGGCAGCTCGAACGAAATCGGCGACGGCGCTTTGCGGTCGGAGGGGCTCGACGCGTGATCAAGCGCAATCCGCGCGGTCGCCGCCGTCACGCCGTAATCGTCCTTGACCACATAGTTGAACCGCAACGACGCCGCCGTTGTCACCGCGAGCGGCGTCTTGAACGCGATCTTGGGCGGTGTGTCCTTCGTGATCTTGAATTTCCAAATCGCGGTCTGCGACGCGTTCAACGACAGCCGCACCGTCATGTCGGTATCGATAGCCAGCTTCGCATCGCGCGCGTCGCCGCCCGCAGGCAGGAATTCCGGCCGGGTCTGATTGGGCACCGAACTGCCCAGCGAACCCACCCGTAGGCTCGCCGAAGCATCGCCATGCGTGCGCACGGTCAGCGTCGCCCCGCGCGGCACCGGGATCACATCCGCGGATGTGGACGAGGTAGTCGAACTCAAATGCCGTGGCGCCTCGCCGGTGTAGGCGGGCGGCGTCACCCAAGCTTCAAACGTCGCGGGCACATTGCCTTGCGCCCAGCCGGGCGAAACGGCAGCCGCGAGCCGGATCGGAACGTCTGACCAATTGGCCACGGTCAGCGCCACGATCACAAACGCTATTAGCACGCGCAACGCATGCGGATCGCGCGCCGCCAGCGACAGCCGTGGCCACGCCACTGTCAGCCGATCGATGTGCTTGAGGACCCAGCGCCGGTGCGCGTCCCACAGATGCTTCGTGTCGTCGTCGCCCGCCGCCGGATGATCCTCAAGCGTGCTCAACGGCCGGTGCTCAAGCCCGCTCGATTGCTCCAGATGGCGAACCGCCTGTGCCCGCGTCGGCACCGACGTCTGGCGCATCGAGTACATGACCGCCCAAACGATCGCGCCAATGAAGCCCATCAGGCTGAGCAGATGCAGCCATTCGGGCAAATAGACGAACAGGTTGGCCAGCGCCAAAATCAGAAAGAGACCAACCACGCCGCCGGCCGGCCACAGCAACGGCCACAGCCGTTCGACCGAGAGCGACGCCCACGCCAACATGATGCGTTGCTGCACGGTCTGGGGCAGCCCATCCCGCGCCTCAATGCCCTTCTGTTCGCCGTCAACGCTCAACTCGAACCACCCATGCGGGCGCTAGAGCCAATCCGGCCAGCGCTCCTGTGCGATCATCTCTTCAACAGTCTGCCGCGGCCGTGTGACCGCAAAATGGCGCCCTTTTACAAGCACTTCCGGGGCCAACGGTCGGGCATTGTAGCTGGACGCCTGCACGGCGCTATAGGCACCGGCCGACAGTATGGCAACCAATTCGCCCGCGGAAACGGCCGGGATTTCACGATCCCGTGCGAACAGGTCCGTGCTCTCGCACACCGGTCCGACGATATCGTAAACCCTGCGTTGCAGGTTGCTGTGCCGCACCGGCACGATTTCGTGCCAAGCATCGTAAAGCGCAGGACGGATCAAATCGTTCATACCCGCATCCAGAATGAGGAATTCCTTGCCCTCGCCGCGCTTCACATAAAGCACGGATGAGACCAAAACCCCCGCATTCGCCGTGATCAGCCGCCCCGGCTCCATGATCAGCTGCACGTCCAACGCGCCGGTCGCCTCGCGCACCACAGCGCCATAGCTTTCGGGCGCCGGCGGCGCGGAGCGATCATCGTAAGGCACGCCCAACCCGCCGCCCAGATCGACGCGGGAAATCGCGTGGCCATCACTGCGCAACTCGCGCACCAGCCCCACAACCTTCGCAAACGCTTGCCGGAACGGCCCAAGGTCCGTGATCTGGCTGCCGATATGAACGTCGACGCCGACGACCTTGATTCCCGGCAGCCGCGCGGCATGCGCATAGGTCGCCTTCGCCCGCGACCAGGCGATGCCGAACTTGTTCTCCGCCTTACCGGTCGAAATCTTTGCATGCGTCTTCGCATCGACATCGGGATTGACGCGAACCGCAATCGCAGCCGTCGCCCCCTTCGACGCGGCAACTTCGCTCAAAACGTCGAGCTCTTCCTCGCCCTCAACATTGAACTGATAGATACCGGCGTCCAGCGCCAGCGCCATCTCCTCGCGCTTTTTGCCCACGCCAGAAAACACAATCTTCGACGCCGGCACCCCAGCCGCCAGCGCCTTCTTCAATTCACCACCCGAAACGATATCCGCCCCAGCACCCAGCTTGGCGAGCGTCTTGATGACAGCCAGGCTCCCGTTCGCTTTGACCGCATAAGCGATCAGCGCCCCCTCAGGCATCGCCTCTGCAAACACTTTGAAGTGCCGCTCCAGCGTCGCCGTCGAATAGCAATAAAACGGCGTCCCCACCGCCTTCGCAATGTCAGCGAGCGGTACATCCTCGGCGAATAGCGCGCCGTCGCGGTAGTCGAAATGGTTCATTTAGCAGGTCCGCACGTGCGTAAAAGACCGGATCGGTGTATTGGATTTCCCATGCGTTCGCCACAGTTACACGACGCCGTTGAGGCGCTCTACGCTGAATTCCGCGCGCCCAAACCGCGCACGATCGAAGGCTGTCCGTGCTGCACCGACCCGAAAGAGGTTTGTCTGCTGTTGGCCAAAAGCTTACGTGAACTCTCGGCCGATGACCTCAGCAACTACGGTTCCTCGCTTTTTCTGACGATGGGCGATGAGAGAGACTTCTTGTACTTCCTTCCACGCCTTTTCGACATCGCCACGTCGCAGGACTGGTGGCCGTCCCCCGAGGTGTTGCTCGACAAGCTCAAGCGAGCGCAATGGAACAACTGGCCGAAGCACCAACAGCAGGCCGTCCAGTGCGTGATCGAGGCGTGGTTCGCCGACAGGCTGGCGGCGCTCGAATCGTTGACGACGGAACAATTGTACGTCGACGGGGCGTCAATCGACGCTTTGTTGTGCGGCATCGCGCACGCCGGGTTGCCACTCGCGCCCTATCTTGAAGCGCTCGCAACGCATCAAGCTGCGCTGAAAGCGTGCTTCGACTGGCACGCACACGCATTCTTCAAACGAAGACACCTCGGCGATGGCTTCTGGAAGAACTGCCCCCAAGCCGAGGCTGAGGTGATGGCCTTCTACGAGTCGCCGCCAATTCGCGAACGTCTGGGATTCTGAGATAATCCAAAATGGCTGAAGTCAAACGAATCCGCGCAGAAGCCGACTACGAAGCGGCGCTGACCGAAGTAGCGCACCGTTGGGGAGCAAAACTCGGCACACCAGCGGGCGACCCGCTTGATGTTCTTGCGACGCAGATCGAAGCTTATGAAACGATGCACTTCCCCATGGACCCACCCTAGGCAGGTCGGCGAGCTTCGTTCGAGATTCGTCTCGTTGTCGTACGCACGAACGGTATCTTCAGAACGGCATGGCTGGCGACCGTTTGCCAACCATCTTGGGCCATTCTCTGCAGCGTGCCTCCGACGTATCTACCCGATCGCCAAGTCGTCAGAATGGAGTACTCGCCGGAGACGAGACCGTCGAGCGCTATTTCAACGGTGCTCCTCACCTTCTCGAACGGAAAGAAGGTCGACCAAAACTCTGCAACACCTATGTTGAGCTCGTCGCAGTTCTGGCAACAAAGGGTGATCTCGAAACTAAGACACTCCTGCCGAGGCACGCGCATCAGAAGTTCGACATTCGGCTGATCGATCTTCTCAATCGCAAGGCGGTGCCTAGCCGCGAAGTCGCGGAACATCTGCTCGGCCAACGGGCTGCAGTCGAGCGGCAAACTACTTTGTGGCCGCGACCGATGCCTTCGGCGGCTCCAACGGCCCCTTCTTCCCGCAGGCGCTCACGCCCAAGCCGGCGACCAACGCCGCGACAATCAACACCCGCATGATCATTTGAGCTGCTCCTGCCAAAACCGAACCTGTTCGCGGACCCGCTCCGGGGCCGTGCCGCCGAAACTGGTACGGCTGGCGACGGAGGCGTCCAAACTCAACACCGACTGTATATCGGCCGTGATGCCGGGCTCAACCGATTGCAGCTCGGCCAGCGTCAAATCGGCAAGCCCGCATTTGCGCGCTTCAGCCAAGGCGACGATCCGCCCCGTCGCGTGATGCGCCTCGCGAAACGGCTTCTTCAGCACCCGCACGATCCAATCGGCGACGTCGGTCGCGGTCGAGAACGCTTCGCCCGCCGCGCGGCGCATCTCCGCCTCGTTGACCTGCAGGTCCTCGACCATGCCCGTCATCGCGGCCAGCGCCAACGCCGTGGAATCGGCCGCGTCAAACACCGCCTCCTTGTCTTCCTGCATGTCCTTCGCATAGGCGAGCGGCAGCCCCTTCATCACGCCAAGCAACGTGACGAGCGCCCCTGTTACCCGCGCCGACTTCGCGCGCACAAGCTCCGCGGCATCGGGGTTACGCTTCTGCGGCATGATGGATGAGCCCGTCGAGAACGCATCGCTAAGCCGGATGAAGCGAAACGCCGACGAACTCCAGAGCACGATCTCTTCAGCCAACCGGGACAGCTGCGTGCTCAAAATCGCGCACGCGCTCAAGAACTCTAGCGCGAAGTCCCGCGACGAAACCCCGTCCAACGAATTGCGCATCGGCCGCGCGAATTTCAGCCCCTTCGCCGTCGCCTCCCGGTCGATCGGAAACGAGGTCCCAGCGAGTGCGGCCGACCCCAACGGCGACTCGTTTACCGACATCCGCGCCGAGGCAAAACGCGCCCGGTCCCGCGCTGCCATCTCGACATAAGCCAGCAGATGGTGCCCGAAGGTGATCGGCTGCGCCGTCTGCAGATGCGTGAACCCCGGCATCACGGTTGCCGAATGCGCTGAGGCCTTGGTCACCAGCGCCCGCTGAAACACAACCAGCCGAGCCTCCAGACTGTCGATTGCTTCCCGCACCCAGAGTCGAAAATCCGTCGCCACCTGGTCGTTGCGCGACCGGGCCGTGTGCAGGCGTCCGGCGGGCTCTCCGATCAAGTCCTTCAGCCGCGCCTCCACGTTCATGTGGATGTCTTCCAGCGCCCGCGAAAACGTGAATTTCCCTTGATCGATCTCGGACTTGATAGTGTCGAGACCGCGCAGAATGGCGGCCGCGTCCGCCTGCGCGATAATGCCGCGCTGGGCCAGCATCTCAGCATGGACTTTCGAGGCGGCGATATCTTGGGCATAAAGGCGGCGGTCGAAGTCGATGGAAGCGTTGATCTCCTCCATGATTTCGGCCGGGCCCCGTGCAAACCGGCCGCCCCACATTTCGTTCGTCGTCATCGTCTCTCGCGAAAGTCGTTGAATGACCGCATCCTGGCGGATCGTCGTGATTGTGCTGATCGGGGCCATATTGGCCGCCGTGGGCTTCGCCGTCTACCTCAAGTCGGGCCTTAACGATGAAGAACCGCCGACCAAGTTGGGCGGGATCGAGAACTTCATCCCGGCGCGCGAAATAACGCGTGCGCCGATGACGGAGTTTCTTGATCTAAGCGGCGCGAAGATCAATTTGGAGCGCTTCCGCGGCAAAGTGGTCGTGCTCAATCTCTGGGCCACCTGGTGCACGCCGTGCGTCGCCGAGATGCCGATGCTCGACCGTTTGCAGCAGCAGCTTGCGCCGCTGGGTGTCGTCGTCGTGGCACTCTCGATCGACCGCGGCGGTCCTCCGGTCGTCCAGGGCTTCTTCAACGAGCACGAAATCAAGCACCTGGGCGTCTACGTCGATCCGACAATGCGCGCGCAAGGCGATTTCAAAGTCATCGGGCTGCCGACGACCGTGCTGATCGACCGCGACGGCAACGAACGCGGCCGTCTCGTCGGCCCAGCCGAGTGGGACGACGCGAAAGCTGCCGACCTGGTGCTCAGCGCCAGCGTGCCGCCGCGATAGACAATGGCAGCCAACGTCACCGGATCGATCTTCGACCTGACCGGCGTGGCCGGCGCGCAGTTCGTCGCCATGATCATCGGCGCGTTCCTCGCAAGCACCGGCGGCTTTCTGGTGACCTGGCTGCTCGATCGCTTGGCGCGCAAGCGGCAGGAACGTTCGATCGCGCTCGTCTGCCTTGACCTAGTCGCCTCGCTGACCGTTCTGACCACGCTGGCCAAGGACGCCCGCGCCAGAGGCAATCCCTACGGCCCCTACACCGTTCGGCTCGTCCGCACCTGCATGCGCGACCTCAGCGTCTACGAGCGCAATCGCGAGCGCATCGCCGACATCTCGGACCCCGACGTGCGTGCGGAAATCTACCAGTGCATGGCACGCATCACGTTGGCGGTCGAAGGCATCCTGGCTGAAACCGAGTCGATCGCGAGCGTCAACGAAGCGATCGCCGGGGCTCAAGCCGCGGGAAACGCTGCCAAGGTCGGCGACTTGTCGGCCGAGCTTAGGGAGCGCGAAGACCGTCGCAACACTTCGTTCGAGTTCCTATTGGAAACGACCGACGAACTCTGCGCGCCTCTCGCGGTCAAACTTCGCGAGATCGCCAAATCCGACCCGCAGAATCTGAGCGCGATCGTTGCGGCGAACACTCAAGCCGCCGCTGGCGTTCCGAAGGCGCTGGACGACTGAGCTACACGCCCATCGCGCCGTCGAGCGTCGTCCACATGGCGGTACAATCGACGATCTGGCCCAGCGCCAACGCCTTATCGATGGCCATGACGGTCAAACCCGCCTCGATTGCGTGGAAGGGCGACACCGGAAACTCCGCCTCGTTCTCAAGTGCCGCGATAAGATCGCGCGCCATGGAAAAGTCGGCGCCGTTATGGTCGCTCTCCGACACCTGAAACTGTTTGCGATACGGCGGGCTGAGATCGAGACTTCGCCGCCACATCAGCGTGTTGCGGACCAGATCCATGATCAACGTCCCCTCGGTTCCCGCTACGTACCAGCGCCGCTCGCGCAAGGCCGTGCTGCTGTTGGCCTGGAAGGACAACTGCACGCCGTTCGCATATTCGATCAGGGCCGTCTGGTGGTCCGTGACGTCCATATCGCTTGCGAACGCGTCGGCATCGGCCGCCCAGCCGCCGGGCCAAAGCTCGAAAGCAGGACTTCCGTCCGAATAGCTGCGCGCGGCCGGTTCGCGATCGCGACGAAAGATACCCCGCCCGCCGAAGCTCACCACACGCTGCGGTCGCGCGCCGGCGATATCGCCGAAAATATCGAAGTCGTGGCACACTTTGTCGAGCAGGAACGAACCGCCCCACTCGCGCTTGCGCCGCCAGTTGCGTGCCAAATAGGCGCCGTGTTCCGGTGGCAGATGTTCAGTCGCATCGATCGAGACGATCTGACCGAGGTGCCCCTCTTGGATGACCGAAAGCGCCTCGCGAATGATCGGTGCGGACCGCAGCACGAGCCCGACGAAGAGCGACGGTGTCGCTTCGTTGGAGAGCCGCTGCGCCAGCGCATATGACTCGTTTTCCGTCCGCACGATCGGCTTCTCGGCGAACACCGGCGCCTCCCCGTAGAGGGCCAGCATCAAATGCTCGGCGTGCAGGTGATTTGGCGACCCAATCAACACCAAGTCGTGCTTGCCCGCCGTCAGCAGCTGCTCCACGCTGCTCAGCGCGCCACCGACCTTGATCCCCTCGCGAACGACGCGCTCCAGCCCGACAGGCTCCGGGTCCACATAGTTTGCGACTTCGAAATCGGCGCCGGCGGCCTTGAGCGCCGACAAGACGGCGGAGATGCGTTGGCCCAGCCCTATGACGGCGAACCGCATCACGGCTTCACATTTCCACCCGCGGGCAGCCGACGCGTAGCGAGTTGCCGTTGATGTCGATCAGCACGAACTCCGGCACGCCCCAAGGCTTCTGCTCGATCGGCATCAACTTGCCGACCTTCGCCGCCGCAAACGTGTCGAACATCGCCTTCAAATTGTCGGTGTAGATGTAGCACGTGTGATCGCGGATCGTGCCGTCAATGCCCGGCGCCTCGAAGAACTGAATCTGCACGCCATCGCGCATCATGAACAGGAACGAGTCCGGCGGATCCTGCTCATGCGCGCAAATGAATCCCAGCTTCTCGTAGAACGCGCGCGTCTCCTTCGAGTTGCGCATCGGCAGCGTTGGGACCGCAAAGTCTGGCATTAGCGCGTCGGCACCGGTTTCTCGCCGCGGTAATCGTAGAACCCGCGCTTCGTTTTCTGCCCAAGCCAGCCGGCTTCCACGTATTTCACCAGAAGCGGGCAGGGCCGGTACTTTGAATCCGCAAGACCCTCGTACAGCACTTGCATCACCGACAAACACGTATCGAGCCCGATGAAATCGGCCAACTGCAGCGGCCCCATCGGATGGTTCGCGCCAAGCCGCATGGCCGTGTCGATCGCCTCCACCGTGCCGACGCCTTCATAGAGCGTGTAGACGGCTTCGTTTATCATCGGCAGCAAAATGCGGTTGACGATGAAAGCCGGAAAATCTTCCGAGTTCGCCGACGTCTTGCCGAGCCGCTTGACCAGCCCTTGCACCGTCAAGAACGTCTCTTCCTCCGTCGCGATCCCGCGGATCAACTCGACGAGCTGCATCAGCGGAACCGGGTTCATGAAGTGTAGCCCGATGAACCGCTCCGGCCGGTCGGTCACGGCGGCCAGCCGCGTGATCGAGATCGACGACGTATTCGTCGCGATCATCGCTTGCTGCGACAGCTTTGGACAAAGGTCGCGGAAAATCTGCTTCTTGACCTTCTCGTCTTCTGTTGCGGCTTCGATCGCCAGATCGACCTTCGCGAACTCGTCGAGTGACGGCGCCGCGTGGATGTGCTTCAGCGCCTTGTCCTTCTCCGCATCGCTGATCTTGCCGCGCGCGACCTGCCGCGAAAGATTGCCCGAGATGATCTCGAACGCCGCCTCGATTCGCTCGCGCTTCACGTCGTTGATCAACACGTCGTAGCCCGCGAGCGCGCACACATGGGCGATACCGTTGCCCATCTGCCCTGCGCCGATTACGCCAATACGTTGAATTTCCATGGCACCTATCTCAAAGCCGTTTCGCGCGTACATTCCCGCGCGCCTAAGTTGTTTGTGGTTTCCCCGGCCGTTCGCCCTAGTAGCCCTGCTTCTTCAGCTCGTCGTCCAATTCCGGCACCGCCTTGAACAGGTCTGCGACGAGTCCGTAGTCGGCCACTTGGAAGATCGGGGCTTCTTCGTCCTTGTTGATGGCGACGATGACCTTTGAGTCTTTCATACCCGCCAAATGCTGAATGGCGCCTGAAATGCCGACAGCGATGTATAGCTCCGGCGCCACGACTTTGCCGGTCTGCCCGACTTGGTAGTCGTTCGGCACGAAGCCCGCATCGACAGCAGCCCGGCTCGCGCCGACGGCAGCCTTCAAGCGGTCCGCGACCTTCTCCAGCAGGTGGAAGTTCTCACCCGACTGCATACCGCGCCCGCCCGACACGACGACGCGCGCCGCCGCCAGTTCCGGCCGCTCCGACTTCGAAAGCTCTTCGCGCACGAATTCCGAAACGCCAGGACTTTTCGCCGCGCTGACCGCTTCGACCGAAGCCGAGCCCGTCTGCTCTGCCGCCTTGAACGCGGTCGAGCGCACGGTGATCACCTTCTTCGCTCCAGCCGGCGCCTGCACCTGCTGCATCGCGTTGCCGGCATAGATCGGCCGGGTGAACGTGTCGGGGGCATCGACCGAAACGATCTCGGAAATCTGCGCCGCATCGAGCGCAGCCGCTATCCGCGGCATGAAGTTCTTGCCGCTGACCGACGCGGGCGAGAGCACCGCGTCGTACTTGCCGGCAAGTTCGACGACGAGCGCCGCCATGTTCTCAGCCAGCTGGTTGGCATACTGCGCGTCGTCCGCGAGCAGCACCTTCGCGGCGCCCGCGATCTTGGCCGCCGCGTCCGCAACACCGCGCACATTGTGCCCGGCGACCAACACGTCGACCGGTCCGCCCAGCGCCGCTGCAGCCGTCATCGACTTCGCAGTGGAATCCTTCAACGACTTGTTGTCGTGTTCGGCAATCAGAAGAACGGCCATGTCAGATAACCCCCGCTTCGTTCTTCAGTTTCTCGACCAGTTCCTGCACGGTCTTGACCTTGACGCCGCCCTTGCGCTTCGGCGGCTCGCTGACCTTGAGGACTTTCAGCCGCGGCGTGACGTCGACGCCGTAATCGGCAGGCGACTTCTCGTCGATCGGCTTTTTCTTGGCCTTCATAATGTTTGGCAGCGAGGCATAGCGCGGCTCGTTCAAACGCAGGTCCGTCGTCACAATCGCGGGCAGGTTCAGCTTCACCGTCTGCAAACCGCCATCGACTTCGCGCGTCACGTCGGCCTTGCCGCCTTCGATAACAACCTTCGAAGCGAAAGTGCCTTGGCCCCAGCCGAGCAGCTGCGCCAGCATCTGACCCGTCTGATTGCAGTCGTCGTCGATCGCCTGCTTGCCCAGAATGATCAGCTGCGGTCCTTCAGCCTTCGCGATCGCGGCCAACACTTTGGCGACGGCAATCGGTTCGACCTCGTGCGGGACCTTAACCAGGATCCCGCGGTCCGCACCCATCGCGAGTGCGGTTCGAATGGTCTCTTGGCACTCTTGCGGGCCGACGGAGACGGCGATGATTTCTGTCGCCACGCCCTTTTCTTTGAGCCGAATCGCTTCTTCGACCCCGATCTCATCGAACGGGTTCATCGACATCTTCACGTTGGCAAGATCGACGCCCGTTTGATCCGCCTTGACGCGGATTTTTACGTTGTAGTCGACCACGCGCTTGATCGGGACAAGCACCTTCATCAGGCTGGTTCTCTCCAGTGGGATTGGGCTGTGCTGTGGGCGCGGGAGCGCACCGGCAGCCGGAATGTTATTCCTGTAATTGTGCGGTGCACAAATTACGTGCAACCGCCAATCGTGTCAACGAAACCGGGGTTTGAGCCGCGGAATAAGATTAACGGGCTTTGGGAGGTCGGAGCCCCCCAACCCCTAGCGTTCGGGCGCCGACCCAAACAGAGGCTGGTCAGCCCGTTTGAAAATCACGACCAGAAGGAGGCCGGCTACGAACCCGCCTACATGCGCCCACCAGGCAGTCCCGTCCTCAACCTTGGTCAGGATGAAGAACGCTTGTGTCGCTAACCAAGCGCCGATGACCAGATAGGCGGGCAGCTTCAGCGGAATGCGCATGAAAGCCAGCGACCACATCCGAACCCGCGGGTAAAGCATGAGATACCCACCGACCACACCGCCGATCGCGCCCGATGCGCCGATCAACGGCGCCTCCGATCCGACATTCGCATAGGCATGTGCAAAACCCGCCGCCACGCCGCAGAGCAGATAGAAGATGAAAAAGCGAAACGTGCCCATCGCGTCTTCGACGTTGTCGCCGAAGACCCAGAGAAACAGCATGTTTCCGATCAAATGCCACCAGTCGCCATGTAGAAACATGTAGGTCAGCAATGTCGCTTCCGGCGGCAAAAAGGCGAATTCCGCCGGCAATCGCGCGCCGCCCAGCAGCGTCGTCGGAATAAGCCCCGCCGACATCGCGACCCTGACCGCGCTGGTCTCGCCCAGCGTGTCCTGCCACATGAAAACGATGGTGTTGATCAGTATGAGCGTGACGGTCGCGTACTGGAACGGGATGACTTTGAGCGGATTGTCATCCTTCAGCGGCAGAAAAACCATGAAGTCCTCAAGTGTCGGAAGTGCCTAACCGGCTGGCACCTTAGCCGACCTCGCAGCGTCGCGCGATGGCCGCAAAACGCCGGACTTCCGCGGGAGTTAGACCTTAAGCAACGCCCGTACGTCGTCCAGTACGCGTAACCAGTTGTCGACGTGCCGCTTCATGTTCGCCGCGGAGACGCCGTCCTTGATGTTGATCGAATAGTCGAACATGAACATCTTCCCGTCTTTGCTCAGATAGGCTCGGCCAAAGACGAACTTTTGATTGTACGCGTTGGCGGAATCGACGCCTGCGTTCTTCGTCAGCTCCCACTGCGCCAAGAATTGCAGATTGCTGCAGCGCCGCCCCTCGGCCCCGTCGCCCGCGCAGTCATACATGTTGACGTAGAAGTCCGTGCCTTTCGCCGTGCGCGCCGACAGCCAAGGATCGGAATCCTTCGTCGTCGCGTCCTTCACGGTGAGGCCATAGGACGACAGCAGCGCAATCAACTCGATCCGTGTTACGCCTTGATCAAGCAAGGCCGGCGCAACGGTGGGGGCAGTCGGGGCGGCCGCTTGCGTGATGGTCGCTGAAATCAAAAGCAGAGCGGCGCTGAGAAGCATGCGCATCGATCGTCTCCACAATGGGGAAATCTTGAGGTCCGGGAAAATAGCGGCCCGCAGGCCCGTTTCAACTGACGTAAAGTTTAGGACCTGTTGGCACCGGGTACCCACAGGACGTCACCGCGGCTGAAATTCGCGAAACGGGCTGCGACAAAAAGGAAATCGGACAGCCGGTTCGCGTACTTCACCGCCGCTACACTGACCGGCTCGCTCTCACCAAGCTTCACGATCAAGCGCTCCGCCCGCCGGCACACCGTGCGGGCCACGTGCAGATGCGCCGCAGCCGCCGTCCCACCCGGCAGCACGAAAGATTTCAGCGGTTGAAGCTTCTCGTTCATCGCATCGATCTCTCGCTCAAGCCGCTCGACCTGCGCATCGCTGATCCGCAGCGCCTTGGCCGCGATCTCGCTCCCGTCCTCAGGAATGCAAAGGTCCGCACCCAAATCGAACAAGTCATTTTGCACGCGCCCCAGCATCCGATCGAGTTCGCCTTCCGCCGAAAGGCGCGCGACCCCGACGCACGCGTTCGTCTCGTCGACCGTGCCATAGGCTTCGATACGCGGATCGTACTTTTGCACACGCTTGCCGGTGCCAAGCGCCGTGTCGCCCTTGTCGCCGGTGCGCGTATAGATGCGGTTCAAAACGACCAAGGGTTCTCTCCGCTAATTGGCACCCGGACCGCGACCCCAGAAATAGAGCACGGCCATAATGATCACGATCGCCGCGAATTGCGCTACGATCCGCAGCCGCATGATCTTATTAGAATAGCTGCGCGCAAAGTCGCCGCCGCGATAGAGGCTATAGAGCCCCACGATCAAGACGATCGCGACAACGCCCACCGCAACCGTCACCAGGATTTGACCCATAAGCATGGCCGATCAATAACCCGGACTTGGCCCCGCTTCAATCAACTTAAGGCGCGGGAAACACGCTGTCGCTCTTGCCGGAGAGCGCATAGGACAACAGGCCGATCCACTCCTTTGCCGCTATGTCCGTGCGCCGGAGCCCTTCGCCGACAAAGCCGAACGGTCGCAGTAACGACACGCTACCTGCGGTGCGATAGTCGACGGGATAGGGCACCACCTCGAACCCGACCTTGCGGAACACGCCGATCGTGCGCGGCATGTGAAACGCCGACGTGACGACAAGCCACCGCTCGCCTTGTTGCGGCTGAGCGATCCCTTTGGCGTAAAGCGCATTCTCGAACGTGTTCAGCGATTGCCGGTCGTAGGCGATCCGCGCCGGCGCAACGCCCAGACTGTTCGCCGTGTTCTCGACCAACGTGGCCTCTGGCGTCGTATCCGGCGTGAACTCGCTGCCCCCACCTGCATAGATGATGCGCGCGCCCGGGTAACGCCGCGCCAACTCGCCTAGTGCGATCAAGCGTTCGCCGGTCTCGTTCAGCGCCATCTGCCCGCGCGCGTTCGTGGCCTCCGTATCGAATGTGCCACCCAGCACAATGAACCCGCGAACAGGCGTGCCGTCATCGCGAAATGCCGGAAAGCGCTCCTCGAGCGGCAGGATGAGTGCATTGCCGAGTGGCGAAAGCCCGGCGATGAGCAGCCCCACGCCGCCCGCTACCGCGACCCGCGCCCCAACTACGGCACGCTTTCCCCGCGTCAGCCAAAGCCCGAGCAACACCATCGTCACCAGCGAATTCGATGGCGTCAGAAAGAACCAAACGATCTTGGAGACGAAGTAGAACATGGGCGCACCGCGATTGGATCGCCATGTCAGGTGTTTCGACGATCGCTCTCAAGCGGCAGCCGTCACGCTCCGATCAGTTCGCGTCTTCCAAAAGCCGCCGCGCGATGACCTGCGCCTGGATCTCGGCCGCGCCCTCGAAGATGTTGAGAATACGCGCATCGCACAGAACGCGGCTCACCGGATATTCGAGGGCAAACCCGTTGCCGCCGTGGATCTGCACCGCGTTGTCGGCCGCAGCCCACGCCACCCGCGCGGCCAAGAGCTTCGCCATGCCCGCTTCCAGATCGCAGCGCCGTCCCGCGTCCTTCTCGCGTGCGGCGAAGTAGGTGAGCTGCCGCGCGATCATGATTTCGACGGCCATCGATACGATCTTGTTGGCCACGCGCGGGAAGCCGAAGATCGCTTTGCCGAACTGCTGCCGCTCCAACCCATAGCGCAGGCCGAGATCCATCGCCGATTGCGCCACACCGATCGCGCGTGCAGCCGTCTGAATGCGCGCCGACTCGAACGTCACCATCAGCTGCTTGAAACCCTGACCTTCATCTCCGCCAAGCAGATTCGCATGCGGAACCTCGAACCCGTCGAAGCCGATCTCGTATTCCTTCATGCCGCGATAGCCGAGCACTTCGATCTCGCCGCCCGTCATGCCCTTCGCGGGGAACGGCTTTCCGTCGTTGCCCCGCGGCTTCGGCGCCAAGAACATCGAGAGCCCCTTGTACCCCGGCGCATTCGGATTGGTTCGCACCAAGAGCGTCATCAGGTCCGCGCGTGCCGCGTGCGTGATCCAGGTCTTGTTGCCCGTGACCTTCCAAACGTCGCCGTCGCGCACCGCGCGCGTACGCAACGAACCGAGATCGGAACCGGTGTTCGGTTCGGTAAAGACCGCCGTCGGTAAGATCTCGCCCGACGCCAGCTTTGGCAGCCAGTGCTTTTTCTGCGCCGTTGTGCCGCCGCCCAGGATCAGCTCCGCCGCGATCTCCGAACGCGTGCCGAGCGAGCCGACACCGATATAACCGCGCGACAGTTCCTCGGAGACGACGCACATCGCCGTCTTGCCCAAGCCCGAGCCGCCAAATTCTTCCGGGATCGTAAGCCCGAATACGCCAAGCGCACTCATCTCCTCGACGATCGGTAGCGGGATGAGTTCGTCTTTCAAGTGCCACTGATGCGCATGCGGCGCGACGCGATCGACCACGAACTTGCGGAACTGATCCCGGACAAGGTCCATCTCCTCGTCGAGACCGACTTCGCCGAATGTGACCGCCCCGGGGTTCGCCGCGATCAGATTGGCGAGCCTCGACTTCACGTCATGGTCGTATCCCTCGACCATCAAGTCCGCGATCGGACCCGAAGTAAAACGCGCACTGTCAGCGCTCGACACGCCGAGGTCGGATAGCCGAACGATCTCGCCCTGGCTCATCGGAATGCCGCCGGCGATCTGTGCGCAGTATTCGCCGAAGGCAGCCGAGAGCAGCAGTTGCTCGATCTCGCCGAATTTCCCTTGAGCCGCAAGTTTCTCCGCCCAACGCTGCATCTGCCGCAGCGCTTCGACATAGGTCGTCAGCCACGCGAAGCCGTGCGCCACGTGTTGCGCTTGATCAATCCCCCCGGCCGCCGCGATGGCGCCACGCACACCGGCTTTCGCTTTCGCTTGCAGCGTCTCCGCGCCGACGACGGCGGCTCGGACAAGCGACAGCAATGCATTGGAATCGTACATGGCAAACCTTGAGTCGGAAGATGAGCGGCCCGCAACAAAGCGGAATAGCTCCAGTCGTGCAATGGCAGTTCAGCCAAAAATCGCGTGCCAGTTCTCGTTCACGTGTTGCCAAATCCAGGGCAAAACTTCGGTGATCACCAGGTGAAGGCCCAGATAGCCTATATAGAGCGCGAAAAACGACCCCAACACGCCCAGCATGACGAGAAGACCGTCGCGCTCAATGATCGCAATGGACATGAAGGCGATAGCAACGCCCGGTGGAAAATTCGTGCCCGGGCCGGGCGCAGCAATGACGATCGCCAGAATGAACACGAGCAATCCGAGCAGCCGCTCGCCGGTCCTTCCGATCAGGAACTGAAGTCGCGGCCGACAAATCTTCTCGACCCACCGCATGGCAGGGACGGCGCGCAAGATCGTCGTCTCAAGATCGGCCTTTCCAAACGAGCGCTGCGAGATACTGCGCGGCAGCCACGCCGAGTGGAACCCAGCTAGCATCTGCAAGCCGAACAGCATCAATGGAATTGAAAAAATGGTGGCGAATCCGGGCGGCGCGATGGCGCATGCGATCCCGAAGATCAACAGCAGGAACCCAAAGCTCCGCTCGCCCAAACCTTCGATCAAATCGGCAAGCTTCATCCGCTCGCCCGGAAACTCCCGCACGAGCGACAACAAAACGTCCGACGTGGAGCGGTGGTTGGTCTCGATCATCAGGGGTCAAAAACTCAAGCGCAACAGGGGTCGCTTCGGATCGTCGCGCACGACGGCGAAGCCAAGGCGAAGGTACGTCGATTCCGCACCGTTCCACAACTCGCCCGCGTCGTTGGCTCCGCGTTTCGGAAAGGCGTCGATCGAACGTGCCCCGCGCAACCGCAAGTCGGCAACGATCTGCGTCAAAGCCTCGCGTGCAACGCCTTGTGCACGAAATTCAGGCAGTATCAACACGCACCCGATCATCCACGCGTCGTCGCTGGCTGCAACGCCGAACTGCGCGGCCAGCTTCACAAAGGCATCGCGCTTCCACGCCTGAACCCAACCGGAGAGTTTCCCGTCGGCGTAGATCAAGTAGCCATCGTGCACGCCATCGCGAAACAGTCGCTGCCGCAACGCTGCGTTCGCTGCGGCCGTTCGCTCGCCCCAGCCATCCCACGTCGGCACCCACCACGCGACGCAGTGACACCAACCGTTCCCACTCGCGTCACAATGCAGGCGCGCGAACTCTGCCTCGGTTGCCTGGGAAAGTCGCGTGACCTTGATGCCGCTCATCGCGCTCACCCCGGTGGCACCATCGACGCCAAGAACTCCGCGCCCGTCATCTTCTTCGTTTGGTTGGAAAACGCGTAGTTGCCGGGGTTCTCGTCGATGAAGATCTCGCTCACGAACTGGAACTGCCCAGGGTCGTCGAACGCCTGCGCCGACACGACTTGATGCGATCCGTCGCGCATCCGCCAGAACAACGTCGTTCCGCAAGTCTTACAGAAACAACGCTCGCCCCAATCTGATGAGGTGTAGACGCCGAGCGCGGATTGGTCCTCGATCTTCAACGATGTCCCGCACTCCACCGCCATGAACGAGCCGCCCGACCACTTGCGGCACATCGAGCAATGGCACACGCCCATGGCCATCGTTTCTGGCGTCGCTTCGAACGTCACGGCGCCGCACAAGCAGCGCCCCATGAGGGCTTTGTTGGTCACGGCGGCACGCTCTCCCAGCTTGCGTCCCTGGGAAGGTAGTGCGTGCCGCGCTCGGTCTCAATGCCCGCTTAGCGTTTGCCGGCCTCAATCACGTCATCAAGCGTGCGCAGGCCGGTTTTTGTGGCGTTCACGAGAACGGCCATGTTGCCCGGCAAGTGCTCGTTCTTCCACATTTTCGTGTGTGCTTTCGGAATGTCGTTCCAGGAGAAGACTTCCGACATGCACGGATCGATGCGCCGCTCGACCACCAGGCGGTTCGCTTGGCTAGCCTGCTGCAGGTTCGCGAAGTGCGATCCCTGAATCCGCTTCTGGCGCATCCATACGTACCGCGCGTCGAACGTAATGTTGTAGCCGGTCGTACCGGCGCAAAATACGACCATGCCGCCGCGCTTCACCACCAAGCACGAGACTGGGAATGTCGACTCGCCTGGATGCTCGAATACGAAGTCGACGTCGTTGCCTTTTCCCGTGATGTCCCAAATCGCTTTGCCGAACTTGCGCGCTTCCTTGGTCCACTCGTCATAAGCGGGTGTGCCGACCTGAGGCATTGCACCCCAGCATTTGAAATTCTTCCGGTTGATAACGCCTTTGGCGCCCAAACTCATCACGAAGTCGCGCTTCGTATCGTCGGAGATAATGCCGATCGCATTTGCGCCCGACACGGCGCAAAGCTGCACCGCGAACGATCCCAATCCGCCCGACGCGCCCCAAACAAGCACGTTGTGACCGGGCCGCAGAATATGCGGGCGATGACCGAAGAACATGCGGTAGGTCGTGGCCAAAGTCAGCGTGTAGCAAGCCGACTCTTCCCAGGTCAGGTGCTTCGGCCGCTCCATCAGCTGGCGGTCCTGCACGCGGCAGAACTGCGCGAACGAACCGTCCGGCGTCTCGTAACCCCAAATGCGCTGCGATGGCGAGAACATGGGATCGCCGCCGTTGCACTCTTCGTCATCGCCGTCGTCTTGGTTGCAGTGGATGACGACTTCATCGCCAACCTTCCAGCGCTTCACCTTCGACCCGACGGCCCAAACGATCCCCGACGCATCGGAGCCGGCGATATGAAATGGATTCTTGTGACCGTCGATCGGCGAGATCGGCGTGCCGAGACCCGCCCAGACGCCGTTGTAGTTCACGCCGGCCGCCATCACGAGCACGAGCACGTCGTGGCTATCGAGTTCCCATGTGGGAACGACCTCGATCTGCATCGACTTCTCGGGCTCGCCATGCCGTTCCTTGCGGATCGCCCATGCGTACATCTTTGAAGGTACGTAACCGAGCGGCGGAATCTCACCGATCTCGTAGAGGTCCTTGTAGGCGGGTTTTGCTTCTTTCACCGCCGTCGTCGCCGCTGCCATGGGTTGCCCTTTTGCACGCTACGGAAGGCGGCCCGAATAACACCCCTGTTTGTGCACTGCAATATGGCGCTTTCGCAAGGAAGCCCAAAAAATCCACAGACTTCTTACCAAAAATTACCAACAGCAGCAGTGTGGACTACTTTTCTGACCGGCACGCTGCGCCGCAACAGCACCACGCCGCGGCGATTCTGATGCTTAACAAGCGCTTCGTGGCAACGCCAAACACCAAGCATTCGTTTCGAATTGCGCGACCCGGTTTCAATCCGTCTTAAAGCGCCGCGAGCCTTGATGCGCGCCCGCCGTTGTCTTCTTGGAGGCCCCCATGAAGCGCCGATCGCTCGCCGCCGCCGTGCTTTTGTCGATCTGCTCAAGCCTACCCGCAGACGCCGCGCCACGCTTCACGCAATTGGATGCCACCATCGTGCGTGTCTACTTCTCGACCAAACCCATCGTGTGGACCGGCGTTCCGATGGAACTCGCCAGAGGCTTTGCACCCGGCAAGCCATTGCCGCCGTCGCTGCCGCTGGAGGCACTCCCGCGCGACCTGTTGTCTAAGCTCCCCGTCCATCGTGGCTATGTGTATTACCGCGTCGGCGAAGACATCGCGCTTGTCGATTCGGCGACGCGCATCGTCGCCGACATCATCGAGAACGTTTTCGGCTAAGCCAAGAAAACAATCCACTGCAGCGGTGCCGAACCGCGCCATCGAAATTTCAACTTGTCGCCCCAATTTGATCACAATTGCCGGAAGTGCAGAGATTTCGCGCGCTTCGGACAATCGATGCTCAACGCTAGTGCCCGCGAGTTTTGCCAGGTCGACCTCGAATAACCTTACCTGCCCTGATTCCGTCACAGTCATGGTCCAAACGGAGGTTGGGCCTAGGCGTTCACTAAGGCCATTCAATTCTTCCTAGGGGACGACGACGATGGCCAAGCTGGGGATGTCGAAATACGACGCGAACGAAAGCCCGACCGGGCGCGCCTACAGCTGGGGCCACCGCGGCGTCGAAATAACGGGGACGCTGCTCCGCAATTGGCTAGGCTCCCACACGGAAAACAGTCTTCAACTTCGCGCTGAGAACCTTCGCCGCCGGGTCTATGGCCCAGGCGCGCAGTTCCATCACTGGACGGCTGTGCTGCTCGGTGTTGGCGTGTTTTTGACCGCCATGTTTGTCGACTACAACATCATCCACGAGTTTTGGACGCGCGCGCTTTCCAACGAATTCGGTGAGGTCCCGCCGGCGATGGCGACAACGGTGGCCGCGAAATCGCTGCAAGTCGTATTCGCGACCCTCGCCGTTCACTACCTCATCTCGAACATCGGCCATGGCGGCCGGGTCGCCTACTCGTTGCTGATCTTTCTGATCACGGCGTTTATGGTGATTGGTATTGGCCTGCTCTGGGCGAACAACAGCCTCCCCGCCGGCGCCAAGGTCTTCGGCTTCGACGTCAACCAGTCGGCCCAATCGATCGACCAATTCCTCAAAGGCCTCGGAGTGAAACCGCCAAAAGCCGCCGCCGTGCCGGCCGAAGTGAAGGCGCTGAAGAAATACGAGCTCATCATCTGGCTGTTCTCGCTCGGCGTTATCTTCCTTGTTGTGGCCTCGATCGGTGCAATGGCGTTGCACAGCGCGATGCGCGGCTTTACCGGCATCACCGGCGGCGCGCTTTACGACAGTCACAAGGAAGCGGTGCGCGGCAATTTCGTGCGCGACGGTCTGCGTCAGGCGCAACTTGATCTCGCGCACCTAAAGCGCGACCCGGAAGATTTCAAGCAGGCGAAGCTGTCGGAGTTCTTGACTGTCTACACGGAAGGCGTCGTCGCTGGCCGGTTCGGCAGCTCACGACAGGGATACCTGCTGCGAAGGGCGAACGAGGCTGCCGATGAGGTCGGCGATAGCTTCTCGTTCGGCGGGTCGAGCGGCAACATCGACAACCTCGATGACTATCGCAACAAAAAAGTCGCTTCAGCTTGAGGTTTAGAACAGTGTCCATTCTTCGCACGTTGCTGTTGTTGCCGATGCTCGCCTTTGTGGGCGGCCTGGCGGCCATGATCAATGCCAACGCCTACCCGAACTATGGCGCACCGAATCCGCCGCGCACGCTCGTCATCGGGATCGACCTCTCGACTTCGAACCCGCTGATCCGCGATGAGGCGTTTGCTTATCGCGTGAGCGAGCGCATTCGTCCGCTGATCGCAAACCTCGCGCCGCACTCCCGCGTGCTCCTGCGGTCGTTTGGCTCTTATAACTCGGCGGCCAACTCGCCGTTGACCTTGGACATCGTGATCGCGCCCAAGACGGCTCGTGCCGAGGACATGGCGACGTTGATCGGCAGCGTTGTCGCCGGCGTTCCGCAAATGGTGCGCAAGGGCAAGATACAGGCACAAAACGCGACGAACATCGTGCCGTTCCTGTTGAACGTCGCCAACGTCGTCGACTGTCGCGCAATGCCGACGCAAGTGATATTGGCGAGCGACGGCGTTGAAGATTCGCAGGTCGCGAACCTCTCGCGCCGCTCGGCCACGCTACCAGCGCCGAACGTCGCGCCGTTCCCGGGCTGTGAGGAACTCACGATCCTCGGCATTGGCCGTGGTTTGAATTCGCCCGGCGACACCGAGCGCCTGCGCGGGGAATGGGCTTTCTGGGCCCAAGCCGCCGGCTTCCAGCGCTTTAACGGCCTCAACGACTGGTAAGCCCAACCGCTTCTCGAACCCGCGCGGGCGTCCATCCGCCCGCGCGAAGCGTTCTCAGCGTCGTCGCCTGATCGCGTTTGGCCAGCCGCTTGCCGGTCGCATCGCAAATCAACCGGTGATGTGAATAGACAGGCGCCGGCAGCCCCAGCAGCTCCTGCAGCAACCGGTGCAAGCTTGTCGCCGCAAACAAATCGTTGCCGCGCGTCACCATCGTGATCCCTTGCAAAGCATCGTCGACAACGACCGCCAAGTGATAACTCGCCGGGGCATCCTTGCGCGCCAACACAAAGTCGCCGAAGGCATCGACGCGTGCTGCGATCGTGCCAGTTTCACCGTTCGGACCGGACCCCAATTCCCGGAACTCAAGCGCGCTACCGACGGAACCGAGCGCTTTCACCACATCGAGCCGCCACGCATGCTGATCGCCGCGCTGAAGCCGTGCGTCGCGGTATTGCGCACTGTGCATCCGGCACGTCCCCGGATAAATCGGCCCCTCGGGCCCATGCGGCGCACTCACGCTCGCCGCGAACTCCGCCTCGATTTCCTTCCGCGTGCAGAAACAAGGATAGGCCCACCCTCGCGCCTTCAGAATCTCGAGCGCCTTGGCATAGTCGTCGAGGTGCTCCGACTGCCGCCGCATCGGGCGCTCCCAACTGAGTCCAAGCCACGCTAGATCCTCCTCGATCGCCGCTTCGTACACGGGCCGCGACCGCGTGCGGTCCGTGTCTTCAATGCGGACCAAGAAACGTCCACCCGCCGCTTGCTCATGCGCATACAGCGCCGCAAACGCATGTCCCAAATGCAAGTAACCGGTGGGAGAGGGCGCAAATCGCGTGGCATGAGAGGTCATGCAACTCCTCTAGCTCAATGACGGCGGCTGCGCATAGAGTGTGCGCAACCAGACATTTCGGAGCCTTCCATGATCCCGCAAATCAGCGGCCCGCGCTTGGCCCCGGCGAGCGGCAAGGCCGACCGCCTCGTGATCTTCTGTCACGGCTACGGCGCCGATGGGAACGACTTGATCGGCCTTGGCAGCCATTGGCAGCGCATGCTTCCCACGACCGCTTTCGCATCGCCGCATGCACCGGAGCGCTGCACCATGTCGCCGATGGGTTACCAGTGGTTTGCCATCAGCCGGTTGCAGCCCGACGAGATGTTGCGCGGCGTCGAGCAAGCAGCGCCGATCTTGAACGCCTTCATCGACGCCGAACTCGATCGCCTCGGCCTCGACCCGTCGCGCCTCGCGCTCGTGGGTTTCAGTCAGGGTACGATGATGTCGTTGCACGTTGGCCTCCGCCGCGCGGTGGCGCCGGCAGCAATCGTAGGCTTCTCCGGTGCGCTGCCTGGCCCCGAGAAACTGCCCACCGAAATTGTCTCGCGCCCGCCAGTTCTTGTGGTGCATGGCGACGCGGACGAAATGATCCCAGTGCAAGCGCTTCACGTCGCTGCGAACGGTCTTGGCGCCGCCGGCGTCGCTGTGCGCTGGCACATCTCGCGCGGCATCGGGCACGGCATCGGACCTGATGGTCTCGACCTTGCCGGAAAATTCTTGGCCGACGCTTTCGCCGGAAAACTGGCGACGAAGCCCGATCAGGCCCCCATCGGCATCAAGGAATCGGACTGAATTCGCAGAGCGCTGTCACACCGCCGTCACGCCTCCGAGTGGAGAATTTCCGCCGATTCGCGGCCAAAGTTGCGCGCCTCCGGCGCGTTGCGTTAGGCTGCCACGTCAACGGCGGGCGATCCCGCGCGCCGCACAGCGGAAAGGACCCAAGTCTTCAGGCACCGCGTAACGAGGAGGACAGTATCGTGTTAGCCGCCTCAGAGCGCGCGCCGGAGGCTTATCCCGCGTTGGTATTAAACGCGGACTATCGGCCGCTTTCCTACTTTCCGCTGTCGCTGTGGTCTTGGCAGGACACGATCAAGGCCGTGTTCCTCGACCGCGTGAACATCGTCCAGGAATACGATCGCGTCGTGCACTCGCCCACGTTTGAGATGCGATTGCCGTCGGTCGTCTCGCTCAAGACCTATGTGAAGCCGTCGCGCCACCCGGCGTTTACGCGCTTCAACGTGTTCCTGCGCGACCGCTTCCAGTGCCAGTACTGCGGCGTGACCCACGTTGCCAACGACCTGACGTTCGACCACGTGGTCCCCCGCTCGCGCGGCGGACGCACGACCTGGGAGAACGTTGTGACCGCTTGCGCGCCGTGCAATCTCTTCAAGGGTGGGAAGATGCCCCATCAGGCCGGTATGCATCCGTACCACAAGCCGCATCGCCCGACGGTGACGCAGCTACACACCAACGGCCGTCTGTTCCCGCCGAATTACCTGCACCAATCCTGGCAGGACTACCTCTACTGGGACACAGAGCTGGAGCCGTAGTCGGGATTTGGGATTCGGTTATGGGGACTCGAGAGGTGGGCTTGGGCTTCAAGCCCCATTGCCGAACCCCGAATCCCGATTACCTCTTCTTCGGCTCGCGCCACATCCCCCACAGAGGCGGCGCATCGGGGGCTGGGCGGAACTCCTTCGTCACCTCAAAGCCGTGGCGCTTGTAGAGCGGTACGTTCTTGGGGCTTGAGGATTCGAGATAGGCGGGCAATCCCTTCGCGTCGATCTTGGCCAGCGTCGCTTCAAGCAGCGCCGAGCCCAAGCCCTGTCCTTGAAATTTTGGATCGACGCCGATCGTCATCAAATAGAAATGCGGCTTGTCCTTCGGATGATGCGCGTCGGCCGCCTTGCGAAACGCGTCGACCCGACCAAGCCCGCTCAGGCTTGTGAACTGGACGATCCTCGGAAACAGCATCAGCTCTTGCCACCACGGCAACTTCATGTCGGCGCGCTCCGGCGGAATCCAAAGTGCGGCGGCGCTGTAGTCGTCCGGCGTCCAAAGCTCCTGCCCAGGAAGGCCCAGCGTCCCAACCAAGAACGTGAACATCGCCCGGCGCCCCATGTCGCGCTTCGCATCGCGCCGTCCGATCCAGCACATCACCGGATCGTCGGCAAAGGCCGCACTCAGCGTATCGATCACACGCTCGCGATCGGCCTCGGTCGCGCGTCTTGGGTTGGCTGCCAAACGCCGCCGTTCGAAAGCCGCATCGTCGAGTGCCATCTAAACGCGCTCCGATAACTTGATTGCGAGCCGGCACCCAGCCTTGATGACTTCCGAAAGCACGGTGTATCCGGGCACCTGCTCAGCGCCGTGTTCCAGAGCGGTCTCGCGATGCGCAATCTCGTCGGCGCGGAACTGCTCGATCGTTTCCTTGAGTTCGGCGTTCTCGGGCCCGTCCTTCTCCAGCGCTGCGGCTTGGCGCGCGTAGTGCTCGTCGATCACTTCTTCCACCGCCGCCGTGCAAGCCATGGCGGCCTTCTCGCCCATCAGCGCCGTCACCGCGCCCAACGCGTAGCCCGCCACACTCCAAAAGGGCGCGAGCGCTGTCGGCCGCACGCCGTTCTCGGCGATCAGCTGATCGAAGCGCTGCAGATGCGCTTGCTCTTGCGCATGCATATGCCGGATCGTTTCGCCCGTCGCCGTGTGCCCGAGCACCGCGAGCTGCCCGCGATAGATCTGCACCGCGCCGTGCTCGCCCGCATGATCGACCCGGATCATGCGTTCAAGATCCTTGTCGGTCGCATTGAACCCCGGCAAACGCGGCGCTGCCTTTGTGCGCACCTCCACCTAGCGGCCCTCCGATAATGTCGTGCGCAGGCCGAAAGCGGCGAGCCCGACAGCCACGAGCGAGAAGAGAAAGTTGAAACCGGCAAGCGAGATCAACCCGAACAACGCCCACGGAATCTCATCGCAGCGCACGATCTCCGAGCTCGATAGATCATTGAGGAGCCCGCCTTCACCACTGGGCAGATCGAGAGCCGATCCCGAACATGTCTGCGGCCCTGGCCACCATTTGTATTCGACGCCCATGTGAAAGCCACCGAGGTAGACGCTCCACAAGGCGACACCGACGGCCGCAGCGTAGAGCCCAATCATCACCGAGCGTGGCGCCTTTGCGCTGCTGGCGCCAACGATCGCCCCGCCGAGAACGATGAGCACGAACCACGGAACACGTTGCTCCAAGCACAGCGGGCAAGGCTTGAGCCCGCCCAGGTACTGAAAGGCATAGGCGCCGGCAAGTATCGCGAACCCAATGGACGCGATCGCGGCACCCGGAAACAATGGGTGCGCCCAGCCCCGCTGCAGCCTGTCGGAAAGGGTGGCGACGTTCATGAGGCTGAATCTAGCGCGCTTGGAGCGCCGGCGCACTGTCCCCCAATGCGGCAAAGCGCACAACAAAGTGAGCGCGAAACCGAGGTTGACGCGAGGCCCGCCACCCCTAATATGCGCCCCCTTGCGCCGCGGCGGGACTACCGGCCCGTCACCGAAAGCGGTCGCAAGCGTGCCCCTGTGGCGGAACTGGTAGACGCGGCAGACTCAAAATCTGTTGTTGGTGACAACGTGCTGGTTCGATTCCGGCCAGGGGCACCAGCCTACGCTGCTTGCGCAGCCAAAGGCCGGCCGCGCCAGCCTATCCACCGTGCTCCGGCATCGTTCGAATTCGAGACCGCCTATCGTAGCAGCGCGAGCGGCTGCCGAGGCTGCCCCAGGTCAGCACCAGAACCCCGCGGCAGTCGTGCCCACCGAAGCGCTGGACGCCCGTCGACGTCTTCATCTCACCCAGTGTGCGCACATTGATGTGCTTCGGGCCGCGTGGCCGAGAGACCTCCTCGGCGTCGTGCTGGTCTTCGATATTGCGAATGACGAGGTGCTTCTCGACATGCTTGACGATCTGTGCCGGTGCCCGGCGAACCCGTTGATCATATCCGCTTGACGATGTCTCATTGTAGCCGAACAGGGAACTGCGCCACTGGTCGTCGGCCCACACCATCGGATCGGACGACGCGATTTGCACATAGCCGCGCGCGGCTTCGCCGTCATAGTCGTGCGTGTGGTAGCGCGGTCCGCGCTCAAGGCAGGCCGAGAGGCCGAAGCTCTCGCTGCTCACCATCGGGTCGTCCGCATCAACGCGGCATCCCGCGCCCGCTTGACCGATCGATCCCAAGAATCCCAAGGCTAAGAAAGCTGCTGCAAACGAACGCCGCATGACCCAAATCCTCACCGCCGCGCCGTTGCAAACGGCGAACCGGCCCCATTCAACGAGGAACACCAGGGAGGTTCCCCTTAAACCTCCGGTGACACCTTAACACATTGTTGAGGATTGGCACGGGCTTTGTCCCATCGCGAAACGGCGTTCGGGGACACGGTAACCATCACCTTGTAGTTGACGACGCGAATACGGTTTCCGTTCGGTAAATGCCGGCCGAGCGACCATGCACTTGTTTCGCGATGAGACGAAATTCCTGGCCTGCGCCCTGCAATCCCGACTCTGCGCTCTGGGTAACGGGAGATTAACGAATGCGTACAGTTAAACTGGGTTTCGTGGCGGCATCGATGTTGCTCGCGTCCACGGCCCTCACAACGCCGGCTTTTGCAACCAGCAATCAAGATCATACCTGCCAAGGCGGTCACAACTGCAATGGCGGCGACACGTATAACGACAACGACAGCTACAACTACAACAACCAGACCTACAACCACAGCTACAACGAAGGTGGCGAGGGCGGCGACGGCTACGGCGGGAACGGCTACGGCGGTCAAGGCGGCGCTGGTGGCAAGGGTGGCGAAGGCGGTGAAGGCGGTGAAGGCGGAGCCGGCGGTCACGGTGGTAGTGCCTACAACAACGGCAACGGGAACGGGAACGGAAACGGGAACGGAAACGGGAACCACAACGGAAACAACGGCAATAACAACGGCAATAACGGCAACAACAACGGCCACAACGGTAACAACGGTAACTACAACGGCAATAACGGCAATAACGGCCACAACGGCAACAACGGCCACAATGGCAACAACGGCCATAACGGCAACAACGGCAACAACAACTCCAGCAACACGAACAACAACCAAGATACCAACAACAACACGAACAAGCAGGGTCAGGCCCAAGGACAGATTCAGGGCCAGGCTCAGGGTCAGACGCAGTCGAACCGGAACGACAACGAGAACTCGAACAACTCGTCGCTCGAAGTGAACACGTATAACGAGCGTGCGCCGGTGAACACGGCCTATGCGGCGCCTCTCGCCACCGGCGAAGACACCTGCATGGGATCGAGCTCGATCGGTGCGCAGGCGGTGTCGTTCGGTCTCTCGCTCGGCACGACTTGGCAGGACGACAACTGCCGGCGCCTCAAGAACTCTCGCCAGCTGGTGGCCCTTGGGTATCACCGCGCGGCGACGGCTCTGATGTGCGTGGATGAGGATGTGCGCGACGCGATGATCGCGGCCGGCACGCCTTGCCCGAACGGTCAGCAGGCGGCGGCGGTTATCGTTCCGGCTCCGACCGTCCAACGCGACTACGTGCCGATGGCCCCGGTCGCTGACAAGCCGCACCGCAAGGTCCGCAAGGTCCGCAAGCCTCTGCCGCCGAAGTAAGCGGTAGCGATATCCTCCGTTACTTGGGGAAGGGGTCGTCCGGAAACGGACGGCCCCAATCGCTTTCTAGAAGGCCTAGCCGAACAGTCGCGGCAGCAACCCGACGCCGATGACGAGCGCGGTCAGAAGCACGACGTGGAAGAATTCGCGGGATGCGGTCATGGGGAACGTCTCCTCGATGCGTCGATCCGATACTGGACCGTTACGAGGAGATTGCGCCCGTGAACCTGAACGACTGAGCGCGAGGCCGTTCAGATACCGTTCATCGTGCGACCTTGTGACGAACGTCACCTCACTCCGCCGCACCCTTGATCGGCACGTAGACCTCGCTTCCTGCCGCGCGAAACTTGTCGTTCATCGAGGCCATACCCTTTTCCTTTTCCTCCAACGCCACCGCATAGTCCCGCACGTCCTGCGTGATCTTCATCGAGCAGAACTTTGGCCCGCACATTGAGCAGAAGTGCGCCGTCTTGTGCGCTTCCTTCGGCAGCGTCTCGTCGTGATAGGCGCGCGCCGTTTCCGGATCGAGCGCCAGATTGAATTGATCTTCCCAGCGGAACTCGAACCGTGCGCGCGACAACGCATCGTCCCAGAGCCGCGCCGCCGGATGCCCCTTCGCCAGATCCGCTGCGTGCGCTGCGATCTTGTAAGCGATCACACCTTCCTTGACGTCGTCACGATCCGGCAGACCCAAGTGTTCCTTTGGCGTCACATAGCAAAGCATCGCGGTTCCGAACCAGCCGATCATCGCCGCGCCGATCGCGCTCGTGATGTGATCGTACCCCGGCGCTACGTCGGTGGTCAGCGGCCCCAGCGTATAGAACGGTGCTTCGCCGCAAACTGCGAGCTGCTTGTCCATATTCGCTTTGATCTTGTGCATCGGCACATGGCCGGGCCCTTCGATCATCACCTGCACGCCGTGCTTCCAGGCGATTTTCGTGAGTTCGCCCAGTGTTTCCAACTCGGCAAATTGCGCCGCGTCGTTCGCATCCGCGATCGACCCTGGCCGCAGCCCGTCGCCGAGCGAGAAACTGACGTCGTAGGCTGCCAGGATCTCGCAAATCTCTTCGAAGTGCGTGTAGAGGAAACTCTCCTTGTGATGCGACAGGCACCACTTCGCCATGATCGACCCGCCGCGCGAGACGATGCCCGTCGTGCGCTTCGCCGTCAGATGGATGTAGGGCAACCTCACGCCCGCGTGCACCGTGAAGTAATCAACGCCCTGCTCGCACTGCTCGATCAACGTGTCGCGATAGATCTCCCAGGTCAGATCCTCCGCAACGCCACCCACCTTCTCCAGCGCCTGATAGATCGGCACGGTCCCGATCGGGATCGGCGCATTGCGGATGATCCAATCGCGGATGTTGTGAATGTTGCGGCCCGTCGAGAGGTCCATGACCGTATCCGCGCCCCAGCGGATCGACCACACCATCTTCTCGACTTCTTCCGCGACCGAGGACGTTACGGCCGAGTTGCCGATATTCGCGTTGATCTTGACTAGGAAGTTCCGCCCGATCGCCATCGGCTCCAGTTCGCCGTGATTGATGTTCGCGGGAATGATCGCCCGCCCGCGCGCGATCTCGTCGCGTACGAACTCCGGCGTCACCTCATCGGGGATGGACGCGCCAAAGTCCTCGCCGTCCCGCGCCAGCTTCGCACGGCCCAAGTTCTCGCGGATTGCGACGTATTCCATCTCCGCGGTCACGATGCCGGCGCGCGCGTATTGCAGCTGTGTGATCCCGCGCCCGCGCTTCGCTTTGAGCGGTTTGCGAACGATAGGGAACGGCGCGACCAGCCGGTCGCCCGTCGCGCCGCCATTGTCGATTTCGGTCACCGCGCGCCCGTTGTAGGCCTCCACATCCCCGCGCGCCAGCACCCACCCTTCGCGCGCCCGAGGCGCACCTTTGAAGATGTCGATCGTGCTCGTTTCGTCCGTGTACGGACCGCTCGGGTCGTACAAGCGAACCGGCGCCTCTTTCGCGCTCGGATGCAACGCCACTTCGCGGAACGGCACGCGCAAACCCTTGTGCCGCTCGCCGTCGACATAGATCTTGCGCGAACCCGGGATGGACCCGGTCGTAATCTGGAACGAAGGCTTGTGCTGAATGTTCATGGACCGCGCGCCGCCTCGATAACGTTGATGGGCTGATGCGGCCGCAACGAAGAGGCATGGCGCGCCCAAAACATGCGACGCTTATCCGTATCCCTCCGCCGGTGCGAACCGGATCAGGTTCAAAGGGTGGTCGCGTTTCGCGATCTCAGCCTCGATGCGAGGCCCCCCTTCGGACGGCGCGGACTGTCGGCCGATCCGCGCGCGCCGTCAACTGCCCAATGGGCAAGAGTTCAAACCTTTTCGCTCTCTTTTGGCCGCGAGTCCGCGACCGCCTTCATCGCCTGGCCCAGCCGCCCGTCAAGCTCCGCCACCTTGGACCGCAAGATGGCTGCCTCGTCGCGCGACTTCGCCGCTTCGTGCAGCAACGCCTCGAGCGTGAGCACCCGGCTGCGCAATGACTCGTATTCGTGCGACGACTGGCTCGACGTCATCAGCCGTCCTTCCACATCCGCAAGCCGCGCCTTCAACAAACCGACATCCTCGCCCGACGGCCGTTCCTCCGCAGCGCGCTGCGTAGCCGCCAGGCGCGCCTCAAGCGTCGTGACCTGCGCACGCAGCGTCGTCGCCTCGCCGGCCTGCCGCCGCGCCTTCTCAAGTGCCTGCTCAAGCTCGCCGATTCGCGCCTGCAAACGCTCGTCGCCGCCGCTCTTACTTTCGGCCAGCGCCAGGCGCGAGCGCATCGTCTGAGCCTCGCTCACCTGGCGTTGCGCCTCGGCCAACTTGCCTTCCACCTCGGCAAGTTTCGCGCGCAGCTGCGTCGTCTCCGCCGCCGTGGTCAACGCGACCACCGCATTCGCCGGTGCGAGTTCCTTGGCGGCCGCAAGCTGCGCCTCAAGCGCCAGCACCTTTGCGCGCAACGGATCGGACTCTTGCTTCGTCGTCGTCACCGCTTTACTGAGCGCAACTTCCGCCTCCCCAAGCTTGTCCTGCAGATCGGCCACCCGCGAGCGCAGCGCATCGGTTTCGCGCGCCGCGGTGATGCCCATGGCAAGACGCCCTTCCAGCTCGCCGATCCGCGCCTGCAACACGCGCGTCTGCTCGGTGGCCTTCTCGCTCCCCTTCGAGGTCGCTGCGAGCTGCGCTTCAAGCTCGCTCACCCGCGATTGCAGTGCCTGCGCTTGCGTCACGCTCTGCTGGCTGCCGTCGCTCGCGGTCTTGAGCTGCGTTTCGAGTTCGGTGACGCGCGCCTGCAATGCTTTCACGCGCTCGGCTGCGGCCGGATCGACCTTCGCGGCCGACACCACTTGTGTTTCTAACTCGCCCATCCGCGCGGCCATCTTCTTGACCTGCTCGCTCGTTTGATCGCGCACCTTCGCCGTCTCGGCAAGCAACCCCTCAAGCTCCATCACCCGCTTGCGCATGCCTTCCGTGGCAAGCGCGTTGACCGGACCCATGCTGGTTTGCATCGCGGGCGCCTGAGCCAGCGCTTCTGCTTTCGCCTGATACTCGTCCCACTTGGCCCGCGCTTCGAGATAGCGCGTGCGGAAGCCCTCGACATCCGTGCGCAACCGGTCGCGTTCTTCGCTCGCCTTCTTCTCCGTCGCCTTCGCAACTTCCAGTTCGCGCTCAAGCTGCGTGATCCGCGACGACATCTCTTCGCGTGCGGCCACCCGCGAGGCGCGCACGCCTTGCGGCAGGCCCTCCAGCTCCGTCACCCGCCCGCGAAACTCCTCGATTTCCTTTTCCAGCGCTATGTTGCGATTGCGGATGTCGAGCAGTTCGGACTCCGACTCCGCATGGCTGCGCGACTTCTGATCGCGATTGAGCGCAAAGCCGACGACGATCCCGATCAGCCAAGCAATGCCGAGGAACAACCAAGTCTGGGCGATCAAATACATCATGGGCAGGGTGTTCCGATCGTCGTCATGGCAGCACAGTAATTTCAATGCGCCGGTTGCGGGCTTGGCCTTCGGGCGTGTCGACATCGCCGATCGGCTGCGAGGATCCCGCGCCGATCGTGATCAACCTTTCGCGCGCGACGCCTTTGGTGGCGAGATAATCGGCCACCGCCTCCGCGCGGTCGCGACTCAGATTGTCGACCGCGCCTTCAAGGCTGGATCCGTCCGTGTGACCGGTAATGCGAAAGCGCAGCGTCCCGCAATCGGTCGCGGTATGCGCCATCCGGTCCAGAACTTTGTAGCTCGACACCTTGATCGTCGTTGATGTGCTCGCAAACGCGATCGTATTCGCGGCCATCGCCTGATCGACCAGCTTCTGGCAATCCGCCGCCGCCAAGCGTTGCACGGGCGCCGCTTCCGGCACCTCGGATAGGGGCGTCATTTCGTCGGTCGACGGCGCATCCGGCAGAGCGATCGCATTCGTCAGTGTGATTTCAGGGATACCTTGATAGGGCGCTGGGATTTTCTTCACCGCCGCATAGATCGCCGCCTGCACGGTCGCATCGCGCGCCTCACCGCGGATGGTCAGAACCTGGTTCTCGAACCGCGCCTCGCCCGACTCCAACTGGTTGAGTTGGCGCAACGCCAAGATCACGGCTTGCTGCCAATCGCCGGTTGGATGGCCGCTCGCGATTTTCATCTGATCGTCGACCCCGGTCGGGAACAGTTTCTGCGCCTCCGCCTTGATCGCCCGGTGAAAGCGTTGGCCGGGGACATAGTCGTTCAACTGCACGCGTCCGTCCGCGCCGCGCTTGGCGCTCCAGATGTAGGGCGATTTCGGCGGCTCGACCGTCAGATCGTCGCGCACCTGCGTGATCCCGCCCCACCACGCGCCGCCCGCACCCGCCGCCTCGCGCACCGCTTGGCGCAAGTCGTCGCGGTCGGCCTCCGTCGGCGCGACCCCGCTCAAATACGCAATCTGCCCGTCGACTTTCACGCTCGCCCAATCGGCGTTGAGCCGCTTCAGCACTTGCTCGCTCTTGGTCTGCAACTCGGCAGGGATCGTCTGCACGCTGCGCCAATAGCTGCGCCCGTGCGCATAGAAGGTCGCGAAATACCCGGTCACGAGCAATGCCGTGATGCCGGCGAATACGATCCACCGTGCCATGAACGATCTCTGGCCGAAGACGCCTTGAGCCGCCTACCCAAACAGCCCCGAAAGACGTCTTCTCTGCCCAGTTGAATTTCTACCATTACCGGCCGCCGCCGTGAACCGCGGAAGTGGCAGTTTCGTGCGCCGCGGTGAACGTGGCGCCGCCCGTTAGGGTTGCAAGCGCTCAGATTGAAACGCCGGGGCCGCTCGCCTAACGTCCGCCCCCTTAACCAATCGAGTCCGAGCGGGGAGCAATGCTGAAATTCTTGGGGTCCATCAATTGGTTCGGCGTCGGCGCCGCCGCGATGTTCATCGGCGTCTCGATCGGCACTGCCATCCTGGTGACCCAGAAAAGCCAGCCGACGCTTCACCTGCCGCTCATTAAAGACGTTAACCTGCCGGCCGGGTTTACCGGCAAACATGCCTTCGGCCTGTGGACGCTGGTCTGCCAGGATCTGCAACCCGGCTCCAACCCAGCCGACCCGGCAGCCAAAAGGCTCTGCCGCACGAACGCCCGCATGCTGGTGCGCGGTCCGAACAATCAGCCTGTTCTGGCAGCCGGCTTCAACATTGTGCGCATGGACACCCAACCCAAACCCGGCATCGTCTTCGTGTTGCCCTTGGGGGCGCGCGCTTCGGCGACCGCGAATTTCGCTATCGACAAGAATACGGCCTTCAAGGCGCCCATCCGCTGCACGCAGCGCGAATGCCTGGTCCAAGGCGCGCTCCCCGACGAAGCGCTGGAGCAAATGCGCAATGGCATCACGCTTTCGCTGATCTACACGGTGAAAGACAAAGCGCAGAAGGATCGCAAGGTGCGCGTCGACCAACTGCTGCACGGCTTCCGCCAGTCCTACGACGCGATGGTCAAAGCAGTCGCGGCCTAACCGGGGCCAAACTCCAGCAAAACCGCCAACATGAACGCCGGCACTTTTTGCGCGTCCGGCATAAGAACATAAGCAGAACTTTTGCCTTTGAATTGCAAGCCGCGCCGGAAAGAATCTTGGCACGGTCGCGCCGCAGCCGTGCGACGATGGATCCGGTCGATAGGCGCGAGAGGTAACGCGATGAGAAAGAGTTTCGCCTTCCTGACCTTGGCTCTAACGGGCATCGCCGCTGCGGACATCGGTGGCAAGATCCACCCGCCGGCGAGCCCCGCCTGCGCCACTTTCAAGCCGCACGAACTCTGCTTCGAAACGCCGAAGGACGAGGTTGCGCGCGCCGAGTATCGGTCGGAACCCTTCTACGCCGTGATGCTCAAATCGGCGGAGCGCTGCAGCATCACCGAGAAAGAGCGCCTCGAAATCCAAACGCTCTTCCCGCGCAACAAAGTCTTCTCGAACCGCTTCGAGTGCGGCGAAGACGCGGAGGAAAACATCACCTACACCAACGTCGCCGAAAGAGTCGGCTTCCTCGCCGTCTACGCCGGCACGACCGAGGCCGAGGCCGCCACATTGCTGCGCGCAGTCGAAACCACCACCCGCTTCCCCGGCGCCAACATCAGAAAAATGCAGGCGGTCCTGGTTTATCCGTGAGGTTGGCGGGCGGCGGAGCCCCAGCCTTGCGGCGAACGAGCACTGACCCGCCCGCTGCATGGACACTGCGCCGAACGGTCGCTAGCGTCCTCATCGCAATCCGGGGGTCCGCTATGCGTTTTGCCGCCAGTCTGTGCCTGCTCGCCGCTCTCTGCGCCACAGCCGCCCGCGCCGATGACTTCGCTTCCGATCTCGCCAACTGCGCCGCAACCCCGATCTCGGTGACGGAGTTCGCCGTGGGACCCGGCCGCGAAGCCGCGAAGTTCGTCGTCAATCATGGCGAGTGCGTTCCCGACGTCGTCGCCGGCGACCCGCTACTCGTCGGACTGTCGGGTGGCGTCGCCGTCTTGATGGCCGCCAAGAAACTTCCGACAGGCGCACAAGCATGTATGGACGCAAGCATCGGCGCCGCCTCGCGCGAGGTCGCCGACAAGATGATCGCGGTGCCAGGGCTGACATCGCTGCTGCCGTCGAAGGGCGAGAAACTACTGAAGGAAATCGCCTACGACCAGGCAACGCAGGCCACGCTCTATGACGTGCCGGGCATTTCGGTCGTGACCGGCAGATTGGAATGCTCTTGCGCGGTCGCGTCCACCGGTATGAGCGCCGTCGAATTGAAGGAGAGCGTCAAAGACGTTCTGAACAAGACCGGCAGCTGCGGCAAGGTCGTGGGAAAGATTATCGGCGGCGCCTACGACACCGCAAAGGCAGCAGCGAAGGCGGCAGGCGACGCCGCGAAGGCTGCCTACAGTGCCGCGAAGAACGCGATCAACTCGGTCGGCTGCACCCTCGGCCTCGGCGGATGCGACGACGACAACGGACCGCCGTTCTTCTGCGTGGGGTACAAACCGATGCGCGCATCGAATGTTCAGCCCAAAGACATCGCGGCAATGTTTCCCGCTGTATTCGGTGGCGACTACATCACCCGTGAAGTCGATCGCTGCGAGAAGGAATGGCAAGCCGATATCGCCAAGGCTGCCGCGGACAAGGCCGCCAAGGAAGAGGCTGCCCGCATCGAAAAGGAGCTTGAGAAGGCGGAGAGCCAAGGCGCAGCCGTTGCATTGGGCTTTGCCTTCCGCTGGAGCCCGAAATGCGCCGACGACAAGTGCAAGAAGGCGGTTGCGACCTTCGCCGACCAGTACACGGCGGAGATGAAGGACCCCTACACGATCGAAAAGCAGTATGGATCGTTCGGTGCAGCGAAAGCGAAACTCGACAAGAAGTACGATGGCCTGGCGAAGGTCGCCGTCGCCCTGTCGATCGATCGCCGCAACAAGGCCTTACGCGCGGATGTCAACGCGCCGCCGGCCGAACGGCTGCCGGCATTTGCTTGCGACCCTTTCTTAGGCCGCGCGCGTCAGTCGATCTGCAAGGCTGACGAAGGCTTCAAAGTCTGCAAGGGCTACGTTTCGAAGGACGCGTGGGATATGTGCGTGCTCGGCGGTCAGCAGGCGCGTTTCTACTCGGCTGGCGCGGGATTGCTCCGGATACTGCGCGACAGCGGCTGCGCCCCGGAAGCCTCGTCGCTCCGCTCGCGCGAAGCGCCGGTGCGCGGCATGGCAGTACAGGCGAGGCTGCGGGCGCAATGTTTCACGCCAGTCGCGCGCGCGAAATGCGATCGTCTCGCTAAGGGTGGATCGCCGATCGCTTGCGAAGGCTCGACGCGCCTGGCTCTCAACCGTGGTGTCTTGCAGACCCTCCCCATCAAACCCGTGCAGGAAATGCCGCCGGCAATGGCGCCGCAACCCATGCCACCCATGGTGCGCCCGATGCCGTCGCCCTTGCCCGTGGCGCCGCCGCTGGTGGAGAAGAGCACGCTATGCCGCTTCACCTCCGGCCCGCGCCGCGGCGAAACGCAAGACTACGCACCGATGGCACCGATCCCGGTCGGCTCGTCCTGCCAAGACGCCCGCGGAAGCTTTGGCACGGTGGTCGCGCGCTGAGACAGAAACAACAACTCTCACCACCCACGGGCGCTGAATAGCTAACGCACCAAGTCGCCAAGCTCCGCGAGCAGCGGCCCAAGGTGCTTCTCGTAGTTCCGCCACCGTGCGACGGAGGATCTGTAGATTGGCTTTCTGACCTGCGACGCACTCGCCGTCTTCACCGGCCGCTCGGTGCGGTGGAAGTCGAGCACGCGCGGATCCCACGCCAACCCGCAGTAGTCCAGAATGCGCCGCGCCTGCCCCTCGGTGTCCGCGACCACCTCTTCGTACGACACATCGAGGAACGACCCGCCCGGCAGCACCTCGCGCCAATGCTGCGTCAACCGGTGATACGCGCGATAGTACCGCCCGAGCTCGGCGAGGTCATAGGTCTGCGGCTGCTCGCCCGCGAACAGCTTTGAGAAGCACGATAGGCACGTGTCCACCGGATTGCGGTTCGTATGAATGATCTTCGCCCCCGGCAGCGCCAGGTGAATGAGCCCCATGAAGTAAAAATTCGACGGCATCTTGTCGGTGATGCGCTCCGCTGACGGTGCGTGTTTGCCAAGGCGCGCGAGGTAGGCCTGGCCGATCTTCCCAAGTGCATCCGGCGTCAGCGCCTGTACGAACTCGGGATACGGCGCCTGACTGCCGTCCGCATTGCGCACAGTGTTCACGGTGTCGCTCATATCCTTGAGCTCGCCGGCACCCCGAACGCTGGGATGGCTTGCCAAAATTTGCTCGACCAGCGTCGTGCCGGAGCGCGGCATGCCGAGCACGAAAATGGGGCGGTCCGAAGCCGCCCCGCCGCCGGATTTCTCGGCAATGACGCCCGCGGTGAACGACGTGCGGATGCGCTCGAAGTACGCAAGGACCGTCGCCTCGTCATAGGTCGTCGTCTTGCGTTTCAGCCGGTTGCCGTCGAGCAGATTCGCCATCGCCTCGTCGTAGCGTTGCAAATCGTCATAAGCCTTCGCGATCGCGAAGTTCAGCTGCATTCGCCGCTCGTCTTTCAGATCGCCCTTCTGGAGATGCGCCTCGATCCCCTTCAGGTGCTTGTCGTCGCTCGACGTAAACGTCATCGCATCGACAAGATTGACATAGGTCGCGATCGCGCCCGGGTTGAGCGCCATGCAGGTCTCGAACGCCCGCCGCGCCTCCGCGAACTTGCCCAGCTCTTTCAGCGCATTGCCCATGTTGTTGTAGGGGTCGGAAAAGTCGGGCTTTAGCTCGATCGCGCGTTTATACGCCGCGAGCGCTCCGGCCGGGTCGTTCGCATCGAACAAGGCCCGCCCGATCATGTTATGCGTCTCCGCCTTGCTCGGATTGAGCGCGAGCGATCTCTTTAGAGCCTCGAACGCCGGCTCGAGCTTCTTTTCGTCCACATAGATTGCGCCCAAATACGAAAGCGCATCCGCATTGTTCGGATCGCCGGCCAGCACTTCCTTCGCAACCGCGATGGCCTCGTCGTATTTCTTCAAATCCTTAAGCGCCAAGATCAGATTGTTCTTGGCCTCCACATAAGTGGGTTTCAGCGCAACCGCGCGGCGATAGGCGGGCTCGGCTTCCTCCGGCCGTTCCAGGTCGCGCAGGATACTGCCCATGTTGTTATAGGCTTCCGCATAGGACGGATTGATCGCAAGCGCGCGCCGATACTCGGCCTCCGCCTCGCTGTAGCGTTTGAACTGGCGCAGCGCGTTGCCCTTGTTGCTCATCGCCTCCGCAAACCGCGGCTTGAGCGCGATCGCGCGCTCGTAACAAGCGATCGCCGCCTCGAAATCGCCGCTATCGAAATAAGCGATGCCCAGATTGTTGTGTGCCTCCGGCGCATCCGGTTTGAGCGCAGTGGCGCGCCGCCCAAAGTCGATCGCCTTCGCCGGTTGTCCGAGCCGCCGGTACATCTCGCCGACATTGGCCTGATAGAGATGCATGTTCGGGTTTACCGAAATCGCGCGCTCGATCAGCTGCACCGCCAGCGGCGTCTTGCCCGCGTGATGCGCCACGATACCGAGTTGATGCAACGCTTCCGCATCGTTCGGCCGCTGCTGCAGGATCTGGCGCAAAATCGCCTCCGCCTGCGGAAGCCGTCCGGCCTGAACATGTCCCGCCGCGATCTTCATCGCGTTGGCGACGCTCATGCGCTGCGGCTGTTTGCCTTGGGTGTTGGGAGTCATCCTGCCGCTCTTAGCGCGAATCCGAAGCGAAGCGTTAATGACGCTATCTCACGCCACGGACCATCCGCCAAGAGCCGCGAACCGTCGTGGCTCCGATTCGGGACCGCGCGAGTCAGTGCGGTGCGCGCGGCCACCCTTTCTTTTCCACTAACGAGCCGCCGCGTCGTGGCTCGCAAGCGACACTCCCTCAACCTCTCCTAACGAAACGACTCCGCCGCCTGCCACGATTAACAAGTTAGTAGGCTTAACGGCTTATCCCCGAACGCGAACGAAGTTGCGTAGGCGATGGGTTGGCCGCGTCCCAGGGGCGGGATGCGGCCAACAGCCTTCCCCGCAGCTTGCCTGTCGAACCGCGAGGGGAAGGTCATGCGCCGCCAAGCCACGAAATTGTTGTCGGGGGTCTCCGCCCTGGCCGTCATCACCGCGCTGAGCCTCGCCGGCCGCGCCGCCGCCGATACGGTCACCGGTCCGCTGCCGAGCGACGCTTACATCAACAACGGCACAGCGCATAACACGACCGACCACGTCGACATCACGACCGACGCCACCCTCGACGTCGATAGCAACAACGACAGCTTCTTCAACAACCTGACAATGTCGTTCGCAGGTCCGAACCTCCTCATCGACGATAGCTTCCTGATGGGCGACATCGTCAACCAAGGCTCGATGACCGCCACCGCCGGCAATGCCATCGACATCCTGAACGACTCGCAGATCGACGGCGGCATATTCAACGGCGCCGGCCACACGATTGACGGCAGTGCCGGTTACGGAATCTCGATCACCGACAACAGCACGGTCGGCCAAGGCATCCACAACGACGGAACGATCTCCGGCGGCACGGGCGGCATCTTCTTGGGCCTGAACAGCGAAATCTTCGGCGGCATCGATAACGCCGGCACGATCACCGGCGCCTCGGGCATCGTCATGACCGGCAACGCGCTCGAACTACGCGGCGGCATCACGAACCACGCCGGCAAACTGATCCAAGGTACGACGGGCGACGGCATTCACTTCGACTCGACCGGCGGTTTCTTGAAGGGCGGCATCACGAACGACGGTCACATCCAAGGTCAAGGAACGAGCAACAACGCGATTTCGCTTGCAGCGGGCACGGTAAGTGGCGGCATTACCAACAGCGCCACCGGCGTCATCGACATCACCGGCACGACCGCAGCCGCGATCTTCATCAATGGCACGACGTTTAACGGCAGCATTGACAACTCCGGCGACATCCTGGCCGAGACGATCGGCGGCGTGGCAATCAACGTCGCCGGAACGACGGTCTTCACCGGCTCCATCGTCAACCAATCGGGCGGCACGATCAGCGCCAGCTCCGACGCCATCATCGTCTCTGCGACGACCCTCACCGGCAACATCACCAACAGCGGCGGAATCGTCTCGCTGAGCGCCGACGCCATCGTACTCTCGGGGACCACGTTCACCGGCAACATCACCAACAACGCGTCGGGCCTGATCACCGCGAACAGCAACGGCATCGTGCTGAGCGGCACCACTTTCGCCGGCGACATTTTGAACCAAGGCTCCATCACTGCCGGCAGTGACGGCGTCGTGGCGAACGCCACAACGATGACGGGCGTCGACATCACGAACTCGGGCACGATAACCGCTGATGACGACGGCATCTTTGTCGCCGACACGCGCACGCTAGGCGGCGCGATCGTCAACAGCTTAACGATCCAAGGTGACGCAGACGCCGGCGGCACCGGCGCCGGCATCAACATCCAAGGTCAAGTGACCGGCGGCATCACCAACACCGGCACGATCACGTCCGCCACCACCGGCATCGACGTCACCGGTGCCGACGCGGCGACTGTAATCAATCAGAACGGCGGCAAGATCCAAGGGCGTGACGGTGCAACGATTGCGACCGCTCTCGACCTCGTGAACGCCTTCCAAGACACCGTCAACGCCAACGGCGGCGAGATCGACGGCGACATCACCGGCAACAACACCGACGACGTCGTGATGGGCCCGACGGGAACGAACACGTTCGCTTACCTTCGCGGCACGGCCTCAGGACTCGACACGTTCGATATGACCGGCTCCGGCACCGCGATCCTCGGTTCGGCGTCGCGCGGCGCCGCTGCCGGTGAAGGCGTCACGATCGGTGCGATCAGCATGACCCACAGCGGCACCGGCACACTCTATGTCGATGACGACACGCAGGTGAACCTGACCGGCGCCTACACGCAGACGAACGGCATCCTCGAATTCCAACTCACCTCCGACACGACGACCCACGGCCAGATCGCGGCGGCCAACGCGGCTCTCGGCGGTAGGATTGCGGCCTACATTCAGGGCGATACGTTCGGCTCGGTCGGCGGCAACACGTTCACCTACCAAGACGTGATCACCGGCACCACGGCGGGCACGTTCACGAATGTCGCCGATATCGACACGAACTCGATCTTCTTCACCGGCGTCGCCGACGTGAATGCGGCCGACGTCGACATCATCCTTACCCGCCAGTCGTTCACGAACGCGCTCGCGCTCCCGGGCCTCTCGCAGAACCAACTGGCGGTCGGCGGCGCGATCGAAGCGATCTACAGCGCTGGCGGCTACAGCACGGAATTCGAAGACCTCTTCAACTACATCTTGAGCCTGCCCGCGGGTCACGAAGAGGAAGTCGCGCACATCTACGACGAGCTGAGCGGGGCCGAACACGCGGATCTGCAGGAAATTGGCCTGCGCGTCAGCCACACCTTCAACGACATGATCGGCGGACGCTTTGCCGACATCCGCACGGGTGATCACATGGCCGAACTCGGCCTGCGCCGCTATGCCGATGCGGCACCGCCGAATGTTGCGAACGACGTCACCGCCGCGCCGCGCCTGCGCGACTCGCTGGGCATGGCGGTCTGGGGACGCGGCTACGGCGCCTGGACGGAAGCGGACGGCGACGCCGAGGCCGCAGGCTACGATCAAGACACGGGTGGTTTCGCGGGTGGCCTCGACTTCGCCGTCGACACCGCCTGGCGCGTCGGCGGCGCGATCGGCTGGTCCTCGACCAGCGTCGACTTCGACACCGCTGGCGACACGGCGGACGTCGACAGCTTCCAGTTCGCGGGCTACGGCTCATGGGAAGGTCAACGCCTCTACGCCGATGCCGCGCTGAGCTTCGGCTTCCACGACATCTCCTCCACGCGCTTGCTCGAATTGGGCCCGGACACTTCGGTTGCCAGCGCGAACTACGACGCCAACACGTTCGGCGCGCACGGCGAGTTCGGCGCCCGCTTCGAAATGGGCACGTTCGACTTCGAAGCCTTTGTCGGCGCCGCCTACGGCTCGCAGTCGACCGACGGCTTTGCCGAGTCGGGTGCGAACGGCTTCAGCCTGCTGGTCCAAGAGTCCGATGCCGACAGCCTCGCCACGAGCGTCGGCGCGCGCTTCTCGGGCAATTGGCAGGCGGGCGGCGTTCGCCTCATTCCGAAGGCCGAGATCGCCTGGCGCCACGAGTTCATGGACGAACGCCAAGAATTCCAGGCGGCGTTCCTCGAAGACCCGGCGACGCAATTCAGCATCGTCTCGACCGCCCTCTCGCGCGACAGCGCGGTCGTGGGCCTTGGGCTCGGCGCCCAAGTCTCGAAAGGCCTCGTCCTCTTCCTCGACTACGACGGCCTCTTCAACGGCACCACGAACACGCACGCAGCCTCAGCCGGTCTGCGCGCTACCTGGTAATACCACGACTCCACTCACCCAAGCCAAAGGGCGGCCCCACACGGCCGCCCTTTTCGTTTGCGAGGACGAAGAAGAAGAAAGAAACTCTCACCACCTGCCGAAGCCTTGGCGTAGGCGGGTGGTGAAAATCTTTCTTTCTCCGCTACTCCTCCCCACCAGGGCCACCCTGATTGAGCGCCGGAATCGCCGGTAGCGCTTGCGCCAAACGCACCATCTGCACGAACTCAGTGCGATACCCGAACGGATCGCTTCCCTTCGCCC
>CAZJOM010000009.1:67370-75222 GCA_964547645.1 uncultured Flavobacteriaceae bacterium
CGCACCATCTGCACGAACTCAGTGCGATACCCGAACGGATCGCTTCCCTTCGCCCCGCCTGCGAGCTCTGCAACGTCTTTATACCCGAAGTTCTTCATATAAGGATCGTTGCGCAGCAGCTGCCCGAACCCGGCAACCGCCGCCGCGAAGCGCTGGTCCTCGCTTGCCCGCCGCAGGTCTTCGATCTTGTCGCGATCCGTCACCGGCCGCTCGATCAAGCGGCTTTGGCTCTCATTCGGCAGCTTGTAGCGCATGCGCAGGAACGCAATCTCGCCCGAGGCGTTCGCGGGCTGCACCGGCGTCGCCGCCCGGTAGCGCAGCGGATCCATCAAGTGTCCATTCGAGCCCGCCGGCACGATCTCGTAGAGCGCGGTCACCGTATGCCCCGCGCCGATATCGCCCGCATCGACCTTGTCGTTGTTGAAGTCCTCGCGATTGAGCAACCGCGTCTCGTAGCCGATCAGGCGGTACTCGCTCACCCGCATCGGATTGAATTCGATTTGGAATTTCACGTCCTTGGCGATCGTGAACAACGTGCCGCCGATCTGCTCGACCAGTACTTTGCGCGCTTCGTTGATCGTGTCGATATAGGCAGCGTTGCCGTTGCCCTTCTGCGCCAGCTTCTGCATCAACGCGTCGTTGTAGTTGCCCATGCCGAAGCCGAGGCAGGTAAGCGTGATCCCACTCTCCCGCTCGCGCGCGACAAAGTCTTCCAGCTGGTTCGGATCGGTGATCCCAACGTTGAAGTCGCCGTCCGTCGCCAAGATCACGCGATTGACGCCGTCCTTCTTGAAGTTCGCGCGCGCCAGTTGATAGGCCTGCCGGATGCCCTCCGCGCCTGCCGTCGATCCGCCCGGTGTCAGGTCATCGAGTGCCGCCAGGATCTTGCCCTTGTCCGCCCCCGAGGTCGGTTCCAGCACCATGCCCGCATCACCGGCATAGACCACGATCGACACCCGGTCCTTAGCATCGAGCTCGTTTACGAGCATGCGCATCGCCTTCTTCACCAGCGGCAACTTGTTCGGCTCATCCATCGAGCCCGATACGTCGAGCAGGAAAACGAGGTTCGCAGCCGGTCTCTCGTTGCGCTGAATGTCGAAGCCCTTGATCCCGATATGCACGATCTGCGTGTCGGGGTTCCACGGCGTCTGATAGACCGAAACCGTCGGCCGGAACGGTTGCGCGCGGTTCTCGGGCAAAGCGTACGAGTAGTCGAAGTAGTTGACCATCTCCTCGATCCGGACCGCATCTGCCGGCGGCAACGCGCCGTCGTTCAGAAACTTCCGCACGACCGTGTAAGACGCCGTATCCACATCGGCGGAGAACGTCGACACCGGCTCCTCGCTCGCAAGCTTCACCGGGTTCGGCTTCGCGTCCGGAAACTTGTCGCGGACGTCGGGCGAGACCATCGACGGGTAAGGCGCGGGCGGCTCCATCGCGGGCGCCGCCGCAACGGCGTCGGCAGCTCCCATCTCTTCCCGAACCGCACTATCGACGACTTTGTTCTTCTCGGGCGCGGTTCGTCCCGCCACGGTAGCCGGACCGTTCTTGGCGTCGGTCTGAGCTTGATCCTGCCTCTGGTCGCACCCGGCCAGCACGAGCGCGCCGACAAGCAGCGCCGCAATCGCCGCGGATGTCGTCAGCGATTGCCGGAAAAGAACGTAGGTTGCGGTTTGGTGCGGGCCCATTGGCTTTCTCTCCTCAAAGGTCGGAAGAGAAAGCTCGGTCTCAATTGCGCCCCTGGCGGGGCACGTTCATGGCAATCTTGCGGCCAAGACGGGCGACGGCGCGATGCCGCAGCTATTTGTGCAACTTGTTGTAGTTGTCGACGAGCTTGTTGTAGTCGTTCCCAAGCGCTTCTTTTTCCTGCTGGCTGCGCTCGATCGCGGCGGCGATCAGGCGCTTGTCGCTATCGCTCAAGCGCGGTCCAAGCGAGTTGGCAAGCCTAACCAGACAATCCTGGTAAGCATCGGACTGAGTAATGAACGCAACCACATCCTGCTTTGCGTTCTCCATCTCCTCCTTCGTCGCGGTCTTGGCATCCATCACCAGAGTAGGCCCGTAAGGTATCGTGCCGCACTTGCTCACGATCTCTGCCTTGATGTTGACCGGCGTCGGCTTCTTGGGCTCCGAGGTGGTCGCAGCGACCGCTGCAAGAGTCGCAAACACAGTGATCAACGCTCCGGCAAAAATGCTGCGCATTGAAGAGTACTCCAAAACAAAGTTGCAAACCGAACCGGCCAGGCAGGCCGCCATCACAATTCGATCAAACCACGTTTGAACGGTGGATGAACAAACGGGCGGCCTCTATAGCTGACAGCAATGCCACAATTCTACGGTGAATGTGACGGCCGTCGCCGGTCATGGTTTCCGCCCCCGGCAAAGCCGCCAGTTATCGCGCGCTGAGCCGAAACGCCGCCGCCCAGCTGGCAACGGGTTCGCCCGCCTCGTAGCGCGTGACGCACTCGACCAGACTGGCGACATCGAACCCATGTTTGCCGGCGAGCGCGCGTAGATAGGCCTCGCTATGCCGGTAGCGGCGCTTTTCGTGGCGTTCGAAATCAGCCTTACCGCTGCGTTCGCTTGTAAAGAGCCAAAGCCCGTCCGGACTCAGCCGGCGCCGCACCGCGTCGAACAACGCCGAAAGGTCGCCGAGATAGACCAGCACATCCGCCGCGATCGCCAGATCGAACGGCCCATCGCATGCCGGCGGCAAGGTCTCGACATCCGCCTCGACCAACACATCGTAGATATTGAGCGCTCGCGCTTGCTCCAGCATCCGCGGCGAAAGGTCGACGCCGGTGAGCCGCTTCGCAAGCGGCTTGAACGCGACCCCGCTCAACCCTGTGCCGCAGCCAAGGTCGAGTACGTCGAACCGACCCATCGGATCAATCAAATATTGCGCCAAGTCGCGCAAGATCGACGGCGCCGCGTAGCCGAGCCGCCCGCGCATTCGCGTGTCGTAGTCGGCCGCGAACTGATCGAACAGCGTGCGCACATAGCCCGCATCCGCGCGCTCGGCCTGGCGCATCCGTTCCGCTTCCGCGCGCAAACTGTTGACGAGTACGGCGTCCGCACCGCCCAACTCTTCCGCCACGGCCGCTGCCGCTTCCGCCTTGTCCGGCTCGCCTGCCGCCAGCCAAAGCTGTGCGATGCGCCAATGCGGCCGCCCGTCGTTCGGCGCGAGCCTGACCGCGCGCTGATACTCGCCGATCGCCGCCGGCAAAGCGTCCGCCGCCGCCAGCGCCTCGCCGAAAGCAAGCACAACCTCGGCCGTATCGGGCGAAAGATGCGTCGCCTCGCGCAACACTGCGATCGCCTCGCCCGCGCGCCCCAGCGCAACGAGAGCCCGCCCCAACGCCACCCGCGTGAGCATCCCCCCACGGTTCGCCTTGATCAACGCATCGCAGCGGTCGGCGACTTCCTGCGCGCGCCCCGCCGCGATCAGTTCGGCGGGCTCGCCCAGCGGATCGAGGAACGGTTCCGCACTCACGCGCGCAGCGTGCACTTGCCGTTGTTGATCACGACGACATCGCGCTCCTTCACCTTGGAGCGGAACGATACGATGTTCCCGTCCTTCCACATCTCCGTCACGATCGTCTCGCCCGGAAACACCGGCGACGAAAAGCGCACGTCGAACCCGGTGATCATCGTGTGGTCATAGTTGCAGATCGTCTTCAGGACCGCCCGGCACACCGTGCCGTAAGAACAGAGCCCGTGCAGGATAGGACGCGGATAGCCGGCCATCTTCGCAATGTTCGGGTCGGAGTGCAGTGGGTTGCGGTCGCCCGACAGACGATAGAGCAACGCCTGATCCGCCCGCGTATCGGCCTCGCAGGAAACATCCGACTTGCGTTCTGGAATCGGGTGCGGCTCCAACGCGCCAGTTGAAGGTCCGCCGAACCCGCCATCGCCACGCGCAAAGGTGGTGCTGGTAAGCGTGCACAGCTTCTCGTTGGAACTCTTAAGCCGGATCACCTTCTCCGTAATGATCAGCGCACCTTTGCCGGCGCCCTTGTCGACCGCTGCAATCACCCGCTCGTCGGCGATAATCGTGCCTGAAGCAGGCAACGGCTTGTGCAAGGTCAAGCGCTGCTCCCCGTGCACGACCATCAGATAGTTGATGCCCGAGGCACCCATGGTGCGCTGCCCCCAAGCGATCACAGTTGCCAGCGTCGGCACGGTTTTCAGATCGTTTTCATAGACGTAGCGCAATTCCTCGCTGTTCATCGGGTCGCGCCCCATGCCAACGCCGAGCGCGTAGAGCATGGCATCGCGGTCGGTATAGGTGAACTCGTCACCTTCCGCTTTCAAAGACATCAAACCGTCGTAGGTTACGGGCATGAGCGAAGGCCTCCGGAAGTTAATGGCAATGGGCGCGAGTGAAGCGCGGATAATCCGCAAGCGCAAGTGAGCCACTGACGGCAATGCCATAGCGCCGCGCCGGGTCTCGGATTATGCTGTCACCCGAATGAGCAAAGTCGATCTGCAGCCGCCCCCCAGCGCCGCTTCGCCAGACGCCACAAGCGAGCGCATTTTGGACATCGCCGAGCGGCTCTTGGCCGAGCACGGTGTTACCGGCACGTCGGTGCGTATGATCACCGATAAGGCGAACGTGAACGTGGCCGCCGTGAACTATCACTTCGGCACCAAGGAACAGCTCGTCCGCGCCGTCATCGCCCGCCGCCTTTCCGGTATCGAGGCCGCGCGCACGGAGGCCTTCGATGCGCTCGACGCCCGTACCGCCAGGGAAGGTCGCGTCGCCACAGTGGTTGAGATCGTTGAGGCATTGATCGCGCCGATCATGGCGCAAGCCTTGGAACAGCACAGCGGATGGCCGTACTTCATACGCTTTATCTCCCGCTTGGCGTGGGAGCCGGGGGCTGAGGCCCTCGCGCCGCCCGAAAGCTCGCTGCGCATGTTCGAGCGCATCGATCGGGCTCTGGAACAAGCGCTTCCGCATCTGGCCGGCGACCCGGCGCGTCGCCTCTGGCGCATGACGTTCCTGCGCGGCGCCACGCAACACACGTTGATGCTTATCACCGCCCTGCGCGCGGAACGCATCCCGAGCAACGTCCCGATCGCCAACCTATTGGCCGGAACCGACATCGAGACGACAAAGCGCGAGCTGATCGCGTTCCTCGCGGGCGGGCTCTCCGCCCATTAAGATTTCAGGATTTCGCCTTCGATCGGCACCGGCTGGCCCGTGAGCCACGCCTCGATCATTGCGTTGACCCGTTCCGGCGCTTCTTGTTGCACCCAATGCGAAACCCCCGGCAGATAGCGCAGCGTCAAATCCCGCACGTACTTATCCGTGTCGTAGGTCGTGGCCTTGCCGAGCGCCGTGTCTTCCTCGCCCCAGATCATCAGCGTCGGCACGTCGACCGTGCCCGGGTTCATCGCTTTCGACCCGGCACGAAACGCCGCCCGATAGTAGTTGATCATCGCGGTCAGCGCGCCGGGCTCCAGCGCGGACTCTCGAAACTCATCCGTCACCGCCGCCGGGAAGCGCGCCTTATCGATCGCCATCTCGCTGAACGCGCGCGCAATCGCCTCGCCGCCGCGCGCTCTCATAACGCGTTCGGGCAGCCAGGGCAGCTGAAAGAAGAAGACGTACCAAGATTTCTTCAACTGCGCCCAGGTCTTGAGTTCCCGCGCAAAGCACGCCGGGTGCGGCACGTTCATAATGCAAAGCCGTTCCAACGGCCGCGTCTTGCGGATCGCAAACTGCCACGCCACGATCGCCCCCCAGTCGTGCGCCATCAGCAACGTGTTTTTCGCATCCGCCGCGTGCATGAGGCCGGCCGCATCGGCGACCAGATTGTCGATCTGATAGTCGGCGACCTTTCCCGGCCGCGCGCTCTTGCCATAGCCGCGCATGTTCGGCGCCCAAACCGTATAGCCGAGCCGTGCCAGCAACGGCATCTGATAGCGCCACGAAAACTTCGATTCCGGAAAGCCATGCAGCAGCAGCGCGAACTTGTCGCCCGTGCCGCACTGGTCGACCTCGAAGGTCAGCCCGTTCGCCTTGACGAAAGCGGTTTTGATTGGAGCATCCATCTCATTCGCGCCTCAAAATGGTATCGACCAAGACGTTACCCCACCAATTCGATTGGAACTGCGCCTTCAGCACGTCCGGATCGTAGTCCCGCTCCATCCATTCGATCAGCGACAGTCCCTTGGCCTTTCCCCGTGCCAAATATTGCTCGAAGAAGTGGTCGATGATGCCGGTCTTGCCCTGCCGCACATGGCCGTAGCGCAGGCTCAGCATCTTCATCGCCTGCTCGATCGGCTGACCTTGGCGGTAGTGCATATAGAGCACGCTCATCAACCCCGCCCGGTCCGCCCCCGACTTGCAATGCATGAGGGCAGGGTAGGTGATCCGCTCGAACAAGTCCTTCGCGCCGCGCACCTGCTCCAACGTCGGCGCGCCGCGCGAAGTCACGGTGAAGTTCTCAAGCTTGATCCCGGCGCGCTCGCACGCCTCACGCTCCAGCTGGTGAAAGCTGCTGCCGAACCCACCGCGCAGGTTGACGATTGTCTTGATCCCTTGGGCCGCCCGCCGCCGGATCTGAAACGGCCAAGGCTGGTTCGCCCGCATCATCTCGTTCGAGATCCAATGCGCGTTCTGCCACCACACGCGCAAGAACGCGTGGTCGCGGAACGTCATGTCGACGAGCGCGGCCAGCCGTCCGGATTTCTGAGACAGGTCGAACTCGGGCATGGGAAAGCGTGAGATAACCGCTTAAGCCCAAAAACGCAAAGGCCGCCGGGCTTGAGCCGGCGGCCTTGCAAGACAGGGTCTTAACCCTAGGACAAGCGTCAGAGGTGGAACTGCAAACCCACGTCGACGCTTTGTTGGGTGATGTCGGTGGACTGCGTTTCGGGAAACGCGTTCTCGTAGTCGAATTTCTCGGTTTTGAAGTACCGATAGCCGACCGACATCGACACGCCGTCGCTGACCGGGAAGGTGAGCCCTGCCATGAATTGATAAGCGAACGCCCAGGTGGTGTCCTTGCCTTCGAACGTGCCGCTGTGGGTGGGATCCTCAAGCCGGTAGTCGATGAATGCGCCGCCAAGCCCCGCCCCGACCCACGGCAAAACAGCGCCATCGAACAAGTGAATGTCGTAGTAGAGATTGACCATCGCTGTACCGAGGTCCGCGTGGCCGTCGGCCGGCGTCGTCTGACCTGGAACGTAGAAACCCAGCCCTGAGTCGTCGCGAACGATCGTTACTTCGTCGATTGCGGCGCTACGATATCCGCCTTCAATCTCAAGACGAAAACTGTCGTCGAGCACCCAGCCCATATAGGCCGCAACGCCGTAGCCGGTGTCGTCATACGACTCGTTGTAGTCGTACGCGCCGTCGCCCGTCGTGCTGCCGTCGTCGGTCCACACGTAAGACCCGCGCAAACCCATGTAGGCGACCCCATATTCGCTCGCCGCGAACGCGGTGCCGCAGGCAAGCGCACCCGCGATGAAAAGCGTTGCCGGCGCAAACGAGAAACGCATGACTGATACCCTCGCGAAGACACGGCAAAGCGCGCTACCCACACGCCCGCCACTGGTTAATTTCCATTTGCACTCTGAGGGCGCGTGCTTAAGGCGGGGTTAAGTGGCCGGTTAAAGAAGCGTTACGTTGCAAGCCGGTCGCGCGTAGCCGGTGAGGCTCAATTCCGCGCGCGCTTTCGCCGCCAAACCCGCGTCTTGCAAAGGTAAACGCGGAGCACTAGTTTCCGGCCCCTGCCAAAGCGGCCGAGGCCGCCCGCGCCCGTGCAGTTGTAGCTCAGTTGGTTAGAGCGCCGGATTGTGGATCCGGAGGTCGGTGGTTCGAGCCCACCCAACTGTACCA
>CAZJOM010000010.1:0-59056 GCA_964547645.1 uncultured Flavobacteriaceae bacterium
CGACGGTGATGATCGCGCAGGCGGCTAGGCGCAATCGCCGGGCGATCAAGGCGGGGCGGCTGAAGCTGTTTGAGGGGACGCTCGAGGTGCTGTCGGACACGTGGGGGCCGTTCGACAAAACGTTTTCGATCAATGTGATCCAGTTCGTCGATCAGGCAGCGTTCGTCGCCCGGGCAAAGGTGCTGCTGAAGCCGGGCGGCACATTCGCTGCAACGTATCAACCGCGACACGCGAAGGCGACACGCGTCGATGCGCTGAACATGGCGGCGCGGCTGAGCGAGATGCTCACGGCGCAAGGATTTGTGTCCGTGCGGACGGAAGAGCTTGAGTTGAAGCCCGTGCCCGCGGTGTGCGTGTTGGCTTCGCGCAACTGATATTTTTACCCGGATGATATTGACAGCGCCATTTCGCCCGGGTAAAACTCCGCGCTATGAGCGATCCCTTGGAAAAGCAGTGCACGGTGTTTGATGGCGTTCGGCGCGTGGCGTCGGGGCCTTTGGGTGAGGTTGCGACGGCGTTTAAGAAGGTGGTGGAGAAGGGTGGGGGCGATGCTTTCCTCTTCGACGATGCCACCGGGCGGGCGTTCGATATCGATGTGCGCGGTACGCCGGCGGAGGTTGTCGCGCGGTTGCGGCGGGTGCTGGGGCATGTGCCCGCTGACGAGGCGCGTGGTCCGGGGCGTCCGAAGCTCGGCGTCGTTGCGCGCGAGGTGACGTTGCTTCCGGCGCAGTGGGTTTGGTTGGCGGCACAGCCGGGAGGTGCTTCGGTGACTTTGCGCAAGCTGGTCGATGAGGCGCGGCGCGGTCCTAAGGCAAGCGCACGCGCGGCGCGTGATGCAGCCTATCACTTCATGTCGGCGATGGCGGGGGACAGGCCGGGGTTCGAGGAGGCGTCGCGGGCGCTGTTTGCGGGGGATCGGACGAAGCTCTCGGCGCAGATGGCGTCTTGGCCCAAGGATGTGCGCGAACATGTGACGCGGCTGGCGTTTGGGGAGGGTGCGTGAGCGAGAGTATCAACTATCTCGAGCCAAGTCAGGATGCCGGGCGCGCGTTGATGATGCGTGGTATTGCGGGGCCGGTGTCGATGTTGAATCTGCTGCGCTTTCGTGCGGTCGCGGACTATGCGGACTTTCCCAAACTTACGCCGGCTGGGCCCATCAGCGGGCGTGCTGCGTTTCAGCGTTACGTCGACCACACAATGCCGTTCCTGAGTGCGAGTGGTGGTTCGCTGACGTTCTTGGGGAGCGGTGGGCCCTGGCTGATCGGACCTGAGACGGAGCGCTGGGACATGGCGATGCTGGTGCGGCAATCCTCTGTCGGCGCGTTTATCGCGTTTGCGTCGAATGCGGCCTATCTTGAGGGAATGGGGCACCGGACGGCGGCGGTGTTGGACTCTCGGTTGCTGCCGTTGGAAGAGACGGATCGATTGTGACCGTCAGGCTTGCGGTATAGTGCACATAGAATCTCTCGGAGCTTTTGACGTGACTAAGAACTGCATTCTCGTTGGGGCGCCGGTGGAGTCGGGGCAGCGGGTGCCGGGGTGCGTGATGGGCCCGGCGGCTTATCGCGTGGCCGGGCTGGCATCGATGCTGGAGGAGCTTGGACATCGTGTCACCGATTGGGGCGACGCGAAGGTGGATCCCGCGGCGATGCCGGCGCGCCGGTCGGTGCGCGAGGTGCATGCTGAGACCGAGACGTTTCGCTGGACGGTGGCTCTGGCCGAGGTGGCGGAGCGCGCGTTGGCCTCGGGCTTTCCGATATTCTTAGGCGGCGATCATGCGATGGCGCTGGGCACCGTCTCCGGCATTGCAGCACATGCGAAGTCCGTGGGGCGGCCGCTCTTTGTTTTATGGCTTGATGCTCATTCGGACTTTCACACGCCGTCCACGACAGATAGCGGCAACTATCACGGTATGCCGGTCGCCTATCTTGCCGGGCGCGAGGGGTTCGATGCGTTGCCGCCGTTTCCGGCGCCAGTGCCGGACGGAAACATCTGCTTGTTCGGCATTCGCTCGGTCGATGAGGGCGAGCACTCGGCATTGCTGCGCCGGCAGGTCGCGGTGAACGACATGCGCGTGCTTGACGAGCGGGGAATTATCGCGCCGCTGCGCGAGTTCCTGCAGAAGGTCGAGCACGCGAAAGGGTTGCTGCACGTTTCGTTGGACGTCGATTTTCTGGATCCGTCGATCGCACCAGGTGTGGGTACGACGGTGCCCGGCGGGGCGACGTTTCGCGAGGCGCATCTGGTGATGGAGATGTTACACGAGCAAAAGCTTGTGACGTCGCTCGATCTGGCCGAACTCAATCCGTTCTTGGATGAGCGCGGGCGAACGGCGCGGTTGATGGTGGATCTCGTTGCCAGTCTGATGGGACGCAAGGTGTTCGATCGTCCGACCCGCACGCACGGAGGTTAGAGATCATGCCCGCGCCCTCAAGCCTTGCGCTTGTGCCGTTCATCAGTGTCGAGAACATGATGCGCTTCGTGCTGCATGTGGGGCTTGAGCGCGTGCTCGTGGAGCTGGCAGCGGAAGTCGAGGCCGACTTTCGCCGTTGGGAGAGTTTCGATAAGACGCCGCGGGTGGCGAGCCACTCCGACGTCGGGGTGATCGAGTTGATGCCGACGTCGGATGGCGAATTTTACGGCTTCAAATACGTCAACGGGCATCCGAAGAATATGCAGGCGGGCCTGCAGACCGTGACGGCGTTCGGCGTGCTGGCCGACGTGTCGACGGGGTATCCGCTGCTGTTGTCGGAGATGACGATTTTGACGGCGCTGCGCACGGCGGCGACGTCGGCGATGGCGGCGAAGCATCTGGCGCCTAAGGGTGCGAAGACGATGGCGATGATCGGCAACGGTGCGCAGTCCGAATTTCAGGCGCTGGCGTTTCGGGCGCTGTGCGGCGTCGATCATGTGCGGCTTTACGACATCGATCCGGCGGCGACCCGCAAGGCGGCGGCGAACTTGGCGGGCACGGGCTTGCGCGTGACGCCATGTTCGAGTGCGGAGGCGGCGATCGAAGGGGCGCAGATAATTACGACGTGCACGGCGGATAAGCAGTTCGCGACGATCCTCACCGACAACATGGTGGGCTCCGGCGTGCACATCAACGCGATCGGCGGTGATTGCCCGGGTAAGACTGAACTGCACCGCGACATCCTTCTGCGCTCCGACATCTTCGTCGAATACACGCCGCAGACACGGATCGAGGGTGAGATTCAACAGCTTGCCGCCGATCACCCGGTGACGGAGCTTTGGCAGGTGATTGGCGGCCAAGCGCCCGGCCGCACCGACGCGAAGCAGATCACGCTGTTCGACGGCGTCGGCTTTGCGATCGAAGACTTCGCGGCGCTGCGCTACGTGCACACGCGCGTGCAAGGGACGTCGTTCGTGCAGAACCTCGACATGATCGCCGACCCGGACGACCCGCGCGATCTTTATGGGATGCTGATGCGCGCGAAGGGGTGACTACGAGAGGCGGCGGATCAGGCCGGCCATCTCGTCGAGCCAGCCTGCGCTGGAGTCGCTGTCGTCCCAGAGTTCCTGTAGTTCGGAGCTCTGCATGATGCGCTTCATCGCGTCGGCGGCGGTATGGGTCAGTGACTGCGCCTTCAATCCGTGATCGGTTTGCAGCCAGTCTCTCAAGTCGTCTGGCAGTTTGGCCGACGGCTTTCCGCTTAAGGCGGCTACGATTTCGGCGGCGGCGACGGCTTCCGAGCAATCGGGGGCTTCGAGCTCCTCATCGGCATCCATCGTGGTGATGTGCTCCAGCGTGTCGCGGAGCATTTCGATCGTTGGGGTTTCAACGAAGTCGAGGAGCCAGTCGAGGGCATCGTCGTTGGCGAAGCTGTCGGTGGCCCAGGCGCCCATGGTGGCTCGATCCTTTGTTGCGACGTATTCATAACGGGCGCTGGGCGGCATTGCACCGGGGGCTACGTCGATCATGTGATAGGTGTTGGGTCGATTCTTCGAGGTTCTTGCGTGCGGTGGCTTGAGTATGAGCGGTCAACTTGACGGGCTGAAGGGGCGGATACAGGCGCTTCGGGCGAAGACGGTCGACAATGGTTGCACAGAGAGTGAGGCGCTGGCAGCTGCGGCCAAGGTAGCGGAGCTGCTTGATCGCTATGACCTGTCGCTCAGCGATGTCGAACTCCGCGAGGCCGCGTGTGAGCAGCTTGCGTTCGAGACGCATCGCAAGAAGCGTGTGCCGTTGGATGGCTGCATCGGGGCTGTCGCGCATTTTTGCGATTGCCGGGTGTGGCGCGAAAAGAATGTGGCGGGCGAGACGCGTTACGTTTTCTTTGGCCTGCGTTCCGATGTTGAGGTGGCGCACTATTTGACCGAACTGATCGACGGCGCGGTGCGGCACGAACTCGGGCGTTACAAGACGAGCAAGGCCTATCAGAAGTTCCGGCACAACGAGCGCCACTTGGCGAATTCATCGTTCACGTTCGGCATGGTGGGATCGGTTGCCGAGAAGCTGAGGGCGATGAAGGACGCGCGCGATGCGGCTAATGCCGGGACGGGGCGCGCGCTTGTCGTCGTGAAGACCGCCGTCGTCGATGCGGAGCTTGCGAAGCTGAACCTGCGCTTGCGCCCGCAGCGCAGCACCAGCCGGATGGTGTCCGAAAGCGCCTATGAGGCCGGTGGGGCGGCCGGGGCGTCGCTCGCGATCAATCCAGGACTGAAGCGGGCGTGAGCAGGTGTTGCGTTCGGGCGCGATAGGCGCCAAAACCGAGCTCACGTTATTTCTATTTCTTTACCGGAGAGAACCATGAAGATCGATAAGACCACGGCTGCGGTCGTGACAGGCGGTGCGTCGGGGTTGGGCAAGGCGAGCGCACAGGCGTTGGCGGCGGCAGGGGCGAAGGTTGCGATCTTCGACGTCAATGTCGCGGGCGGCGAGGCTGTTGCGGCGGAACTCGGCGGTGTGTTCTGTAAGGTCGATATCACCAGCGAAGAGAGCGTCGTTGCGGGCTTCGAGCGGGCGCGCGCGGCGCACGGTCAGGAGCGCGTGCTCGTTCACTGCGCGATGACGTCGAAGCGCGGTAAGACGCTGTCGTTCGACAAGGACACGCACTCATACAAGCGGACCTCGACGGAGGACTACGCGTACGGTGTGAACGGCATTCTGGTTGCGAGCTATCGCTTGGCGTCGTTGTCGGCGCTGGGCATGGCAGGTACGCAAGCACTTGAAGACGGCGAGCGTGGCGTCATCACGCTGACGGCCTCGGTCGCGGCTCAGGATGCGCAGATTGGGCAGGTGATCTATGGCTCGGCCAAGGCGGGTGTGAACGGGCTTGTGCTGCCGATGGCGCGCGATCTGATGGATCTCGGCATTCGGGTGAACTCGATCATGCCTGGGATTTTCGCGACGCCGTTGATGCTGGGAGCCACGCAGAAGGTGTTGGATAGCCTCGCGGCGTCGGTGCCGTTTCCGAAGCGCTTGGGCAAGCCGGAAGAGTTCGGGAGTTTGGTACTGGAGTTGACGCGCAACACCTATTTCAACGGCCAGTGCCTACGCCTCGACGGCGGCATTCGCATGGCGCCGCGCTGAAGCATTTGACGGCGAACGCCGGTTAACCTCGCACCCTCTGGTTGAGGGTGTCGGGGTTAAATGGTTTTCACGGGTCTGAATTTCTTCGATTCCGGCTGGTTGTGGCGTTGAAGGGGCTTTTCGCGGGGGCCTCGGGATTGTTTAGTTGGGGGTCTTGGGCTGGCGCGATGGGACGCCATTGGGGCTCAAGGCGTTGAGGTAGTTCCGTTGGACGTTTGGGCGATTCTTTCGCTGATAGCTGACGTGTTTACGCGCGCGCTCGATGCGGCGTCGGCGTCGCTTGGGCCAATGGGCTCGCCGCAGGCGATAGCGGCGGCATGTTTGATCATGTCGGTGGTGTTGTTTGTGCTGGCGACGCTGCGCCGGGACGACGCGCCTCGGGACGGGCGGGCGCCGAAGAAGCGCCGGCGGCGGGGCAAGCTCACGGCCGATCAGGCCTTTGCAGAGCATGCGGAGATTTCGCCGCAGATTGTGGGCGACTATTCACCACTCAAGACGTTCGGCGACGATCGCGTTTGGCCAACCTTCGATGCGGCGGGATCTTCGTTCGAGCCGGCGTCCGAGGTCACGGCTTCGACGCGAGAGATCTTGGCGCGGATCGAGCAGAAGCGCGGCTCGCGCGTGATTGCGATCATCCATCGCGAGAATATGGCGCGCGATCGTTTGGACCCGGTCGACCTTGAAGATGCGCTGACCGCCATCCGCAAGACGCCGCGGGACAAGCCGCTGGACATCATTATTCATTCGCCGGGCGGCTGGATTTCCTGCGCGCAGCAAATTGCACGGGCGATCAAGGCGCATCCGGCGAAGGTGACCGCGTTCGTTCCCTATTTCGCGCTGGGGTCGACGACATTCATGGCGTTCGCGGCCGACGAAGTGGTGATGAGCCCCCACGCAGCGCTTTCGCCGGTCGATCCTTATGTCGCCTACGGTTCGGCGTCGTCGGTCATTGCGGGAATTAAGGGCAAGCCTATTCAGAAGGTTGCGGACGAGACGGTGATCTACGCCGACTTTGCGCGGAAGCTGCTCGACGAGGCGAAGCGCGTTACCTGCGAGCTGATGCATGACGGGCGCGATCACGCGGGTGTGTGCAAGCTGGCGGACGAGTTGGTGAGCGGCAAGTCCTATAGCTGGCGCGCGATCACGCCGGATGCGGCGAAGGAATTGGGGCTAAAGGTTTCGACGGCGATGCCGGCGGAAGTCTTCGAATTGATCCGTTCTTGCCGGCGCGACGGCGGTCACGATGCTACAGTGACCTATATCGAAGACGAGCACGCGCATGATCGAGCAGGTCCGAAGAGGCCGCGGTTGACCTCGTTTGCTGGTGCGCTCGATACGAGCGTGGTCCATATGATGGAGCGCTCCGGGACCGCCACGCGGCGCGCGCCGCAGCGCGAGCAGAACTTGGTTTGGTTGGCGCAGTCTGGTGGGCATGTTCCCGGAACCGCCGTGGATCGCGCAAAGTCTTTGATCCGTCGGATCGAGCAGGAGCGCGGGTCGCGCGTGATCTGTGTGATCCACGGGCCGAACATGGAGAACGACGGCTTCGATTTCGACGATCTGGAAGATGTGCTCAGCGCGATCGTGGCCAGCGACCCGAACAAGCCGCTCGACGTTGTTCTGCATACGATGGGCGGGAACTCGTTCACGGGGCGCCAGATCGCGCGCGCGATCAAGAGCCACAAGGCGCGTAAGACGGTGTTTGTGCCTTACTTTGCGATGTCGGCGGGGTCGCGCATTTCATTGGCGGCCGATCAGATCGTGATGGGCGAGCACGCGACGCTGGGGCCGATCGACACGCAGCTTTATGCGGGGCCCGCGCCGTCGATCGTGCAGCTTCTGAAGGTCAAGCCGCAGGACGCGATCAGCGACGAGTACCTGATCCTGGCCGAGGAAGCGCGCAAAGTGATGTTGGAAGGGCGCGCGACGGCGTGCGAGCTGTTGCAGGGTACGTACTCGCACGACGGCTCGTGCGGGATTGCGGACGAAATGATCAGCGGCAAGTGGACGCACGGCTTTCCAATTACGGTGAAGGCGGCGAAAGGGCTTGGTCTCAACGTTTCGACGCAGCTGCCGGACGTGTTTTACGATCTTGTCCGGTGCTTCAGACACGCGGATGGGGAAGACCCGAGCGTCCTTTTCATTCCGCGGTAGAGTAACAGAAACGTCATCCACAGATGCGATGACGTCAGGTGTCATCGCATTGCACCTTTTGCGCGTGTCGTCGCGGGTGAACACACGTCAAGTCTTGATCGCTATTGAGTTTTCAGCGAAGGCTGACGGGTGAAGTTCGTCGGCCGGGGGGCCGGCTTGGTGGGGAGTTTGCGGTTCATGGACGTGAGCGTTTTTCTGTCGGATCCGGTCTTCGTTGGCGGGGCGGCGTTGTTGGGGCTTGGCGTCTTGGCTTTGCTCGCCGAGACGGTGTTTCCGTCAGTGCCGAAGGCTGCATCTGCTGCCAGCGTTAAAGTCGCGGCGGCGTCCGAGAAGGTCGATGTGGCAGCGGTCGTGGCTGAGGCTGCGGCGGTCGAACTGCCCAAGGACCCCGTCGCGGAACAGCGCCGCTTCTTTGCGACGCTGGGCGCGGCGCTCAGTGTCGATGAAGACGCGCCGGTGGCGCTCGCAGCGCTGCATACGAACTTGACCAGTGAAATGTTTATGGAGCGCATGACGCTGGCGGTGAAGTCGTGGCGTCCGGACGGGTTTGCCGTCGGTGCACGTGACATGCTGCTCAAGGCAGACGGCACGCCGCCCGACACGGTGGCCGGCAAGGTGCTTGAAGGTTATGAGGAACTGAAGGCCGGGCACGTGAAGGCGGCCCTCGATGCATTCCTGGCCGGGATCGAAGCGGCAAAAGTGGCGGCAACGGCCGATCTCTCGAACCCATGGCCGCACGCCTGGTCGGCATTCGCGTGGCGCGGCTTGGCTCTGATCGCGGAGGAAGCGGGCGACGTACAAGCGACGCTGGCGGGTCTCAAGGTCGCCTATCAGTCGATGCTCAACGCCTTTGAAGTAACCATGGAAAGCGCCATGACGAGCACCAGCGCAGCTCGGGCACCTCACGTCGCGAAGGCGGCCTAAACTCACCTGGGCCGCGAGTCCAAGGCTGGGGCTTCGCGGCCAAGGTTGTACCGGTGTGGCCGACTCGGGTGCTAGGGTCGGCTTATGACGACGTGGACAGACGCACTCTTTGGATGGTTGCCGCGGGCCAAACCTGCGGGGGCTCAGGCCGATGCGGCGCAGATCGATGCGTCGGGCGGAAACGGCGCTGATGGCGTTTATGAGCGCGTGCCGGAGACAGAGTTGCGCTCTTCGCAGCAACATCGCTGGCTGTTCGATGAAGGCGTGCTGCACTGGAACCAGCATCGGCGCGAGAAGAACTTTAAAACCGAATTCGCGGGCATGAACTTCGTGAAGGAGGCGGCGAAGTCGCGTCTGTGGGGGCGGCCGGTCGATATCGTCGGTGAGGATCGTGTGGTTCTGACCGGCGTCGACTGGGCGCACGCGGATTTGCAGGGGTGCACACTCACGCGCGCTGATCTGCGACACGCACGATTGGCCGGTGCGGATTTGCGCAAAGCTAACTTAGCCGGCGCGCTATTGAACGGCGCGGACCTCCGCGATTGCGATCTACGCGGTGCGATTTTGGACGGGGCGCAGTTCGCGCGGGCGAAGTTGATGCACGCGAACTTCTCCGGTGCTTCGCTCAAGAACGCAAACTTCGCTTGGGCGGACATGAGCCACGCGGTGGTCAGCGCGCGCAATCTGCAAGAGGCGAACACCTTTGGGACGATCCGCGACACCGTTGTGCCGGAAGTGCACGCGGCGCCGGTGGTGCAGCCGGCCGCAGCTGCGGCTCACGCCTGACGGCGGATTGAGGCAACCAAGCTCGCGACGATCGCGATGTTGATGAGGCTGAGGATGCTCAGGCCTGCTAATGTTGCGTCGGTTCCCCAGGATTCGATTGCGAAGGCGCCGAGGGTCGGGGCGATGGCGCTGGCGATGAATGTTGGTTGGGCAAGGCGACCCATGCGGGCGGCGTAGCCTTGCGGTCCAAAGAGGGCGAGCGGGACCGTGCCGCGGGCGATCGAGTTGATGCCGGCGCCAGCGCCATAGATCAAAAGCGCGAGCAGAAATGGTTCCGTGCCCCACCAGAGGAGCCCGACGCCTGCGCCGACCAGAACGGTCGAGGCGACTAACGTCCAGATCGGATGGTGGTAGCGACCGATGGCCATTTCGATGCCGCGCGCAGCGACCTGTGCGATGCCGACCATGGCGGCGAGCGTGACGGCGGTCGCGAGCGGCAGGCCATGGCTTTGCAGAAAGGTGAGCAGGTGAACGGCGTTTGTAGAGGCGACCAGCGTCATCAATGAGAAGCTGGTCGCGAGACCTAAGAACAGCAAGGTCGCTCGGTTACCCGCGATCGCCGAGGTATCGGTGGGCGCGTGCGGTGCGCGCTTTTCCTCGCGCGGGATGGTGACGAGGTAGAGGGGGAGGCCGGCGAACAAGTGCACTGCTGCGTAGGTCAGGCAGGCTTCGCGCCACCCGAGTGTCTCGTTCAAGTAGGCGGTTAGCGGCCAGCAGATCGAGCTTGCCAGACCACCGAACAGCGTAACAGCGGTGATCGGTTGACGTGCGGCTTCACCGTAGAGGCGACCCAGGGTCGAGAACGAGGCGTCGTAGAGACCTGCCGACATGCCGAGGCCGATTAGAATCCAGCCAGTGAAGAAGACGATGAGGTGCGGCGACACGGCGATAAGGGCGAGGCCGGCTGCAAACAGGAGTGTGCTGGCAAGGAGGATGGGGCGGCCACCGCGGCGGTCGATTGTGCGCCCAACATAGGGTGAGGCTAGGCCGGAAGTTAGAAGGGCAATCGAAAGGGCGCCGACGGTCCAGGTCAGCGACCAGCCGGTGTCGGCAGCGATCGGCTTGCCGAGCACGGCCATCAGAAAGAAGCTCGAGCCCCAGGCCAGAATTTGCATGAGGCCCAGTGCCGCGATGATGGTGCGGCGCCGTGCGGTTTCGCTAAGTACGTCGATCATTCGTCGCGTCGCGCAGGCCCCAAGCGATAACCAGTGCGAGCGTTAGAGCAACGAACTGCGCGGCGACAAAGGCTAGAATTGACGCAGGCGCGATGCCTGCAAAAGTGTCGGTGTACGAGCGCGCAATCGTGACCGCTGGATTCGCGAACGACGTGGAGGAGGTAAACCAATAGGCGCCGACGATGTAGGCGGCGACCGCATATGGGATCGACGCCGGTTGCGCGCGGGCGACGCCCCAGATCGTGAGCAGGAGGCCGGTCGTTGCGACGATCTCGCCGATGAATTCGCCGAGGCTGTCGCGCGCGTGGGTCGATGTTTGGACGATGGGTAGACCGAACATCGCGTGGGCGATGAAGACGCCCGCAATTGCGCCGACGACTTGAACGGGGATGTAAGTCACTGCGGCGCGCGCCGGCAGTTGTCCACGCGCGAACTCGAACAATGTCACGATCGGATTGAAGTGCGCGCCGGAGATTGGGCCGAACGTCGATATCAGCGCGATGAGTGCGCCGCCGGTCGCGACAGCGTTGGCGAGCAGCGCGACGCCATCGTTTCCGCCGGAAAGGCGCATGGCCATAATGCCCGAGCCGACGACTGCGATCAGGAGGAACAATGTGCCGAGCGCTTCGGCAAGCAGTTTGCGCGTCATCAGACGGGACCTAGTTTCGCTGCGCGCCGGCTAAGTTCGGCGGGGGCGAGTTGTTCGGCCGGAAGTGCGATCAGGCGGTCGATCGTTGCGCGGATGTCGGCGAAGATCTCGCCGAAACGGCGGCGCTTGTCGGCGTCGGAGCCTTCTGCCGCGGCGGGGTCGGGGAAGCTCCAGTGCGCTTTCGATGGTGTGCCGGGCCAGATTGGGCAAACTTCGCCCGCGGCGTTGTCGCAGACGGTGACGACGAGCGACATCTTTGGTGCCGAGGTGCCTGCGAACTCATCCCAGCTTTTCGAGCGCGCTTCACCGACGGGGATCCCGGCGGCGCGCAGAGTTTCAAGCGAGAGCGGATGCACGGCGCCTTTCGGAAAGCTGCCGGCGCTGAAAGCGCGGAAGCGGCCTTGGCCGGCATGGTTCAAGTAGCTCTCCGCCATGATCGAGCGGGCGGAGTTGCCGGTGCAGAGGAAGAGGACGTTGATCATCGTGCGGGTTCGGTATTGGTGAAGCCCTGACGCAGACGTTCGTCGCCGTCGTCGAAGGCACGGGCGGTCAGCCATAGCCGAAGAAGATGACGTTTTTTCTCCGGCTCCTCGAAATCCTCGTACTCCGTGCGGCAGTGGAGGATCGTGGCGTTTTTGAGGAACTGGATGTCGCCTGGCTCGAAGTCCATGGTGAGATTGAAGGCCGGGTCGTTGGCGATCTCTTCGATCAGTTCGAGCATTTCGTGCTGGGGCTTGATGAGTCTCGGGACGTCGGCATGCTGTTGGCCGTCGCGGATGTACCAGCCGATGTAAAAAAAGCGCAACCGGCCATTCACGACGTGTGCGATGGGGAGCTTCATCCACGGCTTCTCGCCGGGGAGGTATTCACCGGCACGATCCCAGTACAGCGGTTCATGCAGCATTGGCGCCAAGTCGGGGCGGCGGCGAAGGAATTCGTTGTAGATCGTCATTGAGCTCACGATCTGCGAGAGGCCGCCAGACTTTGCGCGCCGCACGCAGAGCAGACCCACTATGTCGGAGCCGTCCGCGTGAAAATCCTGACGCTTTGTCGTCTTGTAGAGGCGCACCCTTGGGTTCGTTGCGATTTCGCCAGTATCGCGGACATGACCTAGAAGATCGCCTTGCCGATTTTGCGGCGATGGATCGCCCATATGCCGGCCGATCGCCCAGTAGGCGATTTCGACATCTTGCTGCGAATGATCGAAGACCGGAATGCCTTTGACGAGTACAAAGCCTCGACCGTGGTTCAGCGCTTCCATCCAGTTTCGGATCGCGGGTGCGAGGATCGGGAGGGGCAGATCCTCGCGCGTGAGTTCAATGAGTGGTTTGCCAGATGCTTTGCCTCGCTCGATCACGCGGGCGATGTCTTTCAGCTCGGCGGCGGTCAGGTGATGGGTCCACGCCGGATCGGCCGCAATCTCGCGGCCCTTCCAGGCAATGGGTCCCTCGATTGGTTTGAGTTCGGACGACATCCAAGTGGTCTTGTTCAGCAGCAAGCGACGCCGGGTTTGGTTTGTTCGAGCCTTGCGCCGTCGGCGATGGGGGTGAACTTCGGACCTTCGCCGTAGGTTGTTGCGTCGCCGAAGGTGAAGAAAGTTTCCCAGCGCACGCCTGCCGGATCGTTGATCCAGGCCTTATCGCTTTTGGCGTAGCAGCAGGTCGTCGCTTCCTGATCGAGGGTTTGGCTGCCAGCAGCTTTTAGACGATTTGCCAGTTCGTCGAGCTCGGCGCGGGTCTCGACTTGGACGCCGACATGATCGACGCCGGGTGTGCGGCCGCGTTCAGAGATCGCGAAGTTTACGCGCGGATCGTCGAGCATCCATTTCGCATAGTCGTGTTCGACACGTGTGGGCTTTGCGTTGAACAGTATCGAGTAGAACTCGATCGACTGTTGGAGATCAGGCACGGCGACGTGAACGTGTAGGCGCTTCATTGGACTTCTCCTTGGGTTTGGGTGCGCAGGACGCGCCGGAGCAGCAGTTTTCGGTGAGAAAGGCGATCACGCCGTTCATCGTGGCGTAGTTCGCCGCGTAGATGAGGGAGCGGCCGTCGCGCGTTGCCTGCACCAGGCCGGCGTGGCGAAGCTGGGCAAGGTGAAACGACAGTGTGGGGGCGGGGAGGTCGAGGGTTTCGCTCAAGTGCCCGGGCGTGAGGCCGGTCGGTCCCGCTTGGACGAGCGCGCGGAAGACGGCCAGGCGGCTTTCCTGGGCTAAGGCCTCAAGGGCGGCGATGATATGTGTTGATTCCATAATTTTATAAATATGGAAACGTTGCTCTGTTGTCAAGAGGGGGTTGCGTTGAAGCCGATTACTGCGGGGAAGGTGGTGTGAAACGATGGCCTATGATCGTTTGTCGCCCGGCGCAGGAATCCGATTGGTCCTCGATCGAGGGTCTGCTTCGCGCATGCGGTCTGCCTATCGCAGGCGCGCGTGAACACTTCGCCGACTTCGTCTTGGCAGAAGCGCGGGACAAGGTCGTGGGTTGCGCTGGAGCGGAAATCTTCGGCGAGGAGGCTCTGCTTCGCTCCGTCGCCGTGGCTGCGGACTGGCGCGAGCAGGGCGTCGGAGGCAAGTTGGTTGGTGCGGTGCTGGCGAATTTGCGGAGGCGTGGGGTAGCGAACGTCGTTTTGCTCACAACCACGGCGGAGGGGTTCTTTGCGGCGCGTGGGTTTCGGCGCACTGCGCGTGAAGCCGTGCCCGCTTCAGTCCAGGCGTCTGTCGAATTCAACGGCGCCTGTCCGGACAGTGCAATTGTGATGCTCCGCCGGCTCTGACAAAGCGGGCCAAGTCGCGCAGGTTTGTGCGTCGGCGGTTCGCGCCGCAGGTGCTTTAGCTGCCCGGCGGGTTTGCGGTCACCTTGCCTTCAACGGCGATGTTGCCTTCTAGGTTCGTCGGCGTGCGGGCCATGAAGGTTTGGTAGATTTGGGCGACTTCGAACAGCAATGCTGCTACCGCAGCGAGCATGGCCCAGTTTTGCAAACGGCTGCGGGTCACGGTTACGTGCCTTTTTGTTGGCCAAATCACGGTATCATATTGGGGCCACTGAGGGAGACCATTGTGATAGTCCGTTTGGCGCTCGCGATTGCGGGCCTTCTTTTCGTGTGCTGCGCTGCGCGGGCGGAGACTTATGAGGAGATGGTGGCGCGGGTGCGTGCCGGAGATGCGGCGGTCGACTACCGCGCGCTGCGCGATGCCTATGCGGCGAGCCCGCAATACAGCCCCTATGGCGGCAGCGACGACGCGCGGAAGGCGATGCGCGACGGCTTTGTCGCGGGCGAGTGCGCGAAGGTCTTGCAGGCGGCCGAGATCGTGCTCACGGCAAACTTCGTCGACGTTCAGGCGCATATGTTGAGCGCTACTTGCCGTGAGCGCGGCGGTGATCAGCGTAGTGCGGCGCTGCACAAGGCGGTTGCGAAGGGGTTGCTCGATTCTATTTTGGCCTCCGGTGACGGAAAGTCTACGAAGACTGCTTTCGTCGTAATCTCCGTGGATGAAGAGTACGTGGTTCTGTCGTCGTTGGGCTGGCATATGACACAGCAGTCGCTTATTAACGACGACGGGCACACGTTCGACGCGATGCAAGCGACGTCGCGCACTGGCGAGAACGCCACGTTCTATTTTCAGATTGACCGCTTGATGGCCTGGTTGAGCCACAGCATGGAACGCTAAGGGGGCGGTCTTGTTCGCGCCGACGAACGGCTGAGTGTGCCCTTTATTTCGGGGCCTTGGACGGAGCGGATGCCAGTGGCATATGCCTTAGCCTATCCGCTAAACTCCGAACGGCCGGGTCGGATTGGCCGTTGAAGGGGGAGACATGAAGCGCGTTCTTCTTGCCGCATGCATCGTTGCAGCTGTCGGTCTGCAGGGTTGCAGTTCGAGCCTCTTTGGGTCGGCAGACAAGCTGGCGCCCGCGGCAGCGTCTCCCTCCGGCGAACCGGCCAAGCCCGCGCGGCCCCCAGCCAGCATGGGTCTGGCGCGGTTCGATGTGGACAGCAACGGCGAAGTCAGCAAAGGCGAGCTTGAGCAGACGCTGACCTCGGACTTCAAGAAGGACGACGCGAACGGCGATCAGTCGCTTGATCCTGCCGAGGCGCGAGCTTTGAACGAACGTTTGCGGCAGGAGCCGAACACCTCGCCGGTGTTCGACTGGAATGCGGATGGGCGCTTGGTGTTCGCGGAGTTTGCGACGCAGTGGCGGACATTGTTCGACCGGTCGGATCGCAATAGCGATGGCATCGTGGACGAGGAGGAGCTGAAGAGTTCCGGGCGCGAGCGCAAGCCGCGGGAGTTGCCGCCGCCGACATTCAGCGGCCGCAATGGTCGTCCGCCGGGATCGCTTTGATGCCCGGTGGTTAGTTCGCCTTCATCTGACTGACGCGAGTCGACGAACAATGACGTTGATCGGGCGTACTATTGATTCACTTGCGGCCGATCTAGCGGCGGGCAAGACGACGAGCCGGGCGCTCGTCGAGGCGGCGTTGGTGTCGATTGCAGCAGACAGCACCGCGTTTACGTTGGTTGGCATCGAACGCGCTCGGGTCGAGGCCGATGCGTCGGATCGTTTGCGCAAGGCGGGTGTCGTGCCGTCGCTGCTGGCGGGTGTACCGATTTCGATCAAGGACTTGTTCGATGTCGCGGGCGAGACGACGGGCGCTGGCTCCGCGCTGCTGCGCGATGCGCCCGCGGCTTTGCGCGATGCGCCGCCGGTGGCTCGGTTGCGGGCTGCGGGTGCGGTGATCATCGGGCGTACGCATATGAGCGAGTTTGCGTTTAGCGGGCTCGGCGCCAATCCGCACTATCCACGTTGCACCAATCCGCATGACGCGTCGCGCGTGCCCGGCGGCTCGAGTTCGGGGGCGGCGGTGTCGGTGGCGCGCGGGCAAGCAGCGATGGGCCTTGGCACCGACACGGGCGGTTCGACGCGGATTCCGCCATCGTTTTGCGGTGTTGTCGGCTTCAAGCCGACGCAGGCGCGGGTGACGCGTGACGGCGCATTTCCGCTTTCGGAGTCGTTGGATAGTATAGGGCCGATTGCGAACTCGGTCGCTTGTTGTGCGCTCGTCGATGGTTTGATCGCGGATACGCCGATCGGGCGGCATCCGGCGCTTGGCGTGGCTGGCTTACGGTTCGCGGTGCCGACGGACTTCGTGCTCGACACGACGGATGCCATTGTGGCAGCGGCGTTCGATCGCGCACTGGTGCGATTGACAGACGCGGGTGCGCGGATCGAGCGGCTGCGTGTGCCGGGGTTGGCGCGCATCCCTGAAATCAACGCACGCGGTACGATCGCGAATGCGGAGGTGTTTGCGTATCACACGCGCGCTGGCTTGCTGAAGCGGCGTGAGGAGTATGATCCAAATGTCGTGGCGCGCATCGAGGTGGGCGGCCGGATGACGGCGGGCGACTATCTAGATCTGCTGCATGCTCGCGCGGCGTTGACCGCGGAGGTCGATCGGTTGAGCGCGCCTTACGACGCGCTGCTGTTTCCTACGACGCCGTGCGTCGCGCCGCGGTTCGACGAGATTGCCGAACAGGCGGGGTTTTCCCGCGCCAACGCGCTCGCTTTGCGTAACCCAAGCGTCGTCAATTTCCTCGATCGCTGCGCGCTTAGTGTACCGATGCATCTCGGCGGCGAGTTGCCGTCTGGTATGATGATCGTGGGCGAGAGGCTGGGTGACGCGCGACTGCTCGCGATCGGGCATGCCGTTGAGGCGACGCTGCGCGGTTAAGCGGCGTCGGCGGCTGCGTCAGGCTTTGCGGTGCCGGCTCCGGCCTTCGGTTTGCCGATGGCGAGGCCGTTACCGAAGGAGACCGTGAGGGGTAGCGCCACGGCCTTCGTCGGTCGCGTGAAGAGCGTCGCACTTTCGCACTTGATGGTGCCGGTGCCGTGGGCTTTGCCGAGCCTTGCGAACATGATGCGGCCGTCTTGAATGCGAAGGCTCGCGCTCTCGACGGTCAGAGAGATCGTCACTTCGAATTCGATTTCAGGTCCGATCTCCGAATGGTCGAGCATGATCTGCAGGCGTGGTTTGTGCGTGGACCGTATGTCGTGCTTCGAGAGCGCGTGGTCGATGATCTGATCGGGCGGGAACTTTGTGCGGTCGGTGTATTGCGCGAGATCGCGGCGCGTATTCCAGGCTGCCGCCAAGATGTCGATGACTTTGACGTCGAGCGCCGCCTGTAGCGCTTCTGTCGCGCTTTGCGCCGCGTGGTTTTGCAGGAGAGCGGGAGCCGCGGTGAGCAGCGCCTGTACGCCGCGCATGCCCGCGGTGGCGTTCAGCGCAGTCAGGGCATCTTTGCGGACACTCGGGTTGTCGAAGTCGAAGAACTGAACAAGCGTGGCGGCAGGCGGCGGCGTCTTCATGCGAAGGCTCCATCGGCAACGGCGAGGATACGGGTTTCGGGTGCGGCGACAGCGGCAGAGTTGCGCACGATGAAGCGCAAGCTCATGTCGGGCTTGTCCGTGCTCTCGACGGCGACGACGTGACGGTCCATGCCGTTCGAGACAAGGCGCGTGGTGATGCGGGTCAGCATGCGGCGCTGATGCGACTTCCAATAGACGCCGGCACCGCCGAGCATGAAGGCGATCGCGCCGATCACGGCCCAGAGCGGGAGGCCGCGTGGACGTGCCGCGGGGAATGACGGCCGTGGCGCCGGCGTTGCGATTTGTGCTGGCGGCGATAGTGTTGCGGCGGGTTTGGAAGCTTCTGCTACGCTGGATTCAGCGGGCACCTCGGGTGCCACCTCTGCGACTGGCGGGAACGGCGGCGGGACGATGTCCCGCGGCGGTTCGATTGGCGTCGGCATCTCAACGGTCGGCACTTCGCCAGCGGTGGTGATCGCCTCGGCGGCAGGTATTTCTGTGGATGGCGCATCCGACGGTGCCGGGGTCGGGCGCGGCGGCAGTGGAAATGCGATGACCAGTGGATGCCCGAGCCGCGGTGGCGGCGGAATGATTTCCTCTATTGGCGACGGCGCAACCTCTGCGGTTGGGGTGACCTCGGGCATTGTTGAGGTTGTGTGCGTTGGTGTCGGTAGGGGCGGTGGCGCGATCTCGACTGTGTCGTCCGCGACCGGCGCCATCGTGCTTTGCGCCCGCTCAAGCAGGCGTTTCAAGCGGCAAATGCCCACGGGGCGTTCCAGTGTTGGGCGCTGATAGTCAGACCGCTGACAATCGTTGTTGGCACTGCAGGCGGCATGGCATTGCGCGGCCTCAGCCTCTTCGTCGACGTTGCGGCGGTTGAACTTGATTCCCAGAAATCCGCCAGGCAGCGATCTGATGACGCCTTTCAATGCGGCGGGATCGATTGCGCCTTCGCCGACTGGCACCAGAGTAAATGACTCATCGTCCTCGCCTGGCGTGACCGCGAGCACGGAGAAATCCGTAAGCTTATTCGCGTCGCCTTTGGGTACGGACGTATCCTGGCCGCTTGCAGGTAGCAACCCTGCAGCGAGCACAACTGCCCCGATTAATACCCCACAGCAGAGGCGCTTGGCGGTCATGGACGCGCGCCCTTTTCGAATCACGTTGTGATTGACGCTAGTGTGCCACGCTCTGCGATACGAGTGTGAAACGATGAGATTTCGTTGTGGCTATGGCGCTGTCGCCCCCGTCAAATAAGTCCGTGTACGGTGCGATCGGTTTGCAGCGCTACCCTGGCGCCGGTCGCGCGCGTTGGTTGTAGAGGAGTTTGCGCAGGCGGTCTTGTTCTTCCTTCGACATTTTCGATGGGTCGATCGAGAGGTCGCTGCCTACGGCCATGCCTCGTTTGACGGCAGGGCGTTCCGCGAGTTCGTCCATCCAGCGTTTGACGTATTTGAAGTCGTCGATGTCCTGGCCGTAGGCTTTGTAGTTCACACTCCACGGATACGAGATCATGTCGGCGATCGTGTAGTCGCGGCCGGCGAGATAGGGGCGGTCGTAGAGGCGGTTGTTCATTACGCCGAAGAGACGGTTGACCTCGTCCGTGAAGCGGCGCACGGCGTAGCTTTGTTCGCCTTGGCTGTCGCCGAGGCGGCGGAAATGGCCGCACTCGCCGAACTTCGGGCCTTGGTTCGCCATCTGCCAGACCACCCACTGCGTGACTTCGGTCTTGCCGCGCACATCTTGCGGCCAGAACTTTCCGGCTTTTTCCGCAAGGTACATCATGATGGCACCGGATTCGAAGGCGCTGATCGGTTCGCCGCCGCCTTTCGGTTCTCGGTCGACGATTGCGGGCATCCGGTTGTTCGGACCGATCTTCAGGAACGCATCAGAGAATTGATCGCCTTGACCGATGCGCAGCGGGATCATGTTGTACGGGATCGCTGCTTCCTCAAGCAGGATCGTGACCTTCTTTCCGTTTGGCGTCGGCCAAAAGTAGAGATCGATCATGGGCGCACCTTCGCATGTGAGTATCGATTGCGCGATTAAGGACGTCGCGCGGTGCGCGCGCAAGGCGGCGAACAACAACGATTGGCGGAGATTACGGGAGTGGCGGCAGCGCGGGCTCTTCGTAGCTCAGCGTCGCGAACTCCGGAATCACTTCGTCTTCGAGTTCGACGATGCGCACGACGCGTTGGGCGCAGGCGGTTTCGATCTTCTTGGCGAGTTCAGGAGCGGGTGCGGTAACTACCGGTTTCGCGGCGCAGCGTTGGCCGATCTCGCCGCTGAGGCGTTCCCCACCCGCGGCGCAGTAGAGGCCGCTGCCGTCGGGTTGAACGGAGAAGCGCACGCCGTTTGTGTTGAAGCGTTTGGCGAGGTGGTTGAGGACCTGAATGCGCGCTGCGCTATCTTCCGGCGACATGCGGCGCGGGGTTTTGTGCATTTGCGTGATCGGGAGAGCTTCGATCGCGCGTAGGGTCGGCTTCTCGCCGGACGCCGCAGCGAGGTGAACGCGGGCGACGAGACCGTAGTCGCGGCAGATATCAAAGCGGCTCATGTCCTGCGTGCCCCAGTGCATGAAGTTGCCGAGGCCATAGAAGACCGGTTTGCCGCCGACGATCTCGATGCCGTTCGGGACGTGGTGGTGGTGGCCGACGACGAGGTCCGCGCCTTGGGCCAATGCGCCGGTCAGGCGAGTGCGGTCGGTGGCGCTGGTGTTGACCTCAAACTCTTGGCCGTAGTGAACCGAAAGGATGCGGTAGTCGGCTGCCGTTGCGGCGAGCGCCGCGGTTGCTTCGTTGAAGTCGCGGTCGTTGCCGTAAGAGAGTTGGCCGGGGCGGTCTTCGTCTTCGGATGGCGCGTCGTAACCGCTGCCGATGATGCCGAGGGCGCTGATCGCGAATGTCTTCCCTTTCACGGTCATGAGCACCGGTGTGCGTGCGGTTTTGCGGCTGGCGCCGAGGCCGGTGTTGGCAACGCCGATTTCCTTCAATTGCTTTAGAGTTTCGCGCGCGCCCTCAAGGCCGAAGTCCATGGCGTGGTTGTTGGCGGTCGAGAAGACGTTGAGGCCGATCTGCATGAGGTGTCGCACGCCACTTGGGTGGGTGCGGAAGCCGAACAGCTTTAGGTTTGCTTTCAGATCGTTGCGGTCCGTTACGACGGTTTCGAGATTTGCGAAATTGATGTCGCCGGTAATCTCGTGCGCGATCAACGCCGACGCGTCGCTCCAAGCGAGGCGCATGCCATGCTTGGTCCCGAAGCTCGCGTAGACGGGTTCGAAACTTCCGTTAAGTCCGGTGTCACCAGCGAGTGTGATCGTGATTTCGGTCTCGTTGCTTTGAGTCTGGCTGGCAATGGGGGCAGGTTTTTGCTCCGCCCCGGCGCTGGTGACAGTCGCGAGCAGCGAGATCGTAACGACGAAGTTGCGAAGAAGCGTTATCATCGTCTGCAGTTTTGACTGATCTGCCACAGCAACGAAAGCAAAGACAACTCACGCGGGAGTTGACTGGCGGTCAGAGCAAATTTGAAGCGAAGTGATCTGAAGCGAATCGTTTTTTCGTAATGAGCAAAATGCAGGCACCAGGATCGGACACCCCCGACGGGAGCGCAGCACCGCCAGGCGGTGGCTCAGCGACGCCGCATCGTGGTCAATCGCGTTTGTCCGAGCTTGGCCTGATCGTTCGGGCAGTGCCGGTGTTCGACTTGCGAAAGGGCACGGCCAGCACCTTCTTTTGTATTCCAGCGCGCGTCACCTCCGGCGGGAATGCCTTCGGATATCACCTCTTAAGCGGCGCGTTGGAGTCGACATTGGCTGCGGTCGATCTCGAATTAGTGGACTCGGCGATCGCTTATGCCGCTCGTTTTGATGAGGCGAAGATCATCGCCGCCATCGGAACGACGGTTTCCTATTCGACCCTAGCCGAACCGAAATCGCGGGCGGCCTATTTGGCGAAGCTCAAAACGGCATCGTTTCCGAATAACCCGTTGGTGGTGAAGGTGGAGATGATTCCTCCTGGAACGCCGACCGAGCGGCTCTCAACGATCGTGGGCTACGTGAAGGCGGGTGGCTGGAGAGCATTTGTGAGCGTTGCCGATTTCCAGGCAAGGACTTGGACGGCCGGTTCGGTGGCGGCTGTCGCAGGCATCGGCCTGATGGTGGAGCCCGCGGATGATGCGGCGGTGGTCCAGCAGAAGGCGAGAGCTCTTCTGGCACTGTGCGCGGCACAGAATGCGGTTTCGTTCATGGATGGGTTGGTGCTGTCCGAGGCGGTCGAGGCGGCTGTAATCGAAGGCGTTCGGTTTGGGACGGGGCCTGGGCTCAGCCTTATCATGTTTCCAATGAACGGCGGCTTGCCGAAGGTGCCATTGCCGGCGCGCAGTTAGGTGCCCATCGCGCTTTTCCGAGAATTGCCCTAGGGTCACTCCAACGAACCAAGGGGGCGGGCGTTGATGGCTGCGGCAACTGAATCTCAACCGGCGAAGATTCCGCCCAAGGCGGTCATTGCTGTCGTCATCGGCAATTGGCTCGAGTTCTACGACTTCATCGTTTTTACGTTCTTTGCCGTGATGATCAGCCAAGCGTTCTTTCCGCCGGAGTTGATGAGCGGCGGGTTGAGCGATGCGGAGAAGGATCTCTTCGGTCTGTTGCTGGCGCTGGCGACTTTCTGGGCTGGGTTCTTTACTCGACCGGTTGGGGCGGCGGTGATCGGCGCCTATGGCGATCGCGCGGGTCGTAAGGCCGCAATGACGTTGACGATCATGTTGATGGCGCTTGGCACGGCTATCGTGGCGTTGACGCCGTCTTATGCGGTGATCGGGATTTGGGCGCCGATTTTTTTGATCGTCGGGCGTTTGATCCAGGGCTTTTCTTGCGGCGGCGAGGTCGGTGCCGCAACCAGTTACTTGCTGGAAGCTGCCCCGGCCGACAAACGCGCCGCGCTTACGGCGTGGCAGGGGACGAGCCAACAGTTCGCCGGCGTTGCGGGGACGGGGTTGGGGTTGTTCCTGGCTGCGAACTTGAGCGAGGCGCAGCTCTACGATTGGGGATGGCGGGTTCCGTTTTTGATCGGACTTCTGATCATGCCTGTGGGGCTCTACATCCGCCAAGTTCTGCCGGAGACGATCGAAAAGCACGAGACCCATGGCAGCGGCACCGAAGTGTTAGGCGCGTTGTTTGCCAATCACTGGCGCGCGATCTTTCTTGCGGTGCTTTGCATCGTCGGGCCGACGATCTCGACCTACGTGTCGGGCTATATGACGACCTACACGATCAAGACGTTGAAGCACCCGGCCGATATCGGGATGTTGGTGACGATGGTCGGTTACATCGCGGGGATCGCGGGGGTGCCGATTGGCGCCTGGATTGCGGATCGGTTCGGCTATCGCAGGTCGGTCATTCTGCCGCGTGTGATCTTCGTGCTTGTCGTCATGCAGGCTTATATGGCGATTACAGCGCCGGGGTCGAGCGTGGAGACGTTGTTGCTCGTGAATATCGGATTGAACTTCTTGCTCGCGATGTCGTATGGCGGGCTCTATGTACTGCTGACGGAGGCGTTCCCCAAGGCGGTGCGCTCCAGTGGCTTGTCGATCGCGTATGCGATAGCGGTGACGGTGTTCGGCGGATCGACGCAATTGATTATTGCGTGGTTGATCGAGTCGCTGCACAACCCATTGGTGCCGGCTTGGTATCAGATCGGCGCCAATCTGCTCTCTTTGGTCGGGATTATCCTGATCGCGTCGGGGCGCACGAAGCAGGCCGTGCCGCAACCTGCGTAGAGCAAGGGCTGCCGGGCGGGCTCAGTAGCGCAGCGTGAAGTCGAACAGGTTCATCGCCCAGGCGAACCAGAGCAGGCCGAGGTAGGCCAGCGCGACGATGCTCTCCTTCAGGCGGCCGAAGAACGAACGCATCGGGCTGCGCCAAGATTGAACGGCGCTGCCCACGGCGAACAAAGCGCCGACAGCACCCGCGATACCGACATACTGAAACATGCGCAGTGACGGATCGAGCTTCTCGTCCAGCGACCAGGGATCTTCGAGGTGCGGTATCAGGGTAGCGAAGATACCGATGACGAACGTCAAGAGCGCAGCGATGGCCGCCATTGTGGCGAAACGCAGGCCGTGGTCGAGCGGTTGCAAGTCCAGAGCTGCGCCGTGACGACGGCGAACAAACGCGGCGAGCGGCCAGCCGATGAGATTGAGGAGCAGGATGAGCGTGGCGCCGCCAGCGATAGCGAGTAGCGTCGTAGCGCTTTGGGTGGGCGTGGTTCGCTGAAAAACCAGCACGCCAGCCCCACTCGTCAGCATCTGGAGCTTGTCTTGGCTTTCGCCGATGAAAATCAGTTTCGCGGAACCGTTGACCTCTCGGAATTCGCCTTTGGCCAAGGGCTCCCAGCGCCGGGGTTGGCCGTTGAGACCGCGCAGCAGGTCTACCGTGATCGTGGCGTCGTCGTTGGCGGTGACTGTTGCCTGAGACAGGCTCGTGAGTGCCCTCAGCATCGAGGTGTCGGCGCGACGGGAGGTGACGTAAGCGCCGGCGACTTCATCGGCGAGCGCCTTAGCATTCGCGAGCACGGGTTTTCCGATTGACGTATCGGCGCCGAAGTAGCGTTCGCGGAACTTGCGCCACAACGCGCTGCGCGCGGGGATGTCGCCGCGGCCGGTGCTGTTGTAGGAGACGAAGAAGCCAAAGCGCTGGCTTGGGATCAGGTGCATGTCGCTGTGGAACGGCACGGTGTCGCCGCCGTGGCCGATCGTGCGCAGCTCGCCCAAGGCCTCCTCGTAGAAGCCGAGTGCGATGCCGTTCGCGCGCGGATCGAGCGTCGTCACGGTGTTGTGCATCTGGGCGACGGTTTCGGGCTTCAGGATGCGTGCGTCGCCGAGCGCGCCGCCTTCGAGGTGGGCGATCATGAACTTCGTCATGTCGATCGCGCTGGAGGACTGGCTGCCTGCCGGGTAGCCGTTAACGATTTCGAACGGGATCGGTTCGCCTGAGGCGAGTTGGTAGCCCTTCGACATGTTGGCTTCGAGCGCGGCGGGCAGTGGTTGCGCGATGCTCGTGTGCGTCATGCCGAGCGGCTTGTAGATGTGTTCGTCGAGGTAGGCGTCGAACGGTTGCCTGGCCACGCGTTCGACGATGTAGCCTGCGAGCGCTGCGCCATAGTTTGAGTACGAGGGGGTGCTGCCGGGGGTGAAAATCTGGTCCGGGAGGTGATTGCGCAAATACGCGCCGAGATCGACTTTGCCGGTGTTCTGCGCACCGAGACCTTTGATTGCTTCCTGGAAGCCGGCGCGATGGGTCATCAGATTGCGCAACGTGACGGGCTTGCCGTCCTTCGGCGGGATCTTGAAATCGAGATAGGTGTTCACGTCGGCGTCGAGGTCGAGTTTGCCTTGCTCGACGAGCTGCATCACCGCGGTCCAGGTGAACGTCTTCGTGATCGAGCCGACCCGGAACAGCGTGGTTTCGGCCGACACCGGCGTTCGGGCCTTCATATCTGCGAAGCCGTAGCCTTTTGCAAAGATGACCTGTCCGTCCTTGACGATCGAGATGGTTGCGCCAGCGATGTCGTTGCTTTCGATCTGCAGTGGGACAAGACCGTCGAGAAAGGTTTCGATGTCGTCGGGCGTGAGTTCGTGCTTCAGAGTCGGTGCGGGCGCCGGTGCAGCTGGTGTCGTCTCAGCGGCAGTCGCCGCGAATACGCTGGATGCAATCAGAAATAGGATGGCCGCCCGGATGATTCCGGTCGCGTGCCTTACGCCGAACTTCATTGTTTTCCCCCACGGGGCAGGGCGTCGTCGGCCTGCCCGCCGACATTGAACACGCCGGTATTCGCGCGATCAATGTGGCCGCACATGATTTGAGGCCGCATTGTGACTTTCGAGGCGGGCGCGACGGCTGTCACACGTCACGGGAGAAACGCAGGACTAGAGTTCGCCTGACTCAACGGCCTGGGACTTTGAATATGCGCCTTCTCCTTATCAATGTGCCCCATCCTGCGATCGGGAGCCGGATTCCAAAGGAGCAACTGCCGCCCTTCGGGTTGCTCTCGATCGGCGGGCCGTTGATCGATGCGGGGCACGAGGTTGCGCTGATCGACGGCGAGTTCGGGCCGATGAAGTATGAGGCGATTGTCGAGCAGGCGCTCGCATATGCGCCCGATGCGGTGCTTTTCGGGCATACCGGCTCTACCTCGGGGCATCCAATCATCATGCAGATTTCAAAGATGGTGCGGGCGCTGATGCCGCGCGTGACGATTGTCTATGGCGGTGTGCATCCCACGTACTTTTGGCGCGACATTTTGAGCAGCGAGCCGCAGATCGACATCATCGTGCGCGGCGAAGGCGAAGAGACCGCGCTGAAATTGTTCGATGCGCTGCAGAGGCTACAGTCGTACACGCATATTCTGGGGCTGGCGTTTCGAGTGCATGGCGAAGTGCGGGCGACGGCAGCGGCGCCGGTGATCAAGGACCTCGATACGTATCGCGTCGGGTGGGAATTGATCGATCACAAGCGGTATTCGTATTGGGGCGGCAAGCGTGCCGTCGTCATTCAGTTTTCGCGCGGCTGTCCGCATCTGTGCAACTATTGCGGTCAGCGCGGGTTTTGGACGCGCTGGCGGCATCGCGATCCGAAGAAGCTTGCCGCGGAGATCGCGCGGCTGCATCGCGAGCACGGGGTTGAGGTGTTCAACTTTGCCGACGAGAATCCGAGCGCGGGGCGCAAGCCTTGGAAAGAGTTTCTGGAGGCGCTTATCGCGGAGAATGTCGAGGTCACGCTGATCGGGTCGACACGGGCGGGCGACATCGTGCGCGATGCGGATATCTTGCATCTTTACAAGAAAGCAGGGTTCGAACGCTTCTTGATGGGGATGGAGAATACCGACGAAGCGACGCTTGAGATGATCAAGAAGGGTAGCACCACGGCGGTCGATCGCAAGGCGATTGCGCTGCTGCGTAAGCACGGGATCTTGTCATTGGCGACATGGGTGGCGGGTTTTGACGAGCAGACGGACAAGGATTTCTGGCACGGGCTGAAGCAGCTGATCTCCTACGATCCGGATCAGATCATCACGCTCTATGCGACCCCGCATCGTTGGACGCCGTATTACCGCTTGGTCGAGGACCGGCGCGTGATCCAGCCCGATCAGAGCAAGTGGGACTACAAGCACCAGGTTCTATCAATGCGGCACATGCCGGCGTGGCGCGTGTTCTTGTGGGTCAAGTTCATTGAGGTCGTGGCCCAAGCGCGGCCGCGGGCGCTCAGACGATTGATTTGGCACCCCGACCCGAAGATCCGGCACGCGATCCGCTGGTACTATCAAATGGGCCGGCGGGTTTGGTTCCACGAGATGATCAGCTTCTTCCTGCGCGAGACGCGGGTGAAGGACGGAGCTACGGTGCGCGCGTTTTTGGGTGCTGCGCAGGACGCGGAAGAAGAGTCGATGGCCGTGAAAAAGCGGGCGGCGGCCTAGTCGAACGGCCTTAATCTGTCCCTGAGCGGTTTGCCGATGTCCTGGATCGCTTGGTTGGCGGCTTCGTTACCGGCGTTCGTGACGACCAAGAAGATCATGTCATGCTTCGGCATGATGCGGATGTCAGCGAGCCAGAATCCGTTGCTGCCTGAGTGGGTCAGAAGAAGGGGTGTGCCGTCGGGGCCAAGTTTGGAACCCCAGCCGAAGGCATATTTCTCCGTCACGGGCGAATGGAGCTTGCGATACGTTTCTGCCTTCAAGAGCTTGCCGTGACCGTGTACGCCGTCGAGGTGATCTTGCGCGAACAACAGCCAATCCTTGAGCGCGATGTTGATGGTGCCGGCGGGCCCTAGGGCGGCGGGATTGTCGCCATCCGGGTTTGCGGGATCGAGCGGGACGAGCTTTCCTCCGATCTCATTGTGACCCCAGGGTTGGTCGGTTTTGCCCGGGGAACCGGGGACGCCGAAGCCAGCGTTCTCGATACCGAGAGGTTTGAAGATCTGTTCGCGGATCAGGTCCTCCCACGCTTTACCGGTGCGTGCTTCGGCGATGGCGCCGGCGATGATGTAGCCGAGGTTCGAGTATTCGTACTCGCCTGCTTTGGAGGCGGGTGGTTGGGTGAGGTAAGTGCGCGCAATGGCGGTGCGCTGCCCCCTGACATCTTTCGCCGTTGCGATTGCAGCCAAAAATGGGGGCAGGTCTTTGTCGTCGGTCAGTGGCGGTAGTCCGGACGTGTGCGTTAGCAACTGTGCTAGCGTGACGTTGCGGTAGGCAGGGTTCATGTCTTTTGCAAACGCGGGAAATGAACTCGCCAGCGTGTCTTCGAATTGCATTACGTTTTGTTCCACCAGGCGCGCAATCAGCGTTGAGGTGAAGGCCTTGGTGTCGGAGCCGATGTGCCAACGGTCGTTCGTTGTCGCGAGTTCGGCATGGCCAAGTGCGCGCACGCCGACAACGGCTTCAGCTTCGATCTTGCCGTTGATCTGCACGAGTGCGGCAGCGGCGGGAAGTTGATCCTTCTGCTGTACGGCAGCGAGCGTTTGCTTGAGAAAGGCTTGCAGTGCGTCGTCTGCGCGCGAGGACGGGATGGCGAAAATCGCCGAGGCTAGCGCCAGCGCGGTGAAAAAGGGTTTTGACATTGGTGTCCTCATGAGCGATCTGGACAGTATAGAGATCCCGCTCGGACAGCCACGCCTCCACGATAACGTTTGCTTGAGCATCGGCGGCATTCGGTACTCTAACCTGTGCCTAAGAGGGCGCACGGCGCAATCCATCATGACGAAATCATCAATCAATATGTCCGAAGAAGCCGTCGACGATGGCGTTGAACTTTGCCGGGCGCTCGAAATAGGCGCTGTGACCTGCTTCGGTGATGTGCGCGACTTTCGCCTTTGGCACGACGCGGGTGAAGGCGTCGGCGACGAAGTTTGGGATGAGAACGTCTTCTTCGCCGACAATGAAAAGAATGGGGCAGGCGATCTTCGCCAGGTCCTGCGGCGGGCGGGTGCGGGCGGCCATGAGTTTGGCGCCGAGCGCTTGCTTGTCCAAGCTGGCGTTTTGGTCGTCGATGTGGCGGTAGAGCAAATGTTGCGCGGGTTGCTCGCGCGCCATGCGCTCGCCGGCGGCCGGGTGGATACCGCGCGCGAACAACGCCGGAACTTTCGCGAACTCGGTTTGGACCCATGGCGCAAGACGCGCGCGCGCCGGCTCGTCGATTTGTTGCGGATCGATCGTGCCGGTGGTGCAAGCGAGCACGATCGCTTTCAACTCAGGCGGGCTGGTGAGCGCGTATTCGACCGTGGTCCAGCCACCCATCGATTGCGCGACGATGCGTATGTCGGTGAGTCTCAAATGCGCGACGAGCGCGGCGAGATCGGCGGCGTAGTCTTTCGGGTCAGGTCCTCCAGGGATCGCCGACGATGGGGCGAAGCCGCGATGGGCGAACGTCACGCAAGTGTAATGCGGCGCAAAGTGCCCAACTTGCTGAAACCATGAAAGGTGATTGCCGCCGAGCCCGTGGGCAAAGACAATCGCCTTGGGGCCGGAGCCGGTGACCTCGTAGTGGATCGTGCAGTCGGGTCGCTCGAGTGTACCGAGCGTGCGGGGGAGGGACATAGCTACCAGCTTCCCGTGTTCGGCATTGAGGTCCAGGGTTCCTTCGGGGGCAACGCTTTGCCTTTTTGCAGGAGTTCGATCGAATGTAGATCCGGCGAGCGGACGAAGGCCATGCGGCCGTCGCGAGGTGGGCGGTTGATGGTGACGCCGGCGTTCATCAGGCGCTCGCAAGTGGCGTAGATGTCGTCGACGGCGAAGGCGAGGTGGCCGAAGTTGCGGCCGCCGGAATATTCGTGTTCGTCCCAGTTGTAGGTGAGTTCGATCTCGGCGTCGGGGCTTTCGGGCGCAGCGAGGAAGATCAGTGTGAAGCGCCCGGCTGCGTTCTCCACACGGCGCGTTTCGGTGAGGCCAAGCTTCGTAACGAAGAAGTCAAGCGATGCGTCGAGGTTGCCGACACGCAGCATGGTGTGGAGGTATTTCATCACGTACTCCAAACGACGAAAAGAACCGCCTATGTTGCCGCGGCCCGCCCCAGGATCATGTCGCTGGCTTTTTCGGCGATCATAATTGTTGGGGCGTTGGTGTTGCCAGAGACGAGCCGAGGCATGATGGAGGCATCGACGACGCGCAGGCCCTCGACGCCGTGGACGCGGAGTTGCGGGTCGACCACGGCGCGGGGGCTGCGGCCCATTTGGCAGGTACCGACCGGGTGATAGATCGTGGCGCCGTTGTTGCGGGCGTACTCAAGGAGGTCGGCATCCGACTTTGCGCTGTCCCCCGGCAGAAGCTCACCTTGCATGTAGGGTTGGAGCGCGGGCTGGCCTGCGATTTTGCGCGCCCACTTGAGGCCCGCGACAATCACTTCGCGGTCGAGCGGATCGCTGAGGTAGTTGGGTTGGATCGAGGGGTAGACCGTGGGGTCCGCTGATTTGATGCGGATCGAGCCACGACTCTCGGGTCGCACTTGGCAGGGCGCGATCGTGAGGCCCGGCGCTTGATCGAGTTCCATCACGCCTTGCGCCGCGAGCTTCTCCGCATCGATGGTGGCGGGCAGGATGTGATACTGGATGTCGGGCGAGATCAGATCGGGGCGCGACTTCACGAAGGCGGCGATGTGCGCGGCCGACAACGTGAGCAGGCCCTTGCGCTGAAACACATACTTGAAGGCCTCTTTCACGAAGGGCAGGCCGCGGCTGGTTTCGTTGATCGATGTCACGCCCGGTTTCAAACGGAACGAAGCAGTGACAACGTAATGATCTTGCAGGTTTTCGCCAACGCCCGGCAGGTCGTGAACGACTGCCACTCCAAGGCTTTGCAGCAAACGCCCGTCACCAATACCGGAGAGTTGTAGTAACTGCGGTGAGTTGATCGCGCCGCCGGCCAGGATTACCTCGTGCCGCGCCGATGCGGTGATCACGCGTCCATCTTGCGCGTACTCGACGCCGGTTGCTTTGCGTCCCTGCATCGTCACGCGGCGCGCGAGAGCGCGGGTCTCGACCTTCAGGTTGGGGCGGTTCATGACCGGGTGCAAATAGGCGACGGCTGCCGATTGGCGCAGGCCGTTCTTGACGGTCAGCTGGTAGTAGCCGGCGCCTTCTTGGCTTTCGGCATTGACGTCGTCGTTGCGCGGGATGCCGGCTTCTGCGCACGCGTCGATGACGGCGTCCGAGATCGGGTGACGCTCGGTCACGTCGGAGACGTTGAGCGGTCCGCCTGTGGCGTGCCAGCGATCGGCGCCGCGTTCTTGATGCTCCGCGCGGCGGAAATACGGAAACACGTCCTCCCAGCTCCAGCCTTCGCAGCCCATTTGCCGCCAGCCGTCGTAGTCGGCGTGCTGGCCGCGAATGTAGAGCAGGCCGTTGATGGACGACGAGCCGCCCAGCACTTTTCCGCGCGGCCACATATGCACGCGCCCGCCTGAGTGTGCGTCGGGCTCAGTCGGGAAGAGCCAGTTGATCTTTGGGTCTTTGAGTCCCTGTGCGTAACCCACGGGAATGTGGATCATCAGGTTAGACATGAATTGCGACGGCGCCTTTGTCGGCCGATCGTCGGCGCCTGCTTCAAGAAGGAGGACCGTTTTCTTGCCGTCGGCTGATAGCCTGTTGGCCAGCACGCAGCCAGCGCTGCCCGCGCCCACGATGATGAAGTCAAATTCCAGATGTTCGCTCATGCCGCCCCGTTTGCCTCAAGGAGGGCCTAAGTGCAAGCGATTGCCCGGTTCGGCTGAATTGCGCCAGTGCAGTGCCGCGTGGGTGGGCTACGCTTCGGCTGGTTGTTGTGGCACAGTGCGGCCTTCGGCTTTCCGCTGGGGGACACAGTGCTTGACGTGTTGGAGCGGATCCTGTTCGGCGGACGCGCGCTTGTACTCGCGCTCCTTGTCGCGCTGACTGCATGGTCGGTGTGGCTTGCGCTGCAGACTAAGTTCGACACCGACCTCGAACGCCAATTACCTCGCGATCACCCGTATGCGCAGACGGCGCTCGACTACAAGGAGAAGATCGCCGGTCTCAACAGCGTGCAGATCGTTGTTGAGACGGCGAAGGGCGACGTGTGGACGCCCGCCTTCTTAAAGACGCTGAGCGACGTCACCCAGGAGGTGACCTATATGCCCGGCGTCTCGCGGGAGTCGGTGACGTCGCTGTGGACGCCGAACACGTTCGTCTATCAGGCGACGGAGAATGCCGTGGAAGGCCGCCAGTTAATCCCGGCGACAGTGACGCCTGACGCGGTGACGCTCGACGACGCGAGGCGCATCCGCGCGGATGCGTTCAAGGGCGGCTATCTGGGTAAGCTGTTCGGCCTCAATGGCAAGGCTGCGATGATCCATGCTTCGATCCTGCCGATGATGCCGGACGGGAAGCCGCCGGATCTGATCGCGGTCGCAAACGAATTCGAGAGCAAAATCCGCAGAAAGTTCGAAACGGACGGCATCACGATCCGGATCATCGGCTTCACGAAGTTCGTCGGCGATATTGCGAATGAGGCATACAACGTCCTGACCTTCTTCGCGATCGCGTTCGTGCTGAGTGGCGTCGCGCTCTGGTATTATTCCCGCTCGCTCGCGTTGACGCTCATCACCGTGTTCTGCTCGATAGCGTCGATCGCGTGGCTGCTAGCGATCGTCAAGTTGGCCGGGCTGCGTCTGCACCCGCTCGGTCTGGTCATCCCGTTCTTGATCTATGTCATCGGCGTCAGTCACGGCGTGCAGCAGATCAATCGCTTCCTTGCCTCCGTGGTCAAGCGCGGCCACACACCTTTAGAAGCGGCGCGCCGTACGTTTCGGCGATTGCTGGTTCCGGGCATCTTTTCGATCGTGACGGTGTTCGCGAGCTTTGCCGCGATTCTATTACTGCCGATTCCGTTCGTGACGGATCTTGCCATCGTCGCGCTGATCGGCGTGGCGCTCAAATTCGTGTCGAACTTGGTTATGCTGCCTGTTGCCATCAGCTATGTCGGTTTCGGTCCGGCGGCGCTGGAGCGCCAGCGTAGCCTCTTGGCCGCGCGCCAGCGCTTTATGGCGGCGTTTTCGCGCGATGCCAGGCCGTTGCCAGCGCTGATCGTTCTGGTTCTGAGTGCGGGGTTGAGCGCGGCCGCGATCTGGAATGCGGCCGACGTTGGGGTAGGGCATCGCAAACCTGGCGCACAGGAGCTCTGGCAGAGCGCGCGCTACAATGTCGATTCTGCTGCGATCGCGCGAAATTTCGACCTCGATCTCGATAGTTTCGTCGTCGTGACGGTCGCGCCGGTGGATGCGTGTGTCGACTACAAGGTGATGGCGCTCATCGAGCGCTTCGGGGTCGCCATGCGGGCGGTCGAAGGCGTGAAGTCGGTCATGTCGTTGCCTGAAGCTTCGCGTTTCGTCTATTCGATCGTGCAGGAGGGGAACCTCAAGTGGCGGGTGCTGCCAAACGCGCCCGACGTGCTAGCCGTTGCGACCGGAGCAATCTCGGACACCACGGGCCTGCGCAACGCCGACTGCTCGCTGCTGCCGATCGCGGTGTACCTTACCGACCATCGCGACGAGACGTTGCGCCGCGTTGCCGCTGCAGCCGAAGACTTCATCGCCAAGAACAAGGCCCCGAACGTCACGTTTCGTCTGGCGACCGGAAATGGCGGTGTGCTCGCCGCAATCAACGACGCCGTGCGCGAGGCGCGCATTACAGCACCGCTGCTCGTTTTTGGCGTCATAGCTGTCCTGGTCTTTGCCGCCTATCGCGACTGGCGGGCGGTCCCCTGTTGTCTCGCGCCGCTGGGGCTGGCGAATGCACTCGGCCTGTGGCTGCTCTCTTTGCTCGACATCGGACTTACGGTGACCACGCTGCCCGTCTTCGTGCTGGCCGCAGGCATCGGCGTCGCCTTCGGCCTCTATCTCTACGAGCGGATCGAAGCTCATTTGCAGGAGGGTGCGCCGATGGACGAGGCATTCGCGCTGTCGATGCGGGAGGAGGGGGCGGCCATCGTTTATACGGCGCTGACGCTCGCGCTCGGCGTCGGTTGCTGGGCGTTCTCGGGGCTGAAGTTCCAGGCCGATATGGGCTGGTTGCTTGCTTTCCTCGTGCTTGTGAATGCACTGGCCGCTATCACGGTCCTCCCGGCTATGGCGGTGATTTTGGACCGGATGCTGCCTCGACGGCGCGGCTAAATCAGTGCCAAAGATCCAGGCGATGCGCACATGTAAGGGAGTCCTCTGCACCGGGCTTGGGGGCGCGATAGACGACCTCTTCGCAGGCGGCGAATGCGCGTGCCGGTGCTGGAACAACAGCAGAGCGATTTTGTGTTGCGCATGCGGTTAGCGCGCAGGCAGCTGCGACGACGATCGCGACGGTGGAAAGTAGATGCACCCGGTGGTGTCCCCGAAATGGTATGCCAGCGTCCACTCTTGGCAAGGCAGTGTCCACCAATGTGGCCGTGCTTGTGGTTTCCCTTAGCGGTTGTGAGCTTTTAACCGTATCAGGCCTGCGAATTCGTTGCTGGGTGTGGCCGCGATGCTCTGCGCAGCTTGTAGTTGTGGGTGTTACGACAAGCGTGGGGACTGAGGGACTTTCGATGTGGGGGCGTTGGTGGCTCGCGGCTTTAGCCGGGGTCGCCTTTCTATGCGGCTTGGCGCGCGCGGACGATGTTGCGAGCGTGGCGCCGAAGGCGGCGGATGGTGCGCTGTTCGAGGCGTCGTCGCGTTTGCGGTTCGGCTGGACCGAGATCGCGCTTCGCAGCGATAAGCCGAAGGCTTGGGACGAAACGATAAGCCCCGAGGTGCGCGCCTCGCTGCGTGTGCTTGCGGGATTGTTCGAAGCGAAGGTCGAGATCGGCGCGATGGCCGATAGTTTCGATACATTCGACAGCAGCGACACGAATTCGTTCCGCGCGGATGTGCAGGCGGGGATCAATTCAGGGACGTGGTCGTACCTGGTGGAGTGGAAACTGCGTGAGGTGTTTCAGCCGGGTTATGACGACTTTCTCGCAGATCTCGAAACCTACGATCTGAAGCTCAAGAAGCGCTTTTCGGCATCGTTGTTCAAGGATCTGCCAGCAGGGTTGTTTCAGGTATCGGCGAGCGCAGGCTACGTTGCGGCGATCCCGCATTTCTTTGCACGCAATTTCGCCGATATCGAAGTCGAAATGGTGCAACGGTTCGCCGACGGCTTTACGTTTACCGTCGCGCCGAAGGTAGAGGTCAGCGACTTTGTCGACTTTCCCGGCGACCGGAAGGATGCCGTCGTGAGTTTGCGCTTGATTCCGGCCTACAATTTCGGCGGCGGCGTTTCGGTGAGCGTGGAGGGGCAGGCGACCTTCGCATTCTCGACGCTGGCGACAAAGACCGGCGAAACGTGGTCGATGACGCCGATTCTTAGGCTGCAAAAGGCGTTCTAGCGCAAGACGACCGTTTTGCGGCCGTTCACGAAGACGCGGCGTTCGATATGGGCTTTGAGCGCGCGGGCCAGCGTCAAGGCCTCGAGGTCTTGGCCGAGATGCACCATATCGGCGACGGTGGCGGCGTGATCGACGCGTTCGACCATCTGCTCGATGATCGGGCCTTCGTCCAAGTCCTCGGTGACATAGTGCGCGGTTGCGCCGATCAGTTTGACGCCACGAGTGTGAGCTTGTTGATAGGGATTTGCGCCTTTGAAGCCCGGCAGGAACGAGTGATGGATGTTGATGCAGCGTCCGGCGAGGCGGCCGCAGGCGTCGGGGGACAGGACCTGCATATAGCGCGCGAGGATGATGAGCTCGGCGTGTTCGCGTTCCATGGTCGAGAACATGACGGCTTCGGCTTGAGGTTTGCGTGCCGCGTCGACCGGTTGGTGGATGAAGGGGATACCCTCTCGTTCGACTAGCGCTTTGGCCGAGGTGTGATTTGAGATCACCGCCGCTATGTCCATAGCAAGGGCGCCGGTACGCACGCGGTAGATCAGGTCGGCGAGGCAGTGATCGAATTTCGAAACCATGACGATGGCGCGCAAGCGCTCAGTTGTCGGTCTGGCGTCCCATGCGCACTCGAAGTGTTCCGCAACCGGGGCGAAGCCGGCGGCGAAGTCCCGGGCGTTCCAAGTGCCGGCGGCGGGGTGGAACACCGTACGCATGAAGAAGCGGCCGGTTTCCGGGTCGCCGAACTGATGCGTCTCGTCAATGAAGAAATTACGCGATGCCAGGTACGTCGTCACGCCGGCGACGAGGCCCGTCCGATCGGGGCAGGAGATCGTGAGGACGACGGGGGGTGTCATCTACTTCTTCGTGCCTTCGCGATGGGCGTTGTGGTGGCGGATGACCTCCGTCACGATGAAGTTCAGAAACTTCTCCGCGAATTCCGGGTCGAGCTTCGCGCTCTCGGCAAGCTTGCGCAGGCGGGCAATTTGCTGCGCCTCGCGTGCAGGGTCTGCCGGTGGGAGACCCGTTGCAGCCTTTAGCGCACCAACTTGCTGCGTGCATTTGAAGCGTTCGGCGAGCATGTGAATGACCGCGGCGTCGATGTTGTCGATCGAGTCGCGCAAGCGTTGAAGTTCGCCGGTGGTGTCGGTCATGGTCGTCTATCCGAAGAGGATTGCGTGGTGCCGGCACTCAAGCATAGGTGGCTTGCCCTGTCATTCCCTAGGTTCACGCGGCGTGCGTGAGCGCAGCCTTGTCGAGCATGCGTTCCGGCGGCAGCTCGATCGTGACCGTCGTGCCTTTGCCCAGAGTGCTTTCGAGTTTGAGCGTGCCGCCGTGAAGCTCGGTCAACCCCTTGACGATCGGAAGGCCCAGGCCGGTTCCAGTTTCCTCGGTCGTAGCGATGTCGTGGCGCGCTTGGCCGAACGACTCGAGCACCTTCGACAAATCCTCGGGCCGAATTCCTACGCCTGTGTCGGTTACGGCGAGTGTCAGCCCCCCGGCTGAGTTGGGACGGATGCGCGTGGTTACGATGCCAGTTTTTGGCGTAAACTTGACCGCGTTTGAGAGAAGATTGGCGATCATCTGGCGCAAAGCGCGTTCGTCGCCGCGCACCATGACGCTTTGTGGTGCGTCGAGTGCGATCGTCAACGTCTTGCGTGCCGCCTGCGGTTCGACAAAGTGCAGCACGTCTCTAGCAATCGCGATCAGGTCGAGATCCGCTTCGTCAAGTTCGCGTTTTCCGGCTTCGATCTTCGACAAGTCAAGAATGTCGTTGATGAGCCCCAGAAGGTGCTTGCCGCTGAAATGGATGTGTGACGCGTAGTCGATGTAACGGTCCATCGCGTTGGCGCCGAAGACTTTGTCTTTGATAATTTCCGAGAAGCCGAGCACGGCGTTCAGGGGCGTGCGCAGTTCGTGGCTCATGTTGGCGAGGAATTCGGACTTTGCGCTGTTGGCGGCCTCCGCGCGGCGCTGAGCGGCGGAGGTTTCGACAAGGGAGGTCTGCAGGCGATCGATCAGCTCGCGCTTGTCCATTCGCAGGCGCAGCATCTCGTCGGAGAGCAGCCAAACCGAGCGCGCATATGTCGCGACTAAACCGAAATAGCAGAGTTGCAGGAAGGCGATGCCGATGTTCGACGGGTAGGCTTCGCGGACCAGTCCCGTGTACAAATACAGCACTGCGTAGGGCAGAAGGTTTGCCGTCAGGACCGGGATGCTGGGTGCCGATTGCGCGCCGGCGCAGGCGACGCAGCATGATAGGATTGTGTAAAGCAGGACGTTGTTCATGCGGTCGCCCTGGACCCAAAACAAGACGATGATCGAACCGATCGCGATCGAGGTGACGGTAAGCGTGGTGACAATGGCGGTCGTCCAGCGGTCGAGGCTGTGGCCGCGGTCCCTGTCCCGGAGGAAACCGCGCAGCACTATAACCGTTACAAGCCAGGAGGCAGCCGTCGCTGCACCCCACATTGTCAAGTCCGTCGCGTCGTGCCACTGCGCGAAGAGAATGCCGATTCCAACGATGACGAACGGCAGCGGCAGCAAGTTTGCCAGTAAGTAGCGGCCAGCGACTTCAAGTCTGCGCAGGCGTAGTTCGACCTCCGGCGCAAGCATAGTTGCTTCGCCGTGCTCGACGCCGTGCGGGATCGGCTGCATCGAGACCTCAAAGTGGACCTGGGGCCAAGTCTATGCGACAGGCGTTAAGGCTGGACTTAAGGCGCGGTCGACTAAATTCGGGGACGGGATAATTAATGGAAGATTGACGGCAACTCAGCGGGCGAGCTGGAAAGCCAAATGCGTCTTCACCGCCGGCCACTCGCTCTGAATGATAGAGTAAACGCAAGTGTCGCGCAGTGAGCCGTCGGCGTAGCGTTGATGGTTCCTTAAAATGCCGTCGAGCTTGGCGCCCAGGCGTTCGATCGCCCGCCGGCTTTGGCGGTTGAAGAAAGCAGTGCGGTACTCGACGGCGATGCAGTTCAGCGTTTCGAACGCATGCGTCATCAGCATCAACTTGCATTCGGTGTTGAGCGGCGTGCGCTGCACCCGCTTCGCATACCAGGTGGCGCCGATCTCGACGCGTTTGTAGGCGGCGTCGATGTTCATGTAGGTGGTCATGCCGGCGGCCTTACCGCTGCTATCGATGACGGCAAAGGGCAGCATGGAACCGGCCGCTTGCAGGCGGAGGCGGCGGTCAATTTCCCGTTCCATGGCTTCAGGCGCCGGAACGCTGGTGTACCATAGTTTCCAGAGTTCACCGTCCTTCACGGCTTCGATCAGTTCGTCCTTGCGCGCGCGGCTCAGCGGTTCCAACGTTGCGTGGTGGCCACGCAGGGTGATCGGTTCAGGCCAGGGCATTCGAGCGTTCCGTGGTTGAGGTGTTAGATTAGAAATTGGCTGATGTGTTGTCCAACAGCGGACGTCGTATGGTTGCTATGCAGTGGAGGCATAACATGATGCGTTTTTTCGTTCTTCTTGCGGCGCTTGTTGCGACCGGTATCGCGAGCGCAGAGCCGGCGACGCTGAAGCCGGTCGAGGGCGACTATGTGGCGCGCGACTTTGCCTTCGGGTCGGGCGAGAAGCTTGGCGAGCTGCGGCTGCACTATACGACGTTGGGTACGTTGCAGCGGGATGCGGCCGGTCGCGTCACCAATGCCATCATGATCCTTCATGGTACGGGTGGTGACGGGAAGCAGTTCTTCAGACCACAGTTTGCAGATGTTTTGTTTACGCCGGGCGGGCTGCTGGATCCGGCGAAGTATTTCATCATTTTGCCTGATGGGATTGGCCATGGGAAATCCTCCAAGCCGAGCGATGGGATGCGGGCGTCGTTTCCGAAGTACGATTATGACGACATGGTTCGGGCGCAACATCTGTTACTGACCCAGGGTCTAAAGGTCGATCGGCTGCGGCTGATCATGGGAACTTCGATGGGTTGCATGCATGCGTTTGTTTGGGGCGAGACCTACCCCGACTTCATGGAGTCGATGATGCCGCTCGCTTGTTTGCCGGTGGAGATCGCGGGGCGGAATCGGATGTGGCGGAAGCTCGCGATGGATGCGATTACGACCGATCCGGATTGGCGAGGCGGTGCGTACACGAAGCAGCCGGTGCGCGGATTGCGAACGGCCGCGAGCCTCTTGTTGGTCGCAGGCAGCGCACCGATCTTTTGGCAGCAATCCTATCCGACGCGCGAGGCGGCGGATCAGTATGCCGTCGATACGCTCGCCAAGAACGTGGCGAGTTTGGATGCGAACGACTTGCTCTTCCAGCTAGCATCGTCGCGAAACTATGATCCGTCACCGCGGTTGGAGGCGATTAGGGCACGGTTGACGTGGATCAACTCGGCTGACGATTTCATCAATCCGCCGGAGTTGGCGATCGCGGAACGCGAAGCAAAGCGATTGAGAGCTGGGACGTTTTTGCTTTTGCCGGCGAGCGAGAAAACGCGGGGGCACGGCTCGCATACTTGGGCGGTGCTCTGGCAGGAGCATTTAGCGACGTTGCTGAAATAGGAAATGCCGCCGCGGTGGATCCGGCCGCGGCGGCCCTAGTGCTACATGCCGAAAGTCAGGCTGACGACCGCGCTGTGGCTTTCGTCGTCCACTTCGCTGTTCGTCGTATTCGTGACGTTTGGCGGAAGGACCGTGACCTCAGGACCTCTGAAATAGCGGTATCCAACGCCCAACATCATGCTTGGCGCGATATTGAAGTTGACGCCGGCACCGAGTTGCCAAGCGAAACCACTGTCGCTTGTGCTCAACGCAGGCACGGTACCGCCCACGAAGTTGCCGTCCAAGTCGCTATCCGCCCAGCCGATACCGCCACCGACGTATGGCTTTACGTCGCCAAGGTCGAAATCGTACCAGGCATTCGCCAATACAGAAAACGTCGAGTGCGTGTAGTCGAGTGCGCCGGCGTCGTTGCCTGTCGGATTGGCGGTTGTGGTGATGTCGCTCGCCCAGGTCCCATCAACCTTGTCTTCGCGATATCCCACTTCGACTTCGGCGCGCAGGCCTTGCAGGACATGGTCCAGGCTCAGGCCGATAGCGCCAGACACGATGAAGCCCGTGTCGGCGTTCGGATTGAACGAGAACGAGTCCGTCGAGGCGGTATTCACCACGGCAAAGCTGTCGTCGTTACTCCAGTTCGCGCCGCCCGAGAGGTTGATGTACCAACCGCTGCCTTTGGCTTCTGCCGGAGCAGCGGCGATCAACGCCGCGAGCGTCGTAGTTGCAAGCAATGCTAGTTTTGTTTTCATGGGGTTCTCCTCAATGGCGCCTCCTGCCCCCCCACCGTGAAGAGCCTGAATGCGCAATTAACCCTTCGCAGATCATGCTTGCGAATCGGTTAAGTGGCAGAACCGCGTTGGTTAAAGACCTATGAATGCCTCCTGCAACAGAGGATTCGGCGTGCCTTGAAGTGCGTCGATGATTGCATTGCGGCGCATCTCCTCCGCATCCGGCGGGTCGCTGTGCATCCAGGCCAGAAGCAAGCCTTTGTCGACGACGGCGTTCTCAAGCGGCAGGCCGTAGACGAAGTGCATGTAGACGAGCGAGCGGGCGAGGTCGCCCTTCACATCGTCACGCGGTTCGACCACCGCCTTGGCGCCGGTGCTGCGCTTGAAGCTTGGGCAAAAGTCGGCGAATCGGCTGGATGCGTCGCTGGGCAACAGGCCGTAACGCAGGTTCGAGCGGCTTGAATTGATGCGTTGAAAGGCGGGCCAGAGGTTTTGCATATCGGCCATGGCACGCTGCACGCGGGTGACGGAGCACGTTCGGTTCGTACAGGCCGGTTCGGTCTCAGCGATCGCGTCCGCGGGGTAGGCGTGCTCCACCGATAGCGCCGGGGTGGTTGGGTCTTGTCGCGTCCGGTCGAATTCGATGCCGCAATAGAGCTCGGTACCACCCTGCGGATAGAGTTTCTTCCAAAAGACCCGGCGCGTTTCGTCGTAGGTTTGGAACGCGCGCTGCCCGCCTTGCGGCCACGGCAAATCGGCGATGCGTTCCCATTCCTGCGCGGGGGTGCCTGATGCTGCCGGTGCCATGCTGGCGGGCAAGAAGTTACGCTCGGTCGTCCCGCACGCGCTCAGCGTGAGGGTCAAGATCAATGCGATGAACACGCGGGTCGTCGACGCCATGGGCCGCCTCTCCTTACGAATCACTGGGGTGCAGCGGATTCTAAGCGCGGCCGGCGAAATCAGTTTGTGTGCGCGGCGATCAGCTTCTGGCGGCGGCGATTGCCGCCTTGGCGAGGCAATCCGTCGAGTTAACGAACGGTACGTCGATGTCGTTTGCGTCGAGAACGAGTGGCACTTCGGTACAGCCGGCGATGACTACGTTCGCGCCTTGGCCGATGAGGTCGGTTGCTACCGACCGCATCGCACGGCGCGCTTCGTGGCCGGTGTCGCCTTGTTTGATACGATAGAGTGTTGTCATGAAACGCTCGCGCGTTTGCGCGCTTGGGGCGATTGTCTCGATGCCGAGCTTGCCGAATGCGTTTTGATAGAGACCGGCGTTGATGCAGCCGTCGGCGGCGAGCAAGCCAACGCGACGCGGGTGGCTCGCGCGTGTCGCCTCGACCGTGACGTCGATGATGGAAATGACCGGCAGGCGGGTTGCGCGCTTCACATCGGCGAGGAACGCGTGGGCCGCGTTGCAGGGCATGACAAGTAGTTCGGCGCCAGCGCGCTCGAGGCCTTGCGCCATAGAGACGAGTGTCGGGGCGGGCGACGGTCCAGTGCCGACAATAGCGTCGTTGCGGTTCGGGACTTGGGGGTTGTTGTCGATGATCAAACGAATGTGATCTTGGTCTGACTTCGCGTCGGTCAACGCTAGAACGCGGGCGAAGAAGTCAAGCGTGGCGGCCGGGCCCATACCGCCGAGAACGCCCAAGGTCTTTGATTGCGTGCTCATTCGCCTTGCAGCGTTCGTTGATAGGCGTAGAGCGCCGGCGCGCCGCCGGTGTGCAGAAAGAGCACGTTGTCGCCGCGCTTGAAGGTGCCTCGGCGGACGAGGTCGATAAGACCGGCCATCGCTTTGCCGGTGTAGACGGGGTCGAGCAAGATGCCCTCAAAGCGCGCGAGCGTGCGGACGGCATCAATCATCGCAGGTGTGGGCAGCGAGTAGCCGGGGCCGACCCATTCGTCGAGCGCGACGACGGTTTCTCTGGCCGGGGCGGCGATGTCGAGTAGCTTGGCGACATCGAGGGTGAGCGTATGAACGTTTCTCTCTTGCTCGACGCGCGGGCGGCGAACGTTGATTCCCGTCACGGGAATGCGCGCGTTGTTGCCGATGAGGCCGGTGAGCAGGCCCGCATGCGTGCCGGCGCTGCCGCTGGCGCAGATGATGTGGTCGAGCTTTAGGCCCTGTTCGAAGGTTTGCGCGAGCAACTCCTCGGCGCAGGCGACGTAGCCCAGTGCGCCAAGAGCGTTCGAGCCGCCGCCCGGGATGATGTAGCCCTTGCGGCCTTGGGTTTTGAGGTCTGTTGCTATGGCCTGCATTGCGGCGGTGAGGTCAGTGCCGGCATCGACGACGGTGACAGCTTCGACGCCGAGGAGGTCGAAGAGAAAGTTATTCCCGCTTGCGCGCTTGTCGTAGCTGCCGGGAACGCGTTGCTCGAGAACAAGGCGGCACTTCAAGCCTTCGCGGACGGCTGAAGCGAGCGTGAGGCGGCAATGGTTGGACTGCACCGCGCCGACGGTGATGAGCGTGTCGGCGCCTTGCGCAAGGGCGTCTGCGACCAGGAACTCGAGTTTGCGCGTCTTGTTCCCACCGGCGGCGAGACCCAAGAGATCATCTCGCTTGATGTAGATGTCGGGACCGCCTAGGTGGCGCGAGAAGTGGTACAACTTCTCGATAGGCGTTGGCGAGGGCGTGTAGCGGCGGCGGGGAAAGCGGGCGAGGTGCATGGGTTTAGCTCCGGCTTGCGTTCACTTAGCATAGGGTTTCGCGTTTTTCTAAGTCTGCATTTCAGGCGGTCCCGATGCCGCTGCCGTAACGTCCGCGTTCAATGCGGCAAAAATCGAAGGTGAAGATCGGGCGCGAGCCATATTGCGAGCCGACGCGCGAGCGCCCATCATTTCATCTATGAAACTCACAGATTGGCTGAACACGAACAGTATCTCGCGCGTCGAGTTTGCGCGAAGGACGCGGTTGTCACCCTCGGCGGTGACGCAGCTTTGCAACAACGAGGCGGCTTGGTTGTCGCGGGAGACGGCGGAGGTCATCTTTCGTGAAACGAAGGGGGCCGTGACGCCGAACGACTTCCTTTCGCCGTTTGAAGAAGCGCCGGCAGAAGCGTTGCGCGTAGCGCCGGTCGGCGAGGCAATCGAGGCGTTCGCGCGGGGCGAGTTTGTGATCGTGACCGACGACGACGATCGCGAGAACGAGGGCGATATCTTTGTTGCCGCTTCGAAGTGCACGCCGGACAAGATGGCGTTCATGATCCGTCATACGTCGGGCATCGTTTGTGCGGCGCTTCCGGTGGAGGCGGCGCGGCGGCTTCGGCTTGATCCGATGGTGGCGGCGAACGACGCGCCGCTGGGGACTGCCTTCACCGTGTCAGTCGATGTGCGACACGGGCTGACGACGGGAATCTCCGCCGACGAGCGGACGGCGACTGTGCGTGCGCTCGCGAACGGGAATACAGGCGCAGGCGACTTCGTGCGGCCGGGGCATGTGTTCCCACTGATCGCGAAGGACGGCGGCGTGCTCATGCGCACCGGGCACACGGAGGCGTGCGTTGATCTATGCCGGTTGGCGAAGTTGCCGTTGGTCGGAGCGCTCGCCGAGCTCACGAATGATGATGGGTCGGTGATGCGCGGGCCCGCGGTGGCGGCGTTCGCGCATCGACACAACATCAAGCGTATTTCGGTCGCAGATCTCATCGCCTATCGTCAAGCGCGCGAGAGTTTGGTCAAGCGTATCGCGACGTTTCCAGTTGAGACTGCGGTCGGCGTGCTGACGGGGCACACTTACGTGACGCCGTTCGACGATGTGCATCACTTTGCCTTCGTGTTCGGCGAGATCGGTGACGGCCACGCGGTTTTGGCGCGTCTGCACCGGGCGCAGGTGGTCGGCGACGTGTTCGGTGGTGCGAAGTTGGTGAACCTCGCCCTGGAGCGCTTCAGGGCCGAGGGGCGCGGTGTGCTAGTCTATCTGCGGGACGGCGCCGCTGGTGTGCCGGTCCTTCCTGTGGCCGATAGCGAAGATGTCAAATCGGAGGCCAAGCGGCAGAAGCAATGGCGAGAGATCGGGCTTGGTGCGCAGATCCTGCGCGATTTGGGCGTCGTGTCGATCAAAAACGTGGTGACGCGTCCGCAGGCTTATGTGGCGCTCAGCGGCTTCGGCATCGAGATCGCTGAGACGACGCTGCTGGAGGGCGCCGATTTGTAACCGGCGCCCCAGGGTCGATGCCCAGCTGGCCCATGATTTGGCAACCGGCACTGCGTCACCGTTAATCTCTGTATCGTCGGTGGAAATCCTTCGCCACTGACGGTAAACGTTCAGAGCAAATATCGAACAAGGAACGTTGAATGATCAAACAACAGAAGTCGGTTGTTGTTACAGGCGTGTCAACTGGCATCGGGTGGGGCGCCGCGAAGGTGCTAACGCAAGCGGGCTTTCGCGTGTTTGGCAGCGTGCGCAAGGAAGCGGACGCGAAGAAGCTAGCGCTGGAGTTCGGGCCAAGCTTTGTACCGCTCGTTTTCGACGTGACGGATGAGAAGGGTGCGCGGGCGGCTGCGGCGACAGTACGTGCCGCGCTGGGTGGTGAGACCCTGTTTGGATTGGTCAACAATGCGGGTATCGCGGTTGCGGGGCCGTTGCTCTACATGGCGATCGACGAGTTTCGCAATCAGTTGGAGGTGAACCTGACGGGCGTCGTGATTGCAACGCAGGCGTTCGCGCCGTTGCTTGGCGTCGACAAGGATTTGAAGGGCGAGCCGGGGCGCATCGTCAATATTTCATCCGTAGGCGGACGCAACGCGACGCCGTTCATCGGCGCTTACAATACTTCGAAGTTTGGGCTTGAGGGCCTGTCGGAGGCACTGCGGCGCGAGATGATGCCGTTCAAGATCGATGTGATCGTGATTGCGCCTGGCGCTGTCGCGACGGCGATCTGGGGCAAGACGGGCGAGGGCGAAGTCGCGAAGTACGCGAACACACCGTACGCGGCACAACTTGCGACCTTGCAGAAGCTGGCGGCGGAGCAAGGCGCGAAAGGGCTCAAGCCCGAGCAGTTGGGCGAGGCGATCAAGACAGCGCTCACGGCACCGCGGCCGAAGGTGCGCTACACGGTGACGCCGGAGCCGGTTCAGAATTTCGTGCTGAACACGGTGCCCAAGCGCACGGCCGATAAGATGGTCGCGGGGCGGCTTGGCTTGTTACCGAAGAAGTGACTGGCGCGCTTGACTTTGGTGCGGGGCATGGAAGTCTGCTCGCGATCGCTTGAGGGAATGCCATGAACAAATGGGTGCGGCGTGGATTGATCACGCTTGGGGTTCTGGGGTTGGTCGCGGCCGCCGCGTACTATTGGCTCTTCATCAGCAACGGTGCACCCGGGAAAGGCTACTACGAGATCGATATGGCGGCGGTTCGAGCAACGGCCGACGAGATCGCGGGAGAGAAGCCGCGGGAGATACGGGTCGAGACGGTGGCAAGCCGGAAGGTGCCGTTGATCGCGATGGTTGCGGGCGAGGCTTGGGCGCCGGCTGAGGTCAAGGTCAATTCCTACCAAGTGGTGCTGCCGGATCGAACGGTGATCGTCGATACCGGGTTCGATAAGGCGGCGGCGCAGGCGCTTGAGGTCGAGTCGTTCGACGATGCCGCTCATGAGCGCGTGAGCGCAGCGATGGGAGCGGCGGCTGCCATCGTTGTTACCCATGAGCACATGGATCACATCGGCGGTCTGTTGACCGATCCGAACGCAGAATTGCTGCTCAAGAAAGCGTTGGTCTCAAAAGAACAGTTCGACAATCCGGATAAGTCGAAGCCGGTCGTTTGGCCAGCGGGTTCGCGCGAGGGCTTCAAGCCGTTGGTTTACGATCGTTACTATGCGGTCGCGCCAGGCGTGGTTCTGATTAAGGCCGCAGGCCATACGCCTGGCTCGCAGATGGTCTATGTCAAGCGTGCCGATGGGGTTGAGTTCATGTTCATGGGCGATGTTGCTTCCTATATGCAGAACGTCGATCTGCAGAAGGCACGTTCGCGCTTGGTCAGCGACGTTATGCTGGGCGAGGACCGCGGCGCCGTGCTGTTGGAACTGCGCGAGCTTGGGCGGCTAAAGCGCGACGAACCGACGATGCACTTTGTCCCGGGTCACGATGGAGTGGCGTTGGCGAAGCTCAAGGCGGACGGGAATTTGCTCGAAGGGTTTAGGTGAGCTTGTTCGACAAGGCGGCGAGTTAGGCCGCGATCTGAGTTTGGCCGATCGCACAGGTGCTGGCTTCAAAGAAGCGGGCACCGTGTTGCAGCCATTCAGGGCAGGCGTAGTAGGCGGCGATGCGTTTAAAGCCCATCGCGTCGTAAAGCGCGCGGGCTTCGGTTTGTAGCGCTCCGGTTTCAAGGCGCACGCGCTTGTACCCTTGCAGGCAGGCCGAATATGAGAGCTTCTGCATCATCTTGCGGGCTAGGCCGAAGCCTTGAGAAGCCGGGCGCACGAAGAGCCGTTTTATCTCGCCGAGGAAAGCCTTCGTAGCATAGCGCAGCCTGCGGGCGCGCCATCCGTGGGCCAGTGTCACGGGCCGACATTCAATGCGATCTCGGCGGCCATCCAAAGCATGACCAGCACCTGTGCTAGAAAGAAGGAAAAGCGCACCAATACAGTCGTGTTCGTTTCGGCCGTGATCATGTGCACGAGCGTTTGACCGATCCGTGCGCCCATGAAGATCTGGGCTAGGATATCCATCGTCGCTCCCGTGACCTGAGCCGCGAATGCAGTGAGTACGATGGCGCCGTAGACCGGCAGGTTCTCAACGCAGTTCGCGTGCGCCCGCACGGCGCGCCGGTAGGCGGTACTTCCATGCGCGGTGTCGGCGGGAAAGTCGGTGAGTTGTGAACGGCCGCTCAGGATCAGCGTCCAGCGCCGAATGCCGACGCCGATCATCAACACCAGCAACGTCCAGCAAGCGAACGCCAACAAAACCCAAAGTGGAATGGTCATGTCTTCCTCGATCGTATGGCGGAAGACCTAGGCCTTTGGGTCGCCCGCGGTAATGGCCGTGGCGCCGGACCTCTTGACCGGGACGCCGGGTGAGCGTGATTTGTCGAATATGGACGCTCTCTCTGACGTACTTCGGGTCGTGGGCCTTACCGGCGGGATTTTCCTCGACGCGCGGTTCACGGCCCCGTGGTGCATCATCGGCCAAGTGGGACCGGAAAGTTGCGCGCCCTACATGGCTCCGCCGGAGCAACTCATCTGCTTTCACTTCGTGGTCGAAGGGCGTTGCCACATCGAGGTTGGGGGGAGCGATCCCGCGCAGGTCGAGCAGGGCGAGGTCGTCTTGCTTCCGCGCAACGAGGTGCACCGCATGGGTAGCGACCTCAAGGCGCGCGGCATATCGGTGGCCGACATCGTTCAGCCGCCGGAGGGTGTGGGTGTGCCTCGCATCATCCATGGCGGTGGCGGCGATGCTTGCACAATGGTGTGCGGCTTTCTGGGTGGGGATGCACAGCTCGAGCCATTGCTGGCGACGCTGCCCCCACTCTTGAAGTTGAAAGTGCGCGACACGCCAGGCGGGGAGTGGATTGCGCAGTCGTTCCGCTTTGGAGCGCAACAACTTACGAACGGTGATCCGGGTGCCGCGACGATCATGTCGAAGATGTCGGAGTTATTGTTCATTGAGGCGGTCCGGCGTTATCTCACGACGATGCCGGCGGCGCGTACCGGATTTTTGGCGGGGTTGCGCGATCCAGTCGTGGGCAAGGCGCTCGCCCTGATGCACACGCAGGTGGCCCGCGCGTGGACGGCGGAGGCCTTGGCTGGCGCCGTGAATCTCTCGCGGTCGGCCTTCGCAGACCGCTTCACAACGCTCATGGGCCAGCCCCCGATGACGTATCTGACGAACTGGCGGATGCAGGTCGCTGCGCACAAATTGCGCGAAGGGCGGCTAGCGATTGGGCAGATCGCCTTCGACGTCGGCTATGAGTCCGAAGCGGCCTTTACCCGCGCGTTCAAGCGGGAGCTTGGTGTGCCACCGGCGACGTGGCGCAAGCAGATCGCTTAGGAAGCTCTCTTTCGGGCAGCTTTGCTCAAGATATAGGCAGGCGAGATGGTTGACGGGGCTGGGTGCTGTGTTGCCTTCTGCCAATGCAAACGACAGGAAACAGCACTCGTATGGAACCGGCTGGCGCGCGCCCTCGACCTGTGATCGTGAGCAACCGCGCTCGACCTGGCCGCGACCGGCCGTTTGCCGATTATGCACTCGGCGCCGCCTGGGACGAGATGTTTATGGCCGACGGAACGCCGCGACCGCACGCGGCGGCGCTCTATGAGGCGCTCACGACGTTGGCGCCCGAGGAACTCGTCCTTCGTCAGCAGTCCTGCGAGCAGTCGTTCCTGCATCAAGGGATCACTTTCACGGTCTATGGCCACGAAGAGGCCATGGAGAAGATCATCCCGACCGACTTGCTGCCGCGTATCATTCCCGGCGCTGAATGGGACAAGCTGGAACGCGGTTTGCGACAGCGCATCGCGGCGCTCAATCTGTTCCTGAAGGATGTCTACAACGACGGCAAAATACTGAACGATGGCGTGGTGCCGCGCGATTTGGTTTTCGGGTCGAAGCACTATCTGCGGCAGATGCGCGGCGTTCAGGTGCCATTGGATGCCTATGTCAACGTTTGCGGGACGGACATCATCCGGCGTGAGGACGGCTCTCTGGTCGTGCTGGAAGACAATCTGCGCGTGCCGTCGGGCGTGTCCTACATGCTGGCGAACCGCGAGGTGGTGAAGCGGGCGTTCGGCGATCTCTATCGCGCCTGCGGCGTGCGGCCGATCGATTCGTATGGGCAGGAGTTGCTCGCGACACTGAAGGAGCTTGCGATTGGCTTTCGGGACGATCCGCGTATCGTGTTGTTGACGCCGGGCATCTTCAACTCCGCATACTATGAGCATGCATTTTTGGCGCGGCAGATGGGCGTCGATCTCGTGGAAGGTCGCGATCTGCTGGTGCACGACAATGTCGTTTATATGCGCACGACCTCCGGCGTGAAGCGCGTCGACGTGATCTACCGCCGCATCGACGACGATTTCATCGATCCGCTGGCGTTCCGGCATGACTCGGCGCTCGGCGTAGCGGGGCTGATGAACGCCTATCGCGCGGGCAACGTCGTGATCGCCAATACGATCGGGACAGGCGTTGCGGACGACAAGGCGGTCTATTCCTACGTACCGGACATCATCCGCTACTATCTGGATGAAGAACCGTTATTGGGCATCGTCGAAACCTATCGTTGCCGAGAGCCGAAAGCGCTTTCGCATGTGCTCGACAATCTCGACAAGATGGTGGTGAAGGCGGTCGGCGAAAGCGGCGGTTATGGCATGCTGGTCGGACCGCATGCGTCGACGGCCGAGCGCATAGCGTTTGGCGAAAAGGTAAAGGCCGATCCTGACAACTACATCGGCCAGCCAACTATTCAGCTTTCGACAGCGCCGTGTTTTGTCGGATCCGGGATCGAGTCGCGACACGTCGATTTGCGCCCTTATATCTTGAGCGGGCGAGATACCCGTCTGGTGCCTGGCGCGCTGACGCGGGTTGCGCTCAAGCGCGGATCGTTGGTTGTGAACTCTAGCCAGGGCGGCGGTTCCAAGGACACGTGGGTGGTCGGATGAGAGATACCGGCATGCTCTCGCGAGTGGCGGACTCGCTCTATTGGATGGCGCGATACTTGGAGCGCGCGGAGCACAGCGCGCGGGTCTTGGCCGTCAAGCTTGAAGCGATGCTGGATCAAACGCCGGAGGATGCGACTGAAGCGTGGATCCGCGTTGTAGGAGCGCTCGCTTGGCCGATGACGGGCGACGTGAAGGGCGCGCCGCTCGAGATCGCGCGACAGCTTACGCTGGACAAGACCCAGGCATCGTCGATCATGTCGTCGGTCCGGCTGGCACGCGACAACGCGCGGCAAGTGCGAGAACTTATCTCGACGGAGATGTGGGGGCAGATCAACAGGCAGTATCTGCAACTGAACGCGCACGACATACTGCAGATTTGGACGGCGCAGCCGGTGCCGTTTCTCCGCGGGGTGGCGGACGACTTGCTGCTATTCGCCGGGATTACCGATTCAACGATGCGGCATGGCGAGGGGTGGCACTTCATCCAACTCGGCCGCTATATCGAGCGGGCACAGCTGGTCAGCCGGTTGCTCGATCTGCACTTTGGCGGCCTGCCCAGCGACGTGCCGCAACATGTTCGGCCGCCGCGCTATTTCGAATGGATTACGCTTTTGAAGCAAGCGACGGCGTTCGAGGCTTACTGCAAGGTCTACACGGCAGACGTTGAACCGGCAAAGATCGCCGAGTTCCTGATCTTCGATTCCGAGTTTCCGCATTCGATCCGCTTTGCGGTGGATCGCGTGCAAGAAGAGCTCGGATTTCTGGGGCCGGGTGCCGCAAGCGGGCGGCGGGTGCAGGCGGAACGACTTGCGGGGCGGCTGAAAGCCAGCCTCGACTATGGACAGGTCGACGAGTTGATGGCCGGCGACATCGACGGTTTTCTGCGGTCGATTCAAGCATCCTGCAAACAGATTCATCAGGCCGTGTTCGAGGCGTTCATCGGCTACAGCGTCGACGAATTGTTGCCGGGGTAAGCGATGTTTTATTCGATCCGTCATATCACGCGTTATCGCTATGATGCTCCGGTGCGGGAGAGCGTGATGCAGCTCTATGTGCAACCGAAGAGCGAGGGGGCACAACGGCTACAGTCGTTCCAAGTGTCCAGTACGCCGCGAGCGGCGCTTCAGGCGTACACGGATCACTTCGGCAATGCGGTCTATCATTTTGACGTGCCGGGCACGCATCAGGAGTTGAGTGTCGAGGCGGATGCCGAGGTTGAGGTTCAAGCAGCGCCAGCGCCGCCGGAGTGGGTTGACGAGGCCGCTTGGGAAGTACTCGGCTCCCGTCAAACCATGGGCGAGCACTACGATATGCTGGCGCAACATGGTTTGACGAAACCGACTCCATTGCTGGAGAGATTCTTGAGCGAGCGCGGTCTTGGTAAGGTCGGCGATCCTATGACGACGCTTCGGCGATTGAACCGGGCATTGTTCGAGTCTTTCGCTTATGCGCCGGAAGAGACGGACGTGGACTCACCGATCGACATCGCCTTGGGGAAGCGCAAGGGCGTCTGCCAAGATTTCACGCACATCATGCTTGCGGCGGCCCGCTTGTGGGGAATTCCGTCGCGCTATGTGTCGGGCTATCTCTACACGAAGCGCGATGCGGGCGACCGGTCGGCGGCAGATGCCACCCATGCTTGGGTCGAGGCGTTGGTCCCTGGCTATGGTTGGATAGGGTTCGACCCGACCAACAACGTGCTTGCGGGTGAGCGACATGTAAGGGTCGCTGTGGGGCGGGACTACAACGATGTTCCGCCGGTGCGCGGCGTGTTCAAAGGGCCGGCTAACAGTGAACTTGCCGTTGCGGTTCGGGTAACACCGGCACAGGCGCCGCGCCGTCGCGACGATTTCCTGCGTGTGGTCCGGCCGATGACCAAGGCGGCGGTCCGGACCGGGGCGGGCAACAACGAAGTGCAGCAACAGCAGTAGCAGCAACGCGAGTAAGGCCGACATTTACCGGCCCTTTACCACCGACCCTGCGCCATATCTGCGGCCGCCGGACTCTGTGCTTACCGAACGTCAAAGGAACGCCGTGTAGGCTGCAGGCCAATGGAGGCACGGCGCCATGGTCGCGGAAGGCGGAACGCTCTTGATTGCAATTGCCGCCGCGGTGTGCGCGCTGATCGCGCTTGCCTATCGTCGACGTGCAACGATGGCCGAGTCCGCTTTGGCCGTCAAGTCACGAGCGTTGGCCGAAACGGAAGTGTTCGGCAACATCGGCGGTTGGCAATGGAACGTCCGGACCAGCGAGTTGGTCTGGTCGGACCAGGTTTGCCAAATATTCGGCGTCGCACGAGCTAGCACGCCCGACTTTTTGAGTTACCTCGAACTCATACACCCAGATGATCGCACCGCGACCGTTGACGCCATTCGGGAGGCGATGTCTCAGGGAAGGAAGTACTCGGTTCGCCATCGCATCCGGCGCCCGGATGGAATAGAGCGCGTTCTTATTGCTCAAGGCGAGGTTAGGTTTTCTGCCACGGGCGAAGCCGAGCTAATGGTCGGCATTTGCCAAGACGTAACGGAATTGGTTCGCCTACAGGAAGAGTCCGCGGAGCAAGAGAAAAAGTTGCGCCGGGTCTTAGACGGCGTCTTCAGTTTTGTGGGCTTGATCAGTACGGACGGCACGCTCGTCGACGCCAACAAGGCGACGATCGAGGCGTTCGGGCTCGATCGCCATGCTGTCATCGGTAAGAAGCTCTGGGACACTTATTACTGGTCGCACGCAACGGCCGCGCGCGAGGGTGTGCGGGATGCCATTATGCGCGCCACGACCGGCGAAGTTGTTCGCGGCGATTTTGTCGTTCGTGCCGGGCCCGAGCAGTTGATCACCATCGAAGCGACGTTTGGACCGTTGCGCGACAGCAACGGTCAGGTCGTGCAAGTCATTGCATCGGCGACCGATGTGACGGAGCGCGCCAGGAATGCCGAAGAGGTTCGCAAGGCGCGACACCAGCTGGAGGCGGCGCAGCGCATCGCGAATACCGGGAGCTGGGAATGGGACTTCGCGAGCGGCCGCCTGTGGTGGTCGGAACAGTGCTTTCGCATTCTTGGGTGGGAGGTTGGTTCGTCAGCGACGCTTGAGCGGTTCATGGCCAGCGTTCACCCTGACGATCGCAAGATTGTGAAGCGGTCGACGCGCGACGCTATCTTGGGAATTGGCTGCGCCTACGATCACCGTGTTGTTTGGCCGTCTGGCGAAGTGCGCGTGGTGCATCAGCTAGGCGAGGTCGAGCGCGACAGTGAGGGGCGGCCGATCAAGATGATCGGCTCGACGCAGGACGTCACGATGCTGCGTCAGACGCAGGAAGAACTGATCGAGGCCAAAATCCGCGCCGAGACAGCCAGTCAGTCGAAGTCCCGCTTTCTGGCCAGCATGAGTCATGAGTTGCGCACGCCACTGAACGCCATCATCGGGTTTTCCGAGCTGTTGATGAGCGATGCCGCTAGCGTGTTTTCGGATGAGCGGCGGGCCGAGTATCAACGAGACATCAATTCCAGCGGCAAGCACTTGCTCAGCGTAATCAACGACATTCTCGACATTTCCCGCATCGAGGCGGGCAAGGTGTCGATGGAGGAGGAAGATGTCGCGCTGGCCGAGCTTATCGATACGGCGCTGCGGATGACCCGGCCCAAGGCAGACGACGGGGGTGTTGCGCTTGGGCAGAACGCTTCAGGAGCGGTGCCGTGGGTGACGGGCGATCGCCGATTGCTTCTGCAGGCGTTGCTGAACTTGATTTCAAACGCCGTGAAGTTCACGCCGCGTGACGGGCGCGTTGACGTGATGACGCACGTGGAAAACGACGGCGCCGTCGAGATCGCCGTGCGGGACACAGGCATCGGCATGAGCGATGCCGATATCGCGCGGGTGGGTGAGCCGTTCCTGCAAGTCGATGGGCGGCTGAGCCGGAAGTTTGAGGGAACCGGGCTCGGCCTCGTTATTGCCAAACGCCTGATCGAAATGCACGGCGGCTTTCTTCGAGTGGAAAGCCGCTTGGGCGCAGGCACGACGATGACGATCACCCTTCCGGCCGCACGGCGTAGGGCCGGTGACGAGTTGTCTGCTCTAGCTGGTTAGACGATCGGCGCCTGCACCAAAAACGGCAGATTTGAGCCGTGCAAATTGGTGCTGAAGTGCTTCATCTCTCCGTCGGACTCGCGTATCCTGCGGTTCGCAACCGGGGGTTGGGTACCGTGGGCCGAGTTCTTTTGTTCGTTGCTGCAGCGTTCTTGAGCATCCAGCAGGCGTCGGCGGCAAGTGTGTGCTCAGGTGAGGCCTGTACCGTTGTCGCGATGAGCGGAGACGGGTGTGCGTGGACGAATAGGGGCGAAAAGTCGGTTCGTCTGTCGCTTATTGCCGGCCAAGCAACGCTGATGGTGACGATTCTTGCACCTGGCGAGACGTTTAAGCAGCCGGACAAGACGAAGTGCTTTGTTGCGGCGAGCGATCGGCGGTTCGAGGCGAGCTATCCGGCATTGCGTGTGATGCCGGAAGAGTCAGTCTCGGCGGCAAAGCCGCTGCCACGCGCGAAGCCGAAGGCTGAGGTTGCCGCCAGTGCGCCGCCTCCGGCCGCAACGCAAGTCGCCGTCGCCGAGGTCGTACCGGCGACCGCGGTCGATGTGACGGCCGGCCCAGTACTGCCGCGTTCAAAACCGGCGCCGCCACCGGTTTACCCGCCGGCGCCACGCGCCAAGCCTCAGCTGGCGCAGGCTCCTGAACCGGGTACCGCAGTCGCGACGACTCAAGCCGTTGCATCGTCGGTACCGGTCGCGGCTTCGGAGAGCCGAGCGTCGTGCGCCGAAGGAGGGTGTCCGCCAATCCTATTCAAGATGATTGATTCTTGCGTGTGGGTGTTAAACCTCAACCCCCGCCCAGTGGCGTTCGAAGCGACTGTGGCGGGGCGGACGATGGGCCTGGCGTTAGAGGCGGCCGATGGCGCAAAGGCCGATGAGCGTGCCGCAGCGCTTGCGAGCGGCAAGGCATCTAAGAGCGACGCTGCACTGCATATGCGTCTGCACGATCCCTTCCAGTCCGCCGGATCCGGCATTCCGATTTATCGTGCGCGGCTGGGCGGTGCTGATGTGTGCGTGAAGGAGCGCAGCGAGATTTCGGCGTTCTCTGCGCGCTACTTGCAGTAGGGCTCGGCCGTGAAACCTTGATGGCAAAAGGCGGCTTGCACCTGAATCACTTGTTGGTCGTCGTGGATTGATCGGACACGGTGGCGTGTCGATGTCCCGGAATGCAGTTTGGTGACCATGAGTGAAGGAAGCGAAAGCGGGCGGGCGTTTCGAGATCGCGTTGTCGCGGTGCAGCGCGTGGGCGCGCCGGCTTTCCGACCGCATGGAGAGACAGGCTTTGCCGTGGAGCATCGTGTGTTCGATGCGGGGGTGGTCGAGACCGCCGGCGTCACCGCGCATACGATCACGCTGTTTTCAGGGATGCCATTCCGGGCGAGTTGCGTGCGGGGCGGGCGAAGCTATGTGGCGCAGTTCAAGCGTGGCGACATCGAGATCATCCCTAAAGGCGAGGGCGGGCGTTGGGTCGATGAGGGGCCCGGGAAATGTTTGATCATGCGGATCGAGAGCGGGCTGCTAAACAAGGTGGCAGCCAGCTTAGGGTTCGATTCGCGGACGCTGGAAGTGTTATCGCGCGTGCAGGTTCGCGACGCACAGATCGAGCATTTGGGATGGGCGCTTGAGGCCGCGCATGCCGATGGTGCCGTCCCGGATGCGGCATTTACCCAAGCGATCGGCGTTGCCTTGGCAACGCGGCTTATCAAGGGTCATTCAGCTGCTCGGCAAGCCCGCGTGCGTCAGGCGTTGACGCGGCGGCAGGCGGCACTTGTCTGCGACCACATTGACGCGCATCTGGCGGAGCGGCTGACATTGTCGGACTTGGCGCGTGTCGTGGGGGTGAGCACTTCCCACTTCAAGGCGCTGTTTAGGGTTGCGGTCGGAATGCCAGCGCACCGCTACGTTATTCGCCGCCGGGTCGTGCGGGCGGTCGCGCTGATCAAGGAAGGCGGCATGCCGCTTCGTCGCATTGCCGCGGAGACAGGCTTCGCGCACCCGAGCCACTTGGCCCGAGCTATGCGCGCCGTCATGGGGCAGACGCCTCGGGAATTGATGCGAGAGCGACGATAAGCGACGTCAGGTGTAGCGACGAGCGCTCAGAGCGATCGGGATTCCGACGAGTAGGGTGTGCGTAAAGATCGTGCCGATCAACATCAACGGTTCGGCTGGGCGGGGCGCGCTGAACGCGGCTCGAAGCCGTTCGATCGCATCGGCGATGTTGGCTGCGAACTGCTGTGAAGCGTGCGCAGCCGACAAAGGAACGACCACGTAGTTCATCACGATGTAGAGTATGAGTCCGTAGGCGAAGCCCATAGGCAAGGCGTTTGTCGCGAGGACCCTGATGCGCGTGGCGGCGAGAACGAAGACTGTCGCCATCATCGTGGCAAGCATGAAGTGTGTTGCTAGTCCCAAACCGGCTGTACTCCAGCCGCCGGCGCGAGATGCGTCGCGTCCGACCCAGCCAGCAGCGACCGATTGCAGCACTCGCATCGGCGAGAGTCCGTAGCTTAACGGACCATAGACGATGAACGCGTAGCAGAGGTCGAGCACGCCCGCAGAGAACGCCCCCAGCATTATGGCTCTGGCGATATTGTTCATGAAGTGATCCCCACACTGGTTTCGCGCGAGCATTCGCTGTGTGAGTGCTGGGGGCAAGGCCCCGAGCTCTGACGCTGCGAAGTTTGGTGTCCGATCATGCTCCAGGAAGTCCGATTGCGCTTAGGCGGTGCGCTGAATCTTGACCACGCGGGCTTCGGCGAAGGCGTCCCTAGCGAGAGATAGCGTCGCGCCGAAGCTGGCGTCGTGGCGCGCGTCCGCGAGCGATTGGGCGAGATCCATAATAGAGGTGATCGACCGGCGTGCATGAAGCGTCGGCTGTGCGCGGTCCAGGCGGCGCTCAAGCAAGCGATAGGCTCGTTCGATGCGCAGGAGTTCGGGGTAGTCCTCGCCGAGTTCGGCCGTCTCGCGGTCGTAGCGGAATGACGTGGCGGTGTGCACCGGTCGGTTCATGTCCTGGCATCTCATCGTGTCAGGTAAAATAAGTTATAATGATGTCTTGGTCAAGCGACGCTCTTTTGAGGTGCGCGGCTGCATAAGCGCTATGAGACTTCGGTTTGCATCACGTATTCGATGCCCCATGCGATGAGCACGGCGAGCAGGACAATGCCGGCGATCCAGGTGGCCACATGCTGCCAGCGCGCGACCGGCGGGCGAATGACGCCGGCGATCAAAACGGTGGCTGCGGCCAGGAAGAGTGTCAGCAGCATTGTTCTCCCTCAAACGCCTAGCAACTCGCGTAAGCTGAGCACCTTGTGCACAGCCTTTACCTTGGTCAGTGACACCGCGAATTCCTTGGCGGGGTTGTGTTGCAGAAGTTTCAGTTGGGTCGGTGTCTTTGCGACCAGTTGCTTGACCATCGACGTCCCTGGGCTGCCGTCGGGGTCGTCGTTGAGTTGAATGACGACATAGTCGCCGGCAATCGGGGGGCGCGCCGAGGAGACGTAGATCAGATCGCCGTCCTTATTCCAGGGGGCCATGGAATTGCCCATGATCCAAAGCGCATACACGTTGCGGGCGTGGGCGATCCCCGGCGGACGACGGACGTAATCGACCACTTGGCCATTGAAACGGAAGTCGCCGCTCGAGCCGCCCACGGCAATGCCGAAAACTGGCACATCGGTCGGCATGGTGTTGACGCCGTTCGAGGGTGGGCCGGGGATGGCATTGGCCGGCGCTTCATCGCTTTCGCCCATGATTACGCCAACCGGCGTTCGAAAAATCTTCGAGAGTTCCAGCAGCGTCTCGCGATGCGGTGAGGTTACACCGGATTCCCACTGCGAAATGGCCGGTTGGCTGACCTCGAGAAGCTCGGCGAGTTCAACCATCGTCATGTTTCGCGCCTTGCGCAGGTCGCGGATGCGTCGGCCCATGGCGGCGGCTTGGGCGGAGGGCTGTTTCATCGGGCGTTGGCTCGCAGGCTGTATCGGTGAGCTGACTGCATATCAGATTTGCTTCGTCAATGCAAAAGAGTTCTTGATTTGTTCATGGCACTCACTTATATGTCTACTTATGAAACGGTTCTTGTCATGGAAACCGCTCAAGACCGCACGGTTCTTGAGCGAACGGCTGGTTGCGTCTTGGCGCACCACAAGTTTTCTCGCCCGCTTTCGTAAGCGTGCGCGGTTTGCCGCGCGTGCGATCGATCAGGACGGCGTTCTCTTGTTGATGCCGCGCGAGTCCAATTTGAGTGTCTGGTACTGCCCGCTGCTCGTGGCTTTCACGATTGGCGGGGCGGTCATTGGCGCGGTGAGCTGAGGACGGTTGGAGAGCCGCAGCGGGCTTACACCTGGGTTATTGGCCCCGCGCTTCGCGGACATCCTTCCGTTCTCTTGAAGTCCTCGGGCGAGCGCCTGAGTTGAAAGCGTTTGCGCGCGAGTTCGGCCGGACTTTCGCGCGCAACGAGCGGCGGTGCGCCCCTCGGGCTCCCCTCGGACGGAGGTGCCCGCCGCTCACTCTTTGTTTGTCGTGTTCTCGGTGAGCGGAGGTTTCATGCGTGCTCGGACTGCGGCCATTCCCATCGGTTTTTCTGGTTCGGAAAGGCATCAACGACGGTGGACGCCAGCGATGATTGCATTCTTGTCCCGGCATCGGCGTGAGGGGCGGACGCTGCGGTGGATCGCCAAGGCGCTTGGCGTTCCGTTCGATGAGGTTCGCCGGAAGGCGGTGCGGCTCGGATTGGCGCTGAGCACAGCTTATCAGTCGCGCGTGCTCGCGGTCCGGCTTGAGGATGAGCCGGAAGCGATTGGCGCAGTGAGAGAAATTTTGGGCCGCGGCAGGTGCCATTGGATCGCCGGCGACGTCAGTGATCCGGATTGGCGCATGTGCGGGCATCCTCGTAAGCGGGGCTCGGCCTGGTGTGCGCATCATCACGCGCGGGTGTTTTGGGTCGTTGACGTTACCGAAAAGCGTGCGGCTTGAGCGGCAACGACATGGCTGCGATCGATACCGAAACGGTTGCGCTGCGGCTGCGCGAAGCGTGGGATACGCTCCGGCGCGTACCGGCAAACGGCGCCCCGCGCCTCTTCACGTCTTGGCCGGACGTGGTCCAGGATGCGGCGGAGGCCTACGGATACGCGCAGGCGCTCGTGCGGTTGG
>CAZJOM010000010.1:59156-69880 GCA_964547645.1 uncultured Flavobacteriaceae bacterium
GGGGATGGGGCCGAAACGCGCGGGCGATCTGCTTGGCGTTCACCGCGATACGGTTCGCGCACGCAGGGACGAGGCGTTGCGGCGGATTCAAGACGGCGTAACGGCGCGTGCGGGGCGTAGCGTCTCGTTAGTGTGCCCAGGCGTGGTAAGCGCGCGTAGGTAAATACGGGGACATAATTATACGTGCCAAGATCGGCAAGAAGCACCGCTTTCTGCCGTATCTGGCAGCAGATCCATGGCTCAATCGTTAATGATCGATTTACCGTTCGGGCCCTAGCGTCGCCGGCATCGACGCGAGTCGCGTGTCAGTGAGGGGTCCTAATGTTGCAACTTCGTTTGGCGAGCCGCGCGCTCGTCATCTCCGGAGCGTTCGTTCTTTGCATCGGCATGTTGGCCACGTCGGGGCTCTGGGGCATGTGGGAGCTCTCGACAATCGTGAAGCATACGCAGCAAGTCGGGCAGGCGCTGGGCAACCAGAACGAAGCCGACATGATGCACGATGCGTTGCGCGCGGACGTCCTTCTGGCTCGCGAGTACTCGAACGAGGGCATTGCCGTATCCAAGGCCAGTGAAGTGAACAATGATGTCAAGGAACACGGCGAACGCTTCATTTCGCTATTTGAGCAGAACGCGAAGCTGCCTGTTCCCGCCGACCTGAAAGCGAAGATCGAAAAGACAGCCCCTTTCGTGAAAGCGTACTACCAAGAAGCGCTTGAGACAGCGCGCGTTGCGCTCGGACAGCCCGATGCGTTTGCGTCGCGGTACGAGAAGTTTCAGGAGAGCTTCAAGCGCCTCGAAGGTCTGATGGAAGACCTCGCGAACGGATTCGAAAAATTCCAAGAGGTAGTCAGCGAAGAAGCAAACGGGGTTGAGACGCTGGCAACGCAGATATTTACGGCCGTGATTGTGCTGTCGTTGCTGGTCGCGACCGGAGCGTGGTGGTTTACGCGCCAGACCGTGGTGCGACCGTTGACGGCGCTGGAAAAGGAGATGGGTGAACTCGCGCGCGGGAATGCGACGATCGACGTGCCGTATTTGCAGCGCGCGGACGAGATCGGCGACATGGCGCGAGCGCTACAGGTGTTCAAAACGAACGCTGCCGAGGTCAAGCGTCTTGCCGACGAACAGCGCGCGAGCGAAGTGCGCATGCAAGCCGACCGGCAGACGGCGATGAACAAGCTTGCTCTGGATTTCGAGGCAAGCGTTGGTGGGATTGTCCAGGCGGTAGCGGCGTCGGCGGCGCAGCTTGAATCGTCGGCGCAGGTGATGTCGGCCACTGCCGACTCGACGAAGGGCGAAACGAAGGCAGTCGCTAGCTCGCTCGATTCTGCTTCGTCCAGCGTGCAGACGGCGGCGAGCGCCGCCGAAGAGTTGTCAGCCTCGGTTCAGGAAATCACCAATCAGGTCACGCGCTCGGTGCAACTCGCCGGTGCCGCTGTCGACGACGCACGGCGGACGGACGAAACGGTTCAGGGGTTGGCGCAAGCTTCGTCGAAGATCGGCCATGTCGTGAAGATGATCAACGACATTGCCGAGCAGACCAATCTTCTGGCTTTGAACGCTACGATCGAGGCGGCACGTGCCGGGGAGGCCGGTAAGGGCTTTGCGGTCGTTGCTTCCGAGGTGAAGTCGCTGGCGAATCAGACGGCGCGCGCCACGGAGGACATCGCGACGCAAATCTCGGCCAGTCAGGCGGCCAGCGGTCAGGCGGTTGAGGCGATCCGGGCGATCAGCGCGCGTATCGGCGAGATCGATCAGATTGCCGCAGCGATCCGCACGGCCGTCACCGAGCAGGGTATTGCTACACGAGAGATCGCGCAGAGTATTGCGATGGCGGCTTCAGGCACAGCAGATGTCAATCACGCTGTCGGCAACGTCGCGCGCGGGGCTAGCGATACCGGCCTTGCGGCCGAAAGCGTGAAGGAAGCCTCCGAGACGCTCTCGAAGCAGGCGGTCGACTTGCGCGGGGCGGTGGAGGCATTCGTGCGGTCCGTGCGGACAGGCACCCGCTAACGGCCCCAACGCGACGCTCACTCATCGGCTGCGCGATACTTCGTATGGCAGGCCGCGCAAGCGGCCTTGGTTGACGCCAATGCGGTGGTGGCGTCGGCTTTGGCGCCTTTCGTGACTGCGGCCTCCAATTCGGCGAGGCGCGCCTGAAGCGTGCTCGCTTTGTTGTCGAAGTCGTTGCGGTTGGCAAAGATCGTCGTTAGGGCGCGCGAGTTTGCGACGCCTTTGTCGCCGAGGGCCGTGCCGCGCGGGAACATGTCCGGGACACGCTCTGCGTTCTTGCGGGCGACGCTCAACTTTGCCCGTGCGTCGGCCGGTTGGCCCTTGCTCTGCGTGAAGGCCGCTGTTGCCGCGAGCGCTGCACCCAAACTTTTCATGATCGCGACGCGTTCGTTGACGACGCGTTGCGGGTCTGCTGGGGGCGGGCCGCCGGTCTCGCATGCGACCAATGTTAAGGTTGCGAGCGCGGCGGCAGAGCGGGTGAGGGGGCGCATAGGGCTGCTCGGTTAGCTACGAATCTGTCTCAGCATAGCGGGCGAAAGCCACAGGCGATAAAAAAATGAACGCTGGTCAAAGTTGTGGGCGGGCCGGGTTCCAACGCCGATTCACCTCTGCAAGCGGTTGTGGTGCAGCGCGGCTACAGTCTTGCGTCTGTGGAAGGCGACGGAATTCGCGAGTAGATTGTATTTGTTGGGGGACGGACGTTTATTGGGAGTGGCCTGCCATGACGGCACGTATTGCACTTGCCTTGGTTGCGATCTTGGGTCTCGCGGGGTGCGGGACAACCGCAACGACGACGTCGTCGGAGAGTCCCTCTTCGACGGCGCCGGCGATGACGACAAGCGATCTACAGGCGCCGAGGGTCGTGCGCGGTCCGATCGTGCCGGACGATCCCGAACCAGCGGTCGCGCCCAGAAACAAACGGGCCAAGCTCGTGACAGCTGATGCGTCGTCGTCCGAACAGGAAACTGCGGCGGCGGATGAACCGGCTTCGGAGATTTCCAAACTGGCGAAACCCGAGAAGCCAGCCAAGGCCGTGACCGCCGATGCCGCGCCGCCGGTTAGGACAGCCGATGCGTCAGAGCCCGTGAAGCCGGAGGCGCCTGCCGATGCCGGACCAACGCCGGCTGACACTGCTCCTTCGACCACTCCGGCGGTTGTGGAGTCCGCACCAACTTCGCCTGCACCTGACGCGGCAGCGAAACCCTCAATTTTCTCCAATCCGTCAGCCTTCATGCAGGCGACGATTGGCGGATTCCCGATTTGGATCGCCGGGTTGATCGGCTTGGTCTTGCTCGTCGCGCTTGCGGTTGCCTTCGGCGGACGGCGCAAACAGAGCGAAGTGGTCTAGTCGCACCGCCAGCTGATGGATTTGACCTCTTGATTCTTACGGTGGGGAGAGGGTTATCTCCCCGCCTTCGCCTGATGAATTGCTCCCCAACATAGTACTTCGACGGAGGAAATCGGTGACGCGCGACGTTCTCTACGCCACGGCCATCGCAATTGGACTTGCACTTGTTCTACCGGCGACGGCAAGCGCTGCTTCCACACAAGACGCGCTGAAGATCTGTACCGAGCGCTACAATATGGAAAAGAACGGCGGCTCGATCCCCGTCGGTATGTCGAAGTCGAAATATATGAGTCAGTGTACCGGATCGATCCGGCGTGCGGCGAAGCTTGAGCAGGAGTTGCGGGACGCTTCAGGTGAGGGCGGGGCTAACGACATCGCAGCTACGACCGAGCCTTCGACGACAAACAAGCCCGCCAAGGTCAAGACCACGACCAGCGTGAGCCTCACGCACACGCCGAACAATTAGACGGGCCTGAAACGTAACAGGCGCGTCCGGGCAGCCGCCGTCGACCCGCCCAACGCCCCCTTGTCCGGACAGTAGCAAGGCCGGTGGGGGCGTCGACTCGCGCGGGGAAGACGGGCGCGTCTGAGTTCCTTGAGGCGCAATAGATTTAAGGGGCCGTGTTGAGATTTTGGCAGCAGCAGATTCTTCCCAGTCCAGGCTCATCGTTTGTGAGTTTGGTCGTCGGGTGTCTTGCCTTGCCGCGCGATTAGTCTGCGCCAGGTTGCGACGTCGCCGAAGTCGACGCGGGCGGCCTGGCGCAATTCCAGCGGACGGATCACGAGCAGGTAGTAGAGGATACCCGTTATCGCGCCGCCCAAATGCGCGCCGTGGCCGATCGGAAGGCCGCCGCCCTCGACTTGCCAGATCAATCCCGCCACGTCCAAGCCGACGAATGCGAACGCGCCGACCAGCGCCGGCATCGGAATGAATCCGAAGAGTAGAAGCCGTGCTCGGGGGTACAAGAACGAGAACAGCAAGATCACGCCGGAGATCGCGCCCGATGCGCCGAGGGCGGGGAGCTCAGGCTTGTTCAACAGGAGGGCGGAGACGGCTGCATGACTTACGGAGGCGACGATCGCGGCGAGCACATAGAACATAAGAAATCGAGTCGATCCGATCGTGTACTCGACGATGGGTCCGAAGCTCGCCAAGACGTACATGTTCAGGAAAAAATGCAGAAACAGAAGGTGCGAGAATTCCGAAGTTAGGAGCGTCCAATAGCGGCCGGCCATCAAGCCGTCCCAACTCACCAAGAAGTTCTCGACCATGACGGGGCTCTCGCCGAGGACAAGCCACAGGACGAACACGGCCGTGTTGATAACTAAGAACGCCAGAACGATCGGTCGCATCGGAAGACCTGCGTGAAGTCGATGTGCTACGTACCAGCAATACCCGTCAAAGCGCAGCGGTTCGTGCAGTGGGTTGCTTCAACTCCCTTGCGAGTTGTTCTAGGGTTGTTCTACGGCACATGCTGTTGGGAGGCGTTTCATGCTTGAGCTTAAGTCCGAGTATCTGTTCGACGTGCACGCCGATCTACGTGAGGCAATACAGGCTGGCGCGACACCGGCGGGGCAGCGGGTGATTGCGGATGTCACCGGCGGGCGGATCGAAGGGCGCGTGACGGGGACGGTGCTGCCTTCAGGCGCGGACTGGTTGATCATCGGTGGCGACGGGTGCGGGCGGATTGACGTGCGTGCGGCGGCACGGCTCGACGACGGGTCGGTGCTCTACATGACGTACAATGGGCGGCTGTTCATTCCTCCCGAGATCGCGCCCAAGGTAATGAACCGCGCGACGGTCGAGCAGGTCGATCCGTCGTCGTACTACTTTCGTGTCGCGCCGACCTATGAGACGGCCTCAACGCAGTACGCCTGGTTGAATCGTATCCAGGCGCTTGGCGTCGGGCGAATGACAAAGACGGGCGTCGCTTACAAGATCTATGAGATCAAGTAGTGCCTAGGTCTTCAGCCGCAATTGACCCATGAAATCGCGCTTGCCTAGCGGTACACCCTTCATGCGCAGGATGTCGTAGGCGGTGGTCGCGTGGAAATAGAAGTTCGGTAGCGAAAACGACATTAGGAAGCCTTCGGCCGTGAACGGCATTTTGAAGTCGCGAAACTGGAAGACCATATCGCGGCCCTCCAGAGCGTTGACTTCGGCGGGCGTGACTTTTGTCAGTGCGTCGCGTGCGTCGGTCACGACCTTTTGCAGCGCGCGATAATCCTGTGCGGGAGCCGACGGGGGCGGCGAGAAAAGCCCCTTCTTCACACCATCGATCGCGCCCAACGAATGATGGGCGACGGAGTTGACCTGAAATTGCAATGGAAACATGTCGGGGTGCAGGCGCGTTTCAACCAGGGTATTCGGGTCGATGTTGTTCTCCGTGCAGTGCTTCAGACCCTTCTCCAGAACACCGATGATACCGCCCAAGCCTTGAAGGTAGCTGGCGACGGTTAGGTCATAGAGTGCGATTGCCATGGGATGCCTCATTCGCTTGTGTTGTCGCACCCAGGCATAGGACGAACGATGGCAGGCGGCAAGTGCGACCACCGAGGCTATGATCGTTGCCAACTTCTCAGAGGTTGGCATCGGTTGTAGGGTGCTGAAAACGGGGTAGGAGAATGAGCTTGGGCAGGCTTCTTTTGTCGGCATTGCTGCTCGTCGCGGGGCTTGCGGCGGTGGTCGTCGGGCGGGCCTTGATGGTGCCCGCGTATCAGGCGCCGACCGTGGCGCCTCCTTCTTCGCGGTTCGAGGCGAAGGTGGTGGCGGGACATCTCGCCGAGGCGGTGAAGTTTCGTACGGTTTCGTGGCAGCCCGGTGCGCCGGTGGAGGACGTGGCGGCAAGTCACGCGGCATTCATTGCGTTTCGCGATTGGATCGCTTCGACCTATCCGCAGTTCTCAAAAGTGGCGACGCGCGAGATCGTCTCCGACTACAGCCTGCTCTTCACCTGGGCGGGGTCTGATCCGTCGCTGAAGCCGGCGTTGCTCATGTCGCACATGGATGTGGTTCCGGTCGTTCCCGGTAGCGAGGCGAACTGGACTCATGATGCATTCGGCGGCGAAATCGCCGACGGCTTTGTTTGGGGCCGCGGTACGGTCGATACAAAGAACGGCATCATCGGAATGTTGGAAGCGGCCGAGATGCTGATCGGCAGAGGTTTTCAGCCGAAGCGGACGATCCTGTTCGCGTTTGGCCACGACGAAGAGATCGGCGGAGGCGATGGCAATGCCAAGATTGCCGCGCTTCTCGCCGAACGCAAAATTGAGCTTGAATTTGTGAATGACGAGGGCGGCGTGGTGACGCGCGGCGTGATCGACGGCGTCCAGGCGCCGATCGCGATGCTTGGCGTCGCAGAGAAGGGCTTTCTGACGTTGGAGTTGACGGCGCACAGCCCGGGCGGGCATTCCTCCGCGCCGGTGCCCTTTGACGAAACGGCGATCGGTCGCTTGACGCGCGCACTGCAGCGGCTTGGGCATGCGCCGTTCGAAAGCGGGCTAGATGCGAGCGGGCGTGAAGCGGCCACGATGATGGCACCGGCGATGAGCTTTCCGCGCCGCGTCGTCGTCGCGAACCTGTGGCTGTTCGAGCCGTTGGTCGCGCGCGCAATGGAGGCGTCACCCGGCAGTGCCGCCGCACTGCACACGACGATCTCGCCGACGATCATCGGCGGCGGGGTCAAAGAAAACGTGCTGCCGCCGGAAGCGAAGGCGACCGTCAATTTCCGAATTCATCCGCGCGACACCGTGGCCGGCGTGATTGCGCATGTGCGGCGGGCGATCGACGACGACAAGGTGGATGTTAAGGTCGGCACGGCCCGCGAGCCCTCGCCGGTCTCGGACACGAAGGGGCCGCAGTATGCCGCGATCAAACGTGCGCTCGAAACGGTGTTTCCCGATGCGATCGTCGTTCCAAATCTTGTCGTTGCGGGCACGGATTCCCGGTACTACTTCCCGCTGACGAAGAACGTATTCCGGATTGTGCCAAGTGAGTTAGGACGAGGGGACATCGAGCGCATCCACGGCACGAACGAGCGAATATCGGTCGAGGGGATCGGCCGGATCGCCGATTTCTACTACACGCTGATGACGACGATGGATGAGCCGGAGAAGTAGTTACACGCGACTCTTTCGACCTTCCCAAAACGGCTTGCGGAGGTCGCGTTTGAGAATCTTGCCGGAGCCGGTGCGGGGGATTTCGGTTAGGTAGGAGATTGAGCGCGGGACTTTGTAGCCGGCTAGGTGCTCGCGGGCGTAGGCGGTGATTTGGTCTTTGGTGAGCTTGACGCCGGGTCGGACGACGACGATGGCGTGAACGGCCTCGCCCCATTCTTCGTCGGGGATGCCGAACACCGCGACGTCGTTGATGTCGGGATGCGTTTCGAGGGCGGCTTCGATTTCGGCGGGGTAGATGTTTACGCCGCCGGAGATGATCATGTCCTTCTTGCGGTCGCAGATGTAGTAGAAGCCTTCCTCGTCAAAGGTCGCGATGTCGCCGACGGTCTGCCAGCCGTCGCGGCGGTCGGCCATGAACTTGTCGTGTGCCTTGTGATAGGTCGAGAACATGTTGGCACTTTTCACGTAGAGTTCGCCTTCGGTATTCGGTGTCGAGACGACGTTGCCGTTGTCATCAAAGAGGCGGATTTCTACGCCCGGCGCGGCTCTGCCGCAGGAACCGGGTTTCGACAGCTGGTGTTCGGGGCGAAGCACTGTGTTCACGCCGAGTTCGGTCGAGCCATAGACCTCGAACAGCGACAGTTTGGGGAAGCGCGAGAGGTAGAGCTGCTTGAGCGCGTAAGACCATGGCGCTGCGTTCGCGACCATGCGGGCCATTGAAGAGACATCGTAGCGTTTGAACGTCGCTTCGGGGAGTTGGCAGATGCGGCGGATCGGCGTGGGCGCGGCGAACGTTGTCGTCACGCGGTATTTTTGGACGAGGCGCAGCCAATCTTCTTCGTCATATTTGTGCTGTAGAACGGCGGTGTTGCCGAGCCGGTGGGCTGTCGTCAAGAAGCCGCCGGGGCCGGAGTGATACAGCGGGCCTGTTGTGATGTAGACGTCACTTTCGACGTAACCGATCTCGTTCCACAGCGCGAGCGATTGCGCCGGGTTGCCGAGCGAGGAACGCACGGCGCCTTTTGGTTTGCCGGTCGTGCCGGATGTGTAGATCATCGTCATCGGTTCGAGGGGCGGGCCGTCCGTTTCGACCGGCGTGATGGCGTGCGCTTGCAAGAGTGGTTCCACCCGCTTTTGGCCTTCGGCTGCTGGGCCGTCGAAGATAAGGATGTCGCGAACCTTCGGGGTGTCCTTGCGGATCTTGGCGAAGAAGTCGGCGAACTCGGTGTCCGCGAAAACAACGACGGCATCGGAGTTGTCTACGACGTAGGTCGCTTCGTCCGGGGTCAGGCGGTAGTTGAGGGGGACTCCGACGGCGCCGATCTTTCTGACTGCGTTCGACATGGCGACCAGCCAGCAGGAGTTCTGGCCGCAGGAAACAATCCGGTCCTTTGGCTGCACGCCAAGGCTGATCAATAGGCGGGCCAGGCGATTGGCGTTTGCCTCGAGCTCAGCAAACGTCCAGTTCACGATTGGGCCGCCGGGCCGGTCGTCGATTAGAGCGGTCTTGGTGCCCAGCCGGGCGGCTAGGTCGGTCAGAACGTCGGTCATGGGCGGAGCTCGTGTTAGAATGGCGTGACCAGACGATGTTGCCGTGTGGACGCGTCCAATGCAATCGAGCTTGCGGCATGAGGAGGTGCTTTGACGATGCTGCTTTTGCGGCCGGTCTTGAAGCCGGACAACAACAAGCTTGATGAGGCGTACGAAGTTGCCGCCGATGTGACGCGGGTTGTGGGGACGACCAAGATCGTTGTGCCCCGCTTTTTCCAATATGACGGGTCAAGCTTGCCGGTTGCTGCGTGGCCTATCTTCGGCACGCCGTTCAGCCCGCATTTGATGGGGGCGTCGGTGTTCCACGATTGGATCTATCACACGCATCAAGTGGCTAAGAAAACCGCCGACCGGTTGTTTCATCAGATGCTGATGGAAGACGGTGTCGATGAGGCGCGGGCGTGGTTGATGAAGACTGCTGTCCAGGACTTTGGCGATGCGTCGTGGAAGAACGATGCGCAGGATCGAGCCTACATCGCGGGGTTGACACAGCGCATTGTGGCTGATGGCCGTAGGCCTGCTGACTATGGCTTGCCGCCCAAGATCTGAGCGATTGACTTGCTGGGGTTGATCGCGATCTTGAGCGGATGAGATATGCTCTCTTTGGCTTGATCTTTGTGGTCGTCGGTTGGTCTGCGCGCGCCAGCGATACGGACTTTGACGTCCTTTCATATGATGTACGGTTGCAGCCCGACTTTGTCGCGCAGACGATCTCGGGTGTCGAGGTTGTGCGCTTCAAGAGCCTCGCGGCCGGGCTCGACCGGATATCATTTACGGCGAACACGCTTGCTATCACGGCCTCTATCGACGGGGCGGAGATGGTTGCGAGTGAGGTTGCCGGCGACCGTCTCGTGTTTCGTTTGCCGAAGGCGATGCGAAAGGGGCAGGTGGCGCGGCTCTTGATCAGCTTCATGGGTGCCGCGCCGAAGGGCCTTGTGTTTAACGGCGAGACGGTGCGTTCGACGTACGCCGTCTGCGACTACATGATCTGCGACTACGAGCGGCCGGGTGATAAGGCGGCGTTGAAATTTGAGGTTGTGCAGCCGAAGGGGCGAGACGCCGTTGCGCCGGGGCAGCGGTTGTCGGTTGCCGGGTTAGGAGGGTTTGAGGCTTGGCGTTGGCGCTCCGCCGTGCCGAAGTCGGCTTATCTGTTTGGTTTTGCGGCGGGTGACTTTCGTCGTGTTTCCGTTGATGCGGGGCGACCGGCATTGGATGTACTGACCACCGCCGTGCCCGACGAGCGCGTGCGCGCTATGTTTGCCGACACGCGGCAGATGCTCTTGTTCTTTGAAGCGAAGACAGGTGTTCCGTTTCCCGGTGTGAGCTACACGCAGGTTTTGGTGGAGGACAGCGAGGCACAAGAGGCGGCGTCGCATTCGACGATCGGTTTGGACGAGATTTCGCCGATCTTGACCGATCCGCACGAAGATTGGGTGATCGCGCACGAGTTGGCTCATCAATGGTGGGGCAACGCAGTTACGTGTGCCGATTGGCGTGAGCTTTGGCTCAACGAGGGACTCACCGTCTTCATGGTGGCCGCCTACAAAGAGCAACGCTGGGGGCGCGCGGACTATGAGCGCGAATTGGCGCTGGCGAACAAGCGCTGGGCGGCCGCGAAAGAGCAGGGGTTTGATGTGCCGCTCAGTTGGAGCGGGACCTATCCGTCGTTGAAGCTGAAACGTGCGATGGCTTA
>CAZJOM010000011.1:0-7908 GCA_964547645.1 uncultured Flavobacteriaceae bacterium
TCGTCTGGTCGACGACGCGCATCGAGAGGCGCACCTTGCCGCGGTCGTCGAAGCCGAGCAGCTTCACGAACACCTTGTCGCCTTCCTTGACGACGTCGGTGGTCTTGGCGACCTTCTTGCGGGCGAGTTGCGAGATGTGGACGAGGCCGTCACGCGCACCGAAGAAGTTCACGAACGCGCCGAAGTCCATGGTCTTGACGACCTTGCCTTCGTAGATCTCGCCGACTTCGGGCTCCGCCACGATCGACTTGATCCACTTGAGCGCGGCCCGGATTGACTCGCCGTTCGCCGACGCGACCTTCACCACACCATCGTCTTGGATGTCGATCTTGGCGCCCGTCTTTTCGACGATCTCGCGGATCACCTTGCCGCCCGAACCGATCACTTCGCGGATCTTGTCGGTCGGAATGTTGATCACCTCGATGCGCGGCGCATGTTCGCCGAGCTCGGCGCGAGCCCCCGTCAGAGCCTTCGCCATCTCGCCCAGAATGTGCAGGCGTCCGTCCTTCGCCTGGGTCAGCGCCACGCGCATGATTTCTTCGGTGATGCCCGCGATCTTGATGTCCATCTGCAAGGATGTGACGCCTTGCGCCGAACCCGCGACCTTAAAGTCCATGTCGCCGAGGTGATCTTCGTCACCCAGAATGTCCGACAGAACCGCAAAGCGGCTGCCTTCCTTGATCAGCCCCATCGCGATACCCGCGCACGGACTTTTCAGCGGCACGCCCGCATCCATCATCGACAGCGACGAACCGCATACCGTCGCCATCGACGACGAACCGTTCGATTCCAAAATCTCCGACACGATGCGGATCGTGTAGGGGAACTTGTCCTTCTCCGGCATCAAGGGATGGATCGCACGCCACGCAAGCTTGCCGTGGCCGATGTCGCGGCGCTTCGGCGCGCCGACGCGCCCCGTCTCACCGACCGAGAAGGGCGGGAAGTTATAGTGCAGCATGAAGTGCTGTTTGTACGTGCCCTCAAGCGAGTCCACGTACTGCTCGTCCTCGCCGGTGCCGAGCGTGGTCACGACCAGCGCCTGTGTCTCACCACGCGTAAACAGCGCCGAACCGTGCGTGCGCGGCAGAACGCCAACCTCGCTCACGATCGGACGAACCGTCTTCGTGTCGCGGCCGTCGATACGCTTGCCGGTGTCGAGGATGTCGTTGCGAACGATCGACGCTTCCAGTTCCTTGAAGAGCCCGGAGACCAGAGTCGGATCAGCCTTGCCTTCGCCCGCGAACTCGGCAACCACGCGCTTCTTGACCTCGTCGATCTTGCCGTGGCGTGCCTGCTTGATCCGCTCCCGGTAGGCCGCGCGCAGATCGGATTCGGCAAAGCCTTTGATCTTGGAGAGCAAGGCGTCGTTGTCTGGCACCACGTGATCGCGCGGCTCCTTCGCCGCCTTCTCGGCGAGGCGGATGATCGCCTGAATCACCGGCTGCATCGACCGGTGACCGAACATCACCGCGCCAAGCATCACGTCTTCCGAAAGCTCCTTCGCTTCCGATTCCACCATCATCACCGCGTCGTCGGTACCGGCCACAACCAAATCGAGGCTCGACTCCGGCATCTTGTCGATCGGTGTGTTCAGTACATACTCGCCGTTGATATAGCCGACGCGCGCAGCGCCGATCGGCCCACGGAACGGCACGCCCGAGAGCGTCAGAGCGGCCGACGCGGCGACCATCGCGACGATATCGGGATCGTTCTCAAGGTCATGGCTAAGCACGGTCGCAATGACCTGCGTCTCGCACCGGAAACCTTCAACAAAGAGCGGGCGAACCGGGCGATCGATGAGACGCGAAATCAGCGTCTCGCGCTCCGTCGGCCGGCCTTCGCGTTTGAAATAGCCGCCAGGAATGCGCCCAGCGGCGAATGTCTTTTCTTGGTAGTCGACCGTTAAAGGAAGAAAATCGACGCCGGGTCGCGGGCTGTCAGCCGCCACGACCGTCGCGATCACCGTGGTTTCGCCGAGCGTCGCGAGCACCGCGCCGTCGGCTTGGCGCGCCATGCGCCCGGTCTCAAGCGTAAGCTTACGCCCGCCCCAATCGATGACCTCGCGTTGAATATCGAACATATATGTCAGTCCTTGCGTGTTTGCCCCCGCCGGATTGCGGAAGGCCATTCTCTGCTTCTTGCAGGAAAACTTGTTTCTGTGCGCACGAACGCTCGCGACCGCGTGCCTGCCTGGCGCGCGGTCCCGCGGGTTCTATCGTGCGATGGGTGAGGCTGAGCCTCATGCCGTTAACGGCGCAGGCCCAGCTTGCTGATGATCGCGTCGTAACGCGTCTTGTCCTTGGCTTTGAGGTAGTCAAGCAACCGGCGGCGCGTCGACACCATCTTGAGCAAGCCGCGGCGCGAGTGATTGTCTTTCACATGCGCTTTGAAATGCTCGGTCAGGGTCGTGATGCGCTCCGAGAGCACGGCGATCTGCACTTCCGGCGAACCGGTGTCTCCGGGCTTCGTGGCGTTTTGCTTGACGATCTCGGACTTACGTTCTGCTGTTAGCGACATCGGGGTATCCTCTAAGGTGAGAAGTTGAACACCCGCGAAGGCCTCAACTCGCCCCGTTCGAAGGTAGCGATCGCAACCGGATCGCCGCCACGACTGCGGCAGTAAACGGGGACGCCCATCGGAGCATCGCCGTCTGCAACAACAGCCTCTGCACGGAGAGAGACTCGGCCTCGCGCGAGAATCGCCTGTCCCAGCCTGAGGCTGGAGGCTTCCTGATCCGTCACGGCCAGCCCCGGGATGTCGTCCAGGGCGGTCGCAAGCGGCATGAGCAAGCGCTTGGCGGCGCCGTCTTTAGCAGATTCTTCCAGCATTTCCAGTGAAATCGCGCCCTTCAGGGCAAAGGGCCCGACTGCCAGCCGCGTCAGCGCCCGCACATGCCCCAAACAGCCCAAAACCCGGCCCAGATCGCGCGCGAAGGCGCGGACATAGGTCCCTTTGCCGCACACCATCTCGAACACCGCATGGTCCGCATCCGGGGTCGCGGTCAGCTCAACACGATGAATATGGGCCAGCCGCGCCGTCAGCACGACCTCTTCCCCATCGCGCGCCAGATCGTAGGCGCGCTCGCCATCCACCTTCACCGCCGAAAACGCCGGCGGCGTCTGCATGATCTCACCTACGAAGGTTGGCAGCGCCCGTAGAATGCTCTCAACGGTCGGCCGCGCATCCGATGATTTCGCGACGGGCCCCTCGGCATCGTCAGTTGTGGTCTCCGCCCCCCAACGCACCGTGAAACGATAGGTCTTTCGCGCCTCGACCAGATACGGAACCGTCTTCGTCGCCTCGCCGAACGCGAGCGGCAAGACGCCACTGGCGAGCGGATCAAGCGTCCCGGCATGCCCCGCCTTCTTCGCATTCAAGATACGTCGCGCGATCGCGAGTGCCTTCGTCGACGTCAAGCCAAGGGGCTTATCGAGGACGAGCCATCCATGCACGGCATCGCCCTTACTCCTCGCCATCGGCCTCACGCGCTTTCAGGTCGCGCGCGACCTTTTCCGACCGGAGTAGTTCTTCGATGTGATGCGCCTCGTCGAACGACTTGTCCTCGACGAAGTTCAGCGTCGGCGCATAACGCAATTGCAACGCATGCCCGACCTGCGAACGCAGATAGGGCGCCGACCGGTTCAACCCTTTGAGCACATCGCCGACATGTGCCCCCGCGAGCGGCATCGCAAACACAGTCGCGTTCTTCAAATCCGGACTGATCCGAACTTCCGAAACGGTGACCGAAATCCCCGCCACCAACGGATCGCGCAACTCGCCGCGCATCAACAGCCCTGCGAGCGCGTGGCGAATTTCCTCCGCCACACGCAGCTGCCGCTGGCTCGGACCCTTTTCGGAATGTGGTGCGCGTCTGCTCATGAGATGCGGGCTTCTAAAGGCCTTTACCCGCCGATCCAAGCCCTTCACTGGCTTCGTAGCCAAACGCCGCAACCCAGGGCTCCAGCACCGGCAGTACCGGCTCCATGAATCGCCTGTAATTCCGCCACTTCCCCTGCGCCGATGTATAGAGTGGCTGCACGACCTGCGTGGCGCTTGGCGTTCCGATCGCCCGCCGCTTCGCCGTCTCGGCATAGTTGCGAACGGCGTCGTCCCAGCCAAGCTCAAGAAAGTCGAGCAACCCGCGCACAGCCCCATCGAAGTCCGCAATGACTGCCTCGTATTTGACCTCATGTACGCAAAGCGGAAACGCCGACCGGCAAGCGCCAACCAATCCCATGACAGCGTCGTAGTATGCCGCCGCGGTATCGAGACGAAGCAATTGATACATAGCGGCGTTCATGCCGAATCGTTGCTGAAAACAGCTGAGCACGGCATCGCGTGGATCGCGCAACGCGAGCACGATCTTCGCCGTTGGGAACAGGCGGTAGATTAACGGCAGCAACACGGCGTTCAGCGGCAGCTTGTCGACGAACACGCGCCTGCGCACGGAACCCAAGAGTCCCTCTTGCACCCGCTGCCAGTAGAGCGCTCGAAACCGTTCGACCTCCGCATCCGACATGTGGGCAAGAAGCGAGATATCCTGGCCTTCGCCGAGAATGGCGGTCGCGACGTCGATCAGCGTATCGCGCTCTTCAAGCGTGGTGATCTCGGGATGAGACGCCAGTATCTGATCCAGCAATGTGGTCCCTGACCGCGGGAAGCCGATGAGAAAGACGGGCACCTCTTGTGCCGTGGGCGCCGCGCGCCACGTGGCGAGCTGAACGCCATCGACAAAGCGACGCACAAGCACGACGGATTGCGGTGTCAGATATCCGCTGGGAAATGCCGCCGCGTACTGTTCGTGCTGCGCACGATTTGCCCTCGAGAAGGCTGCAAAGGCCTCGTCGAAACGACCAAGCTTGTCATAAGCCTCCCCAAGATTGCCTTCGGCGACGACACGATTCGTGACCGACACCGATGGCTCCCGCACCAATCTCTCGAGTTCGCTTGATGCGGCCGCAGGCTCGCCACGTCGCAACTTCACCTTTGCGCTCGTCAGTTGTGCCGACACGATTCCGGGCGCGATGCTCAGCGCCCGCGACGCCAACCGCGCCGCATCGTCGAGCCGGTGCTCTTCCTCTGCAATCCGCGCCAACCCTGCGACGGCGTCGGCGTAGGCAGGTTGGGCCAACACCGCGCGTTCGTAAGCCCGCCGAGCCCCTTCACGATCGCCGAGGTCGAGCAGCACGTTTCCCAGATTATTGTGCGCGATCGCAAACCGCTTATCGATCCTGAGCGCCTCTTCAAGCGCCACCTGCGCCTCGCTCAATCGCCCGACCGACCGATACGCAGCCCCGAGATTGGTCAAGACGTGTATGTGTGCCGGCATGAGTTGCCGCGCCCGCTCGTAGAACGGAATCGCCCCGCCGGGGTCGCCATTCTCGGCGTACACAACGCCAATCAACATCAATGCATTGGCTTCCTCGCCGAAGCGCCCGATCACTTGGTTACAGATATCGATCACTTCGCCGAACGCGCGCCGTTGCATGGCCGCCGACGCTCGTTGCAACATCTGCGCGAGAAGGGTCTGGTTCATCGCCGCAAACTGCTTGAAGGTCTTCCCGGAGGCAAGCTTACCCCGCCACGAACTCCGCCCGGGGCCGGATCAAAGTGCCGCTCGAACGCTGTTCGAACACGTGCGCTAACCATCCGACTGACCGCCCGATCGCAAAAAGGGCCAACGCTGCGCCCGCCGGCAATTCGAAACTTCGCTCAAGCGCGACCAGGGCAAAGTCGACGTTTGGCTCGACGCCACCCATCGCCCGTCCCGCCGCGAGCGTCGCCGCCGCCACCGGGTCGAGCTTGATCTGCTCTAAGAGTTCCGCCGCCCGCGGATCGCCATCTCGATAGAGGAAATGCCCGAACCCCGGCAGCAGTTCCCCATGTTGAAGTCGCGTCGCAACCGCTTCGCCAGCCTCCGCTGGCAAACTGATCCCGTTCAAGAACGTGCGCGTCCGCTCCGTCGCGGCGCCATGCAACGGCCCGCTCAGCGCCGCGATACCCGCCAGAACGCAATGCGTATGCCGCGCACCCGTCGACGCAACCACGCGCACCGCAAACGTCGACGCGTTCAACTCGTGATCCGCGAGCAAGACCAGCGCGCGCCGGATCGCCTCCGCAGCTTTCGGCTTACGCCAAGCCTGCGCGATCGAGCGATGAATCGGACTCATGACAGGCGCACTCACCGGCCCCACCGCCGCCGTTATCGCCAACACCAGACGCGCCGCCGCGCCAAACGCATGCGCCCCCGCTCTTCCGGAACTGGGCGCCTCGTGCGCGGTTAGGAGCGGCAGCAACGCACTGGCGCGATCGGTCGCCCGCGGCGGCGCGTAACGCGTCGCGATCTCGCTCCAGCCCGCAACCCCCGCCGGATCGAAAGATATCCCGGCAAACGGATCGGCATCTCCCGTCTCCCACAACAAGCGTGCCGTTTCCTCCAACGTCGCCTTCCGCGAAAACGCGATCGCATCCTCCGAACGATAGAGCAGCCGATCATCCTCAAAATGAGTGAGCCGCGTCTTCAGCACCGGCAAACCGAAGTCGAGTGCCGTTGCCGCTGCCGCCCGCGGCCGTCGCATCCGCGCTTTGCGCGCAACCAACGCCTGCACGTCGCCCGCCACATAGAGGCTCGCTTTCGCAATAGAGGGATGCGCCGTAGAACGCACCAGGCCGCGGCTGACATAGGCGTAAAGCGTGTTGCGACTGACGCCGAGCGCCTTGGTCGCAGCAGCCGCATCGATCAAGGCGTCCGCGCGCTTCGGAATGGGCCGTTTGCCTGAGTTCTGGTTCATATTGATATATTGATTCAAGATTGACGATATGAGAGCCAGCATCCACTTTTCCAGACAGATTGCAAGTGAGGAGAAGTTGGATGCGTCCCGGACTCGACAATGTCATCGCCGCCGAAACCGTCTTGAGCCATGTGGACGGCGAAGCCGGCCGGTTGATCATCCGTGGCCACGATCTCGAGGATTTGGCCGGTCGCACCTCGTTCGAAGACGCAACGGCTCTGCTCTGGGAAGGCTTCGCGCCGACTGCAAATTTGCGCGAGGCGCTTGGCCGCGCGCGCGTTCGCGCCTTCGACCGCTTCAAACCGCTCGCCGATCAGGCTGCGGCGCTAACCGCCGTCGAAGCGATGCGGTTGCTGCTCGCCGCCGTCGCCGACGCCGACCGCAACGATGAACCCGTCGACGTGCTCGCCGCCTCGGGCGTCGCCGCAGCGATGGCCGCACGCCTCACCGCCGGACACACGCTGCTCGCCCCCGATCCCAAACTCTCGCACGCCGCCGACATCCTACGCATGCTGCGTGGCGCTGAGGGCGACAACGACGAGGTTCAGGCCTTCGAAACCTACCTTGTGACCGTGATCGATCACGGTTTGAACGCCTCGACGTTCGCCGCCCGCGTCGTCGCCTCAACTGCAGCAGGCCTGCCGTCAGCAACGGTCGGCGCACTATGCGCGCTGAAGGGCCCGCTGCACGGCGGCGCTCCTGGTCCCGTACTCGATATGCTCGACGCCATCGCCACACCCGCAAACGCTGATGCTTGGATTGCCGACGCACTGAGGCGCGGCGAACGTCTGATGGGCTTCGGCCACCGCGTCTATCGCGTACGCGACCCGCGCGCGAGCGTGTTGAAGGCCGCGGTCGCCAAGCTGAAAGGCCGCGCCAACCGCATCATGTTCGCTGAGGCGGTCGAAGCTGCAGCGCTGCGCGCCCTAAAGGACTTCAAAAGCGAACGCCGCCTCGATACGAACGTCGAGTTCTACACCGCGCTGTTGCTGGAGGCGCTTGCCATCCCTCGCGAAGCCTTCACCCCGGTCTTCGCGCTCGCCCGCACCGCCGGCTGGATCGCCCACATCCGCGAACAAGAACACGGCGGCCGCCTCATCCGCCCGCAATCGCGCTA
>CAZJOM010000011.1:8008-68873 GCA_964547645.1 uncultured Flavobacteriaceae bacterium
CCCACATCCGCGAACAAGAACACGGCGGCCGCCTCATCCGCCCGCAATCGCGCTATGTCGGACCATGGCCGGTGAGGGCGGCTTGAGCGCCACTTCGAGACAGCCTCACACAAAGTCACGAAGATTCGAAGCTTTCACAAAGCAAAAAGAAAGGGCGCGCAACGCGCGCCCAATCTCGGACCTTCGTGTGAACTTCAAAACGTAGTGGCTTTGTGTGAGGCTGACTCGCAACCACACAAGACAGCAAGTTACAGCGACCGCTTGACCGTCTCGACCTCGAAGCACTCGATCTGGTCGCCCTTTTGGATGTCCTGATAGTTCTCGAACGCCATCCCGCATTCTTGACCGACCACGACTTCCTTCACCTCGTCCTTGAAGCGCTTCAAGGTCGACAGCGTGCCTTCGTGGATGACCACGTTGTCACGCAGCAAGCGAACCTTGTTGCCGCGCAGAACCTTGCCTTCGGTGATGCGGCAACCCGCGACCTTGCCGATCTTGGTGATGTTGAACACTTCCAAGATCTCGGCATAGCCCAAGAAGTTCTCGCGCAGCGTCGGCGCAAGCAGTCCGGACAACGCCGCTTTCACGTCGTCGATGATGTTGTAGATGATGGAGTAGTACCGGATCTCGACGCCGTCGCGCTTCGCCATATCGCGCGCTTCGGCCGTCGCACGCACGTTGAACGCGATGATCGGCGCACCGGACGCGCGGGCGAGAATGATGTCGCTCTGCGTCACGCCGCCGACGCCCGCATGCAGCACCTGCGCCTTGACCTCGTTCGTCGACAACTGCTGCAGCGCCGCCGAGATCGCCTCGACCGAGCCCTGCACGTCTGACTTCACGACCAGTGGCAAGATCTTCGCTTCGCCCAACCCCTTTTGCGCCAGCACCTGGTCGAGCGAAGCCCGGCCAGCCATGCGCGTCCGCGCCTCGCGCTTCTTGCGCGCACGGAAGTCGGCAACTTCACGCGCCCGCGCTTCCGAGTCGACCACGGCGAAGTCGTCGCCTGCTTCCGGCGGCGCCGAGAGACCCAAAATCTCCACCGGCTCCGACGGACCGGCGCTCGGCACCTGCTCGCTGCGCTCGTTCACCAGCGCGCGCACGCGGCCCCATTCGGCGCCGGCCACGACGATGTCGCCGACCTTGACGGTGCCGCGGTGAACCAGAACTGTCGCAACCGGACCGCGGCCCTTGTCGAGCTTGGCTTCCACGATCGCACCCGATGCCGCGCGGTTCGGATTGGCCTTCAGGTCCAACACTTCCGCCTGCAGCAGGATCGCTTCCTCGAGCTTGTCGAGGTTCATCTTCTTCGTTGCCGAAACTTCGATAGCTTGCGTGTCGCCGCCCATCGATTCCACGACGATCTCGTGGCTCAAGAGTTCCGTGCGAACCCGATCGGGCGTCGCGTCCGGTTTGTCGATTTTGTTGATTGCAACGATGATCGGAACCTTCGCCGCCTTCGCGTGATTGATCGCCTCGATCGTCTGCGGCATGACGCCGTCGTCGGCCGCCACCACCAAGACGACGATGTCCGTCACCTTTGCACCGCGCGCCCGCATCGCCGTAAACGCTGCGTGACCCGGCGTGTCGAGGAACGTGATCTTCTGCCCCGACGGCAACTTCACCTGATAGGCGCCGATATGCTGCGTAATACCGCCCGCTTCGCCCGCCGCCACGTCCGTCTGCCGCAGAGCGTCGAGCAACGAGGTCTTGCCGTGGTCGACGTGCCCCATGATTGTCACGACCGGTGCTCGCGTCACCATCGCCTCGTCGGCGTCAGTGTCGCCGACCAGACCGTCGAGCACGTCGGTCTCCGCCACACGCTTGACCGTGTGACCGAATTCTTCCGCGATCAGTTGCGCCGTGTCGGCGTCCAGCGACGTGTTAATCGTCACCATCTGCCCCTGTTTCATCAGGTTCTTGATGATGTCGACACTGCGCGTCGCCATACGGTTCGCGAGTTCCTGCACCGTGATCGACTCGGGAATGACGACGTCACGAATGATCTTCTGCGGCGCCTCGTCGACCTTGCCCATCTGCGCGCGCTGAGCGCGCTGCACATGGCGCTTGTAGGCCGCGATCGAGCGAACGCGCTCGGAATCGTCAAGCGCCGTCACGACGCTCAGCTTGCCCGCGCGGCGCCCTTCATCAGGCGCCTTGCGCGCCGGTGCCGGAGCTTTCGCCGGCGCACCGCCGGGGCCTGTCCTACGCCGCGCGCGACCATCGTCGTCATCGCCGCCGGGTCTGCGCGCTGGCGCACCTGCGCCTCCTTGAGGCGGCCGTGACGGCCCTCCCGGACGTGTCGCAACCGGCGCGCCTGCGCCGCCGGCAGGGCGCGCACCGGCACCACCCGTACGCGGAGCACCAGCACCACCACCGGTTCGGGGCGCACCGGCACCGCTCGGGCGCGGACCCGACGAACGGGCCGGCGGTGCCGATGCCGATCGATCGTCCGGCGCACCGGCGCGGCCACGCGTGTCTTCTTCCGTGCGGCGGCGAACTTCGTCGTCGCCCGCGCGGCGCGCATCTTCTTCCGCTTTGCGCTTTGCCGCAGCTTCGCGCTCTTTGGCAAGACGCTCATCTTCTTCGGCGCGCCGCTTTGCTTCTTCTTGGGCGCGGCGGCGCTCTTCCTCTTCCGCGACGCGTGCATCTTTCAGCGCGCGCGAGCGGGCAACTTTCTCTTCTTCGGTCAGCGTGCGAAGCACCATGCCGCCGGACTTCGGCTGCACGGGCGGTGCCTTTGCCGGCCGGCCAGATGGGGCCGCAGCAGGTGCGCCAGCGACCGGCGTCGCAACTTCAACCTTCGGCGCCTCGGCTTTTGCTTCTGGCTTCGCAGGGCTCGCCGGCCCGGGACGCAGAACCGTCGGACGCTTCTTCTCGACGACAACCGCCTTCGAGCGGCCATGGCTGAACGCCTGGCGCACCACACCCGTCTCCGGACGTTTCACACTCAAAGTTCTTCCACCGCCGGCGGCGTGCAGCGTCTTCTCGCCTTCCGGGGTCTTGCCGTCAGTCATGCGTGCCCTTCGATCCTTCTGAAACTCAAATCACTCAGATTCAAAACCAACACTGATGCGAACAAACGCCGATGCCTCGCGGTCATCAAGCCGCGCCCCACTCCGGCGGACACAAAACGCGGAAGCCGCCAAGCCGCCCCGCCTCGATCAAAAATCGGGCTGAAAGCATCCCTGACGTGAGCGCAGCATGTACCACACTTTCCCGGCCGAATGCCAAGCCGATTTCGGCCTGTGTGAAGCATCCGATCACCGGAACTTCACCGGAAATTCGCGCATATTTCACAAGCTTTCCGCGATCCGCCGGGCCGGAGTCGGAAGCCTCGATTAGTGCGGCTATACGTCCATCGCGCGCGCGGAACGCTTCCTCGACCTGGGCAAAACCGACGATCGCAAGCCCAGCCCGCCGCGCCAGCCCGATGTGTTCCACACAGCGCTTGACCAACAACTGCTCGACTTGCCCGGTCAAATCCGGCGGACACTTGACCGCCATCTTCGCCGACTTGGAGAAGAGACCCTTCTCCACCGCCTTGGCGATCAAAGCGCGTTCGGCGGTAACCCAACACCCTCGCCCCGGAAGTTTCTGCGCAATGTCCGGCACGACCGTGTCGTCGGGCCCGACGACAAAGCGTACCATCCGCTCCGGCGACAGCACGTCGCCTGAAACGATACAGCGCCGAAGGGGACCTTCGGCGCCGTCATCGTCGGATTGCTGTGAGGAACGCCCTCTTGCCACCTACGCTTCTTCCTCCGCCTCTTCGGCGGGCTCAGCTTCTTCCTCAACCTTCGGCGCCTCGATCCAGCCGGCCGCAACGCGCGCCGCCATAATGATCGCGTTCGCGTCCTCCGCGTTTAGACCAAAGCTCTCCAGAATGCCCGTCTGACGCTTGCGCTCACCGTTGACCATCTCATTCCAACCGAGCAGGTCGTCCGTCGCACAGCCCGCCAGATCCTCAAGCGACTTCACGCCGCCCTCGCCCAACGCCACCGCCATCGACGGTGTAACGCCTTCGACGGTCATCAGATCGTCCTGAACGCCAAGCTCACGCCGCTTCTCGTCGAAGATCGCGTTCTGCTTCTCGAGATAATCCTGCGCCCGCTTCTGCAGCTCCGACGCGGTCTCCTCGCCGATGCCTTGAATTTCGGCCAGTTCTTCTGGAACCACGTAAGCCAAATCTTCGACCTGCGAGAAGTTTTCCGAGGCCAGCAACTGCGCCAGCGTCTCATCGACATCGAGCGCGTTCATGAAGAGCTCTGTGCGCTTGCGGAACTGCTCCTGACGGCGCTCCGATTCCTCGGCCTCCGTCAGAATGTCGATCTGCCAGCCGGTCAGCTGCGACGCCAGACGCACGTTCTGCCCGCGCCGGCCGATCGCCAGCGACAACTGATCTTCGCCGACCACGACTTCGATGCGCCGCGCATCTTCGTCGAGCACGACCTTCGCGACTTCCGCCGGTGCCAGCGAGTTCACGACGAAGTTTGCGGGATCAAGCGACCACGGAATGATGTCGATCTTCTCACCCTGAAGCTCCTGCACCACCGCCTGCACGCGGCTGCCGCGCATACCGACGCACGCGCCGACTGGATCGATCGAGGAGTCCTTCGAAATCACCGCAATTTTCGCCCGTGATCCCGGATCGCGCGCCACCGACTTGATCTCGATAATACCGTCATAGATTTCCGGCACTTCCTGCGCGAACAGCCGCGCCATGAACTGCGGGTGCGTGCGCGACAGGAAAATCTGCGGACCGCGCGTTTCGCGGCGGACGTCGTAGATGTAAGCGCGAATGCGGTCGCCCGTGCGGAACGTCTCGCGCGGCAACAATTCGTCGCGCCGCACGAATGCTTCGCCGCGCCCAAGATCGACCACGACGTTGCCGTACTCGACGCGCTTGACCGTTCCGTGCACGACCTCGCCGACGCGGTCCTTGTATTCGTCGAATTGCTTCTCGCGCTCGGCGTCGCGCACCTTTTGGAAGATGACCTGCTTCGCCGCTTGCGCTGCGATACGGCCGAAGTCGATCGGCGGCAGCGGCTCCGCGATCAAGTCGCCGGTTTGCGCCGCCGGATTGCGGATCTGCGCTTCGTCGAGCGTGATCTCGGTCGCTTCGTTTTCGATCTTGTCGACGACGAGACGCAACCGGTGCAGCCGCGTCTCGCCCGACTTCGGATCGATCTCGGCCTTGATTTCGTTGTCCTGGCCATAGCGCGACTTCGCCGCCTTTTGGATCGCCTCCTCCATCGCGGAGATCACGACCTGCTTGTCGATCGATTTCTCGCGCGCGACCGCGTCGGCGATCTGCAAGAGTTCCAGTCTGTTTGCACTGACGGCCATAAGTTCCTACTCCGATTGCGCGCGGGCTTTGCCGGCGTCCTTTCTGCGTTTCAAATCATGGGCAATGAGTTCGTCGGTCAGAACGAGCTTCGCCTCGCCGATCGACATGAAGGGGATTGCGATCTCGCCGGGCCCCTTACCCAAATCTGCTTCCAGTACGACGTCCTCGCCGCGGAGTCCCTTGAGCGTGCCGCGCAAACGCTTGCGCCCGTCGAGCGGAAACTTCAAATCCAGCCGCGCGTCATGCCCGGCATAAGTCTCATAGTCGCGCCGCCGCGTCAGCGGCCGGTCGATCCCCGGCGACGACACTTCAAGCACATACTCGCTGTCGATCGGATCGTTCTCTTCGAACGCCGCCGAAATCGCACGGCTTAACCGCGCGCAATCGTCGACATCCATCAGACCGTCGGCGCGCTCCGCCATCACTTGCAAGGTAGGCCTGTTCGCACCCGTCATGCGCACGCGCACGAGCGAATAGCCCAACGCTTCCGCGATGGGCGCGATCAATCCGTCAAGTTCTGTGGGCCGTATGCTCGTCATCGTTTCCAAGTGTTCGGACAAACACCTCTCGCGCCCGGCTGGGTTGCCCCAACCAGCGAACTAGCAATCAGCTATGTCCGAGAATGGCCGATATATAGCCTTGCGGCCGCCCAGCGCCAAGGCCCAATCGACCCTCAAATCCGGGTAAATCGCAAATAAATGCAGGGCCGCCCGGCGGCAATCGCTTTCTGCTCATACCGTGTTGCAGGCCAATCGCCAGGCCGTACCCGCCAATCGTCCGCCCGCGTCGCCGTCCACGCGAACCGCGCATCCTGCATCAAGTGCTGTAGAGCCCAGACGCCATAGTCCTCGTGATCGGTCGCAACGCGAAGCTCCGCCCCCGGCCTCATCGCGCGCGCGAGCTGATCCAGCGTCGCCGTCTGAATAAACCGCCGCTTGTGATGCCGAAGCTTTGGCCAGGGATCGGGAAAAAGCACATAGACCGCACTCAGCGACTGCGAAGGCACGCGCGCCAACACATCGCGCGCATCGCCCATATGCACGCGCACATTGCCGAGCTTGCCCTCATCGATGTGCCCCAAGAGCTTCGCGACACCGTTTAGAAACGGCTCGCAACCGATGTACCCGATATCGCTTTGCGCGCGCGCTTGCGCGGCGAGATGTTCGCCGCCGCCGAAGCCAACCTCGAACGCAAAGCCACGCGCACCCGGAAACAGCGCCGCAAGATCGAGCGCCCCATCGGGCACCGCGATCGTCGGCAACAAATTTTGAATAAGACTCTGCTGATACGCGCTCAACGGCCGCCCAAGCCGGCGGCCGTAAATGTCGCTGCGCCGCCGACCTTGTTCCGTCAGGCGAACTGGCTCTTCAGTTGCGCGGCAATATCCGTGCGCTCCCACGAGAACCCGCCGTCTTTCTCAGGCGCACGCCCAAAGTGACCGTAGGCCGCAGTCCGCGCATAGATCGGACGATTGAGCTTCAGATGCTCACGGATACCGCGCGGCTTCAGACTCACCATCTCCGGCAAAACCTTCTCAAGCTTCGCCTCATCGACGCGACCCGTGCCGTGCAGATCGACATAGAACGACATCGGATCGGCGACGCCGATCGCATAGGCGATCTGGATCGTGCAACGCTCGCCAAGACCTGCGGCGACAACGTTCTTTGCGAGGTAGCGCGCCATATAGGCCGCCGAACGATCGACCTTCGTCGGATCCTTGCCCGAGAAAGCGCCGCCGCCATGCGGTGCCGCGCCACCATAAGTGTCGACGATGATCTTACGTCCAGTCAGGCCCGAGTCGCCATCGGGACCACCGATGACGAAGCGTCCCGTCGGGTTCACGAACAAACCGTCGTCCGGGCACATCCAACCGGCCGGCATAGCGGCTTCAATATAGGGCTTCACGACCGCGCGGATGTCGCGCTGATCGAGCCCGTCCATATGCTGCGTCGAAACGACGATCTTCGTCGCGCGCACCGGCTTGCCGTTTTCGTATTGCAGCGTGACTTGGCTCTTCGCGTCCGGCAGCAACTCCTTCTTGCCGGCATGACGCGCGTCCGCCATCAACTTCAAAATCTTGTGCGACAGAAGAATCGGCGCCGGCATCAACTCTTCGGTTTCGCGGCAGGCGTAACCGAACATGATGCCCTGGTCGCCCGCACCTTCGTCTTTGTTTCCGGCGGCATCGACGCCGACCGCAATGTCTGCAGATTGCGCATGCACCAGACATTCGATGCGCGCTTTGCGCCAATCGAAGCCTTCCTGCTCGTAGCCAATGTCCTTGATCGCCATCCGCGCCGCTTCGATCATTTGATCATGGCCGACGGCTTCGGGCCCGCGAACCTCACCCGCCAGAACCACGCGGTTCGTGGTGGCAAGCGTCTCAAGCGCGATTCGCGCTTCCGGCATGTGGCCGAGCATGAGATCCACGATCGAATCGGAAATCCGGTCGCAAACCTTGTCGGGATGGCCTTCGGAGACCGATTCGCTGGTGAACAGGTAATTCTTGCGGGATGACATTGATGGGCTGCCGATAAAAAAAGAGCCGCGCCAATCGCGGATCGCGAAAAGCGCGGCTTTCTGTCAGGGATGCTAGGCTACGTCAAGCGCGCTGCGCTTCCCGCAGTTCGACGACCCGGAAATCCGGGAAGACTTCTTCTTCGCCAGTCAGCGATTTCACCAATTCCAGCATGCGCTTACGCACGCGCGGGTCGGTGATTTTCGTGAACGCGCGAACGAGCTGGAAACCTTCCGCGCTCGATACGAATTCCATCATGTAGGGACCGGCATCGATGTCGGCGCTCGCGCCCATCGGGCTCGGACGCTTCACGCTCGCGTGCTCGCCTTGCAGATCGTCGAAGAAATACGACACCGGAACGCCGAGAATCGACGAGATATCATAGAGCCTGCTTGCGCCGATACGATTGGCGCCCTTTTCGTACTTCTGGACCTGCTGGAACGTGAGGCCCAGAAGTTCGCCAAGTTTTTCCTGGCTCATTCCAATCAGCATCCGGCGCAAACGAACGCGGCTGCCAACATGCGCATCGATAGAAGAGGGTTGTTTTTTGGCCAAGGGGGGAACTCCTGTACGACTGACACCAACGCCTGCTTGCGGCACCAGCCCGCAATCAGACTCCACGGAACTCTTTGTCAGTGGTCGTCTTTTTTTGACGACCTTGCCCCCCGAGGGCATACGCAAAAGCACGGCACTTACAGCGATCTAGGCAACCAATTTTTGGGGGCAAGGCAGGCTGCGGCACGACCCCTCGCGCAATGCAACCTGAACCTCAAGGCGGCCCCCAGTGGCCAACCTAGACTTCAATGATTCTCACTAAACGCTACACGGTTGTAATGGTCAACTGTTCATTAAGGGGTAGATCGAAAAAAGACGAACGAAACCCCTGTCGCCAGCAGCAGCATAGCAAAAAAAATCGCGTCTCCGGCGATGGAATAAATCGTCGGCACAAGCTGCGTGGGAAGTTCTGCGTCTAGGACTCCAGTCTCATTGAGCCCGAGCGACGCAATGACCCGTCCATAGGGGTCGATCACAGCCGACACCCCTGTGTTCGCTGCGCGTATGATCGGCAAACCTTCTTCTGCCGCGCGAATTTTGGCGATCCCCAGGTGCTGATAGGGGCCCGTCCACGGCCCGAACCATGAATCATCAGTCATCGTGACCAGCCAGTCCGGCCGCTTTCCTGATTCGACGACCTCGCCGGGGAAGATAACCTCGTAGCAAATCAACGGGCCGAAGGACGGCAGGTTCGCAATGGTTAGCGTTCGCACCCCCGGCCCCTCTTTGAACCCCCCGGAACCACCCGTGAGCTTAGTGATTCCCAAGGGCTCCAAGAGCCAAAACAGAGGCAGGTATTCGCCAAACGGCACGAGGTGGGCCTTGTCGTAAACGGCGAGCACTTTGCCCGATCCCGACACCGCCGCCATGCTGTTGAAGCCGACGCGCGCCTCGCCTTCTCCCGCAACCCGAACCGTACCTGTGAGCAATGTCGTGCGATCCGGCAAGATCTCCCCGACCGCCTCCAGCCCGCCCGGTTGCGACAGCAACAAGAACGGCGGCGCCGCCTCCGGCCAAATGACGACCGTGCGCGAATCGAGGCTCGCCGCACGTGTCAGATCAACCAGCCGCCGCCAGTTCCGCTCGAAGAACTCGGCCTTCCATTTCTCCGCCTGCGGCACATCCGGCTGCACGATCCGCAAGGTAACGTCTTGGCGAAGCGGCACCGGCGCGCTCGGTAAGCGAACCGAACCAAGGGCGAAGAGAAGCGCTAGCAAGACAGCAGGTACCACGACGGGCCACAGACCGAGAACCCGTCGACCATGCACATCGAATAAGGCTGCCGGAGCCAAGAACGCCAACAGCGTCAACAAACTCAGCCCATAGATTCCCCAGACCGACACGCTCTGGAACATCGCGTCGCTGCCCGACCAAACATAGCCCGGCAAGTTCCACGGCAGTCCGGTGAGGATATGCCCCCGCAACCATTCGACCCCCGCGATCGCCGCCGCGAACAGAACGACCCGCCCCCAACCGTTCGACCACCACAGCCGCGCGACGCCGGCCGCAAGCGCAAAGAAAAGTGCCAGTCCACCGGGAAACAGCACCGCAACAAATGGCAGGAGCCACGCGTGCCGGTCTGCATCGACCACGAACGCATACGCGACCCAATGCAGGCCAATCAGAAAGTAGCCGAATCCGAATGCCCAACCGATCAACGCCGCCGCCGCCCAAGGCCGCGGCGCGCGCGCCGTGCCGTCGATCATCCAGACCAACGCAGGCAACGTGAAGAACAGTAACGGCCAGCCATAGAACGGCGCGAATGCGAACGCCGACACGACCCCAAGCCCGACACCCGCAAGCCGGCTCGCACGCCCCTCGATGCCGCGAAACCACGAAGCCGCGCGTTCTACACGCCCCGCCAAATCAATCCGTTGCAGCTGCTGCAATAACCCGTCAGCCATCCACCGAAGCCATAGGCTTGGCGCGGCTCTCATCGGTATCCGGCACCGGCACTTCGGAGGCCGTATCTTCCTTGGGCTTCGTCACGCGGACACGCAGCCGCTTCAGCCGCCGCGGATCAGCCTCAAGAACTTCGAACTCGATGCCCGCCGGATGCTTGACGATCTCGCCCCGTTGCGGCACGCGCCCCACGAGCGAGAACACAAGGCCGGCCAATGTGTCGATCTCTTCGGCTTCCTCTTCGTCGGCCAGCCGGAAGCCGACGACTTTCTCGATTTCCTCGAGATCCGTGCGCGCGCTCGCGTCGAACTCGCCGTCCTTGCGCTGCGCAATCAGAACAGCTTCGTCGGTGTCGTGTTCGTCCTCGATGTCGCCGACGATCTGCTCGACCAAGTCCTCGATCGAGACCAACCCGTCGGTCCCACCATACTCGTCGATGACAAGCGCCAGATGCACCCGCGTCGACTGCATCTTCACCAGCAAATTCACCACCGGCATTGACGGCGGCACAAACAGTACGTCGCGCCGGATGTCTTGGATCGTCTTCGGATGCGGCGCGCCTTCGGCCTCAGGCACCGCCATTCCGATCAAGTCCTTGATGTGCACCATACCGATCGGGTTATCGAGCGTGTCGCGAAACACCGGCAACCGCGAATGCTGTGCATCGCGAAAAATCTTGACCAATTCCGGCAACGTCGTTTCCGCCTCGATCGCGATGATATCGGCCCGCGGCACCATGATGTCGGCGACCTTCAGTTCGCCGAAGTTCAAGATGTTGAGCATCATCGAGCGCTCTTCGACCGCGAGCGGCCGCGACCCGGCGTCGCTCTCCTCGATGACTTCTTCCAGGCTTTCGCGCAGACGCGTCGCGTCGTTCTTCGCGCCCAGCATCCGCCGCATCGCGCTCACGAACGCCTGCGGCCACGATGACGGCTTAGGGGTGTCGGGGCTTCGGTCGGTCGTCTGGGAGCCCTGCTCGGGATCAGACACGGCGCTTGGCCTCAATCAGATAAGGGTTGGGGATGCCCATGTCGGAAAGGATGGCGATTTCGAGCCCCTCCATCAAGCGCGCGTCGCGCGCTTTGTGATGGTCATGGCCCAGCAAATGCAAATATCCATGCAATATCATGTGTTTAGCATGGTTAAGAAACGGTTTATGCTGTTCTTTCGCCTCGCGAACCAAGGTTTCATGCGCCAAAGCAATCCCGCCGAGCGGCAGCGCCTTGTCCGGGAAAGACAGCACGTTGGTCGGTTGGTTCTTGCCCCGGAACTGCCCGTTCAAGGCTTTGAGCCGCGCGTTGTTGCTCAGCACGACCGCGACATCACCGCTCGCAATCAGTCCAGGCCGCTTCGCCAACGCGTTCAGTAATTGGCGAATGTCGACGGCCGCACGCGGCCAGAGTTTGCGCCACGCATCGCTCTCGACCTGCACGTCGATGGTCAGTTGGTCAGGCATCACTCAGACCGTTTGCGCCGCGCATCGTGCGCCGCATAGGCCCGCACGATCCGTTGCACGAGGGCGTGCCGGACCACGTCGGCCTCCGTGAACTCCGTCATCGCCACGCCTTCGACACCAGCGAGCACCGTCCGCGCTTCCGAGAGCCCGGAGATCTGCCCCGCCGGCAGATCGGTCTGCGTTGGATCGCCCGTGACCGCCATCCGCGCCCCTTCGCCGAGCCGCGTCAGGAACATTTTCATCTGCTGCGGCGTACAGTTCTGCGCTTCGTCCAAGATCACGTAGGCATGCGCCAGCGTGCGCCCGCGCATAAACGCCAGCGGTGCCACCTCAATAATGCCCTCGTCGATGCGCCGCTGAATCTGCTCCGCCGGCAGCATGTCGTGCAACGCGTCGTAGAGCGGCCGCAGATAGGGGTCCACCTTCTCCTTCATGTCGCCCGGCAAAAAGCCAAGCCGCTCGCCCGCTTCGACCGCAGGCCGCGACAAAATCAGTCGATCGACCTCGCCCCGCGCCAGCATGCTCACGCCGACGGCAACCGCGAGATAGGTCTTGCCCGTACCAGCCGGTCCCAAGCCGACGACCAGGTCATGCTTCAGCAACGCTTCAAGATAGCGCGCCTGCCCCGGCGTCCGCGGCCGGATCACCCGCTTCGGCGTCGTGACGCTGGAGCCGCTCGGCACCACCGACTCCGACGACAAGCCAAGACGGATCGCCCGGTCGACATCCGTCGCCGAGATGTCATGCCCGTCGTCGGCATGTGCATAAAGATCCCGCAACACTTGCGCGGCATGAGCGCGCGACGTCGGCGCCCCATGGATCGTGAAACGATTGCCTCGGTGCGAAATCTCAACCTCGAGCTTGCGCTCGATCTCCGCCATATGCCGGTTGTGTGCACCGACGACGCGCGCAAGCACGGCGTTGTCGTGAAACTCGAGCGAGAGTGCCTGCGTTTCGTCGCGCGGCTTTTTGGGTTTAGTCGTCAAGCGACCGCCTCGGCCGCGATCGCGGCATCTGAAACAAGTTCGGCACGCAAGCTGTGAGACATTGCCTGGACGACGCGAACGCGAGCAAAATCGCCAACTTCGTGCCCGCGCGCCGCGACGTGCACCGGCTGCAGATACGGACTGCGTCCGATCAACTGCCCGTCGTAGCGCCCTGGTTTCTCGAACAGAACCTCAAGCTCTCGGCCCACGCACGAGCGTAGATAGCCATGCTCTTGCTCGGTCAATAGAGCCTGTAAGCACTGTAGGCGCGCCGCCTTAACATCTTCGGGAATCTGCTTGCGCGCGGCGGCCGCCGGCGTACCTGGCCGCGGCGAATACTTGAACGAAAACGATTGCGCGAAGCCGATCTCGCGCACCAGTGCCATCGTCGCCTCGAAATCGGCGTCGCTCTCGCCGGGAAACCCAACGATGAAATCGGACGAAAGTGAAATGTCGGACCTTGCCTCGCGAATGCGCGTGACCAACCGGCGATAGTCGTCCGCCGTATGTCCGCGATTCATCGCCTCCAACACGCTGTCCGATCCCGACTGCACCGGCAGATGCAAGAACGGCATCAGCTTCTCTTCGCGCCCATGGGCCGCGATCAGTTCATCGCTCATATCGCGCGGATGGCTCGTCGTGTACCGCAGCCGCTTCAAACCATCGATCCGCGCTAAGCGCGCGATCAAGTCGCCAAGTCCGACGACCGCGCCATCCTCGTCGAGACCGTGATAGGCGTTGACGTTTTGCCCCAGCAGCGTGATCTCTCGCACGCCGAGATCGACCAAGTGCCGCGCCTCGGCCTCAATCTGCGCCACACCGCGCGAGTACTCGGCGCCGCGCGTATAGGGCACGACGCAGAACGTACAGAACTTATCGCAGCCTTCCTGCACCGTCAGGAAAGCGGTCGGGCCGTCGACCCGCTTCGTCTCAGGAAGTGCATCGAACTTGTCGACCGCCGGGAACTCCGTATCGAGCGCCCTTGTTCCTCGTCCAATCTTTGCGACCATTTCTGGCAGCCGATGATAGACCTGCGGCCCCACAACGATATCGACCGCAGCATCGGCGCGCCGCATCATCTCTTCGCCTTCTGCCTGTGCGACGCACCCGGCGACGGCGACGATCATCTGCTCGCCCACGGCCTCACGCTCGCGCTTCATGTCGCGCAAACGGCCAAGCTCGGAATAGACTTTCTCGGCCGCCTTCTCACGGATGTGGCACGTATTCAGGACCACCATGTCCGCGCCTTCGATCGTATCGACGAGCGCATAGCCATGCGGCGCCATGACGTCCGCCATCCGCGCGGAATCATAGGCGTTCATCTGGCAACCATAGGTCTTGATGAAAAGCTTGCGGGTCACGTGGTTCAGTCTAGCGGTTCGGCGCCCAAGAAAAAAAGGGCCGGACTTATGGCCCCTGGGCTAACCAAACTCAAGCCGCGTTCGGCTGTAAACCATCGTCCTGGACCGGCGGTATCGCAAGCGGCTCATCCTCATAAGCCGGTCCCACCGCCCCAGGCCTCCCGGCCAGCGCATGGGAGACCCCTTCCGCGACCAGCTTGGCGCACGCCGCCGTCAGCTCCTTGCGGCCTCGAAACTGATCGACCGTCATCGGCGGGTGATAGTGAACGGTCGCGTCGACAGGCCCGAGCCGAAATACTTCCCAAAGATGGGGCACCAGATCCATGTCGCCGTACCAGGCGAAGAACGGCCGGAACTCCCGACCCATCGGCATGCCGTGCAGCCGTGTATAGGCAAGCGATACGGGCTGTACCAACACCCGGCGCTTCGTGCCGTCGGGGTTCGTGATCATCGCATCGGCAGAGCCCAGTAGCGAACTCTTGAACTCAAGCACTCGATTACCGTCGCTCGACGTTCCTTCAGGGAAGAGAACGACCGTCCCGCCCTCTTCCAGCCGGTCGCGAATCGCATCTCGTTGCTGCCCCGCGCGGCTGCGCCGCTCGCGATCGACGAACACTGTGCGCACCAGCTTCGAGATCATCCCAAAGAACGGCCACTTTCCGACTTCCGACTTGGCGACAAAGGACACAGGAATGACGGCCGCGAGCACTGGCATGTCCAGATACGACATGTGATTGCACGCGAGCAGCACGCCGCGCTCCCGGCAGGGGCGCCCAAAGGTCTCCACCCGAATGCCGATCAGAGCGCACAACCCGCGCGCATAGCGCACCGGCAATTGATCGCGCAGCTTCCAATCGAACTTCACCGCAAGCCACTGCACCGGCACGAAGATGGCCGTGAGCACCAAGAATCCGATTGCAATGCCGATACCGCGCAGCGTGCCCATTGGTTACTTCTTCCGCTTCGCCTTGTCGGCAACCGCATCTATCGGCACGCCGTAGAGCTCAAGCCGGTGATCGACAAGTTTGAAACCAAGCTTCTCCGCCACCTGCCGCTGCAACTCTTCGATCTGATCGTTCTGGAACTCGATCACCTTGCCGGACTGGATGTCGATCAAATGATCGTGGTGCTCCTCGCGCATCTCTTCGAAGCGCGCGCGCCCGTCGCGAAAATCGTGCTGCTCCAGAATGCCGGACTCCTTGAGCAGCCGAACGGTACGATAAACCGTGGCAATGCTGATATGCGGATCGATCGCGGCCGCGCGGCGGTGCAATTCCTCCGCATCCGGATGATCGTGCGCCTCAGACAGCACACGCGCGATGACGCGCCGCTGCCCCGTCATGCGCAAGCCCTTGTCGACGCAAAGCTTCTCGATCCGGTCCATCAATCACCCGAGTTTCGCCAGACTTGTAGTCCATTCCAGCGCAGCCCGGAAGCGCACTGTTTTGAGGCACCTAGGCGGGCTCCGCCTGGTTAAGGCTCTTGCGCATCACGATCGCATCGGCGGCATCGGGTCCGTGATGGTAATAGGCCGCGCGCCGTCCCACTTCGCCAAAGCCCTCACGCCGGTAGAGGCCAAGCGCCGCCGCGTTGCTCTCGCTGACCTCAAGAAACATCTGCGCAGCGCCACGCGCGCGGGCCGCCTCGCACGCCGCTTGCAACAATGCGGTACCCAGCCCCGACCGCCGCGCGGCAGCGGCGACGCAGAATGTCAGCACCTCGGCCTCATCCGCGACCGCGCGCACCAAAACGAACCCTTCGGCAGAGGCGGCATCCCCGCGCGCACCCAACAGAACCAGAACCTCAACCCGCTCAAGCAGCGAAGCGAACGCCGCTTCCGGCCAGGCGTCGCTGAACGCCGGCGCATGCAACGCGGCCAACGTCGGCGCGTCGTTTGCACCGCCCTGCCAAATCCGAAACGCTGTCATGACGGCAACCGCGCATCCGGCGCGCGCAAATAGGCGGGCGTCGCGGGATAGCGCGCAGGATCGGCAAGCGCCGCGCGCCTCGCGAGCAACTCGGTATCGATCCGCTGGAACGGCACTTCTTCAAATTCGCCAAACCCCTCAAGCAGCGAAACACCCGATCCGGTCAGGAGCGCCCTGGGCTTCAGCGTCCGACGCAGTATCCCCGAGGCCTCCCCGACCGGCAACACCGCCGCCTCGCTCAACGGCTCAGCCAGATGCGAGAACGCTTGCGCGTAAACCTCACCACGCCGCGCATCGATCGCAACCCCGACACTGGCGCACGGCTTGGTATTGGCAGCTTGCGCCGCCAGACACTCAAGTGTGGTAAAGCCCATGACCGCCGCCCCTGTTGCGAGCCGTAGGCCCTTCGCGAAGGCAAGACCAACGCGAACGCCCGTGAAAGCACCAGGCCCCACCGTCACCGCGACCCGCACCAACCGGTTGATGTCCTGACCCTCGAACAGCTTCGCCACAAGCGGCGGCAGCGTCTCGGCCTGCTGGCCCGACGGGTTGTCGGCCTCGATGCGCCCGAGCATGCCGAGCGTCATCGTCATCAGCGTAGCAGCAACCGGACCGAACGATGTGTCGATCGCAAGTACGAGCCCTTCGCTCATACGATCTGGCACACCTCATCGAACGCCGGCCTGGGCGAGCGCGCGAACACGCCGCTCGGATCGCCATAGCCGAGCCCGCAGATGAAATTCGACTTCACGCTTGAGTTCGGGAAGAACTCGTCATCCACCGCCGCATTGTTGAAGCCCGACATCGGTCCACAATCGAGCCCAAGCGACCGCGCCGCCAGCATCAGATAGGCGCCTTGCAGCGTCCCGTTCCGAAACGCCGTTGTTTGAATGAGCGGCTCGTTCCCGACAAACCAACTCTTTGCGTCCGTATGTGGAAAGAGCTGCGGCAGCTTCTCATAGAACTTCAGATCGTAGCCGATGATTACCGTCACCGGCGCGGTCATCACCTTTGAAACATTGCCCGGCAACAAATGCGGTTTGATCCGCTCGCGCCCTTTGTCGGTGGTGATGAACACATAGCGGCCGGGTGAGCAATTCGCGCTCGTCGGCCCCATCCGCAGTAGATCGTAGAGTGCGTGCAGTAGGGTTGGCGAAACGGGCTTGTCCTGCCACTTGTTCTGCGAGCGGGCGGCTCGGAACAATTGGTCCATGGCGTCGTCGGAAATGGCGTGATGCAAGGAAACCCCCAAGCGCTCGTGTGGCCGCGATTCTGCCGCTTGTACCAAGTGACCGGCCTTAGAGAAAGCCGCCGCCGCTCAAACCGCGACGGCTTCGACCGCGTTCACTTCCGGAATGTAGTGCCGCAGCATGTTTTCAATGCCGTTTTTCAGGGTTGCGGTTGATGACGGACACCCGGCGCACGCGCCGCGCAGGTTCAAAAACACCGTCCCTGACTTGCTCTCGAAGCCGCGAAACGTGATGTCGCCGCCGTCTTGCGCCACCGCCGGCCGCACGCGCGTCTCGAGCAGTTCCTTGATCTGCACCACAATCTCTTCGTCCGCCGCGTCGTACTCTTCCTTAGCGTCGCCGCGCACCACTTCACCTTCGATCAGCGGCAGCCCTTGCGTGAAGTGTTCCATGATCGCGCCCAAAACCATCGGCTTGAGCTGCGGCCAGTCCAAGCCGGCCTTGGTGACGGTGATAAAGTCCGGTCCGAACATCACGCCCGCGACGCCTTCGATGTCGAACAGACGCCGCGCTAACGGCGACTTTTCGGCCGACGCGCGCGTCGGAAAATCGGCAGCCCCTTCGCCCAGGACGGTACGTCCGGGCAGAAACTTCAAAGTCGCCGGATTCGGTGTCGATTCGGTTTGGATGAACATGTCTTTCCCAGCCTCGGCGAGGCCCTATATAGGTGATGGCGATTGAGGGAACACATTTGGCTGCGGCGGACGAAAGTCAAGGCAAACTCAAGCTCGGGGCGTTGGCCGACTCGTCTGCAGCGCACTTCTTGGCCGATCACCGCGGCCAAGGCCTGACGATTGAGGAAATCGTCGAGGGCCTGGCTACCCGCGCAGTCTCCGACGGTGTGCCCCTAATGCGCGTATCTGTCAGCCTGTCCGACTATCACCCAGAGCTCATCGGCCGCGCTTATGCCTGGATCCGCGACCAAGGCATCGAGATCACCGACCGTGCCTACACGCCCAAACGCAGCGAGACTTACATGGGCAGCCCTATCAGGATCATCCACGACGGTGCCGATGGCTTGCGCCGCAAGCTCGAAGGCGACGATGCCGTGCTGGATTTCGCCGTCACCCGCGAACTGCGAGAGCAAGGCGCGACCGACTACGTCGGCATGGCGCTCGCGTTCTCGGACAACACGCGCCATTTCGTCTCGTGGGCGACCGACAAGCCCGGCGGCTTCTCGACGGATGAGATCACCTATTTCGATCTGCTGTTGCCGCTCATGTGCATGCGACTCGAGCTCGCTCATGCGCGGCGCATCACCGAGCAGCTGTTGAGAACCTATTTGGGCAGCGACGCCACCCGCCGCATCATCTCCGGCGACATCCGCCGCTCGCTCGGCGAAGACATTGCGGCCGTGATCTTCTATTGCGACCTGCGCGGCTTCACCCGCATGACCGACATGCTGACGCCCAACCAAATCATCTCGGTCTTGGGCGAATACTACGATGCCGTCGGCGAACCGGTCCGCCTGCACGGCGGCGACGTCATCAAGATGATTGGCGACGGCATGATCGCGATCTTCCCGACGCGCGACGGTCTCGACGTCGGCCGCGCCGCCCGTGAGGCGCTCGACGCCGCCCTGGAAGCCCGCCAAACGCTGGAGGCGATCCCCTCCGAACGCCTGCCCGAAGGCGTCGACCGCCTCGCCGCCGGCTTTGCCCTCCACGTCGGCCAAGTCACGTTCGGCAACATCGGCAGCCGCGAGCGCCTCGATTTCACCGTCATCGGCCCCGCCGTCAACGAGGTCTCGCGCATCGAACCGCTAACGAAAGTCTTGGAGCACTCGCTGCTCCTGACCGCCGACTTCGCCAAGCTCCCGCACGGCATCAAGACCAAGTCGCTAGGCTTCCACGCCCTGCGCGGCGTTCGCGATCCCAGAGAAATTTTCACGACGGCCTAAGCCAGCGTGTCGATGGCTTCGTCGCTCAAGCCGCCGGGGACGATCGTCACGGGGATCGGATAGGCTTGCTGCGACTGCTGGGCGACAAGCGATACCAAGGGCCCCGGCCCCTCACGCCCCGTACTCGCGCCCAGTACCAAGATCGAAATGTCGGGATCTTCCTTCAGCAGCGAAAACAGCACGTCGCGCGGTTTGCCCTCGATCACCATCACCTCGGGCAGGAGCCCCGAAATTCGGTTCACCTCGCCGGCGGCATCATAAAGCATGCGCTCGGCTTCCTGTAGCGCCTCTTCCCGCATCGCGTCTTCGACCGAACGCCAATGCTGAAAGTCAACGGCAGTGACCACGATCAGAAGCGAAACCAGCCCGCCGGTATGCTGCGCCCGCCGCGCCGCATAGCGAAGCGCTTTCTTGTGCTCAGGCGAAGCGTCCACGACGACGAGAAACTTGCGCCGCCGTTTTTTCTGTAAGGGCCCTGTGTCGGACATAGTCGCCACGATGCCACGTCGCCCCACCACGCCTCAAGTGGGGAAGCCCACCACCCGGCGAACGTCCTTCATGATCGGCGATGCGATTTCGCGCGCCTGGTCCGCGCCCCTACGCAACAACCTGTCCATCTCGGCCGGATCGTCCAACAATCGCCGCATCTCGGCCGCGATCGGCGAAAGCTTCGAGACGACAAGCTCGCTAAGCGCGTTCTTGAAACCGGAGAACTGGCCACCGCGAAATTCATCGAGCACCGCCTGTTTGCCCTTCTCGGCAAACGCCGCGTAGATCGACACGAGATTATCCGCCTCGGGCCGACTTTCGAGTTCGCTCTCGACCTCCGGCAACGGCAGAGGATCGGTCTTCGCTTTGCGGAACTTCTGCGCGATCGCATCCGCATCGTCGGTCAGGTTGATGCGCGAGTATTCCGACGGATCGGACTTCGACATCTTCGCCGTCCCGTCGCGCAAGCTCATCACCCGCGTCGCGGGGCCCGTGATGATCGGCTCCGGCAAGGGGAAGAAGTCCGGCACGCCGAAATCATTGTTGAACTTCTGCGCAATGTCGCGCGCGAGTTCGACATGCTGCTTCTGATCGTCGCCGACCGGCACATGCGTCGCTTTGTAAGCCAAAATGTCCGCCGCCATCAGCACCGGATAAGTATAGAGCCCGACGCTCATCGCCTCGCGGTTCTTGCCGGCCTTCTCTTTGAACTGCGTCATCCGGTTCAGCCAGCCGACCCGTGCCACGCAGTTGAACACCCACGCGAGTTCCGCATGCTCCGGCACCTGGCTCTGCGCAAACACGATCGAGCGCTTCGGATCGACCCCGCTCGCAATATAGGCCGCCGCCACCTCGCGCGTCGCTTTCACGAGCTGCTTCGGATCCTGCTCGACGGTGATCGCGTGCATATCGACCACGCAATAGATGCAGCGATATTGCTCCTGCAGCTTCAGCCAATTCCGGATCGCGCCCAGATAATTGCCGAGATGCAAATTGCCCGTCGGCTGCATCCCCGAAAACACCGTCGACTCGTGCGCGCTCATCAGAAAAGGTCCAGTTCCGCTCAAAAGGGCCCGGGGTTATGCGCCAGACCCAGCGCCCCTCGCAAGACCCTCAACTCTTGGCCTTCGCCCGCCGTTGCACGCGCACCCCGCCGTCGCCCAAGGCCTCGAGCACGCCGGCCTTGATCGCCTCGATCCGTTGCGGATGCGTGACTTTCAGCCCGTAGACGTCCTTCACATAGAAAACGTCGATCGCCCGTTCGCCATAAGTTGCAATCTGCGCCGAGTGGATCGACAGGCGCGCCACGAACAACGCCCGCGTCAGATCGTGCAGCAATCCTGGCCGGTCGCGCCCGTTGACCTCGATCACGGTGTGCGTGTCCGAGGCGGAGTTATCGATCAGCACCCGCGGTTCGACGGTAAACGCCTCCTCCCGCCGGCGAACTTGCCGCGCGTCGATCACCGTGCGCGGCACCACCTCGCCGTCCAGCACCCGCTTCATCGTCTCGCGCAGCCGCTGAATGCGCCGCTCGTCGGTCAACGGCCGCCCTTCCGCGTCCTGCAACCAGAACACGTCCATCGCCATACCGTCGGTGGTCGTAAAAATCTTCGCATCGACGATGCTGGCCCCGCACATCGCAACCGCGCCGGCGAGCTGCGAGAACAGACCCGGATGGTCGCCCGTATAGACCGCCACTTCGCTGACCGCCCGGAACTCGTCCGCCCGCGCCATCAGACTGAACGTTTCGCCCGCCTCATCCGCAGCCCGCATCTGCCGCGCTTGCGCTTCGTGCTTATGCGGATCGAGCGCCAGCCAATAAGGATCGTAGTGCCGCGACAAGGCCCGTGCGCGCGCCTCTTCCGGCCAATCGGCCAGCCGCCGCCCAAGTTCCGCCTTCGCCTCCGCCACCAACTGCGGCCGCGCGCTGGCGCTGAACCCACCCAACATCTGCGCCTCGGTCTCGTAGTAGAGCTGCCGCAAGAGCTGCCCCTTCCAACCGTTCCAGACCCCAGGCCCCACCGCGCGAATATCGGCGACCGTCAAGCACAGCAACAACCGCAACCGCTCCGGCGATTGCACGACGGCCGCGAAATCGCGAATAGTCTTCGGATCCGAAAGATCGCGCTTCTGCGAAACGTCGCTCATGACCAAGTGGTTGAGCACCAGCCACGCAACGGTCTCCGTCTCCGCCGCCGTCATCCCGAGCCGCGGACAGAGCGCATTGGCAACCTCTTCGCCGACCTCCGAGTGATCGCCCTCGCGCCCTTTCGCGATGTCGTGCAGCAGCATCGCGACATAGAGCACTTCGCGCGATAAGACCTTGTGGATGATCTCGTTCGCGAGCGGATGCTCTTCCTTGTATTCGCCGCGCTCGATCTTCGAGAGATGCCCGATCGCGCGGATCAGGTGCTCGTCCACCGTATAGTGGTGATACATATTGAACTGCATCTTCGCGACGATACGCCCAAAGTCCGGCACAAAGGCGCCGAACACGCCCGCCTCGTTCATCTGCCGGAGCGTACGCTCAGGATCGCGCCGAGAACACAGAATCTCAAGAAACAGCTTGTTCGCCTGCGCGTTCGTCCGCAACGCGTCGTCGATGAGCCCCAGACTGCGTGTGACCAGCTTCAACGCGTCGGGATGGATGTCGACGCCTTTTTGATCCGCGATATGAAACAGCCGGAGCATGTTGACCGGCTGATCGCGAAACACCTGCGGCCCGTCCACGTTCAGACGGTTCTGCTCCACGAAAAAGCCGTCGGCCTCGACCCGGCGCCGCCCGACCCCAGTCATGAACCGCCCGAACACAGGCCAGGGCTTCTGATTTTGCGCCTCCAACGTCGCACAGAAGATGCGCGTCAGATCGCCGACCGTCTTTGCGTTCAAGAAATAGCGCTGCATGAAGCGCTCGACCCCGCGCTCGCCCGCTTCATCCTTAAAGCCCAGACGCTTCGCCAACTCGATCTGCGTATCGAACGTCAACCGCTCCTCGGCGCGTCCCGTCAGCAAATGCAGATGGCACCGCACGAGCCATAAGAACTCCTCGGCCTCCGCGAACGCCCGGTACTCATCCGCCGTCAGCAACCCGGCGCCGACCAACTCCGACGCGTCGTCGACGCGGTAGAGATACTTCGCGATCCAGTAGAGCGTGTGCAGATCGCGCAGGCCGCCCTTGCCGTCCTTGATGTTCGGCTCGACCAGATAGCGGCTCTCGCCCGCGCCCGCGTGCCGACGCGCCCGCTCGTCGAGCTTAGCCTCCACGAAATCGCGGCCCGTACCCGTCACGACCTCCTTCGCAAAGCGCGCCTTCAGCGTGTCGAACAGAGTCTCCCGCCCACACACGAAGCGCGACTCCAGCACCGCCGTACGGATCGTGTGATCGGATTTCGCGAGACGAATACACTCATCGATCGAGCGCGTCGCATGCCCGACCTTCAACCCCAAATCCCACAACACATAGAGCATGAACTCGATCACGCTCTCGCCCCAAGCGGTCTGCTTGTAGGGCAGCACAAACAGCAGATCGACATCCGACCCCGGCGCCAGCGCCCCGCGCCCATAGCCGCCGACCGCGACCACCGCGATGTGTTCCGAGTCGGTCGGGTTCTGCGCATAGAACACGTGCTTGACCGTGAAATCGTAGAGCACGCTCATCAACACGTCTGTCGCATCAGACAGCCGCTTCGCCGTCCCAAGCCCGGTGCCCCCGCCCTCCAGATAAACCCGCGCGCCTTCGCGCGCCGTCGCGAGCGCCTTCTTGAACAGGGGCAACGCCGCAGCCTTCAGCCGCGCGGCATCGTTCCCCTGCTCCTGCGCAAGGGCCGTCAGCGCATTGCGCAGATCGTCTCCGGGTCTTGAACTCATCGCCTCATTCTATCGGTTGCACGGCCATTACCAAACGAGACCCTAACAGGACCAAAACCGTGTGATAACTTTATGGGATTGCTGCGCCTTTCTTGAGACGCCTGCGCCGCCCGGGGGATATCCCCCGCGGTTTTCGAGCGAACAACCTCATGTACCCGGAACTTGCGCGCTGGAAGCAAGTTTGCGGGCTTCGCGGACCAGGGCACTTAAGGCGCGCGCTTCGCTGCGCCACCCCTCGCCCCTGGTGCCGTGTTTCCAGGCGTTGCGATTGCCGTGCGGTGCGCCGCTGCGCGCGCCGTGAAAGCGGCAGACGTCATAGCCGCGAACGGCCGGCGCCTGGCAGGGCAGTTTCGTGCGCTTCGAGCGGCTGCGACAGCGCGGTGCCGTCTGGAGCCGTGTGACCGTTGAGAGCATGTCTGTTTCCTTTGTGTGCGGCGTGCGGCGCGATGCGGCGCGACGCAATGCGTTCGTCCGACCGCTCCCGCGGGTCGCTGGCGGCGTTCGTCGTCTTGCCGTCGTCGGTCATCGCGCGGCCAACGTCTTATGATTACATAAGAAAATAGTATATAGAACATAATGGGAACAATGACAAGAGGAGAATCGAGCCAAAAGCCCGTCTCCTGCCCAAAGGTTCAATCGCTCACAGACACCACCACGCCTCCCCGCTTCCGGCCGGTCTCGACATAGCGATGTGCCTCGGCGATTTCTTGCAGGCGATAGGTTCGATCGATCACCGGTCTGATCCGGCCCTCCTCGATCAAGCGCTTGATCAACAAAAGGTCGTCTTTGGAGTCGCCCGCCGAAAAGCCGACGATGACGCGCTTGCCCGGACGCATCGAGGTCCAGAGCGCTTGCAGAAGTTGCGCAAGCTTCTGAACGACGAACACGTGACGCCCGGTTGGCGCCAGCACGCGCTTGCTGCGCGAAAACGACGTGCCCCCAACGGTGTCGAGGATCGCATCGTAGACATCCGAACCTTGGGTGAAATCGGTCTTGGAATAATCGATCACCTGGTCGGCGCCAAGCGACCTGACGAGTTCTACGTTGGCGGTGCTGCACACGCCGGTGACGTGAGCGCCGAAATGCTTGGCCAACTGAACCGCAAACACGCCAACGGCGCCGCTGGCGCCATGGATGAGTATCTTCTGCCCAGGTTTGATCTTCACAAAGTCCCGCAAGAACGCCAACGCCGACAGAGCCCCGAACGGAACCACGGCAGCCTCAGCGAAGCTCAGACCCTCGGGCTTAGCGGCGACCGCGCCCGCAGCGCGAACGGCGACAAACTCGGCATTGGCGCCGCCGATCTTCATACCGAAGACGGCATCGCCGACACGAAAACCCGCCGAGCCTTCGCCGGCGGCTTCAACACTACCCGCGAACTCCATACCCGTGAGTGGGTTACGCGGACGCAACACCCCAAAGATCAACCGCATCGGCAGCCAGAAGATCCCCGCCCCGCTAAAATTGCGCAGGCGGACATCGCCGGACGTCACGCTGCTGTCGCGGACGCGAACCAAAATCTCATCGGCCTTAGGCGCAGGGCGTGCCACCTCTTCGATCTTCAGCGTGTCAGGCGATCCATAGCGACGGCAAGTGGCGGCCAGCATGGTGTATTCTCCTCGGCCTTCAGTTGAACCATTGGCGCGGCGAGCGTGCGGCATCGATGATATCGGCGAGATCGTCGGGGATCGGTATCGACTTGAACGCGCTCACATTGGCGCCGCCGGTGTTTCCTTGCGGGATTAGCCCGATCCACGTCTTGGTCGCCGCGCCGATCAAGCGCGTGACCTGGCCCACGACTTCACGGGCGCTGTGGTGGCGCAGCCCCCAGCCGAGCATCAGCATATGCACACGAACATGTTGCACGGTCGATCTTTGACCCAGAACATGAGCGCGCTCAAGATGACGAAAGGCGACAAGAGGCTCGCCGGCTTGTTCGGCCGCTTGCGCAGCGTTGAGTTCGACTTGCACGTAAGCACGGATGCGGTGGCCGAACGACAGGCGATTGTGTTCGTCAATCCGTGTCGAGAGAAGCCGCCACGCCAGATAGACAGCAGCGAAGGCATCGATACTGGCGCAGAACATCGGCCACCAGGCCGGCACGCCGGCGTTTGTCACCACATGTCCGTGAATCAGATCGAGCCCCGCGTGGCCGGCCAAGGCCGCAGCCACGATCCAAAGGCTGGTCTTAAATCCAATCACCGCCAGACAAACGAACCCCAGAGCCATAGCAACTTCGACGTAAAGGGCGCGCACATCGCTGCCGATGATGGCAAACAACGCGTAGTAGGACGCGATCACGATCATCATGACCGGGTAGAACGCCCGGTCGCGCTCGAGTCCGGCAACTGTGCCAAGGCCACAAGCGGCAAGCCCGAGAACGACTCCAACCATGTATTCCATGACAATTCACCTTCGATCGATGGCAGATTTGGAAATAAAGGGCCCGAGCTTCGTCATCGGCAGGGCTCGGGCCACAGAGTTCAAGACGAGCAGGTGCAGTCCGCACCGCAGGATTTTTTGTTGCAACGGCAGTTGTCACCGCAGCCGCAATTCGGGCCGCAAGCGCAGCCGGTGGCGCTGGACGTGTTCAGATAAGAAGCAGGTGCGTTGTTCATTTTCGTCTCCGTGAATGAGGCATTGGTTGATGTCCGTATGGACACGCCATACCTAACCCCGGGAACGCACTACCGCTTGAACGAAACGGCTACGACATTTCGAGTGCCGCGGCGGGTATGCCGAACATGCGCTTGAAGGTCCGGCTCAAGTGGGCGGAATCAGAAAACCCAGCCTCTTGCGCGGCCTCCGTGAGCGTCCTGCCGGCGACGTGGGCATCGACGGCGCGCACCAGACGCAACCAAAGCACATACGTGCGAAAAGGCAGCCCCGCTTCCTCGACAAACAAATGGCTCGCCCGGCTGGGAGACAAGCGAACGCCTTGTGCCGCTTCGTCGATGCCGACGGAGCGATCCAGATTGTCGGTCGCCCATTTGATGATTTGCCGTACGCGGCGATCCGGCTCGACGGCCCGCGCGTGACCCGCAATACGGTCGCTGATCGTCCTCCCCGCGTCACGCAGTGCGCCGCGGGGATCATGCGGGTGCCGGAACGCCTCGAGGATCAGATCGGGCGCATCACGCGCCTCCGCCGCCGTAACGGCCGCCGCCGGCCGGCCTTGCATCAACTGTTCGAGCGTGCGTCCGGCGCGGCTTTCGGGTTCGACAAACAGATGCGAAATAAAGCCGCGAGCCTCGAAGGCGTGGAGCGTATCCGGCGACACGATGGCGGAAGGACCCGACACGACGCGATCCTCAAGGTGGAAACTGAAACTGCCGCCGAGTGAAAACGTGAGCTGAAACGCATGATGTGCGTGCATCTCGGTGCGTCTGGGCGCTTCGGCGCCGTCGAGCACGTCAAGCACCCAAAGACTACCGCCTTCCCAAAAAGCGATTCGACCGGCCGCGATGGTGTCCATCAGTCGATGATAAAACACTCCCGCGGCAACGCAAAACTGAAGGCTACCCCATCAATACCCGACGCCGCTCCAGGCTCTCCGCCGGCCAAAGCTTATCGCGATCGTAGTAGCCTTTGCGGATCGGCACCTTGCCCGAAAGCTCGACCCACTTCTGTTTGGTCGAGGTGAAGATGTGGACGTCCGGTGGGCAAAGATCGGGGTTGTCGAGCGTGCCCACCCGCACGAACGCGATCTTCGGACTGGAATAGTGACTCCAGAGTGCGATCTAGCAATCGACACAGCGGAGTATTTTCTGGCCGTTCCCGCTCGCCGACGGCGTCTTCACGACTTCAGGCGTGCCGCGCAAGATCTTCAGGCGGTCCGTCTCGATCATCGCGTTGATCACAAACGCCGAGCCGGTCTCGCGCTGACACCAAGTGCAATGACAGCAATTCACGAACAGCGGCTTTGTGAGCAGCCGGTAGCGCACCTTCCGGCAGGTGCATCCGCCCTCCGCCGGGAACGATTTCTTAGCCGCCATGCTTGGCCTCAGTTCGGGCTGAGCGTTACCGGAAGATGCACCTTGCCGCCGGCGCGCGTTTCCACGAACAGCAACACCGACGGCCGCTTCTGCGCCCGCGCCTGCTCGATCGCGAGGTTGACGTCGGTGAGAGAGCCCACATCGGCCGTGCCGACTGCCACGATCCGGTCGCCTTCGCGCAAGCCCTTCAGTGCCGCCTCGCTCGCCGGATCGATATGCGTGACCAGCACGCCCGCAGCTTCCGTCGCGAGCGCAAACGTCGTCCGCACTTCGGCCGTGATGGTCTTCAACCCAAGCCCGAGCGAGGTGAGCTTCACCTCATCCGCCGCCGCGTTGCCGGCCGCCGGCACCTCAAGCTCAGCCACCTGATCGCGCTTCGCGACAGTGACCGTCACCGAAATCGTCTTGTTGTCGCGCCAGATCGTGAACGTTGCCGTCTGCCCAACCTGTAACGCCGCGATCTTACGCGAGGCTTCGCGGTTATCTTTCACCGCTTCGCCATTGATCTTCAAGATCACGTCGCCGCGCTTGATACCTGCCTTCTGCGCCGGGCTGCCGTCGATCGTGTCGGTCACGAGCGCGCCGTTCGAATTCGGAAGACCCAGCGCGGTTGCCGATTCATCGCTGAGGCTCTCGATCTGCACGCCGAGGAAGCCGCGGCTGACCGTTCCCGTCGCCCGCAAATCCTGCACCACGCGCTGCACCGTGGAAGAGGGAATGGCAAAGCCGATACCGCTCGCCAACTCGCCGTTTGATGTCGGATAACCGAGCGTATTCATGCCCACGACGCGACCCGACAGATCGAAGGTCGGCCCGCCCGAGTTGCCGTGATTGATCGCGGCGTCGACTTGCAGATAGTCCGTGAACGCGGCGCTCCCGACCTCGTCGCGCCCGCGCGCCGAGACGATCCCCGCGGTGACCGTACCGCCGAGCCCGAACGGATTGCCGATCGCAACCACCCAATCGCCGACCTTTACGCGGCGATAGTCCGCAAACGTTACCGCCTGGAATTTCTTCGGCGCATCGATCTTCAGCAGCGCCACATCCGTCGCCTGATCGCGCCCGATCACGCGGACCTTGTACTTCGCACCGTCCGAAAAGGTGACCTCGACATCGTTCGACGTCAGGATCACGTGCGCATTCGTGACGATGTAACCTTCGGAGTCGATCACGAAACCCGAACCGAGCGCCGTACCGCTCTTCGCCCCGCTGGTCACTTTCGCCGCAACGCTAACGACCGAAGGCCGCACGCTGTCGACGAGCCCCGAGAGGCTCGGCAACGAAACCGAGGCCGCGCTCGCGATGCCGGTCAGACTCGCTGTCAACGCAATCGCGACCGCACCCAACACAGTGACCGAACGAATTTTGGACGAAACGCGCGCCATCAGGCTCCCCGAAGTCAAACTTGCTACCCGGAGAAAAGCTTACAGAAGGACACGCCGTTGCGAAATGCGTCGCGAGAGTTTTCTCACGCACTTTATGAGGGAGTAGCCCAAGCGAATTCCCCCTGAGGACGATTCTAAAACTTCCGAAACCTGTCCATGACCCAAGCGCGCCGCCGCGGATCGACCGCGTGCTGCACTTCGGTCACGAAATGCCGCCTGGCTTCGTGGATTCGCTCGACGAAGCTCGCACGAAGTTGATCGTCCGCGCGCTGCAATTCCACGACTGTATCGTAAACGGCAACAACATGATCCAGCACCGCTTGCCGCGTGCCGCGATAGGCCCCGGGCTTTTCGTCATCGGTCGGCTTGCGACCGATATTGGGAAAGAACCAGCGCCCTTCGTCGATCAGCGCCGAGAGATTGACCGCAAGGCTCAACGCACGCTCATGAACTGAAGTCGCGCTGACATTCGCCGCGCGCGCGACGTGATAGGCCTCCGACATCGCAACGACGACGCGGTTGGCCCAATTCATCACCTGGCTGTCGTTGTTGAACTTCAAAGATTCGACGCTGACTCGCGTCTGCCGCGAAGCGACCGCCAAATTGATCACCAGCGCAAGGACGGAAATCGCCGCCGACAGAACGCCGACCCAATCGGACAGTTGGAAGTCGCTCATTGTAGCCGGTCCTTCAAAAGCGCCTTAAGATCGTAGACAAGCTGCAATGCCGCACGCGGACTGAGTTCGTCAACGTTGACGTCTTTCAGCTTCGCCTCAACCTGCGATTCTTGTGACGGCTGCGCACTTGCCGCGGTTGCCGCGAACAGCGGCAACTCGTCGACGACCGTCTTCGCCCGCCGTCCGCTGTCGCCGCGTTCGAGCGCGTGCAACACCGCTTGCGCCCGCGTGAGCACATCCTTCGGCAGCCCGGCGAGCTTTGCAACCTGAATACCGTAGGAGCGATCCGCCGCCCCAGGCACGACCTCGTGCAGGAACACGATGCCGCCCTGCCACTCCTTCACGCGCACGGTCACATTCGCGACGCCATCGAGGCGCGTACTCAAGCCCGTGAGCTCGTGATAGTGCGTCGCGAAGAGAGCCCGCGAGCGGTTGACGCCGTTCAAGCGCTCGACCGTCGCCCACGCGATCGAAAGCCCGTCGAACGTCGCCGTGCCACGCCCGATCTCATCCAAAATGACCAGCGAGCGATCCGTTGCCTGATTCAAGATCGCCGCCGTCTCGACCATCTCGACCATGAACGTCGAACGCCCACGCGCCAGATCGTCCGCGGCGCCGACGCGGCTGAACAACCGATCGACGATCCCGATCTCCGCCGACGCCGCCGGCACAAAGGACCCGGCCTGCGCCAAGATCGCGATCAAAGCGTTCTGCCGAAGGAACGTCGACTTGCCCGCCATGTTCGGCCCGGTCACCAGCCAAAGCCGCGTGCCTCCTGACGACAGATCGCAATCGTTCGCGACAAACCCTTGCGCCTCGCGTTTCAGCGCCGCTTCAACCACCGGATGGCGCCCGCGCGAAATCTTGAATGCTTGCCCCGGCGTGATCGCAGGGCGAACATAGTCGCCTTCGACCGCAAGTTCCGCCAGCCCCGCCAAGACATCCATCCGCGCGACGACGCCTGCTATTTCTCCAAGTGCGCCCGCTGCAGCACGTACATCGCCGACAAGCTCATCGAAAATCGCAAGCTCGATCGCAATCGCCTCACCCGCCGCGTCCGCAATCTTCGATGCCAACTCCGCCAGCTCTGCATTCGTATGGCGCTGCGCCTGCGCCGTCGTCTGGCGATGCACGAACGCGCGCCCAGCCTCGGTCGTCTTCAGCTTCTCCGCGTTCGCGGCCGTGATCTCTATGTGATAGCCGAGCACGTTGTTGTGCCGGACCTTCAGCGATCCGATTCCCGTCTCTTCCTTAAGCCGGCCCTCCAACTCGACGATCACCCGTCGCGCATCGTCGCGCAGCGTCCGCGCCGCGTCGAGCCGTGCGTGCGCGCCCGTCGCGACAAAGCCGCCATCACGCGCGAACAGCGGCAAGTCCGGCCCCAACTGCCGCGCCAGCTTCGCCTCCAGTGCGGCAACCGCAGCACCCGCGTCCTGCAGCCGCTTGAACTCCCGTGCAAGCGATTGCGGCAACGCCGCCAGCGCATCCTCTTTGCGCGTCACCGCCTCCGGCAAAGTCAGCGCCAACGACAGAGCATCGCGCACCGCGCCAAGATCGCGTGGTCCCCCGCGATCGACGCTCAGCCGCGACAGCGCCCGCGCCATATCCGGCATCCGCCTGAGCACACCACGCGTCACGTCGCGCGCCGCTGCATTGCCGGCGAAGTATGCAACCCCATCAAGCCGGGCTTCGATCGCGCCGACATCGGTCAGCGGCGCCAATATACGCTCGGCCAGCTCGCGTCCGCCCGCCGCCGTCAGCGTCCGATCGATCGTCGCGAGTAAACTTCCCTGCGTTTCGCCGGCCAAGGTCTGCACGAGTTCCAGATTGCGCCGCGTCGCCGCATCCATCGCCATCACATGCGTTTGCGCTTGCTGGCGAGGCGGCGACAGCGCGGGCAGCTTGCCCTTCTGCGTCAGCTCCAAATAGCCGAGCACGGCACCCGCCGCAGCAATTTCCGCCCGCGAAAAACTTCCGAACGCATCAAGCGCCGATACATTCAGCTGCGACTTCAACAAACGCTCGCCAACAGCGGAATCGAACTTCAGCGCCGGCAACAATGTCGCCCGCGCGCCCAGCTCGCGCACCAGCCCCGCCACGGTTTCCTCACCGGCGAGTGCATCGGGCACCAACAACTCCGCCGGCTCGATCCGCGCCAACGTCTGGCCCAGCATCGCGGACTCGACCGCCGTGACATGAAACGACCCGTCGGAAATATCCGTCCACGCCATCGCATAGCCACCCGCGACCCGCGCCAACGCCGCCAGATAGTTGTGCCGCCGCGCACTCAAGAGCTGATCTTCGGTGAGCGTGCCCGGCGTGACGACACGCACGACCTCGCGGGCGACCACCGACTTCGACCCGCGCTTCTTCGCCTCGGCCGGGTCTTCGGTCTGCTCGCACACAGCGACCTTGAAGCCCTTCCTGATCAAGGTCAGCAAATAGTTCTCGGCCGAATGCACCGGCACGCCGCACATCGCAATGTCGGCGTCGTTGTGCTTGCCCCGCTTGGTTAGCGCGATATCGAGCGCCGCCGAAGCCTTCACCGCATCGTCAAAAAACAGCTCGTAAAAGTCGCCCATCCGATAGAACAGCAGGTAGTCCGCGTGCTCCCGCTTGATGGCCAAATACTGCGCCATCATCGGCGTCGCGCGCTCTTCCTCGCGCTCGACTTGCGCTGCCGCCTGCACCGTCACGCGGAGAACCTCCAACCTTACGAAAGAGCCTTGTGCCGCCCTGTGGACGGCCTGTATTCAAAGATCACAGAAATCGATACCGCGCCGGACCGCTCAGTCCAGCTCGAACCAAACGGCGAGTCCATGTCGAAAAAGCGTCCATTTACGGATCAAGAAGCCCTTCTTTTTCATAGCCAGCCCAAGCCTGGCAAGCTGGAAATCACGCCTTCAAAACCGATGGCGACACAGCGCGACTTGAGCCTCGCCTATTCGCCGGGCGTTGCCGTTCCGGTGCGCGCAATCGCCGAAGATCCATCCACAGCTTATGACTACACCGCCAAGGGCAATCTCGTCGCCGTCATCTCGAACGGCACTGCCATCTTAGGCTTGGGCGATCTGGGCGCACTCGCTTCAAAGCCGGTGATGGAAGGCAAGGCCGTCCTCTTCAAGCGCTTCGCCGACGTCGACTCGATCGACCTCGAAGTCGACACGCACGACGTCGATCAATTCATCAATTGCGTCCGCTACCTGGGCCCGACCTTCGGCGGCATCAACCTCGAAGACATCAAAGCGCCAGACTGCTTCATCATCGAGCAGCGCCTGCGCGAGTTGATGTCGATCCCCGTCTTCCACGACGATCAGCACGGCACGGCGATCATCACCGCCGCGGGCCTCATCAACGCGCTCTATCTCACCGGCCGCGACATCAAAAAGACGAAGGTCGTCGTCAACGGTGCCGGCGCAGCCGCGATCGCCTGCCTCGAACTCGTCAAAGCCATGGGCCTGCCGAACGAGAACGCCATCCTCTGCGATACCAAAGGCGTCATCTACAAAGGCCGCACCGAAGGCATGAACCAGTGGAAGTCGGCCCACGCCGTCACCACAAAGTCCCGCTCGCTCGCCGAAGCGTTGGTCGGCGCCGACGTCTTGCTGGGCCTCTCCGTCAAAGACGCGGTCACGCAGGACATGGTGAAGTCGATGGCGGCGAAGCCCATCATCTTCGCCTGTGCAAACCCCGACCCTGAGATCACGCCGGAAGATGTCCAAGCCGTCCGCTCCGACGCGATCGTGGCGACGGGCCGCTCAGATTACGCGAACCAAGTGAACAACGTCCTGGGCTTCCCCTACATCTTCCGCGGCGCGCTTGACGTGCGGGCCCGCACGATCAACGACGAAATGAAGATTGCCGCCGCCCACGCGCTTGCCGAACTCGCGCGTCAGGACGTGCCCGACGAGGTTGCCGCCGCTTATCACACCGCGCGCCCGAAATTTGGACCGGACTACATCATCCCGGTCCCGTTCGACCCGCGTCTGATCTCCACCGTCCCCGTCGCCGTCGCCAAAGCAGCGATGGCGTCGGGCGTCGCACAAAAGCCGATCGCCGACCTCGACGCCTACAAGAACCACCTGGCTTCGCGTCTCGATCCCGTCGCCTCGATCGTCCAGCGCGTCGTCGCCCGCGTACGCCTGCAGCCCAAGCGCGTCGTCTTCGCGGAGGGTGAAGAAGAGGCCGTCATCCGCGCCGCGTTGACCTATCAAAGCTCGGGTCTCGGCAAGGCCATCCTCATCGGCGATCCCGAACGTATACGCGCCACCGTACGCAGTTCCGGTCTGGAAGAAGTCGGCGATCTCGAAATTCAGTTCCCGCGCCAAAGCCCACGCACACAGGAATACGCCGAAACGCTGTTCAAGCGCTGGAGCCGCAAGGGTTCGCTGCTCCGCGATTGCGTCCGCCAAGTCACCTACGACCGCAACATCTACGCCGCGTCCGTCGTCGCCGCGGGTCATGCCGACGCCATGGTGACCGGCGTGACGCGACACTATTCGGTCGCGCTTGCCGACGTACGCCACGTGCTCGATCCCAAGCCGGGCGAACGCCTCGTCGGTGTCTCGATCATCTTGGACCGAGGCCGCACGGTCTTCGTGGGCGATACCAACGTTCACGAAATGCCGACGCCGGAAGAATTGGTCGACATCACGATCCAAACGGCCGCCGTCGCGCGCCGCTTCGGTCACGAACCGCGCGTCGCCCTGCTCGCCTACTCGACATTCGGCCAGCCCTGGGGCGAACGCTCGCAGCGCGTCCGCGAAGCTGTCGACCTGCTCGATAGGCGCGGCGTCGATTTCGAATACGACGGCGAAATGAACGCCGACATCGCCCTCGACCCGGAGCGCATGGCGCTCTATCCGTTCTGCCGCCTGAAAGGCCCAGCGAACGTGCTGATCATGCCGGCGATCCACTCGGCGTCGATCTCCACCACGATGACCGAAGTCATCGGCGGAGCAACGGTAATCGGCCCGCTGCTCGTCGGCCTCGAAAAGCCCGTTCAGATCGCCCCGTTGGGCGCCACCATGAACGACATCGTCAACATGGCAGCCTTGGCCGCCTACAACATTTCAAGCTGACCCATGCTCAACATCCATCTCGTCCCTTGCCTCTCCGACAACTACGCGTATCTCGTCCATGACACGGCGACGAACCAAGTGGCGGTCGTCGATCCGTCGGAAGCAGCACCCGTCTTCGCCGCGCTGAGCGCGCACAACCTCAAACTGACGCACATCCTGAACACGCATCACCACTTCGACCACACGGGTGGCAATCTCGAACTGAAGGAAAAGACCGGCGCTAAAGTCGTCGGCCCCCGCGCCGACCGCGAGCGCATTCCCGGCATCGACGAAGAAGTCGGCGAAGGCGACACCTGGAACCTCGGCCAGGCCAAAGCGAAAATCTTCGACATCCCGGCCCACACGAAAGGCCACATCGCCTTCTGGTTCGAAGCCGACAAAGCGGTCTTCACCGGCGACACGATGTTCGCCATGGGCTGCGGCCGCCTGTTCGAAGGCACGCCCGCGCAAATGTGGTCCAGTCTCTCGAAGCTCGCGGCTCTGCCGCCCGACACGCGTGTCTATTGCGGCCACGAATACACGCTTTCGAACGGCCGCTTCGCAGTGACGCTCGAACCGAACAACGCCGCGTTGAAGAAGCGCATGGCCGAAGTCGAAAGCCTGCGCGCCGCAGGTAAGCCGACCATCCCCTCGACCATCGGCCTTGAGCGCGAAACGAACCCGTTCTTGCGCCCGGCAAGCCCGGAACTTCGCAAGTCGATGGCGCTCGAATCCGCGGACACCGTCGAAGTCTTCGCCGAAACCCGCCGCCGCAAAGACGTCTTCAAGTGACGGCCGACGAAATCATCAAAGCCCTCGATCTCAAACCCCACCCCGAAGGCGGCCACTTCCGCGAGACGTTTCGCGATACAGCCTCGACCGCGATCTACTACCTTCTGAAGCAAGGCGAGCGCTCGCACTGGCATCGCGTTGATAAGGCCGAAGCCTGGCACTTCTACGCCGGCGACCCGCTGGAACTCTTACTATCGTCCGACGGACGCAACACGCAAACGCACACCCTTGGTCCCGACCTCGCCGCGAACCAGCGCCCGCAACTCATCGTCCCCGCACAGGTCTGGCAAAGCGCGCGCCCGCTCGGTCACTACACGCTCGTCGGCTGCACGGTAGCGCCAGCCTTCACCTTCGAAGGCTTCGAGATGGCACCACCAAACTGGCGCCCTGCTTAGCGGAAGATCTGCCGAAGCTGCCGCGAGATGGCATGCGACGACGGGCGCCCGGCCAGCCCCTGTTCCACGCTGAACTGCACGATCAACATGTCGCCCTGCATCGACGCTGCCGGAAACCGCGACTGTACAAAGCGCACGCGCCGCAAATAGGTCGTTATCCCTGTGCGCCCTGGCCCCGTACGCGACACCTCGAACAACGCCGTGCCGGCATTGCGGATGGCGTCGAAGAGAATCCCTCGCGCGCCCGGATCCGGGGCAACAGCGTTCCAGTTTGCCTCGAATACGATTTCTTGCCCCGTCTCCGCGCGCAGCTGCATCATGATCCGCCCGGCGATATCGCGCACCAAAGCGATCGACGGCGGCGATGGGATCAACGGCGGCGCGGCCGCATTCGGCGCCACCGGAATGCCGCGCGGGTTCTGCGCCGTGAAAAGCGTAATCCCGCCGAGCCCCGAAATCCGGAGCACCACCTCGCCGTCATCGCGAACCAGCAAGCGGTCGCCACCGGCCGCCGGCTGCCAGCGCAGCACGAGAATTTCTTCCGACCCGTCGAACTTAAGCTTCGCGAGTTCGCCGGAGCGGTCGAGCACAAACCCGACCCGATCGTACTCGGAAATGTAGTGCGCAATCCGCGGCGGCTCGCGGTCATACGCGCGCGAGACCATGGCCCCCGCGCTGGCCAGCACGGCGAAAGCAACGATCATCAGGCCTGCGAAAAACCGCAACGCGAATGCTCCACCAACGGAACGACGGGCCGGCCCGGCGTGCCGCCGCCCGCCGAATGCCTCGCCCCGCAATTCCCATGGAGCCGTGTATTGCCTGTGATGATGGCAACAATGTGGTTCGATTAACGCTTCTGACCCTTGCGTTAATAGCAGGTTACGCGCCGCCAATGCCCGATTCGAAGAGTGGCGTTTATTGCGCCGCGACTGAGGCATTCTTGCCACCAGCCTGTGCGGCGAGAGCACGAACATTAGGTCGGGACGATGAACGCACGTTCAGATGTCGATCACGAACTGAACTCACAAAAAAACGGCGCCGTGTAACCGGCGCCGCTTGGCAAAACACGTCAGTGCGGCTCCCGCCTCAATACATATGCTGCCCGCCATTGATCGACATCGTCGATCCGGTCACGAAACCGGCGTCGTCGGCGATCAGGAACAACACGCCGCGCGCGATCTCTTCCGCCTTGCCCAAGCGTCCGACCGGAATCTTCGCAACGATCTTCTCAAGCACGTTTGGCGGCACCGCAGCCACCATGTCGGTGTCGATGTAGCCGGGCGCAATGGCGTTGACCGTGATGCCTTTCGGCGCGCCTTCTTGCGCAAGCGCCTTCGTGAAGCCGTGAATGCCCGACTTCGCCGCCGCGTAGTTCACCTGTCCGTATTGTCCGGCCTGCCCGTTGATCGAGCCGATGTTGACGATGCGGCCGAAACCACGGTCGAGCATCCCGTCCCACACCGCCTTGCACATGTTGAAACAGCCGCCGAGATTGGTGTCCATCACCTCGTCCCACTGCGCCCGCGATTGCTTCTTCAACGTCGCGTCGCGCGTGATCCCGGCATTGTTCACCACGATATCGACCGGCCCAAGCTTCGCCACCACTTCTGCGACGCCCTTCATGCACGCATCGTAGTTCGCGACGTCCCACTTGAAGACGGCGATTCCCGTCTTGTCCGCGAACGCCTTCGCGCGTTCGTCGTTGCCGGCATAGTTCGCCGCAACCTTATAGCCCGCCTTCTTCAAGCCCACCGAGATCGCCTCGCCGATCCCGCGCGTGCCGCCTGTGACAACCGCCACCCGTGACATGTCTCTCTCCCGTTTTTCTTTGTGATCTAACGCTCAACGCACATTGCGATGCCCATACCGCCGCCGATGCACAGCGTGGCCAGGCCCTTCTTCGCATTCCGCTTCTGCATTTCGTGCAGCAACGTCACCAGCACGCGCCCGCCTGAAGCGCCGATCGGATGCCCGATCGCAATCGCGCCGCCATTGACGTTCACCTTTGCCGGATCCCAACCCATGTCTTTGTTCACGGCGCAGGCCTGCGCCGCAAACGCTTCGTTTGCCTCGACCAGATCGAGATCGCCAACGCTCCAACCGGCCTTCTTCAGGGCCGAACGCGACGCCGGGATGGGCCCGGTACCCATGATCTTTGGATCGACGCCCGCCTGCGCCCAGGACTTGATGACCGCCAGCGGCTTCAGCCCGCGCTTGTCGGCCTCCTTCACGCTCATCAACACCACCGCCGCCGCACCGTCGTTGATGCCGCTGGCATTTGCCGCGGTGACGGTGCCGCCGTCCTTCAAAAAGGCAGCCCGCAGATCTTTGATCGACTCATACGTGACGCCGTCGCGAATGTACTCGTCGGTATCGACGATCTTCTCGCCCTTCTTCTCCTTGATCGTAACGGCCACGATCTCGTCCTTGAACCGCCCCGCCTTGCGCGCGGCTTCCGCCTTGTTCTGCGACGCGACCGCAAAGCGGTCTTGCTGCTCGCGCGTGATCTGCCATTCCTTGGCGACGTTCTCGGCCGTGTTGCCCATGTGGTAGCCGTTGAACGCGTCCATCAAGCCGTCTTTGATCATCGTATCGACGAACTCGAGCCCGCCCATCTTTTGCCCCGCGCGCAGATAAGCGGCGTGCGGCGCCATCGACATAGACTCTTGTCCGCCCGCCACGACGATCGACGAATCGCCGTTGACGATCGCCTGGAACCCGAGCGCAACCGCGCGCAAGCCCGACCCGCAAAGCTGATTGACGCCCCACGCCGGCACTTCGATCGGAATGCCGGAGTTGATCGAGGCCTGCCGCGCCGGGTTCTGCCCCTGCGCCGCGGAGAGAATTTGACCGAGGATCACTTCGCTCACGTCTTTCGCGTCGACCTTCGCGCGCTTGAGAACTTCTTTGATCGCAACCTTGCCCAACTCGTGCGCGGGCAAGTTCGCAAACGCACCGTTGAAAGAACCAACGGCAGTGCGTGCAGCTGCAACAATGGCAACATCGGTCATGGGGGTTCGTCTCCTGAAAACGAGGGAATGTGGTTTCCTGTTAACGCTGACAATGGCATGCCGAACCGGCCCCGGCCAAGGCAGTTCCTGGTTTCGTGAGCCGGATTTGAACGGTCTGCAAGGCGGTCCTTAACGCATCTGCGGTAGGAAATGCCCGACAACAGGCGTACAATGCTGCGCAGCATAGACGCCACCGCAGCGCAACAATACGGCACTCTGAGGCCTCCACGAATGACCCCGAACAACGCCGAACCCGTCACGATCAAGAAGTACGCGAACCGCCGCCTCTACAACACGGCGACCTCGAGCTACGTGACGCTCGACCACCTCGCCGACATGGTCAAGCGCGGTCAGGAGTTCAACGTCTACGACGCCAAATCGGGCGAAGACATCACCCGCTCGGTGCTGACCCAGATCATCTTCGAGGAAGAGGGCAAAGTGGGCGGCCAACAGCTGCTACCGATCCAGTTCCTGCGCCAGTTGATCCGCTTCTACGGCGACAGCATGCAAGCCCTAGTGCCCGGATATTTGAACCTCAGCATGGATTCCTTCTCCCGCAATCACGAGCGCATCCGCGATCAAGTGACCAGCGCCTTCGGCGGCAAGGGGATGCTCAAGGAGTTCGAATCCATCGCTCGCCAGAACATGCAGATGTTCGAGCGCGCGGTGCGCATGTTCACCCCCTTCGGCGCCCTCATGAAAACCCGCGAGGAAGCGGCGGCCAACGGCACCGAAGACCACACCACGCAGGCGGCCGACGAAGAGATCGCCGAACTGAAAGCCCAGATCGACGCCATGCGCCGTCAGATCGACGACCTGGCAAGCCGCAAGCAAGGCTGACCCCTGCGTTCCGCAGCGGCTTTTGCACGACCCTTGCCGGAAAGGGCCGTTTGCCCATATCCATGACCATGCTTGGGTAAGGTGCAAAGAAAGATGCGTTCGCTACTTCGTCAATCAATCGCGTGGGGTGTATGTCTTCTGGCCTTGGGCTCGCTAACGGCCTCGGCCGCGAACCCGAAAGACCTCGCCCGCATCAAGAACCTGAGCACCTTCTCCGAATGCCTTCGCTGCGATCTGTCGAAGGCGGATTTGCGCGATGCCTTTATGCAGCTGGCGGTCCTGATCGACGCCAACCTCTCCGGCGGCAGGTTCGACGGCGCGACGTTCGCCGGCGCGCAGCTGAACAACGCAAACATGTCGAACGCGAGCTTCACTTACGTCAACTTCTCAGGCACCCAGCTGCAAGGCGCCGACCTGCGTGGCGCAAACCTCTCGAACGCGTGGGTGAACTGGGCCTGGTTCAAGGGTGCGAAGCTCGACGGCGCGAACTTCACCAACACCAAAATGATCGGCGCCCAGTTGCAGGGCGCCGATCTTTCGAAAGTCATCGGCCTAACGAGCAAGCAAGTGCAAAACGCTTGCGGCGACTCGCTGACGAAACTCCCGCCCGGCGTGTCGCCGCCCTGGTGCCCGTTCTAACTTACTTCTTGGGCACCATGCAGAACGCGACGAACTTGTTTCCGTCGAGATCGCGGAAGTAGCCGCCGTAGAAACCGCTGTTGGCTTCTGCCGGACGGAACCCCGGCGCGCCTTCGTCCTTGCCGCCAAGCGCCGTCGCCTTAGCGTGCACCTTCTGAACCTCTTCCGGCGAGGCGACAGCCAGCGCCACCATCGTACCATTGCCGGCAGTCGCCGCCTTCCCGTCATGCGGCTTGATCACCATGACCTGCGGACCCTTGCCGTTGCTCCAGCCCGTCATCCGCTCGTTGTCCCAGCCGCGCTTTCCGCCGATTTCGCCGAACACGCCGTCGAAAAACTTGCGCGCCCGCTCGATATCGTTCGTGCCCAACGTCAAATACCCGATCATCACATTTCCCTTTGTTTTGAAGGCCAATGCCACTTCTTAGCGCTCAAAGCACGCCAAGGACAACGGACTATTTGCGAGCACGCCCCGCGCATTTTCGAGCTAAGCTTGGCCTTCACGCGCAAAGCCCAACGCCCTAAGCTCACCAAATGAACATCAAAGAAATCTGGCGTTACCCCGTAAAGTCGATGGGCGGCGAACGCCTCACAGAAACCGACCTGACGAAGGGTGGCATCCCTTACGACCGTGGTTGGGCCGTGCGCGACGAAAGCGACAAGACCATCCGTGGCGCCAAACACCTCGGCGCACTGATGAGCTGCAGCGCGCGCTATCTGATGGATACGCCCGCCACCCCAGTCCCGAAGGCCGAGATAACGCTGCCCGACGGCCGCCGCATCGTGAGCGACGACGCTAAGATCAACGCCATCCTCTCCGACATCTGCGGCCGCGCCGTATCTCTTTGGCCCTTGCAGCCCCGCGAACGCGAAGAGCACTACCGTGCCGTCGCGCCTGCCGATATCGAAGCCTATCTACGTGGCATCTTCGCCCTTGAACCGAACGAGCCGCTCCCCAACCTTGGCGCCTTTCCGCCGGACGTGTTGCAGGAAATCTCACTCTACGCCTCGCCACGGGGCACATATTTTGATGCCTTTCCTGTCAACGTCCTGACCGAAGCATCGCTGCGCTACATGAAGGCGCTCTTGCCGGACTCCGTCATCGACGTGCGCCGCTTCCGCCCGAACTTCCTGGTCGAAAGCGGCAATGCCGCCACACCCATCGAGTTCGATTGGGTCGGCCAAGAAGTCAGCCTCGGCGCCGCGCGCATCGCCGCCGTCATGCGCTGCCCACGCTGCATCATGACGACCCGCGCCCAAGAAGGCCCCGGCCGAAACCTGCCGCGCGACAGCGCCATCATGCGCACGCTCGTGCGTGAAACCGAACAAAACCTATCGATCTATTGCACGGTCACGACCGAGGGCCGCGTCAAAACCGGCGACCCGGTCAGTGTGGGCTAAACCCCGCCGCGATCGTTGATCGCCCACTGAACGCCGACGAACGCACCTTTGATGCGCGGCAACAACGCGAGCGTAAGACCCACGATCGACGGGATCGCGATCGCCAGCAACCATGCCATAGGCCAATCGAGTACCGCGCTGGAGAACAGCACGGGGGCAATCACCAAATGGCCGACGATCAGGATCGTGAAATAGGCAGGTCCGTCATCCGACCGATATTGCGCCAGGGAGTGCCCACACGAAGGGCACACAGCTTCCACTTTGAGATACGCGCGAAACAACCGCCCCTCACCGCACGCCGGGCAACGCCCGAACAAACCGCGCTTGAGGCCGTCCCATACGGAACGCTGCTGAAACTGGGTCAACGGAATCTCCCGACGCCAACGCACCGGAGGATGTAGGGCGTTCAGCCGCCGATTGCACTGCGTCAGGCGGTCCAGGGCTCTTTGACGTCGGGCTTGCCGAAGTAGAAGCCTTGAAAATAGTCGACGCCGAACGCGCGCAGAATATCGGCCTCGCGCGCATCGCCCACCCACTCGCCGACCGTCGACAGATTGAAGTTCTTCGCCAAATCGACCAGCGTGCGCACGAAGATCTGATTGTCGCGGCTGTCGGCCAAACCCTTCACGAACGAACCGTCGACCTTGACCATGTCGACCTTGAGCGACTGCAAATTGCGGAACGACGTATAGCCTGCGCCAAAATCGTCGATCGCAACCTTCGCACCCAAAGCACGAACGCGGCTGACGAAGCGCATACTCTCTTCGATATCGAGGAGCGCCGCCGTCTCTGTCAGCTCCACGATCATCCGCGGCGCCACTTCCGCGTGATTTTCGATGTAGGAGACAAACGCTTCCAATGTCGGTCGGTCGCTTGCGGTCATACCCGAAACGTTCAGCGACAGACAGGCCCCGCGATACTTCTTCAGCGTCGCGACCGTCAGTTCCAGCACGCGGTAGTCGAGCCGGCGCACCAGCCCCAATTGCTCAGCAACCGGCACGAAGTCGCCGGCGGCGATCACTTGACCTTCCGGCCGCACGATGCGCACCAGGCATTCGTGCGCCACCGCTTCATTGGTCTTCGCATCGACAATCGCCTGATAGGCGAGCACCACGCGGTTCTCCGCCATTGCGGTCACGATCTGATCGCCGATCGAAACCGTGCGCTTGCGCAACGACTCGCGCTGCGGCGAATGAGAATAGACGGCGAAGTTGTCGCGCCCCTGCGCCTTCGCACGGTCGAGCGCTTCTTCGGCCCGCGCCATCGCTTCCTGGCTGTTGCGTGCGTCTTGCGGTAAAGCGATCGCACCGATCGAGATCGTGACGCTGACGGCACCACCTCGCGTCGGGATCACCCGCGCGCGCGCCGCTGCGCGAAGAGCCGCCGCACGACCCTCCATCTGCGCTGCCGTACAGCCTTCCAAAATCAAACCGAACTTGTTGCCGGCCGTGCGCCCAACAACGCAACCCTGCCCCGCCGCTTCCGCGAGACGCCGTCCGATCGCGACAATCACCTCGTCCGCGATATCGAACCCGTAGGCTTCGTTGATCACCGCCAGATCGTCGATCGCGGCGACGACATAGACCGCGGGACTCCGCTCCGCCGTCGGGGTCAATTCCAGGTGATGTGCCAAACGTTCGCGCAAACGCAGACGGTTCAAGTGTCCCGTCATCTCGTCGTAGCTCGCCGCCCACGACAGATGCGCCTCGCGGGTCTTGCGTTCTGTGACATTGCGCACAGTACCGACAATCCTCTCAGCCTGCCCGTTCGCCCCCGCTAAGCAGACGCCGCACTCTTCGACCCAAACCGGCACACCCGCGCCCTTCAGCGCGTATTCCAGACGAAACGGCTCGCCGTCCGCCGGCGGCGACAACACCAACCGCAACCGCGCTTCCGCCGCGTCTTGATCGATCAGCGCGTGAAACCCGGCATCGCTCTCGAATTGCGAAGGTTGGCCCAAACCAAGATGCGCGCTCGGATCGCCCGACCAAGCAATACGCCCATCGCCGGGCGTCCAGTCGTAGACCACGTCACCCGCCGCAGCGAGTGCCAGGCGCAAACGTTCGGCCTCGCTGAGTTCAGCAAGTCGCTGCACTTGAGATGATTGTCGACGGCTGAACACGGCTTTCTTGCCCCACCAAATGCCGCACGCGGAGGGTTTCTCCCTTCTCGCGTCCTACGCAAAGGAGCCTACCGGTCCAACGTTTAACAAACGCCAACACCACCTCGCTGCAACGTCAGCCCAACATGGCGAAGTCGTTGTTAAGCTTAAAGAATTCCCACGCGCCACTGGCACGCGTGCTGCGTTGTTGAGCAGTGCGATGACCAGCGTGAATTCAATTTGTCCCATTTCGGCGCGACCGGCGTTTTTCGGTTCACGTCGAATAGCGCCGGCCGCAGCCACCTCCCGTTCGAAGGCTTGGGGAGCGCGGCCTGCGGTAGAGGAGTTGCGGCCGGCGCACAGTTCTTCTTCGGAAGCCGAAACCGAACTCGTCGCGCGCCGAGGGCATCTGCCCGTCGCCAGCTTCGTCGCCCATGTTCTCGGCCAATACGAGGCTTTCGAAAGCGTTGACGCGAAGACGGCCGCGCAGTCCTACGAAGCCGCCGCGCGCTTGCACACACCCTGGCACTATCTCACGACGTCGCTCTAACCCTTCGGCGTCAACGCGAGCGTCTTGAGCTCGACGATCATCCGCTCGATCCGCGTCAACCGTTCGTTCATCTCTTCCAAACGTTTTCCGACGTCGCCGCCCTCCTCAGGCACCGGCGTCGATACCCCGGCCCGGATCGCGACATCCCCGACCGCGACCTTTAGATACTTGGCCAACGCCAATACCTCCGCCGCCCGCAGTTCCCGCTGATCCTTCCAGAGCTCCGCCACTTGCTCCGCTGAAAGCTTAAGCAACCGCCCCACGTCGTCCCGCGTCGCGCCCAGTTCCTTGAGCCGCGCATCGAACCAAGCCTGATCGAAAAATAGCGCCATCGTTCAACGCCCCTTGAACTGCGGCGCGCGCTTCTCAAGGAAACTCGCCACGCCTTCGCGATGATCCTCCGTCTGAAACAAGCGGCCCAGCGTGCCCGAAACCCAGCTGCCGAACTCCCGCGCGTCGCGCACGGAAGCGCGCCGCAGCCCATCTTTCATGAACCGAAGCGCCAGCGGCGCGTTTGAAGCTATGCGCTGCGCCAGCGAAAGCGCCGAACCGCGAAGCTCGTCATGTGCAACGACCTTCGAGACCAACCCAATCCGTTCCGCCTCGCGCGCATCGATCACATCGCCCGTGAAAAGCAGCTCTGCCGCCTTTGCCGGCCCGACCAGACGCGGCAAGATCATCATCCCGCCGACATCCGTCACCAGCCCGCGCTTGATGAAGATCTCGCCGAATTGCGCCCGCTCCGACGCGATTCGGATATCGGCAAAAAGCGTCAACTCCATCCCCCAGCCGACCGCGACGCCGTTCACGGCCGCGATGATCGGGCGGTCGCACTCAAGCACGGCCTCCGCGGCAGGGGTCAATCGCGGCCGGACTGCCTGCAGCCGCGATTGCGACTGCTCGCGCTGCGGCCCCGTCATCATCTGCTTCACGTCTTCGCCGGAGCAAAACGCCGGGTCGGTTCCGGTCAAGACGACCACACGCACCTGATTGTCATTCTGAATATGCCGGAACGTCGCCTCGACATCGGCATAGGCGCGCGCGTTCAAGGCATTGCGCACCTCCGGCCGATTCAAGGTTACGATCGCCACGTGTCCGTCCAATTCATACGTCAAATGTGCAAGTTCCGGCGCCGCCATTCGATACCTCCGCGTTCGCGTTCACTTTAGCGCGATTTGCCGCCTTTGCACGGGCGCCGCCGCTTTGGCATTGTCCGCCGCGCATGAGCACTGCCGTCGCACAGACACCGATTTTCCTGCGAAATCTCTGGTATTTCGCGCTGCATTCCCGCGCCGTAAAGCAAGGCCGCCTGCAGCACAAAACGATCATGGGCGAACCGATCGTGTTCGGGCGGAGCGAATCCGGCGAGGTATTCGCGCTTCGAGATCTCTGTCCGCATCGCGGCGTCCCCCTTTCCGCCGGCAAACTCGTCGAAGGCACCATCGAGTGCCCCTATCACGGCTGGCGCTTCAAGCCTTCCGGCCACTGCTCGCTGATCCCCTCGCTCGTTGGCGAAGAAGGCGTCGAGCCTAGCAAGATCAGCGTCCGCAAGTACCCGATAGCCGAGCGCAACGGCCTGATCTGGGTCTTCATGGCCGAGGACGCGCAGCCCGGCAACGTTCCCGACGCGCCGACCTTGCCGCTCAATCCCGAAGCCCGGCCGACCTTAGTTGAAGCGCAAATGTTTCCGTGCGCGATCGATCACGCAGTCATCGGCCTGATGGACCCGGCTCACGGCCCCTTCGTACATAGAGCCTGGTGGTGGCGTTCTGCGAAGTCGATCCACGCCAAAGCCAAGAAATACGCGCCGACGCACCTCGGCTTCACGATGGTGACCCACAAACCATCCGCGAACTCGACGCTCTACAAGCTTCTCGGCGGCGATCGTTCGACCGAAATTTCTTTCCAATTACCTGGCATTCGCGTCGAGCACATCAAGGCCGGCCGCAACGAAGTCGTCGGCCTCACCACTTGCACGCCGATCAGCGAAAACGAAACCGAAGTCTCGCAGACGTTCTTCTGGAACATCTCGTGGATCGCGCCATTCAAGCCGATCGCTCAGCATGTCGCGCGCGTCTTCTTGGGCCAAGATCGCGACATGGTCGCGCTTCAGCAGCAAGGCCTAAAGTTCAACCCACGCCTCATGCTGATCCAAGACGCGGACGTTCCGGCGATGTGGTACCACCGCCTCAAGAAGGAATGGGCCGAGGCCGGCGCCGCCAAGCGTCCGTTCGTCAATCCCGTTCCCGAAACGACGCTGCGCTGGCGCAGTTAACCAGGCACGCCGCTTGCGACTTTGACCTCGAAGACCGCTGAACCTGTCTCGATAGGGGACAGACGCGGGAAATCGAGGTCCGTCACATGGCAATGCCGACGTTGGGAGAGCTTCGCTTTGCGCGCGATCTGTTCGACACCGAACGCCGCCCGCGGAAGCCACGCAATCAGCCGTTGAGCCCGGCACTACGCCGACTGTTCGACGGTGTGGTCGTACTGACCTTCGTGTTCTTCTTGTTCATGTAAAAAAGCGCGCCCCTTTGCAGGGACGCGCTCTTCTCGCCAACCAGGCAATCGTTAGTTCGTTCCGGCGATTCCAACCGGCGCGCCGAAGTCGCGCTTGGCAGCCACGATCGTGACCGTGAAGCCGGCAATGACGTCCAAAATCGTCATCATCGTCAGCATGAAGAACACCGAGTTCGAAAAGCCCTGCATCGTGATGAACTGGATGATGCACACCACCGCAAGCAGCATCGACAGCCCGTGATTGATGATCGACATCGCGTCCGTGCGCGTCGACTTCACGATTTCCACGAACAGCAGCAGCAAGCTCAAGCCCATGAAAACGTCGGCGAACCCAACGCCCCACGCGTCGCCGGAAAACATGCTGACCGTGAAAATCGCCGAGTGCATCCAGTTGGCCACATCGGCCTTAGGCGCGATCCCCGTCAGCACGACAAAATTGTAAAGAATGAGCGGGAATACCAACAGCGGAATGATATTCAACGCCGACAACGATCTGCCCATGTAACTCGTATCCTCCCGTTAGCCCCCTTGGCCGACATGATCCAACCTTATCAGCCGCGGGAAGTTCGGCCAAGTTCCAGGGTCACCGTGGCGGATTTGTGGCGTCGTCGCGCTTGTCCAAGCCGGCCGCATCTGCACGAAAAATGAGGTACAGGTTGCGGGCGTATACAATCAGACCAAGAGCTTGGCCTGAAATGAACACCGGATCCTTCCTATATATGGCGTAGATCAGCAGCACGATCCCGCCGCCGACACTAAAATACCAGAACATCACCGGAACCACGCTCCGGCCCGCTTTTTCGCTCGCCCACCACTGCACCAGGAAGCGCGACGTAAAAAGTGCCTGACCGAAAAACCCGATCAAAACCCAGACATGTTCCCAAGTCAGCCAATCGAACATACCTACACCTCGTCGACGCGCTCGGGCTGACGCGACCGGCGGCGGAGCCAGCGAACGCCGCGTAAGTCGGCCAATGAAACGATCAGCCGGTCAAGCGTGCCGTACTTCGACACGCCATGCGAGCGCGGCCGGTGGTTCACGTCGACATGTGCAATGCGATAGCCTTCGCGCAGCATCAAGGCCGGCATGAAGCGATGCAGATGATCGAAGTAAGGCAGCCGCAGGAACGCCTCGCGCGAAAACAGCTTCAACCCGCAACCCGTGTCGCGCGTGTTGTCTTCGAGCAGCCACTGCCGGACGCCGTTTCCAACCTTGGACGCCATCCGCTTCATAAAATTGTCTTGCCGCTTGCGCCGCTGTCCGGCGACCAAGCCCAGCGGCGGATTGCCCGCGACCTCTTTGCGCCACATCGCAAGCAAGTCCGGAATGTCCGCCGGATCGTTTTGCCCGTCGCCATCCAACGTTGCGATCAACGTGCCGCGCGCAGCAAGCACGCCGGAGCGAACCGCACGACTCTGACCCGAGTTCTTTGCATGGCGTAACACCCGCAGCTCCGGGTTTTGCGCCTGCGCCGCCTTCAGCGAGGCAACGGTGCCGTCTTTACTGGCGTCGTCGACGAACACCACCTCGAACGCGACCTTGCCGCGCAGCGCGGCACAGATCTCCTTCAGCAGCGGCACCGCGTTGTCGACCTCATTCATGACCGGCACGACAACCGATAGCTCCGGCGCGGCACTCATGCGGCGCTCCGCGACGGCGGCAAGTTGCGTGACAACCGGTTGCTCAAGGCGCAAGGGCTCCAGGCCAAAGGGGAGGCGGGCTTATACAAGTGGAACCCCCACCTCGCCAGAGGTTAAGACCCAAGGGCTCGACTTGTGACCACCATGACGGGTATTACGCGGCGGTACGTTTGGTCGCAGGCTGTGTCTCCCGACATTGCCCCGATCGCCTCTTCAGTGGTTAACCCTGGCTATGCCGACACGTCGTTCCGCTGCGTCTTATGATTCGTCGAGCCCCTGGTCTCTCGCGCTCGCCCACCCGCGCGCCGTGCTGGTCACGCTCTGCCTGCTGATGTTCCTGCCGGGGATCGCCACGATTCCGCCGCTCGATCGCGACGAATCACGCTTCACCCAAGCCACGAAGCAGATGATCGAGACCGGCGACTTCATCGAGATCCGATTCCAGGACGAAGCCCGCAACAAGAAGCCAATCGGCATCTATTGGATGCAGGCGATCACGGCGGGTTGGCTCTCAGGCGAACCGCACAACTCGATCTGGGCCTATCGCATTCCCTCCGTCATTGGCGGCATCCTGGTTGCCCTTTTCGTCTTTGGCATCGGCCGAAGGCTCTTCGATGACGAAACCGCAATGATAGGCGCGGGGCTGATGGCCTCGTCCCTCTTGATGATAGGTGAGGCGCACATCGGCAAGACCGACGCGGTGCTCGTGGCTTGCGTCACCGGCGCTCAGCTTCTTGTCGCCCACTTTTTTGTGGCCGCCAGGCAGGGCGCACCCCAGCCGTTGGTGCGATACTCGGCTCTATTCGGCCTGGCGATGGGCATCGGCATGCTCGTCAAGGGGCCGATGATCCTCTTCTTCGTCGGCCTTACCGTCATCGCACTCTCGATCTGGGAGCGTCGTTGGGGCTGGATCATGACCATGCGCCCGATCTTTGCGCTGGGCATTGTCATCCTCATCAATGTGCCCTGGCTCGTCGCCATTGGCTTGGTCACCAAGGGCGCTTACTTCACCGAAGCGATCGGACAAGACTTTCTTGGAAAGGTCGCCGGGGCACAGGAAACTCACTGGGGTCCGCCAGGCTACTATCTTGCCACGATGCTCGTGGGCTTCTGGCCTGGTTGGTTGTTCTTGGCGCCGGGCGTTGTCTATGCGCTTGCGCGGTCGCACGAGGGCGCCGTTCGCTTCCTGCTTGCATGGATCATTCCCGCCTGGGTGCTGCTCGAGCTCGCGCCGACGAAACTCCCGCACTATGTGCTGCCGCTCTATCCGGCGTTGGCATTGCTCTGTGGCGCCGCCGTCATGGCTGGCGTTCGTGAGAGCCGCAGCTTCTTGGACAACGCGCCGGTCAAGCTCGCGGCAGTGCTTTGGCTCGTGGTGACGCTCGCTCTTGCGGGCGGCGCACTCTTCTATCTGCCCGGCGCCTACGGCAACGGCAGCGGCATCTTTTTGTGGTTGCTCGCGGTGCCGATCTTGGGGGCCGCGGCGATCGCCGTCCTCTTCTTACTCCGCGGCGAGGGCGAAAACGCCACCGCCGCCGCCGTCGCCGCAGGCGCGCTCTTCGCCGCAATTGTGCTGGCCGCCGTCCTGCCGCGCCTCGACCAAGTGATGCTGAGCCGCAAGGCCGCCGATCTGATCACCCGTTCTGGCGCGCTCCCGGCAGCCGTGACCGCCGTGGGCTTCGCCGAGCCCAGCTTGGTCTTCCAAGTCGGAACCAAGATGAAATTGTCCAACACCCCGGAAGAAGCAGCCGACTTCCTGACCAAGAACCCAAACTCCGTCGCTTTGGTCGAGCAATCGAAGGACGCCGCCTTCCATCAACGGCTGACGCAGCAGAATTTTTCGGCTGAACCGCTCGGCAACGTGAAGGGCATCAACTACTCGCGCGGCGATCACCTCACGCTGACGCTTTACCGATTGCGCAAGACGGGTCCGTGAGCGCCATCGCCGAACGCTTGAGCAAACTCCCGCCGCTAGCTCTGCTGGCGGCGTTCGTTTTCGCGCTGACGCTCGTTCGGCTCATCATTCTTGCAACAACGCCGCTCAACCTTGGCCCTGACGAAGCGCAGTACTGGTCGTGGAGCCTGACACCGGCCTTCGGCTACTTCTCCAAGCCGCCGATGATCGCCTGGGTCATCGGCGCCACCACGTCGGTGTGCGGCGACGGCGAAGCCTGCATCCGCACCGCCGCGCCCCTGCTCCATGCCGCAAGCGCCTTTGTTCTCTTCTTCGCGGGGCGCGCGCTCTACGACCAGCGCGTAGGCCTCTGGTCCGCCGCCACCTTCGCGTTGATGCCGGGCACGACGTTCTCGTCACTGCTGATCACAACCGACGTGCCCCTCCTGTTCTTCTGGGCGCTCGCGCTCTGGGCACTTGCCGAACTCAGACGTACGCGCGAGCCGCATTGGGCGGTGTTGCTCGGCGCCGCGATCGGGCTTGGCCTTCTGTCGAAATACGCGATGCTCTACTTCGTGCTCGGCATGGGCATCGCGTTTCTACCGACGCCAGCCGGGCGCGGGCTTCTCTTCAGCCGCGCCGGAATGATCGCAGGCCTCGCTGCACTCGCTGTCTTCGCACCGAACCTCGTGTGGAACGCGCTTCATAGCTTTGCGACAGTCGGTCACACCGCCTCGAATGCAAACTGGGGCGCCGCGACGCTGTTCAACGTCTTGGGCGCGCTCAACTTTGTCGGCGCACAGTTCGCGCTTGCCGGGCCAATTGCCGGCAGTCTCTTCGCCTGGGGACTGATCAAAGCGTGGCGCGACCCGAACTACGATCACGCCGACACGCTTCTGATCGCGCTCACCCTGCCAATCTTCGCAGTGGTCACTGCACAAGCGTTCATCGCGCGCGCCAATGCGAATTGGGCTGCGCCGGCATTCGTTGCACTAACGATACTTGTTTGTGCCTGGGCGGTGCGCCGAAGCAACACTCGCTGGCTGATCGCCAACGCGGGTTTGAACGCTGCACTCGCGCTGCTTCTTGCCGCGCTTGCCGTGAGTCCGGCCTTCGTAGCGACGATCGGCCAAGAAAACTCCGTGAAACGCTTGCGTGGATGGGATGAGGCGGGCCGTTCGATCGAAACGCTCGCTGCTTCAGCACCATTTGTCGCGATCATGAGCGACGATCGCGAAGATATGGCCTCTCTTTTCTACTACACACGCGCCCGCAAGCAGCCTTTGCGCATGTGGCCGCGCGAAAAAGTCGGCAACGAGTACGAAGCATCGCATCGTTTGCGTGCTGAAGAGGCCTCGTATGTGCTCTTCGTCACACGCCGAAGCGACGCGAGCGACGTCACGAGGGCATTCGCATCGGCTGAACGCATCGCGACGCTCGAAACGCGACTCGATTCGAAACGGAAGCGCGTTTTTTTCCTCTTCGCGCTCAAAGGACCCGTCGATTCGACTCTTTTCCCGAAATTTTTTGATCGTCCGTCTACGGACTAATTGCGATTCGACGCAAATCATCGTTTTGCGCGTTCGCGCATCAAGCGCACTGTTCGCACGAAGATCACAAGTGATTAACACCAAACAACCGCAGTCGAACGATTCACGCGCGGAATAAAATGAGTATCGGCACGGCACGGCTCTTGGCGGAGTAGCGCGATTACGCGTATTCGCTTCGAGATGAATTGCGCGATTAGATTCTCGCTATGCCTGTCAATATGCGATTACTTCACTAACACGCGCATCGAATACACCTTCGATCACGCAAACGACCATCGCTAATCCATTCTTTACTCGCTCGATCTATTTGACGCTGAACGAATCGTGCTGCATGATTCGCAACAGTTGGGGGAAGCGCGGGCTGCGCGCGGATTTTCGGGGAAGCAGTCGACCAACTGAGGGGCCTAGAGCTGCCGATGACCGTGCATACCTTTGTGAAGGGCGCCAACACCGCGGCGCACCTAAGGCCTCCATCGAAACGTAAGGTGGTTGAACGAAGTCCGGGCACCGACGCACAAGTCGGTATCCAGACATCGCTTCTCTTCCCGCCTCTCGTCTCTCCCGCTCCCGCCGCTCCTCTCGATCCCGGACACTCGGTTCGCAAGGCCAACCGCTTTCCCGTCAGTGCCGAGGCGCGCGAATTCTACAAACGCAATTTTCCCGGCACGACCGCCGACGATTGGAACGATTGGCGCTGGCAGGCGCGCAGCCGCATCCGCACGCTCGAGCAGCTGGAACGCATGTTCGACCTCTCGAAGGACGAACGCTCCGCGGCTTTGCGCCATAAAGGCTCGCTGCCGGTCGGCATCACACCTTATTATGCAAGCCTGATGGCCCATGCCGACGCGTCGGAGCCGCTCCGCCGCACGCACATCATGGTCAACGATGAATACGTGCGTTTGCCCGGGGAAGAAGACGATCCCCTGGGCGAAGACCACGACACCGTGGCCCCGGGCCTGGTTCACCGCTATCCCGATCGCGTTTTGTTCCTCACCACCGGCTTCTGTTCGACCTACTGCCGCTATTGCACGCGCTCCAGAATGGTCGGAAATCCGGGCGGCGAGTACAATTTCTCGACCTCGCAATGGGAAAAGGCGCTTCAGTACCTCGAAGCGCACACCGAGGTCCGCGACGTCCTTCTCTCCGGCGGCGACCCGCTCTCGATCGGCGATGACAAGCTCGATTGGCTGCTGACGCGGCTGCGCAAGATCAAGCACATCGAATTTGTTCGCATTGGAACCAAGATCCCGGCCGTGCTGCCGATGCGCATCACCCGCGACCTGGTGAAGATGCTCCGGAAGCACCATCCGCTTTGGATGAGCGTCCACTTCACGCATCCGACCGAGATCACGCCGGAAACGCGCGAAGCGGCGGCACGCCTGGCCGACGCCGGCATTCCGCTCGGCTCGCAGACGGTGCTTCTCAAAGACATCAATGATGACGCGGCTGTAATGCGCGAGCTGATGCATGGCCTGCTCACCATGCGCATCAAGCCCTACTACCTCTATCAATGCGATCCCATCAAAGGCTCCGGCCACTTCCGGACGCCCGTGCACAAGGGGATTGAGATCATTCAGTCGCTCCGCGGTCACACCACCGGCTATGCTTGCCCGATGTTCGTGGTCGACGCCCCCGGTGGCGGTGGCAAGATTCTCCTGGCACCCGACGCCATTGCCGGCCGCGAAGGCGACGACTTGCTGCTCAGGAACTTCGAAGGCAAAATCTATCGCTATCCCGACCCGGGTGGAAAACTCGGGCGTGACCGGACCTTGAAGGCCGTTGCCGCGCAATAGCGCGGTCGCGGCCCTCATCCTCCCGGCAACCGATGGCGCACGAGGTAAGCCCGATGCAACACGCGCCACGTATCCTAATCCTGATCCCAGAGCTCAAAGAGATTGAGCCGGACGACAATCTCGCGACCATTTCGACCGCGCGCGAGGTCGCCAAGCACTACGACAAGCTTGGCTATCCGCACACGATGCGCCACTTCGACTACATGCCCGCCAGCTTCAAAGCCGCGGTCGAGGCCGACCGCCCCGACTGCGTCTTCAACCTGGTCGAGTCGGTCTCCGGCACCAGCCGCCTAATCCACGTTCCCCCGATCTACCTGGAGGAAATGCGCCTGCCTTACACAGGCTGCCCGCCCCACGCGATCGAACTCTCGAACGACAAGGTGCTGGCCAAGCGCATCATCTCCTTGCTCGACGTACCCACGCCGCGGTGGGGTACGCCGAAAACGATGAAACCCGGCGAAGGCGGCACCTGGATCGTCAAAGCCCAGCACGAACACGCGTCCTTCGGGATGTCGCAGGCGAGCGTGGTCGAGGGCACGACCGCCGCCCTCGAACTCGCCGACAAGCTCACGCGCGAGCACAAAATCGATTGGATGATGGAAGAATTCATCGACGGCCGGGAGTTCAACGTCTCGATGATCGAAACCGCGAACGGGCCCCGCACGCTGCCTGTCGCCGAAATCGTGTTCGAGAACTACGACAAGGGCATGCACAAGATCATCGACTACAAGGCCAAATGGGACGAGAAGAGCTTCGAGTACAAGAACACCGTCCGTCGCTACGACTTCCCCCCCGCCGACGCCAAGCTCTTGAAGACGCTCGAAGAAATCAGCGTGAAGGTCTGGCACGGCTTCGACCTGCGCGGTTGGGCCCGCGTCGACTTCCGCGTCGATGCGAAGGGCAATGCTTACGTCGTCGACATCAACGCGAACCCCGACCTCTCGCTCGATGCGGGCTTCATGGCCGCCGCCTCACGAGCCGAGATCGCGCCGCATGAAGCGATTCGCATGATCACGGCCGCGGCGCTCCGCGCAGCATGACCTTTCGAACCGCACCGCGCGACGCCGACCGCGACGCCGTGCGCCGCGTGGTAACGGAAACCGGCGTCTTCTCCGGCGTCGAGATCGGCTGGGCGGTCGAGATTGTCGAAACCGCCCTCGCCCGCGGCCAAGCCGCCGGCTACCACTTCCTCTTCGCCGATGGACCGGATGGCCTGGAGGGCTATACCTGTTTCGGCCCGATTGACGGCACCGACAATCGCTTCGACCTTTATTGGATCGCCGTCTCGCCAAAAGCCCAGGGCAAAGGCATCGGCAAGCGCCTGCTCAGCGAAACCGTCGCCGCCGCGCGCGCGCTCGATGCCACCCACATGTTCATCGACACGTCCACTCGCGCCGACTACGGCGCCGCGCGCAAACTTTACGAGTCGCTAGGCTTCACGCTCATGGGCACGCTCGTCGACTTCTACAGCGACGGCGACAGCAAAGCCTTCTTCGGCCGCAAGTTATAGCGTCTCCGCCGCCCGCGCCCGCTCGATCCCAAGTTGCCGCTCGCGCCAAGCAATGAAAAGCCCGGACCCGATCACGATCACCGCCCCGGCATAGACCGCCGGCGCCGGCAACTCGCTGAAGAAGAGCCATCCCAGCAGGATCGCCCAAATCATCGCCGCGTAGTCGAAATTCGCAAGCGTCGAGGCTTCCGCGAAGCGGTACGAATTCGTCATCAAGAGCTGCCCGACCCCGCCCAATATGCCCAGCGTGACGAGCAGCACCAGCTCGCCGCCGGACGGCGTCACCCATGCGAAAGGCAACGTGCACGCACTCACCAAGGTGCACGCCAGCTGAAAATAGAAAGCGATCACCAGCGCCGGCTCGCTCCCCGACATCAGCCGGATGAAAATCATTGTGAACGCCACCAAAAGCGCGTTGGCAAAGGCGAGCATCACGCCGGTCGATGCGCCTGCCTCGGAGAACCCTTGGCCCAGATGCGGTGAGACCATGATCAGCACGCCGACGAAACCCGCGCCAACCGCGCTCCACCGATAGAGCCGTATCGTCTCGCCCAATATGAACGCGGCGAGCACCACCACGATCAGAGGCGACGCGAAGCTGATCGCTGTCACGTCCGCGACCGGCAAATACTTGAGCGATGCGAAGTACGTAAACATGGCGAGCACACCGCTCGTCGCACGCCGCGCATGCGACCACGGCACTTTGGTCGCCAAGTCGGCCATTCGCATGCCGGACACCGTCATGACCACGAGGATCGGCACGAACGCGAACAAGGAACGAAAGAAAACCACTTCCCCGACAGGAAACGTGTCGCCGAACCCGCGCGCGATCACCGCCATGAACATGAAGACGAGCGTCGCACCGACCTTGAGAGCAATACCGAGAAGCGGATGAGATGACGCCTTGAGATCGACGCCGCCGCTCACAGCCACTTGCGCCAGCGGAAAATCACGTAGGGCACGACCGCCGACATCGCGATCAGTCCCAGCGCAATCGGATAGGCATAGGGAGAGTGCAGCTCAGGCATGAACTCAAAGTTCATCCCCCAAATGCTGGCAAGTAAGGTCGGTGGCAACACCACCGTCGCCGCAACCGAGAGAATGCGAATAATCCGGCTCTGCTCGATGTTGACGATGCCCAGCACCGCATCCAACAAGAACGTGATCTTGTTCGCCAGATAGGTCGTGTGATCGGCGAGCGACTGCACATCCCGGGTCATGGTCTTCACATGCCCCTTCAATTCCTTGGTCGCCTTCAGGTCGATCGTCTGCGTGAGAAACGCCAGCATCCGCCCCATGCTGATGAGGCTCTCGCGCGCCTTCGACGTCAAATCGTTGCGGTTGCCCAGATTGACCAGAATCTTCTGATAGTCCCGCGACGGCTCATAGCCGTTCTGGCTGAAGACCTGCTTCGACAGAGCATCGACTTCGGCCCCGACCTTCTCCAGCACGTCGGCCGTTCGGTCGATGATCGCTTCCAAGAGTCCCGCCAGGATGAGGTCACCCTTCGGCCAGAGATTGACCTGCCGGTCCGCGCGGTTGGCAAAGGTGTTGAACGGCTGCGGTTCCGTGTAGCGCACGGTCAAGAGCCGCTCTCCCGCCAGAATGAAGCTCACGCCCTGACATTCCGGCTCGGTCGTTTCGGTCTTCGAAATCACCAGCGCGGTCATGAATGTCGCGCCATCCTCGTGATAGAGCCGGCTTGAGATTTCGATCTCGTCCATGTCGTCGCGCGACGGCGGATCGAACCCGAACAACGACCTGACCGCCTCCCGCTCCGCCACCGTTGGGTCATAGAGATCGACCCACAGCGACTCCGGCGGCACGGTGATCGGGTCCGCCGACTCGCCCGAACACGTCAGGTTGCGGCGGAGGCAGTTTTCGCGCAGGCCGAACGAGCGAAGCATGTGGCGGCTCTTGGGCTAAGGGCGGTGGTGATGAGAGCGACGGCCCTTATAACCACGCCCGGCGAGCCGCCGCCAGTCGATTTGCGCCGCAAATCCGGGGCGCGGCATTCTTAACCAGATGCCGACGGGGACACCACGAAAGTGAGGCTTTCGAGTCACTTCCATCACGCTGACGCATTGCGTTTACGACCCGAAAACGCTTTAGAGGGCATAGGTGAGCATTCCTTGAGGCACTCGGCGATTGGCGCTGGGCCGCCGCAGGGGCCCACCTAACCGACGGTAGGCGGCAACGCGAGGTTTCCAATGGAATTCGGCGATCTTTTCAGCTTCGACAAGAAAATCGCACCCACGATCATCAAACCGATCTATTGGATCGGCCTCGTCCTGATCGTACTAGGCGGCATCATCTCGTTCTTCACCGGCTTCGGCTGGCTGTTCTCAAGCTTTTTCTACGGGCTCTGGATGATGATCACCTCGATCATCTTCGTGATCTTCGGCGTGCTCGGATTGCGCATCGCAGCCGAAATCTGCCTCGCCGTCTTCGAGATCCACGAAAAAGTCTCGCCGACCTCGCCGGCTCCGATGTAAGGCCGACGGAGGGCGTCAGCGCACGGCGACGCCCTCAACCTCGATCAGGTACTTCGGCTCGATCAACTGCGGCACGTAGATAAAGGTCGACGCCGGCGCGGCGTCGCCAAAGTGCCGCCCCCGCGCGGCCCTGACCGCCGCCACCGGTTGGCCCGCCGCCAAGTAGATATTGGTCTTCACCAGGTTCGCCGCTGTCATCCCCTTGGCAGCCAATACGCGCGCAACATTGGCAAACGCTTCCTCGGCTTGATCCTCAAGGGACGCCGGCAGCGTGCCGTCCGGCCGCATACCGACCTGACCGGCAATGAAAAGAATATCGGAACCCGCTTTGACGAACCCGCCGTGGCTGTAGGGACCAACGGGCTTGGCCAGGGTTGGCGGATTGAAGAACTCAGGCGCACTCATGGCAGCGTTCCTTTCTGTTGCGTGGTCGAAGGCGCGACCGGAGCCCCGCCACCCTCGCCGCGCCGATGAAAATAGACGCCTTGCGTAAAGGCCCTAAAGGGTGCGGTCCCCAACACCAAGTTCCAAACCCAATTCGGCGGCGCGAGGTCGTACGCGCGCCGCATCAGCAGCTTTGTCCGGAACCGCGGCGTCTCACGCGCCAGCGCCTTCGCCGGATGTTCGGCACCTGCGAAAATCCAGTCCGCGGCCAGCTGCGCCGTCCGCCGCCCCAGCCTCAGCGTCTGCACGATACCGCCACCGGTCAGCGGCGACACGTGTCCCGCCGCATCGCCGATCAACATCACCCGCCCGTCAAACGTCCGCGATAGCGTCGCACCAGCCGGGATCAGACCACTCCGTCGCGCCACAATCCGTCGCTCCGGCAGCTGCAAGCGCTTGCGATAAAGTTCCAAGAACGCCCGCGCATCCGGCTTAAACCCGTGCCGCGCCGCAAGTCCGACCTGCGTCACGCCCACACCCGGCACCGCCCAAGCGATGTATCCGGGGGCAAGATTGCTATCGAGAAAGCAGTGCAGAAAGCGCTCGTCCAACGCCGGATCGGGCTCAAGCTCGAACTCGACGCCCGCCAGAAACCGCCGATTGAGATCGAGCCCGAAGTACCGCGCCACCGTCGACGTCGGCCCGTCCGCCCCCACCAGCAACCGCGCACTCATGTCGAGGTCTGGCAACAGAACGGCATCGGCACTCTGCGTCGCTTGTTTGAACGACGTGTCGAACAACAGCGTTGCGCCCGCGCGGCCCGCTTCTTCCGCCATCCACCGCATCAGATTCGGCGTGTCGGTGGCCAAGAAGTAGTAGCCTGGCGCAAAATGATCCGTGAACTTCCCGTTCGGTGCGTAGAGCCTGACGCCCCGCACCAATCGCGTCAGCCGCGCCGGAACATCCGTCTCCTCCGCGGCTTCTTTGACCAAGATACCCGTCGTCCGCACGCCGGCTCCCGGCTCAACCTTTCGTTCGATCACCGCCACCTTGAGACCGCGAAGAGCGGCCGTGCGCGCGCACGACAGCCCCGCAAAACTCGCCCCGACAATGATCAGGTCGTAGTGGCGCAAGAAGCTATTTGCCCTTCGCCTTCTTCGGCGCCGGCTTCTTCTTCGACTTGGGCAGCGGTGCTCCGAACTGCCAGGAATGTCCGAACGGATCGGTGATCACGCCGAACCGGTCGCCCCAGAACTGGTCTGACGCCGGCATCGTAACTTTGGCACCCGCCTTCACGGCCCGGGCCATCCACTGATCGACCTCCTTGGGTGCCTTCAGTTGAATGAACAGGCCGACAGCCGTTCCGCCAAACTTCTCAGGCGTGCGGGCGACCCCGCCGGCATACTCGGGAAAGTCGTCGGACAGATAAACGGCATGCCCATTGATATCCAACTGCGCGTGCATCAAGCGCTTCCCGTCGTCGGCGGGCATCCGCATGATCTCCTTGGCTGCCAGACCCTTCTTGTAAAACGCGATCGCTCCCTTGCCGTCGCTGACGGTGAGATATGGGACGATGTTCTTTTGAACTACAGGCATCGACACGTCTCCTCCCAAACGGACGAGCGTTCTACGCTCACTTCCGCGCGTTCGCCACCAAATCCTGGACGACGGCGGGGTCCGCCAACGTCGTCGTATCGCCGAGATTCGACGTATCGCCCTCTGCGATCTTGCGCAGGATCCGCCGCATGATCTTGCCCGAGCGCGTCTTCGGCAATCCCGGCGCCCACTGAATGACGTCCGGCTTCGCGATGGCACCGATCTCCTTGCCGACCCACGCAACCAGCTCCTTGCGCAAATCCTCCGTCGGCACGATCCCGGCCTTCAGCGTGACATAGGCATAGATGCCCTGCCCCTTGATGTCGTGCGGATAGCCCACGACGGCCGCTTCCGCGACTTTAGAGTTCCCAACCAGCGCGCTCTCGACCTCTGCCGTACCGAGCCGGTGTCCGGACACGTTGATCACGTCGTCGACGCGCCCTGTGATCCAGTAATAACCGTCCTTGTCGCGCCGGCAGCCGTCGCCGGTGAAGTACTTGCCCGGGTAGGTCTTGAAATACGTGTCGACGAAGCGCTGGTGATCGCCATAGACGGTCCGCATCTGTCCAGGCCACGAATCCGCCAGCACCAGATTGCCCGTCGTTTCGCCCTCAAGCACTTTGCCCTCGGCATCGACGACCTGCGGCACGATTCCAAAGAAGGGTCGCGTCGCGGATCCCGGCTTCAGCGCCGTGGCCCCCGGCAGCGGCGTAATCAAAATACCGCCCGTCTCGGTCTGCCACCACGTGTCAACGATCGGGCAGCGACTGTCGCCCACGACACGGTGATACCAAAGCCAAGCCTCCGGGTTGATTGGCTCACCCACCGACCCAAGCAATCTGAGCGACGTCCGGCTCGTCCGCTTCACCGGCTCTTCGCCGTCGCGCATCAAAGCGCGGATCGCGGTCGGCGCCGTGTAGAAGATGTTGACCTTGTGCTTGTCGATCACCTCCCAGAACCGCGACACGTTGGGATAGTTCGGCACGCCCTCGAACATCAGCGTCGTCGCCCCGTTCGCCAGCGGCCCGTAGACGATATAGCTGTGCCCCGTCACCCAGCCGACGTCGGCCGTGC
>CAZJOM010000012.1:0-60150 GCA_964547645.1 uncultured Flavobacteriaceae bacterium
CCTCTTCCGGCTTCGTCGGGTCGTCCAGCAGGATGTAGCCGGCACCGCGGCCCGTAAGAACGCCACCCACCGAGGTGGCCTTGCGGAACCCATGCATCGTGGTCTCGAATTCGGCCGCGGCCATGCGGTTCGGCGAGAGACGGGTTTTGGGGTAGAGCTCCTGATACCAAGGTGCCTGGATGATGGTCCGGGTGTCGCGCGAGAACTTCTCCGAGAGGTCCTGTGCATAACTTGCACAGATGATCTCGGCGGTCGGGTCGTGGCCGAGGATCATGGCGGGGAAGGCGATCGAAGTGATGATCGACTTCAAGGAGCGTGGCGGCAGGTTGATGATGAGCCGACGGATATCGCCGCGACGGACCGCTTCGAGGTGCGCGGCGATCAGGTCGATCGTCCAGTGCGGCAGGAACACCGCGCCGGGGTTCAACTCATAGAAGACCTTCTCGATGAAGGCGCTAAAGTCGTTGCGCAGGATCGCGCGCATCTGACGGTTAAGAAGCCTTGTCATCTTCTGTTCCTCCTTTCTCGGCGAGCAATGCGCGCGCCTTCATGTTTTCGATGATCTTCGCGTCGCCCTCGGCGGTGTCGGTCTGATCGGCATCGGCGGCGGGATCGGCCGGCGGAAGCTCTTTCCACCGGGCACGCGTCTTGAGCCAAAAGATCTGCGCGGCGACGTTGCCTGCCTTCGCCGCCTGAAAAAGGTACCCGGCGACGAGTGCGTTCGCTTCGGCACCGCCCTGATCGAGCTCGCGCCGGAAGTGCTTGCGCAGTGTCTTGGGCGAGCAGTCGACGAGCTTGGCGACGTCGTCTTGAGGCACGCCGACGCCCCCAAGCTGGCGGACCTTCGACCTCAGCTCGGGGGTAGGTTTGAAGGGGGCGCGGGCCATAGCGACCTCACCCCGCCTTCTTGCGTTGAATGCGGGTTGCCGCCGCCGTGCGCTTGGCGAAGGTCTCGCCGGTCGCCTCCAGCACGGCCTCCAGACCCGTGAACGCCTGCCAGCGCTTCACGATGACGTCGACGTAGGGCGGCGCGAGCTCAAGCCCGACGCAGGTGCGGCCGGTCATCTCGGCGGCGATCAGCGTTGTGCCGGTCCCCAGGAACGGGTCATAGACAACGTCGCCGGCGACGCTGTTGTTGACGATCGGCCGGCGCATGCACTCGATCGGCTTCTGCGTGCCGTGCCCGAACGACGTTTCAGCGTTCGGGTTGCCGAACGGGTTGTTGTTGGCGATCTCCCAAACGGTCGTCTGCTTGCGGTCGCCGGACCAGTTGCTCTTGGTGCCCTTGCGCACCGCGTACCAGCAGGCCTCGTGCTTCCAGTGATAGTCGCCGCGGCTGAAGGCGAAATGCTGCTTGGCCCAAATGAGCTGCGCCCGCAGCTCAAATCCCTGATCGCGGAGACCGGCGGCGACGACATCGGCGTGCAGGGCGCCATGCCAGACGTAAGCGACACTGCCCGGGAAGAGAGCCCAGCCGGCCCGCCAGTCAGCCTTGGTGTCGTTCAAAACGCGGCCGGCGGCGACACCCTTCGCGCCACGCTTCGCCCGCCAAGCCGGGTCGTAGTCGACGCCGTAGGGCGGGTCGGTCACCATCAACATCGGCGACAACGTCCCCATGGCCGCTGCCACGGCGCTGGCATCGGTGGCGTCGCCGCAATGCAGACGGTGCAGTCCGAGAAGCCAGGTATCGCCGAGCCGCGTGATCGCGCGTTCCTCCACGGCCGGCACCGTGTCGGGGTCGGTGAGCCCCTCGCTCGGCGCCAAGAGCTTGTGCAAGTCGTTGAGATCAAAGCCGAGCACACCGAGGTCGAAGTCGTTGCTCTGCAGACGCTCAAGCTCTTGTTGTAGCAGATCGAAATCCCAACCGGCCCGCGCCGCGAGCTGGTTGTCGGCGATGCAGTAGGCGGCCTTCTCCTCCGCGCTCCAGCCGCGCGCCACGATCACAGGGACCGTCGTGCGCTTCAGCTTTTGCGCGGCCAAGTGACGGCAGTGCCCGGCGATAATCTCACCGTGCTCGTCCACCAAGAGCGGGATCGTGAAGCCAAAGCGCTCAATCGAGGCCGCGACCTTATTCACATCGCCGCCCGTGTGCGTTCGGGCATTTCGGTCATAGGGTTTGAGACGTTGGACCGGCCACTGCTCGATCCGATCCGCCGACCACGGTTTGGCCGTCGCTACTTTCTTTGCCGTACTCATCTGCCATCACTCCGCTAACCGCCGATTCCCAATCGGCATCGAAGAGCGGAAATTTGGCGAACGACGAGAAAGCTGCTTCCCTCAAAATCTCAAGCGTTGGGTGCTCAAGCGACGGCGCGGGCTCGCTCAGTCAGCTCCACGCAGAGCATGTCCTCGAAGGGAAAGATCATGTTCACTTCCCGAAACATGAGCCAGTAGGCCTCGCGAGCCGCCATTCCTTTTCGGACGACGTCTCGGATCCAGGTGGGATCCATCAGCAGTCGTGACGCCCAATGAGCCGGCCGAAATCCGCGCTGCATCGGATCAACCGCCGTTGCGGCATTGAGAAGAGCGTGAGCCAGGTGGAGAAGCGGATAGCTCGGCCGCACAATGCGATCTTGGATATTCTTGAAGGCCTTTTCGTCCCGGTCCCCGATCGGGATCAGCCGATGCAGCCGCGGCGAGAGATCGCGGATCATTTTGAAGACCGACGGAATCTCCACGTTCGCGGATTCGATGATAACCCGCACGCTGTTCGTGTCTTTTCCATCCCATTCGATCCGCCTTTTGCCAGATGGCGTGTCTAACGCTCGAAAAATCTCCGCCGCCGCCAGGCGGTGACCGACGCGTTTCATCCCGCGCCCCAGAACGTTGTTGGATTGCTGGGCGGGCATCGGGTCGATCGCGCGGAGCTGCGCGATCACCTTCGAACGCAACGCAGGCGGTACAAGTCTGCGCACCCAACGCAGATATTCGACATCTGCCGCCGCGACGAAGCGCGCGCGCCTGGCCGCATCCGCCATCGCTGGATAGGCCATCACCGCCAAGAACGTATGCGCGGCCGGGCGGCAGTCGCCGTCTTCGATGACCAACTCAAGGTTTTCAACGATCTTCGGGGCCGGCATCGGAGCAAATCCGCTTCTGGACCTGTCCCCGTAACCCGATTCGGGTCGCCGAAACGAGCGGCCGAACCCCGGTAATTTGAACGACTCTAAACTACGTCGAAAACTCGCAGATTACGGCGCGGTTCCGCGACCTGCAGGTCCATTTTGCGAGTCTCTCGGCGCCTTTTAATAGACGGGAAATTGGTGAGCACCACAACGACGTGACTGCCCCGTGTACCAATCACGGCTCTAGTCTCGAATATCTCTGAAAGTAGGGAGAAAATGGCGCCGTTCGGCGCGATTTTCTGACCCTTCGCTGACGACACTTCGTCTCTCGCGGGTACTCCGGCGGCACACGGGGCATTCGTCTCCGGCGACCGAAATTCCAGTCACTGAACAAGTGCACGAGGACGTTTGTACTGGCTCACATGCTCCAGTACGCAGCGCGCTTGTCCGATCGGTTTTGCTGATCGCACTTGCTCGCAATTACGTATTGCAGTCTTCGCGGGTACGGCGCTTCAGCGCGACGCAGAGTTCAGATGCGGCTGACCCCCTCCCTTCATGACGCAACAGCGCCGCGAGATGCGACGTCGCGATCGGGTGAAGTGGCGCATAGACGAGCACGCGGCGGTACCAGCTTTCGGCGCCGGCGGAATCGCCCTGGCCGCGGTGACGGTCGGCAACTAGAACGCCCAGCTCCGCATACCAAGGCCGCACGCGCGCTGCTTCGCGATCGTAGACGCGGGTCATCGCCGCGTATGCGCGCTCGAAATACGGCAGCGCCTCTCTTGCGCGTCCCTCGATCTCCAAGACATCGCCGATATTGATGAGCGGACCCCACGCGTCGCGGTCGATGGCGATCGCGCGCTTGTAGGACGCGATCGCGAGCTCGAATTCGCCGGCAACACTTTGCACGAAACCGAGCGCTTTGTGTGCGGCGGCGTCTCCAGGTGCGAGCGCGACCGCGCGTTGGGCGAGCACCCTGGCACGCGACAACAACTGTAGCGACGCCGGCGACTTGGTGCGACCGCTTTTCAGGGCGTCGGCGAGTTTCGTGTATTCCGTCGCGCCGGGTTCATCCGGCCAGCGGATAACCTTTTGCAAGAGCGCGTTCGCGAGGCCCGCAAGTGCGGGTACATAGTCCGGCCGTTCGGCTAGAACGCGCTCGAAGAGATCAATCGCGGCCTCGTTGTCGGCGCGTTTGTATTGGAAATAGAAGTCGCCGGCTCGCTCGACCAAGACACGGTCGCCGCCATCTTCCTGGACCACCTGTTCCGGCCGCCAAAGCGCCGCAGTGCCCGCCGCCAATGCGACCACCACAACAATGACTGCCACCCTCGGTAACAGGCTGCGTGGAGCTGCGATCTTCGCCGTTGCGGACCTTGCCGCCGAATCGGGTTCGCTGTCGTATGCGGCCTCGGCAATGAGCCGGTAGCCTCGCTTGGGCAGCGTCTCGATATAGGCGGGGGACTTTGGGTCATCGGCCAGCGCCTTGCGCAACCGAGACACCGCCCGGGCCAGCGTGTCTTCGCCGACGATGACCCCCGGCCAGAGCGCCGACATGATTTCGTCTTTGGTGAAGGCCTTGCCCGGACGCCTCGCCAGCAGGAAGAGGAGGTCCATGACCTTCGGCTCCAGCCGCTCAACCACGCCTTCCCGCGAAAGCTCACCCGTCGCGCGCACGGCGCGCGAGCCGCCGACGATCAGCGCTTCTGGGTTCGAGTTTTCCGGCAAATCCAAGCTCCTCAGAACTTCGTCAGGAAAAAAGGAGGCGTTCGTCCTTACACTTTAGGGCCGATCTGGTAGTGCCGAAAGCGGTTTTCAAGTTGGAGCTAAGTTCATGCGCCTTCCCGTTCTCATGACGCTGTTTGTTAGCCTCGCTGCATGCGCCGTCGCCGCGCCTGCGCCGGAACGGCGCTTCACGGCCGACGAGGTCCGGGCCGACTTTTCGGAGCTCTATGCAAGGGCGGCGCAATCGCACTTCGACATCTACGCAAGGCGTCCGAAGGCCGACTATGACGCCCAGTTTCGGACCATGCTGGCCGGATTTGATAGGCCAATGACCGCCTTTGAGGTCAGGGTGGCGTTTCAAAAGTTCTTGGCGTTTGGGCGCGTGGCGCATTCGCGGATCGACTTTCCATCTGAGGTCTTTGCCGCCTATCGCGATGCCGGTGGTAGGACGATGCCGGTGTTCATCACGCTCCGGCGCGGCCGCGCGTTTGTCGCGCAGAACGGTAGCGGCCTTTCGATCAAGCCCGCGGACGAGATTGTGGCGCTCAACGGCATGCCGATGGCGGCGTGGCGTACCCGACTGGGGGTGAACATCTCGGCCGACAACGACTATATGTTGGACACGCTACTCGAAAACCGGTTTGCGGCGCTGTTGTGGCTGGAGCGTGGGCCGGTCGACGCCTTCAAGCTCACACTTCGCGATCAAGGCGGCGCCGTGCGCGACGTTACCGTGCCCACGCGTACGCGCGAGGATATTCGCGCCTCGCTCGCGCAGGAACCGCCTGCGCTCGAACTGGACTGGGACAAGCGTGAATTCCGCATTGTCGGCAACGTCGGTTACCTACGGCCGGGACCTTTCTACAACAACGATCCGAACGCTCCGAACATGTGGGATCCGACAACATTCAAGACCTTCATCGACGCCTCGTTCGAAAAGGTACTTGCCGCGCGTGCCCGCGCGCTCGTCATCGACATCCGCGACAATCCCGGCGGCGACAATTCGTTCAGCGACCATATGGTCGCCTGGTTCGCGACAAAACCATTTCGCTTCGCTCGCGATTTTCGCATCAGGGCGAGCGAAGCCGCGATCGCCTCGAACGCCAAGCGCGTCGCTCTTGCGCCCAACGACAAGGAAAGTATTTCGGCCAAGTTTGCAGCCGCCTATGCGCGTCACCGCGTCGGTGATGTGTTTTCGTTCGACATCCCGATTGCGGAGCCCCGCCCGGGTGGACGCTTTACCGGCAAGGTCTATCTGCTGATCAACCGCCACTCCTACTCGAATACGGTTCAAGTGGCCGCGCTCGCCCAAGACTACTGCTTCGCCACGATCCTTGGCGAAGAGACGTCAGATCTTGCGACCACGTTTGGCGCGATGGAGCAATTCACCCTGACCCGTACTGGAATCGATGTAGGCTTCCCGAAGGCGCAAATCATACGCGTCAGCGGCGACGAGCGCCCGCGGGGTGTCGTCCCCGACATCGCCATTGATACGCCGATCCCGGAACCGAAGTCTGATCCAGTTCTTCAGACCGCACTCGATATCGCTTCAAAACGCTAGTTGGCGGCGGAAATTTGCTACTTTCACAGAGCGCGCTTGATCGCACGTCGAAAGGCCATCCGCCCGCGATATCGCGAGCTATCGAGTGCGCCTGCGTCACGCGCCGCGCCGCCGGTGCAAACCGTGGTCGTGCGCGACTTCTTGATGGAGCACGAAGTGTTTAACCTGCTCTCGGCCGGCGAACTCGCGCCGGAGGCGCTGAGCGACGGCGCCCGCAGCCGCATAGAAAAACTTCGCCACAAACGGAAGGATGAACGGCGGCCAACGGACAACCACTGTGCACGCGCGACCTTCGGAGATCGCCCAACGCAGTACGCCGCTTCGATCAGACTTGCGAATGTGCTTCACTAGACGTCCCGAGGCGGAGAGGGACGATGAGCAGAGAAGCTCTCGAGGCGGTTGATGCTTTGCTGGCGGACGTGGGGGCATTGCGTGTTCCGAATACGCCGGCGCTGCGGGTGTTGCGTCGCGCGCGCAGCAAGGCATGGAGGGCCAAGACGCCCAAGTTCATCTTTGGCGTTGCGCTGCAGTTGAACGGGCGCAAGGCGTATCGTTGGTTGGGGTTCGAACTCATCCGCGCCCACGCAAAGGCATTTGCGGCGCTTGATGATAGGAAACTCGTAACCCTGTCGCGAGGTTTGGACAGCTGGGACAGTGTCGATGCCTTCGCGCGCATTCTCTCCGGTCCGGCCTGGGCGCAAGGCTTCGCTTCGGCTGCACTGATCGACCGTTGGTCGAAAGCAAAGGATCGTTGGCTTCGCCGGGCCGCGCTTGTCAGCACGATCGCGCTCAATACGCCGCGCGACGGCGGCGTTGGCGATGCCGCGCGAACGCTCGCGATCTGCAGGCGTCTCGCTTCGGACGAAGACGATATGGTCGAGAAGGCGCTTTCCTGGGCGCTGCGCGCGCTCAGCGCGCGCGACAGGACGGCCGTTCGCAACTTCATCGTTGAAAACGAACTCGTGTTATGTGCCCGCGTAAAGCGGGAAGTGTCCAACAAGCTGAGCACCGGGCTGAAGAACAAGGCGCCCGGAACGAGACGAGGCTAAGCGGCCTGGTGCAGTGCTACGCTCGCAGCCGGGCGAGGGCCTGCTCTTCGGTGGCTTGGGCCGATCCGCTCGCGTCGATGCGCTGCCATGCGATCGTACCCAGGTCGTATATCAGTTGCTTCCGCAGGACCGCGGCGTCGGCATCGGAGGCGTCGCCTTGGCGCGCGGCGAGGCGCTGCTCCAGCACGTCTCTCGGTGCCTCAAGCCAGAGCCCGTCGAATGGTTCGCCTATGGCATTGGCGACGGCCGCGATGGCCGTACGCTCGGCCTCCTTCGCGAAAACGGCATCGACGACGACACTCGCGCCTGCCCGCAGTGCCGCCGCGGCAAGGCGGAAAAGTTCGCCGTAAACGCGATCGGACGCTTCTAGCGTGTACGCGCCGGCCGCTAAGCGTTCGCTGGTCGCGACGTCCGCCAGGCGCTTGCGGATTTCATCGCTGCGCAAGTGAACGGCACCCACGCCGCCGCCGATTCGCCAGGCGACCGCCCTTGCGAGCGTCGACTTGCCCGTCCCCGACAGCCCGCCGATCGCAATCAACCGAGGCGCAGGACGGCGCGCCAGCGTGCCTACAAGAGCCAAATATCGGCTTGCGCTTTCCTGGCCGCCCGGACGTCGCGCTTCGGTCTTGGCGCGGATCTCGGCGCGCAGCGCGAGGTAGAAGGGGAGGGCAGAGAGGCTCGCCATCACCTCGAGCCACTCCGCCGGCGCCCGATGGATCGCCCAGGCGTTGAGTGCGCGATTGGCGTGGCGGGGCAGGCCGCGCGCGATCAGATCCATAAGCAGGAACGCGAGATCGTAGAGCGGCGGGATCGTGGCGTAGAAGTCATCGAACTCGATGCAGTCGAAGAGCGTCGGTTCGCCGCGATCGAGGAAGGCATTGCCCAGATGCATATCGCCGTGACAGCGGCGCACGTCGGCGGACTGACGCGCGACCGCTGCGACGCAGACAATGTGCGCGATTTCTCTTGCAGCGATACCGGCTTCGACGGCGCCGTTTTCGAACGCCGTCTCTTGCGCCCTGAGATCTCTGCTGTTTTCCCGCGCGATGCGCGCCGCCGCCGCGGGCCAGTCGTAACCGTGTACGACCTCCGCCGCGTTGTGGAAGGCGGCAGCGTGGGCGGCGAGGTGTTCAACCATTACTTCGGTTAAGCTCCCGCGCTCCGCGATGTGGGCGAGCAGTGCGTCGTCGGGGAAGCGCCGCATCTCCAGCAACCAGTCCATGACGGTCCCCTCGCCGCCGAGCGCCAACATGCCGCCGCGTTCAACGACCGGTACCAGGCAAAGATAGATCGAGGGCGCGGTTCGCGCGTTCAACGCAAGCTCGCGCGCGAGCGCAGCATGGCGCTTCTCCAACGTGCTGAAGTCGAGATAGCCGAGGTCGACGCGCTTCTTCAGCTTATAGGCGCGCTCGCCCGCAAGGAAGACGAACGCCGCGTGCGTCTCGATCGTTTCGGGCACACGGCCCCATGGGCCACCGCCGCGCAGCCAGTCGATGACGCTATGGGTCATGGGGCTCACTCTCGCGCCCCTCGGGCGCGATCAAGCGGTGGCCAGTCTGCGTCAGTACGTGAACTCCACCGACAACCAAAGCTTGTTGCGATCGGGCGTGCCCGGAACGCCTTCGTAGTCGGCATATTTCACACCGGCCGTCCAATGATCGCCGAACTTGGCGGCGAGTTCGACATCCACCTCGCTGCCAAGGTCGGCACCGCCGCGTTCGGCGTCGAAGTCGTGATACGTGATAGCGCCGCTGAGGCCGGTCAGAGGCTCTGCGCCGTCGATCTTCGTCTCGTAACCAAGGGTGCCGTAGACATCGACGATGCCGTTCGCCGGCGTGACCAGGAACACGTCGGCATAGCCTTGGAATTTGTGCAACGTTGCGAGCGGCGTCTGAAACCTGTCGGTGCCATTGCCTTCGAGGGACTCGACGCCACCAAGCAGTTTGAACCCCTGCGTGGCTAGGCCGGCCTCCAAGAGCCAGTAGTCGACGTCGTAGTTGCGCGTATTGTTTGCGTAATCACTCTGCAGCGCGTATTCGGCCGCATAGAGTATGGTGACGTCTTTGTCCCAACCGTGCTTGCCGGCGAAGCGCGCGCCGAACGTTTGCGTCGACGGAATGGTCGCCTGCGGCGCGTCCTCCAACTCGATGAGGTAGCCGTAGCCGGTCAGTTTACCCCAATCCTTGATGTCGTAAGCAGCGTTGAACAGGTGCGTGTTGCCTTCGAACGCGCCTTGCGTGCTCTCTTCGCCGAACACACGGTTGACCTGATTCAGGTAGATATAGGTCAACGTGAGGTTTTCGATGCTGGTGTTCGTGATGCGCGCGGCGTCGAACGTTTGCTCGTTCTGCCGGAACGCCACCCCGCCGACGAAGCGCTGATTGTCCAGATTGATGCGCTGGCGCCCCACCGTGATCACCGTTTGCGGCAGGCCGGAGTATTCTAATTGCAGCCGGTTGATCTGAAAGTCCTCGGGATCCGCGACGATGGGAAACGCCGGATTGTTCGGAACCGTATCGTTGAAGTCGTTGTTGAAATGTACGACGCCTTCACCCTCGATCAGCCCTTGCAGGTCCCACACCTTGCCGGTTTGAAATCCGACGCGGGCCCGTAACGTGTGCGCGTTCGCATCGTTCGCAATAAGGTCTTGATCGACGTGTTCGTAGCGATATCGCACGTCAGCGAGCAGCTTGCCTTGCTCGAAATAGTCCGCGAACGTTCCCTCCGCTTTGGCGGCGATGGCACCGATGCTGGAGACGCCAGCGAAGAGAATCGCACTCGGCAACGTCGAGGCAACGAAGATTTTTTTCGTCATGCGCATGAGAGATCCTAGATCGGCAAGGTTGTTCTGCATGTTGTCGCCTTGTGTTCAACCAATCGTTAAGTGCAAGTGTTTCGTTCACTCTCGCTTGATGCGAATTTCGAGACGGTCAAGCATCGGCTTGATCGTGTGCAACGGCAGGACTCGTCAAGGCGGCCAGCCGTTCAAGGGACGCGATGCGGATCGTGTCCCCTTCCGTTTCGACGCCGTAGTCGCGCAACTTCTTGAGCGTGCGCGACAATGTCTCAGGTTTGATGCCCAGGCGGGTGGCGACTTCCTTTTTCATTCCCGGGAGAACGAGCGTTGCCGGTCCCTTCGTCTTTGCCGCTTGCGCGATTAGAAAATGGGCGAGCCGTTCGGCAGCCCCCTGCGTCTTGATTTCCTTGATCTGACGGATCAATCCGCGCCAATGCCGCGACAGAACGCGGGCACATTGCGCCGCGAGCGCGACATCTTCATCGATCAGCTGTCGCAGCTTTCCGGCCGGGATCAACAGTGCCTGGCCGTCCGACGTGGCGCGCGCGCTTACCAGATAGGGCAAACCGAGCAGAGCGGCCGGAAGCAACACGCTTTCGCCGGGGCCGAAGAACTCAATGACGGCCTCTTGCCCGTCGACGCCGCCGACAAGAACGATTCCGCCCTCGACAAAGGAGTAGATGAAATCTGGTTCTTCGCCTTCGCGAAAAAGATAGCCGTGGTTTGAAAACCGCTGCAGTCCCGCAACCTCTGCAAGCCGCGCGAGACTTGCCTCCGGCAATGGCGCGAAGAGGCCGATCTTCTTCAGATAGGACAGCCGCGGGTGGCTCATGGAGCCTCCGACTTGATCTCGGTCAAGCAAAGACCAAGGTACGATGATGATTTTTGCACCGTAGCTGCTTTCCGTCGCGCCTCACCTTGATCTCGATCAAAGCCAGTGACGGTTGGTAGGGACACTCTCGCGCCGGAAATCAAAATTGCGGGGCGCGCTATGAACACCACCACCGTTTCGTCCACCGCTCAGACCCAAGCACTTTCACTCTCTACGCTTTCCTTCACGATCTGCTTTGCGGTTTGGACGATTTTCTCGATTATCGGCGTTCAGATTAAGCAAGATCTTGGGCTGAGCGAAACGCAGTTCGGCCTGCTCGTCGGCACGCCGATCCTGACCGGCTCGTTGATCCGGCTCGCCCTCGGCATTTGGACCGATCAATACGGTGGGCGGCTCGTCTTGAGCCTCGTCATGATCAGTGCCGCCGTCGCGACCGCGCTTCTGACCTTTGCCTACGACTATCCGACCTATCTGCTCGCAGCTCTCGGCGTCGGCATCGCGGGCGGCGCTTTCTCGGTCGGCGTCGCCTACGTCTCGCGCTTCTTCCCGAAGGAGCGCCAAGGCACGGCGCTCGGCATTTTTGGCGCGGGCAATATCGGCTCGGCAGTCACCAAGCTCGCCGCGCCGACGATCATGGTGACCTACGGCTGGCACACGGTTGCGCTGATCTGGGCCGCAGCGATCGGCTGCATGGGCGTTCTCTTCTTCTTGCTCGCCGGCGACGATCCCGACCTTGCCGCGCGGCGTCAAGAAAATCGCCCGCCGGTCAGCTTCTGGTCGCAGCTTGAGCCGTTGAAGAACATCCAGGTATGGCGGTTCTCGCTCTACTACTTCTTCGTCTTCGGCGCATTCGTGGCGCTGGCGCTGTGGCTACCCCGCTACCTTGTCGGCGTCTATAGCCTCGACATCCAGACCGCGGGCCTACTCGCCGCCGCATACTCGATCCCCGGATCGTTGTTCCGGATCTACGGAGGCGTGCTCTCCGATCGCTACGGCGCGCGCACCGTGATGTATTGGACGTTCATCGTCTCGGTTGTCGCTCTGTTTGTCCTTTCGTATCCGCCCACAACGTACACGGTCGATGGCATCAGTGGGCAGATCACCTTCCGAATGGCAACGGGCCTAACGGCCTTCACCGTGATCGTGTTTGTCCTAGGCTTCTTCATGAGCCTGGGCAAAGCCGCGGTCTACAAGCACATTCCCGTCTACTACCCGAACAATGTCGGCTCCGTGGGCGGTCTTGTTGGCATGATCGGTGGGTTAGGGGGATTCATCCTGCCGATTCTGTTCGGCGTGATGAACGACCTGACCGGCATCTGGCAGAGCTGCTTCATGCTGCTCTTCGGCCTCACCGCGATCGCGCTCGTGTGGATGCATCTTGCGATCCGGCAGATGGAACACGAAGCGGCCGGCGACGTTCTGTCGAAGCTGCCGCAACTGCCTGAGATGCAGCCGATCCACAAGCCGCAGCATGAAAAAGCGCTCGCCTCCCACACCCTGACCGACTGGCGGCCTGAGGATAGGACCTTCTGGCAGTACACCGGCAAGCCGATCGCGAACCGCAATCTATGGATATCGATCCCCGCACTGCTGCTATCGTTCGCGGTGTGGATGGTGTGGTCGATTGTGGTGGCGAAACTGCCGGCGGTGGGTTTCGACTACACGACCGATCAACTGTTTTGGCTCGCGGCGCTGCCGGGGCTCTCAGGTGCCACGCTACGCATCTTCTACTCTTTCATGGTACCGGTCTTTGGCGGCAGGCTCTGGACCACGATCGCGACCTGGTCGTTGATCATACCGGCCCTCGGTATCGGCTACGCCGTGCAGGATTCGAACACGCCCTATGCCGTGTTCTTGGGGCTAGCGCTGCTCTGCGGCTTCGGTGGCGGTAACTTCGCCTCCTCGATGTCCAACATCTCGTTCTTCTTCCCGAAGGCGGAAAAGGGCAACGCCCTGGCGCTCAACGCCGGACTCGGCAATCTCGGCGTCAGCGTAATGCAGTTCGTCGTACCGATCATCATCACGACGGGCGTGTTCGGCTGGCTCGGCGGCGATCCGCAAGCCGCGACGGTCGACGGCACCGAGACTCAACTCTGGCTGCAGAACGCGGGCTTCGTTTGGGTACCGTTCATCGTTGCTTCTGCGTTCGCAGCTTGGTTCGGCATGAACGATATCGCCTCAGCCAGAGCCTCGTTTGCCGAGCAATCGGTGATCTTCCAGCGCAAGCACAATTGGATCATGTGCTGGCTCTACACCGGGACGTTCGGCTCGTTCATCGGCTATTCCGCGGGCTTCCCGTTGCTGTCGAAGTTGTTGTTCCCGGACGTGAACGCGTTGAAATACGCGTTCTTGGGCCCGCTTGTCGGCGCACTCTCGCGTTCGATGACGGGATGGGTGTCCGACAAGTTCGGTGGCGGGCGCGTGACGCTCTGGGTGTTCGCAGGCCTCATCGCGGGCGTGGCCGCCGTTCTCTTCTTCGTTGGCATCAAGGATCAGCCCGGCGCCTTTTGGGGTTTCTTCGGCAGCTTCCTTTTCCTGTTCTTCGTGACCGGCGTGGGCAACGCGTCGACCTTCCAGATGATCCCCGCGATCATGCGCCAGGAAATGGTGCGGTTGATGCCGAACGCCGACGCCGACGCGCGCGTGCGCCAGGGCGATAAGGAATCCGCCGCGATCATCGGCTTCACCTCCGCGATCGCTGCCTACGGCGCATTCTTCATTCCCAAGGCTTACGGCTCGTCGATCGCGATGACCGGCGGACCGGAAGCGGCGCTCTGGGCGTTTCTTGCCTTCTACGTCTCCTGCCTCGTCATGACTTGGCAGGTATATACCCGCAAAGGCGGCCTGCTGTTCGACGTCGAACGCGGCGGTGGCTCAACCAGCGGACCCAGCATGAAACCAGCAACCGCTTGAGGCGACATCATGAGCCACTTTCTCGACCGCCTGATGTTCTTCAAGAAGGACGTGGGCACATTCTCGGACGGCCACGGGCTCGTCACCAGCGAGGACCGCACGTGGGAAGATGCCTACCGCAACCGCTGGAGTCACGACAAAGTCGTGCGCTCCACGCATGGCGCCAACTGCACGGGATCGTGCTCATGGAAGATCTACGTCAAAGGTGGCATCGTCACATGGGAGACACAGCAGACAGACTACCCTCGTACGCGCCCCGATCTGCCCGATCATGAGCCGCGCGGCTGTCAAAGGGGCGCGAGCGCCAGCTGGTACCTCTACAGCGGCAACCGCATCAAGTATCCGCTGATCCGCAAGCGCCTGTTGAAGCAGTGGCGCCAAGCACGCACGACGAAGACGCCGGTCGAAGCCTGGACATCCATTGTCGAAGACAAGTCGAAGCTGACAGATTTTCGTCAAATGCGGGGCAAGGGCGGCTTCGTGCGCGCGTCGTGGGACGACGTCAACGAAATTGTTGCAGCCTCCAACATCTATACGGCCAAGACATACGGCCCCGATCGCATCATCGGGTTCTCGCCGATTCCGGCAATGTCGATGGTCTCCTACGCGGCCGGGTCGCGCTACCTCTCGCTTCTCGGCGGAACGTGCATGTCGTTCTACGACTGGTATTGCGATCTGCCGGCTTCATCGCCGCAGACTTGGGGCGAACAGACCGACGTCCCCGAAAGCGCGGACTGGTACAACTCGGGCTTCCTAATCCTCTGGGGCTCGAACGTGCCGCAGACGCGTTCGCCCGACGCCCACTTCTATGCCGAGGGTCGTTATAAGGGCATCAAGAGCGTCGTCATCTCGCCGGACTACAGCGAAGCGTCGAAGTTTTCCGATCTCTGGCTCTCGGTGAAGCAAGGCACGGACTCGGCGCTCACCATGGCGTTCGGTCACGTCATTCTGAGCGAGTTCCACGTCAAAAAGCAGGATCCGTACTTCCTCGACTACGCGCGCAAGTACACGGACTTCCCGCTGCTCGTTCGACTGAAAAAAGTGAACGGCAATTGGGTGCCCGAACGTTTCGTGCGCACGAGCGATTTCGCTGACAAGCTGGGCGAGACAAACAATGCCGAATGGAAGACCGTTGCCTACGACGAAGCGTCGGGCGCTATCGTGGCGCCGCTCGGATCGATCGGGTTCCGTTGGGGCGAGCAAGGCAAGTGGAATCTGGAGGAAAAGGCCGCAAACGGCGCGGCAACGAAACTACGTCTGACGCTCAAGGATCAACACGACGAAATTGCCGGCGTTGCGTTCCCATACTTTGGCGGCCAAGCGACCGAGCACTTCACGAAGACGCATCACGACGACGTGTTGGTCAAGAACGTACCGGTGAAGAAGTTGAGGCTCGCCGACGGCGAGGTGATGGTCGCGACCGTCTACGACCTCTTCCTTGCGAACTACGGCGTCGACCGCGGCTTCGGCGGCGCGAACGTCGCGAAGTCGTACGACGACGACGTACCATACACGCCGCTGTGGGCGGAGCGCGTGACCGGCGTGCGGCGCAAGGACATCATTCTGACCGCGCGCGAATTCGCCGACAACGCGTCGAAGACCAATGGCAAGTCGATGGTGATCCTGGGCGCTGGGATCAACCACTGGTACCACATGGACATGATCTATCGCGGCATCATCGCGATGCTGACGATGTGCGGTTGCGTCGGCCAGTCCGGCGGCGGCTGGGCGCATTATGTTGGGCAAGAAAAGTTGCGCCCCCAACCAGGATGGACGGCTCTGGCCTTCGCGCTCGATTGGGCCCGTCCGCCACGGCAGATGAACTCGACGAGCTTTTTCTACGCGCACACCGATCAGTGGCGCTATGAGAAACTAAAGGTCTCCGAAATCCTCTCGCCGACCGCCGAACCAGGCGATTGGGATTGCAGTTTGATCGATTTCAACGTCCGCTCGGAACGAATGGGCTGGCTGCCCTCCGCGCCGCAGCTGAAGACAAACCCGCTGACCATTGCCGCTTCAGCGGACAAGGCCGGAAAGCAAGTGCCGCAGTACGTTGCGGAAAGCTTGAAATCCGGAACGCTGCAAATGTCTTGCGAGGACCCGGACGATCCGAAGAATTTTCCGCGCAATCTATTCGTTTGGCGCTCGAACCTGTTGGGCTCAAGCGGCAAGGGGCATGAGTATTTCCTCAAGCACCTGATCGGCACGACACACGGCGTTCAGGGCAAGGACTTGGGCGATACGGGCGAGCAGCGCCCGCGCGAGGTGGCGTGGCATGACGAAGCGCCGGAAGGAAAGCTCGACCTGCTAGTGACGATCGACTTCCGCATGTCGTCAACCTGCATGTATTCGGACATCGTTCTGCCGACCGCAACTTGGTACGAGAAGAACGACCTCAACACCTCCGACATGCACCCGTTTATTCATCCACTGACAAAGGCGGTGGACCCGTTGTGGGAGTGCCGGAGCGACTGGGACATCTTCAAAGGCTTCGCCAGGAAATTCTCCGAACTCGCACCGGGGCATCTGGGTGTCGAGAAGGATACGGTGCTCGTGCCGCTGCAGCACGACACGCCGGCCGAACTCGGCCAACCGTTCGAACCCAAGGAATGGAGGAAGGGCGAATGCGAGCCCATCCCGGGCAAGACGATGCCGGCCGTCGTTGTCGTCGAACGCGACTATCCCAATGTGTATAAGCGCTTCACCGCTCTCGGTCCGCTGATGGAGAAGATCGGTAACGGCGGCAAAGGCATCTCCTGGAACACCACCCATGAAGTCGAGTTTCTGAGGAAGCTGAACGGCGTCGTCACCGACGAAGGTGCCACCAAAGGTATGCCGCGCATCGAAAGCGACATCGACGCCTCCGAAGTAATCCTGACGCTGGCACCGGAGACAAACGGCGAGGTTGCGGTGAAATCGTGGGACGCGTTGTCGAAGGCAACCGGCCGGGAGCACACGCATCTTGCCCGCGCGCGCCAGGACGACAAGATCCGCTTCCGCGATGTGGTGGCCCAACCGCGTAAGATCATCTCGTCGCCGACGTGGTCCGGCATCGAGTCCGAAGAAGTGTCCTACAACGCCGGCTACACGAACGTGCACGAACTCATCCCGTGGCGCACGTTGACCGGTCGTCAGCAGCTCTATGTCGACCATCCGTGGATGCGCGCCTTCGGCGAGGGCTTCGTGACCTACAAGCCGCCGGTCGACTTGAAGACGGTCAAGCCGCTGCTTGGTCAGAAGGAGAACGGCAACAAGGAAATCGTGCTGAACTTCATTACCCCGCACCAGAAATGGGGCATTCACTCGACTTACACCGACAACCTTCTGCAGCTCACGCTTTCGCGCGGCGGACCGATCGTGTGGATCAGCGAGGCGGATGCGAAGGTCGCGGGCATAGAGGACAACGACTGGATCGAACTCTTCAACGCGAACGGCGCGCTATCGGCGCGCGCGGTGGTGAGCCAACGCGTCAAGTCAGGCATGTGCCTCATGTATCACGCGCAGGAGAAGATCGTGAACGTGCCCGGTTCCGAGACGACGAAGACGCGCGGCATACACAACTCCGTCACGCGTGCGATCACCAAGCCGACGCACATGATTGGCGGCTACGCCCAGCTTTCCTACGGCTTCAACTACTACGGCACGGTCGGATCGAACCGCGACGAGTTCGTGGTGCTTAGAAAGATGTCGAACGTGGACTGGATGGAAGAGCCGCACGAACTCGCGGCGGCGGAATAGGAGAGATCACCCATGAAAGTTCGCGCGCAAATCGGGATGGTCCTCAATCTCGACAAATGCATCGGCTGCCACACCTGCTCGGTAACCTGCAAGAATGTTTGGACGAACCGCGACGGCGTGCAGTACGCCTGGTTCAACAACGTCGAAACAAAGCCCGGCATCGGTTACCCCAAGGAGTGGGAGAACCAGAAAAAATGGAAGGGCGGCTGGGTTCGCAAAAGCGGCGGCAAGATCGAGCCTCGCATGGGCGGCAAGTTCCGCATCCTGGCGAAGATCTTCGCCAACCCCGACATGCCGGAGATCGACGACTACTACGAGCCGTTCACCTTTGACTACGAACACCTGCAAACCGCAGGTGAATCGAAGGCCGTGCCGGTGGCGCGGCCGCTGTCGCTGATCACGGGTCAGCGCATGGAAAAGATCGAATGGGGTCCGAACTGGGAAGAGATCCTGGGCGGCGAGTTCGCGAAGCGCTCCAAGGATGCGAACTTCGAAGGCATCCAGAAGGAGATGTACAGCCAGTTCGAAAAGACGTTTATGATGTACCTGCCGCGTCTGTGTGAACACTGCCTCAATCCAGCCTGCGTCGCGGCATGCCCATCCGGCGCCATCTACAAGCGCGAGGAAGACGGCATCGTCCTCATTGACCAAGACAAGTGCCGCGGCTGGCGCATGTGCGTGAGCGCCTGCCCCTACAAGAAGATCTACTACAACTACGTCTCCGGTAAGTCGGAGAAGTGTATCTTCTGCTATCCCCGCATCGAAGCGGGTCAGCCAACGGTGTGCTCCGAAACCTGTGTCGGGCGCATACGCTATCTGGGCGTGCTGCTTTACGACGCCGACAAAATCGAGAAGGCGGCGAGCGTCGCCGACGAGAAGGACCTCTACAAAGCGCAGCTCGACATCTTCCTCGATCCGCACGATCTGAAAGTGATCGAGGCGGCGCGAGCGGCGGGTATTCCCGACGCGTGGTTGGATGCCGCTCGAAGCTCGCCCGTCTACAAGATGGCGATGGAGTGGAAGGTGGCATTCCCGTTGCACCCGGAATACCGCACGCTGCCGATGGTCTGGTACGTGCCGCCCCTGTCGCCGATCCAGTCGGCGGTCGAAAGCGAGCACATCGGCTTCGACGGTGGCCTGCCGGATTTGTCGAAGCTGCGCATTCCGATGCGCTACCTCGCAAACCTGCTGACCGCTGGCGACACGAAGCCCGTCGAGGCCGCGATCCGGCGTATGTTCGCCATGCGCATCTTCATGCGCTCGCGGCATGTCGAGCGCAAGGAGAACGATGCTGTTCTGCGCGAAGTCGGCCTGACGAAGCTGCAAATCGAAGACATGTACAAGACGATGGCGCTCGCGGCCTACGAAGACCGCTTCGTCATTCCCTCGACCCACCGTGAGTACGCGGAGAACGCCTACGACCTGCGCGGCGCCTGCGGATTCTCGTTCGGCAACAACTGCTCCGATGGGTCGAGCGAAGCCTCGCTGTTCGGCATGAAGAAATGGCGCGAAAATACCCCGACGGAGACGATGTGATGAAGACCTATCGCGCACTCGGCGCGCTTCTCACTTATCCGGCGCAAGAACTGATCGACGCGCTCCCGGAAATCCGCGCGGCTCTCGCAGACGAGCGCCTCGTTACCACCGCGCATCTCGCCGCCGTCGACGGCCTTTTAGCGCATTTGAGCGCAACCGACTTGATGGACCTGCAAGACGAGTACGTCCGTCTGTTCGACCGCATGCGCTCGCTGTCGCTCCACCTCTACGAACACCTCTACGGCGAGGCGCGCGAGCGCGGCCAGGCGATGGTGCGCCTGCAGACGCTCTACAAGTTTCACGGCTTCACGCACACCTCTAGCGAACTTCCCGACTATCTGCCGCTGTTCGCGGAGTTTCTGTCGCTGATGCCGGATCGCACGGCACGGACGATTCTCTCCGACGCAGCGCCGACGATCGAGGCTCTGCACCAGCGCGCAGCGAAGAGGGAGACGCCTTACGCCGCGGTTTTCGCCGCGCTCGTGTCGCTCGCGGCGAAGCAAGTCGACCGCGGGTTGCTTGCGGAAATCATGCGCGGCGGCGGCGCGGAAGACGACAGCTTGGAAGCGCTCGACCGCGACTGGGAAGAAGCCCCCGTCACCTTCGGCGAAGGTGACGCCGCAAAATCCTTCGAACCGATGCAGCCCAGAGGATAGAGCCCATGTTCGACTATCTGCACCACTTCCTCTTCGGCATCTTTCCCTATGTGGCGCTGGCCGTCTTTTTCGCGGGCAGCCTGATCCGCTTCGACCGGGAACAATACTCGTGGCGCTCGGGCTCGAGCCAGCTGTTGCGCAAGCGGCAGCTCGTGATCGGCAGCGTGCTTTTCCATGTCGGCATCCTGCTCCTGTTCATGGGTCATTTTGTCGGCCTTTTGACGCCCCACGAAGTGTACGAAGCGCTGGGCGTCACGGTGCCGGCGAAGCAGGCGCTCGCCGTCGCCGCCGGTGGCATATTCGGCATCATCTGTTTCATCGGTCTCACGATACTACTGCATCGCCGCCTCGTGGACCCGCGCATCCGCGGCACGAGCGCGCCGATGGATATCTTCATTCTGTGTCTGCTTTGGGTTCAGCTGACGCTGGGCCTCGTCACGATCCCGTTCTCGCTGCAGCACATGGACGGATCGGTGATGCTGGTACTTTCCGAGTGGGCGCAGCGCATCGTCACCTTCCGCTCCGGCGCCAGCGAGCTCGTCACCGATGTTAGCCTCTCCTACAAGCTTCACATCGTCATGGGCCTGATTATGTTCATGGTCTTCCCGTTCAGCCGTCTTGTGCATATTTGGAGCGCGCCCGTCTGGTACATCTTCCGCCGCGGCTATCAGATCGTGCGCACACGCAATCCGTCCTCCGGCGTACGGAAACCCTTGTCATGATCACCGTCAACGGTCAGGAAATCGGCGAAGCGACGATCCTCGCCGAGATGCAATATCACCCCGCTGAATCGCGCGGCGAAGCCTTCGCCGAAGCGGCGGAAGCACTGGTCGTGCGCGAACTCCTCCTGCAACGCGCGGCGGCCGCCGGTATTGTCTGGACGGCGGACGACGCTCAGTCTGAAGAGAAGGCGATTGACGAACTCCTCCGCCGGGAACTCAAGCTGCCGGCGCCCGATCCGGCCGCCTACCGCCGCTACTACGACAACAACCGCGATAAGTTCAAAGCGCAGGACCTATTTGAAGCCTCGCACATCCTCTATCTCGCGCCGCGAGAGGACTCCCAGGCTCGCACCGCCGCACGCACCGCAGCAGAGCGCACGCTCGCGATCTTGAAGATAGAGCCTGGCCGCTTTGCCGAAATCGCAAAGGCCGAGTCAAGCTGTTCCTCGTCGGGGGAGGGCGGCCATCTCGGCCAAGTCGCGGCGGGAGAGACGGCGCCCGAGATCGATACGTTCCTGCACAACCTCGAAGACGGCCAACTCTGCCCCGTCGCAATCGAAACCGACTACGGCGTCCACGTGCTGCAACTACACCGCCGGATCCCTGCGAAAACGTTCGCATTCAAAGATGTCGGGCCCCTGATCGCACGCGAGCTGCAAGCCGCGGTGTGGCGCCGCGCGGTCGCCGGATATCTGTCCCTCCTCGCGGCGAGCGCTGACGTGCGCGGCATCGAAATTAAGAGGGCGTCTTCGCCGCTGGTCCAGTAGAATATGACCATGGACATCCAATTTCTGGGCGCGGCGGGCACGGTCACCGGCTCGAAGTATCTGGTGCGCGCGGGCGACAGTCGCCTGCTGGTCGACTGCGGGCTGTTCCAAGGGTTTAAGCCGCTCCGCCTGCGCAACTGGGCGGAGCCGCCGTTCGATCCGAAGGCGATTTCCGCCGTCGTGCTGACGCACGCCCATATCGATCATTCAGGCTACCTACCGCTCCTGATCAAGAAGGGATTCCGCGGCCGCATTTATTGCAGCGAGGCCACGGCCGATCTCTGCCGCATTCTGTTGCCGGACAGCGCACGCCTCGCGGAAGAAGACGCCGACCGCGCAAACCGCGTTGGGTATTCGAAGCACCATCCGGCGCTGCCGCTCTACACGGAACGCGACGCTGAGGCGGCGCTCCGCCATCTGGTGACCGTGCCGTTCAGCCACGACTTCGAGCCGATGCAGGGCCTGCGGGCGAGCTTGGCGCATGCCGGGCACATTCTCGGCGCCTCGACCGTGCGCCTGTCGGACGGACGAATGACGCTGGCCTTCAGCGGGGATCTCGGCCGCTATCACGACAGCATCATGCGTCCGCCCGAGCCGATGTCGCGCGCGGACTTCCTGGTCGTCGAGTCGACGTACGGCGACCGCCGCCACGAGAACAACGATCCCGATGCCGATCTCGCCGCTGTGATCGTACGCACCGTGCAGCGCGGCGGCACCGTCGTCATACCGGCGTTCGCGGTCGGCCGCACGCAGACGCTGTTGTTCGCGATTGCGCGGCTCAAAGCGAAGAAGAAGATCGCTGCCGACCTGCCGGTCTTCCTCAACAGCCCGATGGCGGAGGACGCGACGAGCATCTACCACCGCCATCGCGCCGAACACCGTCTAAACGACAAGGAATGCGAGGCGATGTGCCATGCGGCGAAGATCGTCAACTCAATTGAGGAGTCGAAGAAGCTAAACCTATCGCGCGAGCCGAAGATCATCGTTGCAGGCAGTGGCATGGCGACCGGTGGGCGCGTCGTGCATCATATCGCGGCATTCGGCCCGCACCCTGAGAACGCGATCGTCTTCGCAGGCTTCCAAGCGGGCGGCACCCGCGGTGCGGCGATGTTGGCCGGCGCCAAGGAAGTAAAAATCCACGGCAACTACGTGCCGATCCGCGCCGAGGTCATCGCGCTTGGCAACCTCTCCGCCCACGCGGACGTCGACGAGATCATGCAGTGGCTCAAAGGCATCGAGAAGCCGCCGCGCCGAACGTTTGTCACCCACGGCGAGCCACCGGCGGCGGACGCACTACGCCTGCGCATCCAAGACGAACTCGGATGGGACGTGCATGTGCCGGAGCACCTGGAAAAAGTCGAACTCAGGCGTTGACCCTCAAGCGAGCTTGGAGCGAGCGATGGAAAGATCTGTGCGCGCCGGTATCGCCTACTTCTTGGTCGTATTTGCGATCGGATTCGTGCTTGGCACGATCCGGGCTCTGTTCGTGGCCCCACGCTTCGGCGACACGAACGCGGTTCTGGTCGAGCTACCTGTCATGCTGGCGTCTTCGTGGATCGTTTGCAGTTGGTTGGCCCGCCGCTTCGCTGTTTCAACCGTGCTGCGCGATCGCCTGGCAATGGGCGTCGTTGCGTTCGCCCTGCTGATGATGGGTGAACTCTCGGTGTCGACGTACGGGTTTGGGCGCACCGCGGCAGAGCATTTCGCAAGTTACCGCACCGTGGGCGCGCAGTTGGGGCTTGCCGCGCAGGTTCTATTCGCACTGATGCCGATCGTCCAAGCGGCGCTGCGGCGATGAGGGTTTAAGGCACCAATACCGCGGCTCCAACGATTGACCCGTCGCGCAGATCGGCGAGCGCTTCGTTTGCGTGCTCCAAGGGCGACCGGCGCAAAGGCATGTCGGCGGGCTCCGAAACGCCGGCAGTGTTCGGCGGGAGTTGTCGCTAGTCCTTGATGTGGCGCAAGGCATGGGCCGCCCTGTAGCGCGAAATTGTGACCATAGCGGGCTTTCGCGCTCGCAATGGAGATCAAACAATGAAGACAACAACGGCTCTGACGGTTCTCTCATTGGCGCTCGCGGCGCCTGTGGTCGGCGCGCCCATGGGACCGGGTTCGACGATGCAAGGCCCCATGATGCAGGGTCAGATGATGCACGGGATGTGCGGGATGGGCACGCACGTCGAGGGTAGCCTCGCCTACCTCAAGACTGAACTCAAGATCACCGCCTCGCAGATGTCCGCGTGGGATGGGTTCGCTGCCGCCTACCGCGAAGCAAAGGGGCAGGGCGGACAGATGGAGATGATGATGCCGCAAGGCATGATGACGGGTCATAAGAACGCCCAACCGCTGCCCGAGCGGATGGCGCATCATCGCGCTATGATGGAGGCGCACCTTGCGCAAATGGCAAAGCTCCAGCCCGCCGTCGTCAAGCTCTACGGGGCACTTGAACCCGAGCAGAAGCGCACGGCCGACGACATCATGCCGATGTTCCTCATGTGCCGCATGATGTGAACCGCGCGAGTGAGCTTACTCGCGCGCCACGACCAATACCCCCGCTTGAACGCGGTCGCTCGGGTGGGTGACGATGATGTCGCCGACATCGAGGCCGCGCAGCACTTCCGCGGCGGTATCGTTGATATGGCCGATCTCGACGTCTTGGAGGGTCGCCCGCCCATCGCGTAAGCGGAACACTGCCCACTTCGCGCCGTCGCGAAACAGAGCGCCGATGGGAACCTGCACGGCCTCCGCTGCACGCCAAAGCACAATCGCGGCATCCACCTGGTAGCCGTGGCCGAGGCGCGACCAGCGCTCGGGCGGATCGGTGATGTCGACCAGAACTTTCACCCGCTGTTCTTCGATCCCAAGTGAAGAGATCTTCAACGCACCGGACGGCTCGATGCGGCGAACGCGGCCGTTCAGGTAGCCCTCGCCGCCCCAGCGTTTGATCTGCACGGCGTCGCCGACGTTTGTCTTGACGGCGTCCGTCGAGAGCAGATCGACCACGACTTCGAGATTCGCGGGGTTGCCGATCTCAACGAGCGGCTGGCCGGGCTGAACGACGGCTTCGTTCTCGTGGATCAGTCGGAGGACCTTGCCGCTGACGGCGGAGCGCACGTCATAGAAGCGCTTGGTCGCGGGTTGGCGGGCAAACTCCGTTGGCGCCATGAGTGCCGCTTCCGCGGTTTTCACGTCGAACTCCCGCTGGCGCAGCGCGGCCTGCGCCGTGGCGACGTCGGCGTCTGCGGTCTGCAGCTGCGTTTCGGCGCGATCCAGACGAGCCTGGGCAACGTGCCCTTTGGCGAACAGTTGGCGCGTGCGCGCCACTTCCTGACGCGCCTCGGTCGCTCGCGCGACGCTCGCGGTGATGGCGGCGGCCGCCAAGTCGCGCGCGGCACGCGCGGCGGAAGCCGTGAACTCGAGCTCGCGGCGCGTACGAGCGTCCCAGAGGACGGGATCGGCCGGAAGCATCTGAGCGATGACCGTCTTTCCCGCTTCGATGTCGTCGCCGACATGCGTCTCGATCCGCAGTACGCGACCGGCTATCGGCGCGGAGATGATGTAAGCCTCCTTGACACGGGTCACACCGTCGTCCTCCACGGCGACGAACAATTCGCCCTTGGAAACCTTGACGATGTCGACGGGGATCGGGCGGGGCCAGTAGGCGTAGGCGAGTGCGAGAATGAGCACGATACCGATCGCGGCGGGCCATAGCAGTCGTTGCCATGCAATCATTTCAGTCCCTCGCTTTCAAGACACGAACCAAGTCCAACCGGTGCACGCGCCACGCCACCATCCCGCAACTGAACGCTGTTGCTACCGCGATCGCGATCGACGCGTTGGCGTAGGTTCGGGGTTGCAGACCGAATGGCATGCGATAGAGGTCGGTCGTGAACAACTGGATGATCGTCCAGGAGAGCGCGTGGCCGATCAGGCAGCCGAGTGGGATTGCAACCGCGGTCAGCAACGCGATTTCGCCGATCAGGATCGCCGCGACTTCGCGCTTGTGGCGGCCCAACACCCGCAGCGTCGCGAGCTCGTTGGCACGTTCCGAGAATGTGATGCGGCCGCTATTGTACGTGACGCCGACCGCGATGATCGAGGCGAACAGGACGTAGATCGATAGTGTGGTGCCGATGTGTTCGTCGATGAGCTGTCGAAACATCTTGACCGTCTGCTTGTTTGCCATCGTGCCGAGCACGGCGGGCGCATCCTTGATTGCGCGGAACAAGGATGCCTCGCCGGCCGCGTCGGTCTTGAGCAACGCGCTGTCCGCGACATCCGGTGTTTGCAAGAGACGATTGAGAGCGGCACGATTCATGTAAGCTGCTGAGCTGACGAACTCCGAAGCGATATGCACGACCGGCAAGGTGGTCTCAGTGCGACGCCCTTCGAGGAACTCGACACGGACGCTGTCGCCCGCATTGACCGCAAGTTGGCGGGCGAGGTAGTCGCTCAGCACCAAGCCCTCCGGCGGCAAACCGAGCGTGCGGCCGCCTTCGCTCACCTGTTGGGTCAAGGTCCCATCACCGTCAGTGGCGATGATGGCGGTGCGTTGCGACAGGTGCCCGTTATGCAGACGCACAATCGCTACGCGCCGCAACTCCGCCCGCAGAACGCCGGGCAATCGCTCAAGTTCGTACCGCACTTCGTCGCGCCGAGGCTCCGTGAACTGGATCGTTGCATCCTGTTTCTGGGTTCGGAAGAAGAACGAGTCGATCATGACATCGATCGAATCGAAGAATTGGAGTGTTGAAATCAACAACCCTATGGCCAAGGCCACGCCGATGACGGTGGCCAGCGATCGCGCCGGCCAACGCGCGATATGGCGCACGATCATAAAACCGACGGCGCTCAGTCCGGCGCCGAGGCCGAAGCGTTCCAGCAAGGTCTCGCGATAAACTGTAGGTGCGGGCGGCGACATCGCAACCGCCGGTGCCAGGCGGATTGCCGAGATCGTGGCGGCAAGCGTCCCAGAGATCGCGGTGGCCGAACCAAGGAACGCCGCCAGAAGAAACACATCGAGCGAGGCGGAATAACTGAGCACCGGAAAGCGAAAATACTCGGCATACATCGTGGTGATCGCGCGGCCGAACCAAGCGCCCAAGCCCCAGCCGAACGCTACGCCGATCGCGAGGACGACCAGCGCAAACTTGATGTAGTGCCAGCCGACCTCGCGGTCGGAATAGCCGAACGCCTTGAGCAACCCGATCTGCTCGCGTTCGGTTTGGATCAGCCGCGAAATCACGATGTGCAGCAGAAAGGCCGACACCAGAAAAAAGATCGGCGGGATAACGCTTGCCATCGTCGAGAGTTGATTGAGTTCGCTGTCGATGAACGCATGCGAAATATGATCGCTGCGCCCGTACGCGCCGCTGCCGCCGAAGGGCGTCAGAACGCGGTCGACGCGCGTCGTAACGTCGGGCTCCGACGCGCCGTGCAACGTCTGGAGTGTGACGCTGTTGAAGGCACGCTTGAAGTCGTAAGCGGCGGCCAATGCCTCGCGCGTCATCCAACCGACGCCAAAGCGGCGATTGTCGGGCACGAGCTCGCCGGGGCCGATCACGTAGATGAACTCGGGCGAGAGTGCGATGCCCACGACCGTCAGCTTGCGCCGCTTGCCGTTGAGGATAGCGATGATCGAAGCGCCGGGTTCAAGTCCATGGGCTTCGGCAAACCCCTCGTGCAGCACCATTTCGTCCGGCCGGTCGGGCGAGGGCAGCCGGCCGGAGCGCAGAAATAGCGCATTCAAGACGGCCTCGCCCGTGGCAGGCAGCGACGTAAACAGACCGCGCACGGGCTCGACCGTATCAGGCATATCGATGGTGATGAACTGCTGGATCCGCGTCTCGACGCGTGCCACGCCCGGGATCGCGCGCAGTCGTTCGGCCACCGGTTCGGGCGCGCGTTTGAGCTGCGCGAACACATTCGCGAAGCGATAGCGCTCGTAATAGATGTCGCGCGCGTCTGTCAGCGATCGCATCGCCGTCAGCGCCAACACGAACGTGGCGACTGCGGCCGCGACGACCGACGCGATGGCAAGGACCTGGCCTCTCATCCGCCAGACGTCGCGTAACAGTTTGCGATTGAGCGAGGTCAGCATCGGTCACCAGCTCAATTGCGCCGGGTCGGCACGCTTGGCGTTCGTTTCGATCTGCGCAACGCGACCGTTGGCGAAGTGAATGACCCGGTCGCCCATCGCGCCGATGGCCACGTTGTGGGTGATCAGAACGGTTGTCGTACCGATGCGCGCGTTGACGTCGGCCAATGCCTGCAGGACGCGGATGCCGGTGGCGCTGTCGAGCGCTCCGGTGGGCTCGTCGCAGAGCAGAACTTCCGGCCGTTTCGCGACAGCGCGCGCAACCGCCACGCGCTGTTGCTCGCCCCCCGAGAGTTGCGCGGGAAAGTGGTTGGCGCGATCCTTCAGTCCGACGAGGTCCAGCGCCTCGTCTGCCGGCATTGGATTCGCCACCAGGTCGGTGACAAGTGTGACGTTCTCGCGCGCGGTCAGGCTTGGAATGAGGTTGTAGAATTGAAAGATGAAGCCGACGCGGCGGCGGCGGAATTCCGTGAGCTCCCGGTCGCTTGCCGCTGTCAGATCGCTATCGCCGAATAGGAGCTGTCCACTCGATGCGCGGTCGAGCCCGCCCAAGATGTTGAGCAGCGTCGACTTCCCGCTCCCCGACGGCCCGAGCAGGACCGCGATTTCCCCTTTGTAAACATCGAGATCGGCGCCGCGGAGCGCATGCACCAGCGTCTCGCCCATTTGATAGGTCTTCGAGAGCGCGATCGCGCGAAAGGCCGCAGCCCGCGCGGGACCGGTTTCCGGTTCTGGCTTGACCTGTGCACCCATTGTGACCTGACAAAGATCAACTTAAGCCGGTTTCGGGCGGCACAAGTATGACCCAGATCAAGCGGAATGCGAAGCAAGCCACTTCACCGCCGTAAGCCTCTTGCACTTCCGGCGTCTGCGACCGCGCAGTACTAACGCAGGCGAAGGTCGCTGCAATCTCGTTGCGGATCGAGCGTTCGCGTGTAACGCTGGTGCTCGAAGAACAACGATGCTGCAGCTGGGTCCGAAAGCCCACCGCGCGGCGCCGCGCCGAACCAAATGAGCGAACTCCCATACACACCGATAAAGTAGCCGTTGTCCCATTCCGGTTTCGGGATCAGCTGCGTTTCGGTGACCGCATAGGGGAACTCGAGGCGTTGGCGAACAAGAACCAATCCCTTGCTCCGGCTTTCAACGCGAGCGCAGCCGGATTCGCCGTTCACAAAATACCCTGAAAACTTCGACCACGTGCCTCGCGCCGGAACCGGATTGGACAATTCGATCCGCTGGTCCAACTGCTGGGCCATCAGCATACGCGCAAACTCTGGCGCCGAGGAGAACGTCATGTCCGTGAGAACTGCGATCGAGATCCCTTCCTTGGGAGCAACGAGCAGCGCAGCAGCATAGCCCGCGTCCGATCCGGAATGGCCATAGAACTTGTGCCCCTTGTACTCGCGCAGCTCCCACCCCAGGCCATAGTTCCCCAGTCGCGGACGAAGCATGTCTGCCGCCGTATCGCAGTTCAGCGTGGCTGGCGTGCGCGTGCAATCGAGCAGGCTCCCGGCCCAAGTCGCCAACTCGCGCGCGTTGATGCAAAGTCCGCCCGCGGCGGCGTGGGCCCTGCCCAAGTGGAGCATTTGGTTAGGTACAACGTGACCTCGACCATCGAGCGTGTGCGGAACCGCAACTTGCTCCTCAGGAAGGTCGAGACAAGAGAGTCGCGCCGCTGGTGCCCCGTTCGGCGACAAGCTCCGGTGGGTGACGAAATCTGCAAATGTCTGGCCTGACACGTTCTCAATGATTCGGCCGAGCAGAAGGTAGTTCAAGTTGGAATAGGAAAATTCCACTCCCGGATCATGCTCAAATGTAATTCTTCCAGGGACTTCGAGCCAACCACGGGCTTCGTGCCAACTGGCATTCGTGTGGTCTGTCAATCCCGTCCCCACATCGCCCAGACCGGAGGTGTGACTCAGAAGCTGTTCAACGGTCACGACGCTCCAGCGGGAGTCTCCAACGGTGAGGTCCTTGAGATATGAGGATGCCGGGGCCTGCAACGAAATCACGCCATCCCGAACCAGCGAAAGCACGGCGCTCGCAGTTACGGGCTTGGTGACCGAAGCGGCGTGAAACGACAACTCTTCCTCGGTGGGGAGATATTCGCCGCGCCTCCTCGCCAACGTATGCGCGCTCACGTGGCCCCGCGTTGCAATTGCCCACGAGATGGTCGGCACCGCTTGTTGCTCGACCAACTCGACGAGTTTAGCTGGCAACTTCGGTGGTGGAATGTCTCTTGCGACCGACCGCCCCGTCAGGGCTGTGAGCGATAAAATGCAGCATAAGGCGCCGTAGACTATCGAGAGCTGGACTTTCATCGGTCACAGGCCCTCAATCCAATCCGTCAACAGCTGCGCCGCGCGCTTAACGCCGCCTGGAAGCCGGGGATAATCCGTTACCGCGAGCGCGTGATCGGCGCGCGGCAGGACTGTGATGGTCGGTCGGGGTTGAAGGTGCAGGCTCATCAAGCGCGCGACACTGTCACCGGCGGGGATGATCACGTCGTCTGAGCCGTATAGCCAAAATGACGGAATACTCAGCCCAACGAGGTGGGGGGCGGGATCGTATCCAATCGTTCGCGATCGAAACGTGCGCGAGGCTTCGTCCTCTGCGTCTTCCCAATGCAGTATCGGAAACCAAGACTTGGATTTCTGAGCTGCCACCGCTCGCTCAAGCTCTTGCGCGCTTACCAGCCCTTGGAGGAAGCGGTGCCTGAGCCTGATGAGATCGAACGCGGGAGCCATCTGAGCTTCCGTCAGTCCAGCTTCACGCAACGCGACGCGGTAGCTGTCAACGTCCTCGTCCGCTACGGTTACGGTCGGACCGGATATGACGCCCAGGAATGCCGATCCGCCCAGGCGCACCGCCAGCGGCGCAACCCACCCACCTTCGCTGCGCGCCACATAGCCGACACGATTTGGGTTGATCGAAGCAACTCTGCGCAGTGTCTCAAGTGCGGCATGCGCATCTTGCGCCAGTTCCTCGTAACCGCCGTCGCGCCATTGGCCAGAGGACTCGCCGACACCGCGCTTGTCGTAGACGAGTGTAGCGATCCCTGCACGGGCAAATTGGTCCGCGTAAAACGCCCCATCGGCGCGGTTCGAATCTCCCGAGCCGTGCACGAAAACGACACCTGGATGCCTGCCGGGTTTGCGCGGTCCATACACCTCGCCGCTCAACGTCACGGTGCCGCTTTGGAATCGGACCGGGGTCACCGCGTAAGGGACGTTCTGAGAAGGGGACCGCAGCAGCACAAATCTGCCGTCTGCAGGCAACGGTACCCACTCGCCGGCGCGGAGTGTCGTTTCCTCAAGTCGGCCCGCGAGCCGCGCCGTGTTCGGCGAAGCTATCAACTTCAATGCGCCCAGTGGGAGTGGCACGGCGATCCGTACTTCCGCTCCCTCGAAGCGGACTCCGATCAGGTCGGCCTTTCGGTAACCCAAATCTGGCCAAGAAAATGTACCGGTGATGATGCCGTCCTTTTTTTGCAGGTCCATTTCGAATTCGGCGATGCCGCCGCCGCGTTCGAGCTGGCCCGACCAGTGACCCGTCAATTGTTCGAGGACACCCGCATTATCCGTCGCGCGAAGCGCTTGCGCTGCCACCCCAACGCTTAGCCCGGCCAACATCAACAACGCCATGGGCATTCGCCGAACGTCGCCAAGAAATGCCTTCAACGCGATGTGCCGCATAGTGACCCCCTTAAGGTTCGTTGATCCAAATGCGCGCGCGAAATCTACCCGCCACCCTGGACGGTCTCCGCGCTTCGCTTCCAAATTCGGTAGTGTCAGATCAGGCTTACGCTTACCGCGCGCCTATTGCACCGAAACGTCATCGTCGCTCGGCTTCCAAACGGGCCAGTTCGCCGCGGAGCGCATGGACCCAACCTTGCGACGCATCGGCGCGTCCGCGTATCCCGGCAGCGCGCCCGATTTCTTCCACGTCGCCGGTGGCCAACGCCGAAGCCTGGGCTGCGTCCGCCGCGTGCCGCTGACGATCCGCTTCGATCTGACCCTGATCGATGGCAACGACAAGTGCTTTCGTGCGAACGGCAGTCGATGTCTGCAATTCCGTTGCCGGCAGCGCGGCTTCCCGCGTCGGGATAAATTCGACGGTCACAAATGGCACCGCCAACAAGACGCCGGCGGCCAAGCCGTGGAGATTCAGACTTGAACTGCCGTGGCTCCGAGGCGTCTCAAGAACAGCCCGCACGCGTCGCGACAGACCCTGGGGTTCGCGGCCGATTCCGATCGCGGCAATGATGGTTTGGCTTCCATGCCTGCGCACGCAGTTGATGAGAACCTGTGCGTAGTGCGCCGGTTCGACGGTCCGCGCAGCCTGCGCATCGGCGGCCTCTTCGGCATGCTGCTCCGCCATGCGTTTGAGCATCCAAACCGCGGGATTGAACCAATAAAGTGCCAATACTATGTGCGACACCGCCAACAAGAGCCAGTCGCATCGAGCGATATGGGCGCCTTCATGCGCGAGCACGGCTCGGGCTTCCTCTGGATGCGCTAACGTGCTGCGATCGATTAAGATGCATGGCCGCTGCCAACCCCAGCTTATCGGTGAGGAAATCGCGTCCGACTCAATCAAGCGCACCTGACAAGAGCGCCGTTCATTTTGGATCGTCGAAGAAAGGGCGTCGGTCCATTCGCGAGCCACGATGACGCTTCCGCGTGCGGTCCACCGCTGCAGCAGCCACAGTCCCAGTAAGAAGCGGGAAAGCAAAATTGCAAAGCCGACGAAATAGGCGGTGACGACAACTGCCCCCCATGTGCCGGCGGTCATCTGCACCACCGTCGCGTCGGAAGGAAAGTCGTGGCGAGACGCCAGATCGATCTCGATTGGAAGCTTCGGTCCGCAAAGCGATATCGCCGGGAGCAATAGCAACGTGCCGATACTGATGTGAAGAATACGCGCACGGTCGGTTGATGGCCAATGCCTGAACAAAGCGATCATCGCTGCCGCAGTCGCGGCGATGCACGTCGACTTCCATGCCATTTGAATGAGAAGTTCGCTCATGATCGGCGTGTCTTTGCCGCGTCGATTGCTTGCTGCAGCACGTCCAGTTCCTGATCGGTCGCACCCTTCGTTAGACCGACTAGTGCGGTCGCAGCGCCAATTCCCGACCCATCGAAGAATGTGTTCACGACCCGCCGGAGCACGGAGTCGCGCACATTCGCCGGCGAGCGCACGCACTTGTAGATATAGGCTTGGTCGCGCTCGTGGTGTTTGATCAGCCCTTTAGCCTCAAGTCGGCCGAGCAAGGTCCGCACCGCAGAATGGCTTGGCGCTTCGCTCATTGCTTGGCGCACGTCCACGGCGGAAGCCTCGCCAAGGCTGCAGAGGATTTCAAAAATCTCGCGCTCGCGTCTCGGCAGTTTTTCGAGCATCCCAACCTCACATGCTACAAATGTAGCATGCCACAAATGTAGCACAAAGCAAGCGAAACGTTTATGCGGCCAAAATTAGCCATCAAATTGCTGCGATGAGCCGCGATTGCGTTCCCATCGCCCCCAATTGCTGGGCATTTGCAACGAGGTTACCTTCAAGGTGCCCATGCTTATCCATACCGCGGCGAGCGTCCCAATGATCCAAACACGAAGCATCGCTTATCGCTTTGGCGAGCAGTCCTTCGAGGGTTACTTCGCCGACGGGTCGCAGGGACGTCGCGTGCCAGGGATATTGGTCGCGCATGAAGGTCCGGGATTGACCGAGCATCCGAAGGAGCGCGCGCGCCTCCTGGCGGAGTTAGGTTACGCCGCCCTGGCCATGGACATTTTCGGAGAACCGCCGCCGGAGATGGAGCGCGCCAGAATGCTCGTGCGGACGTTGACCCGTGATCTCGCGGCATTGCGGGGCCGTGCGTGGGCGGCGCTGACCTGTCTCCAGGAGCAGCCGATGGTCGATCCGAACCGGATCGCGGCAATCGGTTTTTGCTTCGGCGGCACCACGGTGCTCGAACTGGCACGCGCGGGCGCACCGCTCGCCGGCGTCGTCGGCTTCCACGCCGGCCTCACCACCAGCGCACCCGCGGACGCGGCCAACATCAAGGGTCCGGTTCTCGTTTGCATGGGCACTGCCGATCCAATTATTACGGCTGAGCAGCGGCTCGCTTTCGAAAAAGAAATGGACGCCGGTGGAGTCGATTGGCGGATGGAACTCTACGGCGGTGTTGGGCACAGCTTCACAAACCCGTACGTCGATGCCTTTTCTATTCCAGGCTTTAGATGCGACGCGCGCGCCGACGCCCGCTCGTGGCGATCGATGCGAGCGTTTCTTGACGAGGTGTTGGCGACGCGCGCAGCGTCGTAGTGTCGAGACTGCTTGTGCGGGTGTTGATGACAACGTCGCTCAGAGTTTTCCTCTCGCAAGAAACCATCGGCTTTACCGGGCAACGGCAACCTGCGTCTTGACATGAGACCGCACCATCGTCAGCATTGAAGCGTCGGGCAATGCGGGCGCCCGAAGAGACGATTGTTCGTCCAAGTTCCGCTCCAGCCTCGTTTGGCAAGGAGCGACTTGAGATGAATGCTTCGACAAATTTTCGGGATTGCCGTGGGCGGCTACTGGCGCCCACCCTCGCTTTGAGCATCGCCGCATCGTCTTGGACGGCGGCATGCGCACCGCCCGTCGATCGAAACTTGGAGGCCGCCAAGGCCCTGCTGCACAGCGTGTCGGCCAGCCGCATGCGGGCCGACATGGAGGTGCTCGCTGCCGACGAGATGCACGGGCGAGAGGCCGGCTCCGACGACTACAGACGCGCCGCTGCCTTTGTCGCTAGCCAGTTTCGCGGCATCGGGTTGGAGCCTCTAGGGGACGACGGAAGCTATCTGCAAAACGTCGAATTCATAGAAACGCGTGTGGCGGCCGGCTCGGGTACGATGACGTCGCGCTATCGGGATCGCGACCTTGCGCTGACCCGCGGCGAGGATTTTGTCGTCAACGGCAGCTTTGGCGAAGCGGACGAAGCCGTGACGGCACCTGTAGTGTTTGCGGGCTATGGCATTCGTGCACCCGAACGAAACTACGACGACTTCGCGGGCATCGACGTTCAAGGCAAGATTCTTCTAGTCTTCACTGGCGCGCCGCCCGAATTTGGAACCAGCGAGCGCGCGTTCTACTCGTCGATCGGCGAGAAGTACCGGTTGGCGCGCGAGCGCGGAGCCGTGGGCGTCGTCACGGTGCAAACCCCCGTCGACCGGAAGCGCACGCCCTGGCAACGCATCCTCGACACCGCCGACCATCCAGGTCTGCGCTGGCGCGAAATCGACGGCTCCGCGCATGACGGCTTCACGGAGCTGAAGGGCAACGCAGCACTAAGCCCCGAAGGTGCGACCAAGCTGCTTCGGTTCCTGGGGCACGATCTCGATCGTCTGTTTGACGAGTTCCCCGCCGGCAAGATCAAGGGATTTGATACCGGTGCCACCATAACGCTCACGCGCCGGTCGTTGCAGAGTCGTGTGTCGTCGCCAAACGTCATCGGCGTGCTGCGCGGATCGGATCCGCGTTTGCGCGATGAGTTCGTACTCGTGACGGCCCACCTCGATCACTTGGGCGTACTGTCCGCCGCGAAGGGCGACGCCATCTACAACGGCGCCTATGACAACGCCGCCGGCGTGGCCGTGGTTCTTGAGATCGCGCGCGCGGTGGCCGCGGCATCCAAAAGGCCGCGTAGGTCGATCATCTTCGCAACCGTAACGGCCGAGGAACAGGGCCTGCGAGGGTCCGACTACCTCGCGCATCATCCTCCCGTGCCGATCGATGCGATTGTGGCCAACCTCAATTTCGACATGCCATACCTTGGGTTCCCCATCGCCGATGTCGAGGGTTATGGCATCGCCCACTCTACCCTCGAAGACGCGCTGAATCTCGCGGCCGCGACGGTGGGCGTGAAGGTGACGCCCGACCAAAAGCCCGAACTCGTTCGTCTCATCCGCTCGGATCAGTTCTCGTTCGTGAAGCGAGGCGTGCCCGGTGTGAACCTCAAGCCTGGATCGATCTCGGCGGACCCATTGGTCAACGGTGTGGCAATGACCGAAGCCTTCCTCGCCGACCGTTATCATCAGCCGGGCGACGATCTTTCCCAGCCCTTCAGTCCGCGCGGCGCGGAGACCTTCATCCGGACCGGCTTGATGTTAGCGTTGATCGTCGCGAACGACGCTGGACGCGTCGAATGGAAGCCGAACGATTTCTTCGGCGAGCGGTTCGGGCGTCAGCGCCACGGACGCCGCGCCCCGCGATAGGCGCACGGCCCCGGCGACCGGCGGGTGCTCGCGCGACGAGTGCAAAGCTGCTCGTGGCGCGAGAAGATATAGGGGGTTCTCCGGCTTGGTGCGATTGTCCTAAGCTCGGTGAGGAACAACGGCTCGAGGGTCGTCCCTTGCCCAGTTTTGCCTATGAAGCGACAAGTGCGCAGGGCGGAGCCACGCGCGGCGTGATTGAGGCGCCGTCGCGTAGCGCTGCGGTTGAGCGCATTCTGGCGTTGGGGCAGACGCCGGTGCGGCTTGTCGAACAGAATGCGGGCGCTGCCCTCTCGCTCTCGGCTGCGCGCTTTGCGCCGCAATGGGGCCTTGGCGCAGAACGGCTTTCGATCCTGCGCGACCTCAGTCTGCTCCTCCGCGCGGGGCTCAGCGTCGAGCGTGCGCTGGTCGCGATGCAAGGGCTTACCAAGAAAGCGCGCGTCAAGGCGACCCTTTCGAACATGCTCGACGGGTTGCGCGGCGGCGAGGCGCTCTCGACAGCGATGACGCGCTCGGGGGCGCTCTTTCCCGAGACCATGCGAAAGCTCGTCGCCGCGGGCGAGGCGAGCGGACGGCTTGCCGAAACGATGGGTCGTCTCGCGGAGGCGCACGCGCGAACTAAGGAGCTCGCCGACCGCGCACTTTCCGCATTGATCTATCCGCTGTTGCTTATCGTCGTGATGATCGCGGTGCTGGTGATGATCTTTACCGTCGTACTGCCGCGGCTCGAACCACTTTTCGAACAATCGCGCGGTGCGCTCCCGTGGGCAACGGCGCTGTTGCTGGCGCTATCGCACTTCTTCAACGCGTTCGGGTGGTGGCTTTTGCTCGCGCTGGCCGGCGGGCTTGTCTATGCGCTCTATGCGCTGCGCCAACCCGAGGTGCAGCTTTGGCTCGACCGCTATGCGGTGAATTCACGATTGCTGCTCGATCTGCCGCGGCGCTATCAGGCGGCGCAATTCTGCCGCAACCTCGCGATGCTGCTCGATGGCGGAATGACGCTGAACCGCGCTCTCGAAAGTGCGCAGGCCGCGATGAGCAATCGCTACATGCGCTCGTTCATGGGCAAGGTCACCGACGACGTACGCCAAGGGCGAACGCTGAAGACGGCACTGGAGGCGGCAGGCGTGTTCCCGCGGCTGACGGTCGAGTTCGCGGCGGTGGGAGAGGAGACGGGGCGGCTCGGTCCCATGATGAACGAGGCTGCCGACGTGCTGGACCGCGATGTACAGACGCAGCTCGACCGCTTGTCCGCACTCTTGCTGCCGGCGGTGACGATCGTGCTCGGCGCGATCGTCGCGGCGATCATGGCGGGCGTCGTGAGCGGCATTCTCGCCGCCAACGATTTGGCGCTCTGAGATGAAACCAAGCACGCGCAACGCCGGATATTCGATGCTCGAGCTTCTGGTCGTGCTCGCGATCATGGCGCTGATCGTGGCGGTCGGCGTGCCGGCCATGACCGGCGGGGTCGAACGCATGACGCTCGCGGCCGATGCGCGCGCGCTCGCCACCCAGCTGCGCACCTGGCGCGACGCGGCGCTTGACGAACAGAAGGAAATTCCCGTGACGGTAGGCGACCTCGCTCTCTCGCCCGGCACGGAAGCAACAATGCCGGCCAAAACGCTGGTGATCGGGCAAGACGGCACGGCCGGTGCCGACATTCGCCTGACGCGGGGCGGCTCGTCGGTGCGCGTGGTGATGAACCGGCTCACCGGCCGCGTCACGATCGAAACACTGCCATGAACGCGCGCGGGTTCACCTTGGTGGAAGCTCTGGTCGCGTTTGCGATCCTGGCGCTGACGCTGACCGCACTCTATGGCGCACTCGGTACGAGCCTCGCCGGGATCGCGCGCTCAACCAAGAACGATGAAGCGGTACTGATCGCGTCTTCGAAGCTCGCGGAGATCGCGGCACTGCGCGCAATACCGTCCGCGGCTGAAGGTGCCGTCGAAAACACCGCCTTTCGCTGGCGCGTAGAGCCGATCGCGGACCCACAGCCGGAGGGGCCGGAATACGCGGGAACGCCGTTGCGCGCACAGCGCCTGAAGCTGACGATCAGCTGGCGCGAGAACGGTACCACGCACAGCATAGCGGTAGAACGGCGGCTGCTCATTTGGCGCGGGAGTGGTGGATGACGAAGACCATCGTGCGCGGGCAGGCGGGCTATACGCTGATCGAGCTGCTGATCGTGCTCGCGCTCTTGGGACTAATCTCGCTGGCAATCGCCGGCGGCTTTCGCTTTGGAGCGCGGGCGTGGGAGCGCACTGAACGCGCAATCGGCGCCGGTGAAGCCGCGCGCGGCGGGCACGCTGCGCTCAGCGCATTGCTCGGCCACATCTATCCCCGCGCGCGCGACGCGCTCGGGACTGAGCCACCGTCATTCGAGGCGACCGCGGAGAGGATCGCCTTCCTGGCCGATGCGTCGGCACCCTTCCCGGCGCGCGGCGTGTGGCGCTACACGCTCTCGGTCAAACGGGGGCAAGACGGCGCGGCGTTGCTGCTCTCGCAGCAGAGCGAGCACGGACCTATCGCGGCCCGCGAAGAAGTGCTGCTCACAGGCGCGAAACAAGTTCTGTTCGCGTTCGCGGACGTCAAAGACGGCACCGTCAGCTGGACTGACACGTGGAGCGGGCAGGCCAACCTGCCCGCCCTCATTCGCGTCCGCGTGGTCTTTCCGCCCGGTGGTGGCACCTGGCCCGATTTGATCGTGCGCCCTGCGATCGACCGCGCCGCGAACTGTATCTTTGACCCCGTATCGTTCGATTGCCGCCGTGGCTGAGCGCAACGGCCAACGCGGGATCGCGCTCATCGCCGTGCTCGGCTTTCTGACCGTGATGTCGGTGCTCGTGATCGGCATCGTCGGCGCATCGCGCGGCTCGATCAACGCCAGCGCGCGGCATCTCGCACGGGTGCAAGCACAGGCCGCGGTCGACAGCGGCATTGACCTTGCCATTGCGCAGCTGATCGCCGTGCAGGCTGTGGCGCAGCCGGTGTTGCGAGAGCCGCAAGAGCTTGAAGTCGGTGGGTTCAAAGTAAGGGTCAGTGCGCGGCCGGAGAGCGCGAAGATCGATCTGAACTTCGCCGACGTGACCCTGATCACCGGCATGTTCCGCGCCGTCGGCGCCGACGACAAGCGGGCAGCGGCGCTCGCCGGCGCCGTGGAAGATTGGCGCGACGCGGATGACCTTCTGCATCTGAACGGTGCGGAAGAAAGAGAATACGCAGCCGCGAGCTTGAACTACGGCCCCGCGAACAAGCTCTTCGAAAGCGTGAACGAGTTGCGGCTGGTGCTGGGCGTCAGCGACGCGATGTTCGCGTGTTTGAAGGGCGACGTCACCGTGCTCGCGCAGAGCGCCAGCGTCGACCTCGATCACGCCTCGCCGCTGGTGCGCCGCGCTGCCGGCGTGACGACCGAGACGCCGCAAGGCCAGCAACAGCCCGGCTTCAGCGTCATCTCCGGGCGAACCGTCTCACCTGGCGAAGTCTACGAGATCACCGCAACCGCAACGAACGAGAAGCTTGGCCTCCGCCGCTCGCAGCGCGTGGTCGTGCGCATTACCGGTAATTCTCGCGACCCGTACTGGACGATGGCCGCAGGCAGTGCAACCAACGTTAACGGTCAATGCGAAGGTTCGCGCTAGCTCAGGGCATTTGAACGCGTCGGCCCGCACCGCTAGAAAGACGGCTAAGTCAAAGCATAGGTATCGGTTCCTTTGTCCGAGCGTACCATCACGATCGACTTGAATACCTCGGTGGGCTTGGCCGACATACCGCGGCTCGGGCGGGAGGTGAGCCTGTGGTGGCTCGGCGAGCTTGGCGAGATGATGCCGGCGTGGCTACGGGCGCGATTGCCGAAAGCGGCGCCAACGGCGCGGCTTCTCGTACGCGGGCAGAGTTGGCGGATTTTGTCCGGGAACGGTGGCGGCGAACCGATCGAGCTCGACGCTAACGCGTCGGACAAAGAGATCGCCGATCGCATTCTCGGAGCGGCGCCAGGGTTCGGGCTCTCACGTTTGACCGTGTTGTTGCCGGCGGAAACGGTGCTGCGGCGGCGCGTGACGCTGCCGTTGATGTCGGATGCCAACCTGCGCGCGGCGGTCGAGCTTCAGATCGACCGCCTGTCGCCGTTTCAGCACGACGCCATACGCTTTGATGCACGCGCTTTTAGCCGCGACGCGGTCGAGGGCACGATGTTGGTCGATATCGTCATCGTTCGGCGCGCACCGGTCGAGGCCTTGGAGCAGCGCTTGAGCGCGTTGGGACTGAAGCCCGTGACGATCGACATCGACGCACCCGATGGCGGCCCCGCCGGGTTCGATTTACGCGCCGCGGCCCCGCCAAGCGAGGGTTCGCGCGCACGGCTTGTCACCGCGAGCTTCGCGGCAGCCGCTCTTTTGGCATGGTATGTCGCGGTCTACGCCTGGGGCGCGGCGCGCGAACGCGAGATCGCGGGCTGGCGTTCGACGGTGGAGGCGCTGCGTCCGGTGGCTGCGCGCAGCGCCGCGCTCCGGCGCGAACTCGACGGGTTGATCGAACCGCAAGCGGTGGCACGTGCGCATGTGCCGGGCTACGCCCTCAATCCTTTGTTGGAGCTGACGAAGTTGCTGCCAGATACGGTCCGGCTCAGCGAATATCGGATGACCGGCGACGGCATCGAGCTCACCGGGCTTGCCGTCGATCCGCCAAGCCTGATCGCCAAGCTCGAGGCGTCGAAGCAATTCAAAGACGTGAAGTTTCGCTCGCCCGTTGTGCGGCGGCCGGATTTGGGCCGCGACCGGTTTGAGCTTTCGATGAAGCTTGAGGGTGGCGCGAAATGACGGTCGCGCTCACGCCACGGCTGCAACGCTGGATCGCGCTCGGCGCCACGGGATTGTTGTTGCTTGTGTTCGTCTTGTTCATCGCGATGCCGATGTGGCGGTCGTCGTCGCTGCACGCGGAACAAATCACACTGTTGAAGCGCCAAGTTTCGACAATGCGCAGTTTGGCCGACGCGGCGCCCAAGTTCGAACAAGTCGCGAAGGCATTGGCCGCAAACCCGGAGCTCCAACAGCTGACCTACGCCGCGCCGCAGCCGACGCTGGCGGTCGCGCAGTTGCAAGGACAACTCAGCCAAATTTTCTCGACTTCGCAGGCCGTTGTGACCACGAGCCAGCCTATGCCCGAGGAACGCTCCGGCGCGCTGACGAAGATCACTGTGCAGTCCACGGTCGAGGCCGACGTCAAGGCGCTGGTCGCATCGCTGCACGCGATCGATGCGGCACGGCCGCTTCTGCATGTCGACAAGATCGTGATCCGCGATCCGGACGGCGAATGGGCGGCGACGCCGCAGACGAACGTGCCGAACAAGCTGCAGGTTGAGCTGATCGTCTCGGCCTACATGCGGGTGCCATAATGCTCGGGGCGATGACGACGACACGCAAAGTGTTCGCGATGATCGCGGCGGCGGGCGGCGCAGCGGCGCTGATCGCCTTCGTACCGTCGCCGCTCGGCGTGTTCGACCTCTTTGCGCGCCCGGCGGTGCTGGAGGTAAAGGCGCCGCCGCCGGTGAAGCTTGCCCCAACGCCGCCGCTCGCCTCCTTCGACGAGATCGCGGCGCGGCCGTTGTTCAATGCCGACCGCAAGCCCGACCCCGTGCCGCCGCCGCCCGAGGCGCCAGCAGCCGCCATCACACTCGGCGATCTCGCCCAATACCGCGTGCTCGGCACGGTGCGCGGCGGCGACATGCAGTTGGCGCTGGTGCAGAAGTCCGGCGGGTCGGTTTTGACATTGAAGCCCGGGGACAGTTTCGAAGGCTGGAAGGTCGATCGGATCGACGGCGGCGGCGTTTCAATCTCTGGTGGCGAGCGCAAAGAAATTCTTGCAATCCCCAAAGCGAACAACGCAGCGAAATCGCCTTGAAGGCGAACTTAACTCTGAAGCGACTTGAGATAGCCCGCATTTAACTTGCGTACGCGGGCGATTTCACCTTTCGTGCGCGCCTGGGTTCTGGTCGTGTTTGGGTTCGCCGCAATGCTGTTCAGGCGGAGTGCGTTTCGGATTTTGGCGGTTACTTGTGCAATCGCGCTCAGCGGCTGCGCGAGCGACGGACCAGAGGCCGCGGCGCCAAGCCAACCCGCCGCGCCCGCCGCGTCGCCGCCGTTCTCGACGGTTGCGATCGACGATCAGGCGGCCGAGAAGGTCGATCAGCCCAAAACCGAAGTCTTCGAAGGTAACGAGAAGTTCGTCGCAACGCCGCCGAAGCGGCCCGGTGGTGGCGGAGGTGACATCTCACTCGACTTTGCGGATGCCGACGTGAAGGACGTCATTCGCACTGTGCTCGGCGAAATGTTGAAGGTGCCCTACACGATCGATCCGCAGGTACAAGGCAAGGTCACGTTGCGTACGAACCGGCCGCTGCGGCGCGTCGACGTAGTGGCGGCGCTGGAGACGGCGTTGAAGGTGAACAACGCCGTGATCGTGCTTGCCGACAATATCTACAACGTCGTACCGGCGGCGGACGCGCAAAAACGGGTTGACGGGTTCGAGCTTTCGGGCTCGCCGCGATCGCGCTTGCCGGGTTATGGCGTCGAGATCGTGCCGCTGCGCTACATCGCGGCGGCGGAGATGCAAAAGCTGTTACAGCCGGTGGCGCCGGCGGGCGGCGTGCTCTCGGTCGACACGGCGCGCAATCTCGTCTTCTTGGCTGGCACACGGCAAGAGCGCGCGTCGATGCTGGACACGATCCGGTTGTTCGATCTCGATTACATGAAAGGCATGTCCTACGCGCTGGTGCGGCCGGAGCATCTGGAGGCGCAGGCGCTGGCCGACGAATTGAAGCGCGTGTTCGACACGACCGCGGGCGCAAACGCATCACTGCTGCGCTTCGTCCCGCTGGCACGATTGAACACGCTATTGGTGGTGTCGCCGCGGGCATCGTACTTGAACGAAGTGACGAAGTGGGTCGATCGCCTCGACGTACCGCAACGTGGGCCGGCGCGCGGCGTCTATTTCTACCGCATGCAGAACGCCAAGGCCGAGGACGTGGCGCGCTCGCTGGCGGCCGTCTACGGCGGGGCGGTGAATCTGGGCGCGTCCGAAGGGGCGTCCGGTGATGTGCCACCGCCCGACGGCGGCGCGAGCGACCCGTCTCAACCGCCACAGGTCGCGCCCTCGGCGCCGAACTTCTCGCGCCCCTCGGGCAACGGTGGCGGTATGCAGATTGCGCTCGACGCCGCGAACAACGCGCTGATCATTCGGGCTGGTGCCGCTGAGTACGCCGGGCTGGAACGTTTCTTGAAAGAAATCGACATCGCGCCCGATCAAGTATTGATCGAGGTCACGATCGCGGAAGTGACGCTCAACGACAGCTTGCGTTATGGCGTCGAGTGGTTCTTCCGGAACGCGGATCAAACCTACAACTTCGGCCGCAGCGCGAACCCGTCTTCGTCGTTTCCGGGATTTTCGTTCACCTACACCGTCCCCGATATCGACGTGGTGGTGAACGCGCTCGACAATGTGACGGACGTGCGCGTGATATCGGCACCGAAGTTGCTCACACTCGACAACAAGACCGCGACGCTACAGGTGGGCGACCAAGTGCCGATCATCACACAGTCGGCAACAGGTGTGCGCGACGCGAACGACCCCACGATCGTGAACTCCGTGCAGTTCCGCGACACGGGCATCGTGTTGAAAGTGACGCCCCGGATCGGCAAGAGCGGCGCCGTGTTCGTGGACGTGAACCAGGAAGTGAGCTCAGCAATCCCGACAACGACGTCCGGCATCGACTCGCCCACAATTCAACAGCGAAAGCTGTCCAGCACCGTCGCTGTCCAGGACGGCGACGCGATCGCGCTCGGCGGCTTGATGCGGCAAAGCGAAACGCAAGGCGAAGGCGGCGTGCCGCTGCTGAAGGATATTCCGTTGCTCGGCAAGGCCTTCTCGAACACGTCGCAGACCAGTGACCGGACGGAACTTCTGATCTTCCTCAAACCTCGCATCATCCGCAGCCCCGCCGCCGCGCGCGAAGTAACCGACAGCCTCCGCCAAGGACTCACCGGCCTTGACACCATGATGCAGGACGCTGACGAGCGCGAGACGAGGCGCCAGAAGCGGCGGCGGAAATAAGTCATCGCAGAGTTTCTACTGCGCTGGCTCGCCTCGAACGGCCGGCGCTGAAGCCGTCAGTTCGCCGACGCCGAACGCGCCCATGTGGCCGTCGACGATTTGATCGTGAAGAACGACGCCCGTCGGCGCGTTTGCGCGTCCCGTGACCTGGCGTGAGCCGCACGCCACGGGGTCGGGCGTCGGGCAAGTCCAAACCGTACCACCGGTATAGGCGACGTTCAGTGCCGTGACGCTAAGACCCAGCCGCAGTTGGCGCAGGGCGTAGCCTGCCGGTTCATAGCCGCCGTCCCACGGCACGCCTCGCGTCACGCGCGTATGGACGTTGCCGATCAGCGCAACGATCAGCGATTGCGGAGATGCATCCGCCGCCGCTGCCAGCGCTTCCGCCATCCAGCGATCGCGCTCGGCGGGAGTGCTGGGCGGCGCTTGCCGGTCGATCAGGGCGATCTCTACGGGTAAGTGGCGCGCACGCATATGTCGCACCCGATCGATGAGCGCCAGCATGGCGCCGCTTCGGCGCCCATCTTGAAATGCGGCGTTCCAAAACGGACCCTTCAACAGCGCGGCACGATCGTCATCGTCACCGGCGGATTTGATGAAAGAATCGATGCGAGCTTGTTCTTCGCGCGGAACCTCCAGCGCAACGGTGACCGGCAGGCCGGCCCTCAGCGCCAGGCAGGCAGCATTTGCCACAAATGCCGGAATTTCCTTCGTGCCGTGCATCTCGCCCAGCAAGACGATTTTACCAGGCACGTTCAGCGCAGCGAAGCCATCCACCTCGCGGCAAGCATTGGCGCCGTCGCTCAACGGCGGCGACGCAATGGCCGAACATGCGGCCAATGCTATCGCCGAAGCGGTGATAAGTTGCCGTCGCATTGAGGATCCACGCCAAACCATCTTCTCATCATAGCGTCCCAGGCTCGGCTGCGGTAGACCCTGCGGCCAACACATGCGTGGTCACGGGGTGCGATGATGAGAGTCGACGGGATCGTTGCCTTAGCACTGGCGGCGCTCGCCCTAGGCGAGCTGACAGCTGCGCCCGCCGCATCGTCGTCGGCGCGCTGCGCGAGCACCGTCACGCGCACGAAAGCCTTCACCAAAGTTGGCGCACACGACGTGTTGGAGGTGAGCGCCACCGGCATCGACTGTGCGAAGGCGGTCGTCACGGTCTCGATCCGGCGCGCGAACGGCGTGCCGGTTGCGGCTTTCGCGATGCCGTTCGCTTGGCTACACGATGAAATCGACCCGGCAAAGCCCATGACGCGCGCCGCGTTGAACCGTTACCTGAAGACCTACATCGCCGAAGTCCAACTGGACGTCGCCGGAGCCTCACTTCCCGTTTGGTCCGCCGCCGAGCCAACCCCGGGTTTCGACCAAGGCCAAGAACTCACGAGCCCGCTCCCGCGCGACCGGTACGAAGAACTACGCACGGCAAAGCCCAACATACTCTGCCTGCGCGACGCCCACGAAACATTCGCCTGCTACGTCTGGGATGCCAAGCGCAGCAGCGCCGAGGTCATTGTCCGCCATTGAGCGGCCCCTCTCGGCGCATCCCCAAGAGCTAGCCAACCACCCTGTTTGCGGATGCTTGCCATACGGCTCGCGCCTCAGCGAGACGCAGGCGCAATCGTGCCTGCGCCATGCCTATCGCCGACCGCAAGCGGCAAAGGAGTTTCGACACGCAAAGCCCGTTGACACGTAGCCTCTCATAATTTAGAATGATTCTAAATTACCCCACGATGAATGAGGAAAATCATGTCGAGCGAAGCAAGATGTCCGGTCACCGGTGGCAGCGCGCACAAGCACACAGCGGCGACCTCCCGCGGCAACGCCGGCTGGTGGCCGAACCAGCTGAACTTGAAAATTCTCCATCAGAATTCGCCGCTCGCCGACCCCATGGGAGAGACCTTCGACTACGCGAAGGAGTTCAAGAGCCTCGATCTCAACGCCGTGGTCAAAGACCTCCACGCGCTCATGACCTCATCGCAGGCTTGGTGGCCGGCGGACTACGGTCACTACGGCCCCTTCTTCATTCGCATGGCCTGGCACAGCGCCGGCACCTACCGTACCGGTGATGGTCGCGGCGGCGCCTCGTCTGGCACGCAGCGTTTCGCGCCACTCAACAGCTGGCCCGACAACGGCAATCTCGATAAGGCGCGCCGGCTGCTCTGGCCGATCAAGCAGAAATACGGTCGGAAGATTTCGTGGGCCGACTTGATGATCCTTGCAGGCAATGTCGCGCTGGAGTCGATGGGCTTCAAGACGTTCGGCTTCGGCGGCGGTCGCGCCGACGTGTGGGAGCCGGAGGAAGACATTTACTGGGGACCTGAGAAAAAGTGGCTCGCCGACGAACGCTACAGCGGCGAACGCGACTTGGAGAACCCTCTCGCCGCCGTTCAGATGGGTCTGATCTACGTGAACCCGGAAGGGCCAAACGGCAAACCCGATCCGCTCGCCTCAGCACGCGACATCCGCGAAACCTTCGCGCGCATGGCGATGGATGACGAGGAAACGGTGGCCCTGATCGCCGGAGGCCACACTTTCGGCAAAGCGCACGGCGCCGCCGATCCAAGCAAATACGTGGGGCCCGAACCCGAAGCGGCAGGTATCGAAGAGCAAGGTTTCGGCTGGAAAAACACGTTCGGCACCGGCAAGGGTGTGCACACCATCACCAGCGGCCTCGAAGGTGCATGGACCAAGAACCCGATCAAGTGGGACAACGACTACTTCGACGTGCTGTTCGGGTACGACTGGGAGCTAACGAAGAGCCCCGCCGGCGCGCACCAGTGGACGCCGAAGAATCCGGCCGCCGCAAATACCGTGCCCGACGCGCACGACAAGATGAAACGCCACGCCCCGATGATGGCGACCACCGACATCGCGCTGAAGATGGATCCGGTCTACGCGAAAATTTCTAAGCGCTTCCACGAGAATCCGGCGCAGTTCGCCGACGCATTCGCCCGTGCTTGGTACAAGCTGACCCACCGCGACATGGGCCCCCGCGCCCGCTATCTCGGTCCGCTCGTCCCCGCGGAAGAACTCTTGTGGCAAGACCCGTTGCCCAAGGTCACGCATGCATTGATCGACACGAACGACATTGCGGCACTCAAGGCGAAGGTGCTCGCCTCCGGTCTCTCGATCGCGGAACTCGTCTCAACCGCGTGGGCATCCGCCTCGACGTTCCGCGGCTCCGACAAGCGCGGCGGCGCCAATGGTGCCCGTATTCGCCTCGCACCACAGAAGGATTGGCAAGCCAATCAACCTGCGCAACTGGCCAAGGTTCTGCGTCTGCTTGAAGATATCCAAGCGGAATTCAATAAATCGAGCGGCAAGAAAGTCTCGCTCGCCGACCTGATCGTGCTCGCCGGCTGCGCGGCCGTCGAAGCGGCAGCTAAGAACGCCGGACATGCCGTGACGGTTCCCTTCACGCCCGGGCGCACTGACGCATCGCAGGCACAGACGGACGTGCAATCGTTCGCTGTGCTCGAACCAGTGGCGGACGGATTCCGCAACTTCCTCAAAGCGGGATGCACGATACCCGCAGAAGAACTGTTGCTCGACCGCGCCCAGCTGCTCACGCTCACCGCGCCGGAGATGACGATCCTCGTCGGCGGTCTGCGCGCGCTGAACGCCGGGCACGGGGCGCATGGCGTCTTCACGAAGCGGCCCGGCATGCTCACCAACGACTTCTTCGTCAGTCTGCTCGACATGGGCACTGTCTGGCAGAAGTCGCCCACCGAAGGTGTGTTCGAGGGCCGCGATCGCGACACCGGCGCCGTCAAATGGACCGGCACCCGCGTCGATCTGGTCTTCGGTTCCAACTCGCAACTCAGGGCGCTGGCCGAAGTTTACGCCAGCGACGACGCGAAGGATGCATTCGTAAGAGACTTCGTCGCTGCCTGGACCAAAGTGATGAATCTTGATCGCTTCGATCTGGGCTGAGCCGAAAAGGAAAGGGCCGGCGCAACCCGCCGGCCCCAAAACTTCAGCACGGACGATAAGGACTGTTCGGCGAAGCACCCGGTCCGCCGATCGGGCCTGGCGGGTTCTCCCAGTTCGTGCCCGGTCCGCCTGCGGGTCCGGGTGGGTTGCCGTCATTGTCGAACCGGCACCAATAGCCATGCGGGTGCTTGTACCAATGCAAACCGCCGAACAAACCCCAGTAGACCCAATTGCTTGGAATCGCCCGATGCCGCCAGAGTGGCCCGCGCCCCGGCCCGCCGACAGGTCCCGGCGGATTGCCGAGCCACCAGCGATGAGGCGAGGCGCCAGGTCCGCCACGCGGTCCCGGCGGATTGTGCCAATCGGTTCCGGGCCCGCCACGCGGCCCGGGTGGATTGTGATAGCGGTGGCGAGCTTCCGCCACGCTCGCGCCCAACGTGGACGCCACCAACAGCGCAACAAGCGCCGCGCTCATCGTCTTTTTCATGAGAAAGAATCTCCTGTCGCAAACCACCGAGGCCTCGCGACTTCAAACGCGCAGACAGCCGCTTTCCGTCGCAACGTTGTTCGGCTGATTTACGATGAAGCGCCCGCTTTTGGGGAATTAAGCATCACGCGATGTGATCCGCATCACCAATCACGACGCGCGTTGGAAGCGATAGTCGCCGCCGGGCTCATCCAGGCGCGGGCTGCTAAACCTGCGCGCCCTTCGGTTCGGCGCGCGGTTGGCCCATCGTGATTGCTGGCAGGTATAGCATCAGGCACGACGCAACAAAGATGGATGAGTACGTGCCGATCACGATGCCCCATAGGATCGTGGCCGCGAATCCGAACAGCGCCTCGCCACCGAACAGGATCAACGGTACTACCGAAAGCGAGGTTGTAAAGCTGGTTAGGAACGTGCGGGACAGCGTCTGGTTCGTCGACAGATTGATCAGCTCGCCCAGCGCCATCTGCTTGTACTTGCGCCGGTTCTCGCGGATTCGGTCGAACACCACGACCGTGTCGTTGATCGAATAACCGGCGAGCAGCAGCAGGGCGGCGACCGAGGTTAAGTTGAAATCGAATTGGAACAACGAATACATGCCGACGGCGACCAGCACATCATGACCCGTCGCGATCAAACCCGACACGCCGAACTGCCACTCGAAGCGGAACGCGACATAAACGCCGATCATGACGATCGCGAGCACCGTCGCGATGATACCCGACTGAAAGAGCTCGCCCGAAACCTTGGGGCCAACGGCCTCTTGCCGCAGAATGCGAAAACTCGGGCCGAGTGCCGCCTTGATTTTGTCGGCGACAGCTTGTTCCTGCCCAGCTATCTGCGCCGACGGTTGCACGCGAATGAGCACGTCTTTGTCGCCACCGAAGTTCTGAATGGCCACCTCGCCGAACCCCAGCGTACCCAACTTCTCGCGCAGGGCCCCGACTTCGATCGACTTGTCGCTCGCCGCTTCGATCACGACGCCGCCTGTGAAGTCGATGCCGAGGTTGAGACCCTGAAACCAAAGCGACAGGATCGTTGCCACCACCAAAAGTCCATCGATCGCGAACGCCACAAAGCGCTGGCTGACGAAATCGATGTTGGTGTTGTCGGGAATGATCGTCAGGCGCGCCATGAGAATCCGTTTGCAGTGGCTGAGGTGGGGTGGTCGAAAGGCGGCGGATTAGAGCCGCAAGCCTCGCCCCTTACAATCTGAATTTTGCGCCAACTGACGCAGGAACACCCCAAGAACAACGGGCATCCGGCAACATTACTTTACCTTGCCGAGAAGTGCTCGAAACGGCTCACCCCGATCTTCATCTGCGGCAGGGCGAAGAAACGCCCCCTCATGGAGCACATCAATGTCTGAACAAGCGAATTCATCCCGCCGCCGCTTTGGCTTTGCGGCACTTGCTGCCGCAGCGCTCATCGGCGTCGTCGGCGGCGGCATGGCCACGACCGCCTTCGGTCACGGCATGGGACCAGGTTTCGGCCGTCATTGGGGCGGTCATCACGACCGCGGACCTATCAACCCGGCGGACGCAAAGGAGCACGCCGCGCGCATGGTTGAACACCTCTCTTGGGCGATCGACGCGACGGCCGAGCAGAAGCAAAAGTTAACGGCGATCGCGGAGTCGATGGCGAACGACATGATTCCCGTGCACGAAAAGATGCGCGCGGCCAAAGGCCGGGTCGTCGAACTCCTGAAACAGCCCAAGACCGACCGCGCCGCGCTCGAAGCGCTGCGCGCCGAACACCTGGCGCTCGCCGACGATGTCTCCAAGCGCTTGGCGCAAGGCATGGCCGACGCCGCCGACGTGTTAACGCCGGCACAGCGCGCGAAGCTTGCGGAACACTGGGCGTTCTGATTGCGTGACCGGTCACGAGGATAAAGTACGCGTGGCCGACCGCATTCTCTTGATCGAAGACGATCCCCGCCTCGCCCGGATGGTCGAAGACTATCTGAGCGGGGCGGGCTTTCGCGTGACACACGCTGCAACCGGTAACGCGGGTCTGACATTGAACAAGCGCGAGAGCTTCGACGCGCTCGTGCTCGACCTCATGCTACCGGACATGGATGGCCTTGAGGTCTGCAAGCAAGTGCGCGCCGAAAGCCAAACGCCGATCCTGATGCTAACAGCACGAGGCGATGCCATGGACCGCGTCGTCGGCCTCGAACTCGGCGCTGACGACTACCTGCCGAAGCCCTTCGAACCGCGCGAGCTCTTGGCCCGGTTGCGCTCGATCTTGCGTCGCGCGCACGCCGGCGCGACCTCCAGCACACTGCGCTTCGGCCGTCTCGAGATCGACAAGGACGCTCGCGAAGCTCGTGTTGACGGCGTCGCGCGCCCGCTCACCAGCTATCAGTTCGCGGTGCTGCTCGCGTTGGCCGAGCGGGCAGGGCGCGTGCTCTCCCGCGACGCGCTGTTTGACGTCGTGAAGGGCGAAACGATCGAGGCCTTCGACCGCTCGATCGACGTTCACATCTCCCGTATCCGTGCAGCCATCGAAGATGATCCGAAGAAGCCGCACCGAGTTCTGACCGTGCGCGGCGCCGGCTATGTCTTCGCGAAGGCGCAGGATTAGAGCCAATGGGAATTTTCAACCGCCTCTACGTGAAGGTCTATCTCACGATCGTAGCCACGCTCGCGCTCGTGATCATTGTCTCCATTCTCGTTTGGCGCACCGGGCCCGAACTCGAAACCGCGCGCGATGCATTCTCGATGGCAAGCGGCGTCGCAACGGCAGCCCTCGCCGATCCGAACGCCCCTGCAGCTGAGCAGCAAAAAGCGGTCGAGCGTCTCGCTCGCCTGCTGAAGGCCGACCTCGCGCTCTATTCTTCCGACGGCAAACCGCTCGGCGCATCCGGCAGGGCGCTGCCCTCGCCCAGCGAACTCGAAGATCGGGAGAAACGCTGGTTCGATCGTCACCGTCCGCCGGTCTGGTCGTTCGCGCTCGCTGATGGTCGCCAGATCGTCGTGCGCCCACCCTTCGAGCGTCACTTCGGTGGCGGCATCGGCTTCTTTGGTCACATCGCGCTCGTGGCGATGTTGCTTGCGCTCGGCTCCTACCCGATCGTGCGCGGCCTCACCGGCCGCCTCGAACGCCTGCAAAGAGGCGTAGAGTCGCTCGGCGCCGGGGACCTTACCGCGCGTGTGAAAGTCGAAGGCAAGGACGAGGTTGCGGGCGTTGCGGCAAGCTTCAACCGCGCCGCCGAACGCATCGAAGAGTTGGTGAAGGCGCACAAGATGCTGCTCGCCAACGCCTCGCACGAGCTGCGCACGCCGCTCACCCGCCTGCGCATGAGTGTCGAATTGCTAAAAGAAAAGGCCGACCCGGCCCGGCGCGCCGAACTTGAACAAGATATCGCCGAGCTCAATCACCTGATCGACGAGATACTGCTCTCAAGCCGCTTGGACGCAATGCAGCGCCTCGACTCGCTGGAGGATGTCGACCTCCTCGCACTCGCCGCCGAAGAAGCCGCGCATTACGACGCCGTCGCCGTCACCGGCCAGCCGGTCACCGTCCGCGGCGACGCCCGCCTTCTGCGGCGCCTCTTGCGCAACCTGCTCGAAAACGCCAGCCGCCACGGCGCCCCGCCGGTCGAAGTCACCGTTGCCGCGGAAGGCACGAACGCCAAACTCACCGTCGCCGACCACGGCCCCGGCGTCAACGCGGCGGACCGCGACCGCATCTTCGAACCTTTCTTCCGCTCGACCGCCGGCACCGCGCAAGGCACGGGCCTAGGCCTCGCCCTCGTCCGCCAGATCGCCCGCCGCCACGGTGGTGAGGCGACGGTGGCTGGCGCCGCCTTCACCGTCTCCCTTCCCCAGCGGATGTAGGCAGAACGCTCATCCCGCAACCCGCCCGCTGTTGCGGCCGTATCAAGGGATGGCTACCGTGCCACCCAACAAGGCGCTCCAAATCGCCGTCGCTATTCAATAAGGGCTGGAAACTTCATGACATCAGAGAACTCACGTCTCGGTTTGGTCGCGGCGGCGGTCGCGCTCGTGTTGGCGATCCCGTTGCTGGGTTCGCGCTTCGGTGGTGCGCCGACAACGGTCACAAACGTCGTTGAAGGCACCGAACCCGTCGACGTCTCGAAAGCGCAAGCGATTGCTAAGCGCATCGGCTCCGCCACCTCCGGCATCGACGCCGCGCGTATTGTCGGTGCCGACAGCGAGCCCGAAAACTGGCTCGCCCATGGCCGCACCTACGGCGAGCAACGCTTCTCGCCGCTCGACAAGATCAAAGCCGACAACGTGAAAGACCTGGGCCTCGCCTGGACATATCAGACCGGCACCATTCGCGGCCTCGAAGCCTCGCCTATTGTTGTCGACGGTGTGATGTTTGCGACCGGTTCGTGGAGCAAGGTCTACGCACTTGACGCCAAAACCGGCGAAGAACTGTGGACGTACGACCCTGAAGTACCTGGCGAAACCGCACGCAAGCCCTGCTGCGATGTCGTCAACCGCGGTGTCGCGGTTTGGAAGGGCCGCGTTTATGTCGGCACGCTCGACGGCCGCCTGGTCGCACTCGATGCGAAAACCGGCAAGCCCGTCTGGGACATCCAAACTGTCGACCGCGCCAAGCCCTACACGGTCACGGGCGCGCCACGCATCATTCGCGGCAAGGTGATCATTGGCAATGGTGGCGCCGAACTCGGCGTGCGCGGTTACATCACAGCTTATGACGCTGATACCGGCAAGCAGCTGTGGCGCTTCTACACCGTGCCCGGCGACCCGCGTGTGCCGGTCGAGAACGAACATCTGAAAGCGGCACTGCCCACTTGGAAAGCCGATCCGCAGGGCTGGAAGTATTGGGAAGTCGGCGGCGGCGGCACCGTTTGGGACTCGATGGCTTACGACCCCGATCTCGACCTGCTCTATATCGGAACCGGCAACGGTAGCCCGTGGAGCCGCTATCTGCGTTCGCCAGGCGGCGGCGACAATCTCTATCTGTCGTCGATCGTCGCCATCAAACCCGATACCGGCGAGATGGCCTGGCACTTCCAAGAAACGCCCGGCGACACCTGGGACTTCACCGCGACCCAGCACATCATTCTGGCCGACCTTGAGATCAATGGTCAGATCCGCAAGGCGCTGATGCACGCGCCGAAGAACGGCTTTTTCTACGTGCTCGACCGTGCAACCGGCGAGTTTATCTCGGGCAAGAACTACGTTCCCGTGACCTGGGCCAAGGGCCTCGATGAAAAAGGCCGCCCGATCGAGAACCCGGCGATGTCGTCCTACCGCGACGCGCCGAAGATGGTCCAGCCCTCGCCGCATGGTGGCCATAACTGGCAGCCGATGTCATTCAACCCGCAGACGAAGCTCGTCTACATCCCCTCGCAGCTGACGCCGCAAATGTTCGTCTATGACAAGACGCGCGACGTGAAGCCCGGCGTTTGGAACACTGGTCTCGATTTCGGAGCGATTTCGACACTAACGATGAAAGCGCTCGCTGCCGGTCAGCCTTTGCCGCCGATCGAAGGCTCGTTGATCGCTTGGGATCCGATCAATCAAAAGGAAGCTTGGCGCGTCAAGCATGCCACGTTCTGGAACGGCGGCACGCTGACGACCGCGGGCAATCTGGTATTCCAAGGCGCGGGCGACGGCCTGTTTCGCGCCTGGAAGGCCGACACGGGCGAGGAGCTTTGGAAGATCGATGCCAAGACCGGCATCATCGCGCCGCCCGTGACCTACAGCGTCGATGGCGAACAATACGTTGCCGTTCTGGCCGGCTGGGGCGGCGTCGGACTGACGCTCTCACCCGAACCCGCGAACGCGATCCTCAAATACGGAAATGACGGCAAGATCTTTGCCTTCAAGCTCGGCGGTCAAAAGACGATCGAGGCCGAGCCCAACCCGCGCGCACCGATGGCGAAACCACCGGCGCAAACGGCAAGCGCTGCGATGGTCGCAAAGGGTGACGCGACTTACCACCGTTACTGCAGCGTCTGCCACGGCTTCTTCGCCATGGCGAGCGGCGTGGTCCCCGACCTGCGTTACTCCGCGCCCGAGACGTTCGACCGTTACAAGGAAATCGTCCTCGACGGCGAGCGCAAGGACAACGGCATGGCCTCCTTCGCCGACCAGATCAAGATAGAGGACGTCGACGCGATCAAGGCCTACATCCTCTCGCTCGCAAACGCCGCCTACGACGCGGAACAGAAAGCGGCAGCGGCCCCGCCGCCGGCCCCCGCGCCGCCGCCGAACTGATGCATTAATCTCTGCCGCCTTGCTGGCGTCACAGGACTGCGATACCAACGCCGCTCCGCAAACGGGGCGGCGTTGTTGTTTCGAACCCGGAAAAGACGATGAGCGAAAAGCCGACCAAAACCAGTGCCGAAAAGCCGCGCGGCTTCCGCGACCGGCTCGGGGCGGAGCTTTTGGCCGAGCGGCGCATGCTCGACGTCATCCGCGGCGTCTATGAGTCGTACGGCTTCGATCCGCTGGAAACGCCGGTCATCGAGTACGCCGATGCGCTGGGCAAATTCCTGCCCGACCAAGACCGCCCGAACGAAGGCGTCTTCGCATTCCGCGACGACGACGAAGAGTGGCTCTCGCTCCGCTACGACTTGACCGCGCCGCTCGCCCGCTTCGTGGCGGAGAATTTCGACGCGCTCCCAAAACCGTTCCGCCGCTACCAAGTCGGCCAAGTTTTCCGCAACGAGAAGCCCGGCCCGGGCCGCTACCGCGAGTTCACGCAGTTCGACGCCGACACCGTAGGCACGGCCAGTATGCTGGCCGACGCCGAACTTTGCATGATGACCTGCGATACGCTGGAGAAGTTGGGTCTCGGTGGCGACTACATCGTCAAGGTCAACAACCGCAAAGTCCTGAACGGCGTGCTCGAAGCGGTCGGCATTCCGCAAGGCAAGGACGGCGAGGGCCAACGCCTCACTGTCCTTCGCGCCATCGACAAGCTCGATCGCTTAGGCCCGGACGCGGTGCGCCAACTGTTAGGCCCCGGCCGAAAAGACGAATCCGGCGACTTCACCAAAGGCGCAAACCTGTCGCCGAACGCGATCGCCCGCGTCCTCGCCTTCACCGAGGCGGGCTCAACCGATCGCGGGTCGTTCCTGGCCGAACTCGAACGCCTCGTCGCCGATAGCACCGACGGCCAAGCGGGCGTCGGCGAACTTCGCCAGATCGATGCCGCGCTGAGCGGCGCCGGCTACGACGGCACGCGCGTGCGCTTCGACCCCTCCGTCGTGCGCGGCCTTGCCTATTACACTGGGCCGGTGATCGAAGCTGAACTGACGTTCGAAATCAAAAACGAAGACGGCCAAGTGGTGCGCGTCGGTTCTGTCGCCGGCGGCGGTCGCTACGACGACCTCGTCACCCGCTTCAAGGGCGTGCAAGTCCCGGCGACGGGCATCTCGATCGGCGTCAGCCGCCTGCAAGCGGCCCTCGCCGCGCGCGGTACGAAGGACGCAACGTTCGGCCCCGTCGTGGTGCTCGCCATGGATAAAGACGCCGCCGCAAGTTACCTCGCCATGGCCCGCGAACTCCGCGCCGCCGGCATACGTGCCGAAGTCTACACCGGCACCTCCGGCATGAAGGCGCAGCTCAAATACGCCGATAAGCGCTTAAGCCCCGTCGCCGTCATTGAAGGCAGCGACGAACGCGCGAAGGGCGTGATCACGCTCAAGGATCTGATCCTGGGCGCCGAACAAGCGAAAGAAATCAAAGACCGCGCGCAATGGGCGACCGGTTCGCAAGCGCAAGTCACCGTGCCGCGGAGCGAACTCGTCGCGGCGGTGAAAAAGATCTTGGCCGCACAAGCCTCCGCATGATCGCCGCCCCGCCATATGACGCCGAAACGATTGCCGCGCTCGAAGCGCAGACGGCGGCGTTGCTCGACGTCTTCAAGACCTACGGCGCCGAGCGCATCGAACCCGCGATCGCCCAACCAGCCGACGCGTTCCTCGACCGCATGGGCGAGGACCTGCGCCGACGCACATATGTCTTCAACGGTCCCGACGGCCGCGAACTCTGCTTGCGCCCGGACCTCACGATCCCAACCTGCCAAGCCTATCTCGCGCGCACGCCTGCCGCGGATCGCCCGGCGAAACTGTGCTACGCCGGACCCGTGTTCCGCCACAACCCGGCCGATCCGGCGAAGCCCGGCCAAAGCACGCACGCCGGCCTCGAAAACATCAACGCCGCCAACCCCGCCGCAGCCGACGCCGAAGCGTTGATCCTCACCGACAACGCGCTCGCGCGCGCCGGCTTGAAGCACGTCGACGTCACGCTCGGCGACCTCTCGATCTTTTCAAGCCTGCTCGAAGCGCTGGGCCTCGCGCCGCAATGGGCGGAGCGTCTGCGCCGCCACGTCTGGCGCCCGGCCTACATGAACGAATTGCTGAAGCGCCTGACCGGCGAAGCCGAAAGCGGCAACGCGTTCCTGGCGCATGTCGGCACGCTGCCGCCGGAAGAAGCGCGCGCGGTGCTCCGCGACGCACTCAGCCTCGGTGGCATCAAACCGATCGGCACCCGCACGATTGAAGAAATTACCGATCGCTTCCTGGCGCAGGCAGCCGATGCCTCGTCCGCGCGCATGCCCCGTGCCGTCGCCGACGCGATCACGGCATACCTCAACGTGAAGGTCCCCGCGAACCAAGCCGTTGAAACGCTGCGCAAGCTTGCGCGCACCGCCGCCATCCCGCTCGACGCGGCGATCGCCGCGCTCGAGCGCCGCTTCGGCTTGCTCGAACGTCACGGCTTCAACCTCGCGCGCGCCACGTTCGCCGCGCAGTTCGGCCGCAACATGGAATACTACACCGGTTTCGTGTTCGAGTTCCGCGCTGCGGCAGGTAACCCGCCGATCGCCGGCGGCGGCCGCTATGACAATCTCCTAACGGCACTCGGCGCGCCCAGGCCCGCGCCGGCCGTCGGCCTCGCCATTTACGGCGAACGCGTCCTCGCTGCGCGCGCCGCGCAAGGCGGTGGCGCGTGAGCTTGATCCTCGCCATCCCGTCGAAGGGCCGTCTGCAGGAACAGGCGCTCGCGTTCCTCGCCGACGCCGGCCTGACGCTCAGCCAATCGCGCGGCAACCGCGACTATGCGGCAAAGCTCGCCGGCGTCGACAACGTCACGGTCTCGCTGCTCTCCGCGTCCGAAATCGCCGACGAACTGAACGCCGGCCGCGTCCACCTCGGCATCAGCGGCGAAGATCTGCTGCGCGAACACGGCCAAGGTGGCGATCGCACGCTCGTCGTCGAAAAGCTGGGCTTCGGCAAGGCGAACGTCGTGGTCGCCGTACCGCGCTCGTGGATTGACGTGGCCACCATGTCCGACCTCGACGACGTGGCCTCACTGTTTCACGCGCGCCACCACCGCCGACTGCGTGTCGCGACCAAGTACATGAACCTGACCCGCGACTTCTTCGCCAGTCACGGCATCGCCGATTACCGCATCGTCGAAAGCCTCGGCGCCACCGAAGGCGCGCCCGCTTCCGGCAACGCGGAAGCGATCGTCGACATCACGACAACGGGCGCGACGCTCGCCGCGAACGATCTGAAAATCCTGGACGACGGCCTGATCCTCGAGAGCCAGGCCGTGTTGGCGGCAGGCCTCGGCGCGAACTGGAACGACGACGCGAAGCAATCCGCCCGCGTCATGCTCGAACGCATCGCCGCTCGCGCGCTCGCCAAGACCGCGCAAGTCGTCCGCGTCCGCATGGATACCGGCGTCGAAGCGGCACTGCCCGTTTTGGAGCGCAGCCTCGGTGCGAAAACTCTCTCCCGCACCGCAGGGGGCGAAGCCGCCATCCTCATCCCGACCGCCAACCTCTCCATGGCGATCACGGTCCTCCGCAGCTCCGGCGCCCAAGGCACCGTAACCTCTGACCGCACCGACTACGTCTTCACGCCGGAGAATCCGCTGTTTGGAAAACTGCAAGCCCGACTCCGCTGAGCGCGCGTCGAGTCAGCACGATTTCACCACAAAGACACCAAGACGCACCAAGTTCCACCAAGGGGCTGCGGCTGGATCACGTCTTGCTGTTCAACCACAGAACATTCGGGCGCGAAGCGCCCCTTCTTTCGTCGTTCGCGACGCTTCGAATTCGGAAGGCGCTTCGCGCCGAAGAGATAGGCATCAGACCCAACACCACGACGGCATCTTGGTGAAACTTCGTACTTCTTGGTGCCTTCGTGGTGGAATCTTTCTGACTCTCCACGACGCCGAGGCTCGACGAACTCAATACCGCTTCGTCATCAACGGTCGCCCGGTCTCGCGAAAGCCTCGCCGCGCATAGAGCGCCATCACGCGCCGGTTCTGCGGCATCGCCTCAAGATGCATCGCTTTGACCTTCAACCGCCGCACCTCTTTGTCGAGCGCTACCAACGCCGCCTCGCCAAGTCCATGCCCGCGAAACGTCGGCTCGACATAGAACTCGTCCAGAAACGCATCGATCCCGCCATACTCGATACTGAACCCAAGCCCGATGACGAGATACCCAATCGTCTTCCGTTGCGTCTCGATCAGATAGCCGCGCCCATATGGAGTCCCAGCGCAAAGCACCTTCAACGCCCGCCGCCCACCCAACGACAACGGATGCCCATCCTCCTCATTGAACGCCATCGCCATGCGCGTGAGCTCGCGCAGGTCGCCAGGCGCGACGGCCCGAAGTTTCACGGTCAAGCGTTAGACCCCAGCCATCGCACCGCGCACACCTACCGCACGCCCCGCCGGATCGATCAGCACGCCCGGATTCAAAATCCCATCCGGATCCACCGCCGCCTTCGCCGCGCGCAACGCCTCTGCGAACAGCGGCGGACACTCGCGCGAATAGCCTGGCCGATGATCGCGGCCGACCGCGTGATGGTGCGTGATCGTCCCGCCCGCGCTCACCACGACGTCGTTCGCGACCGCCTTGATCTCCTGCCACTGCTCCAGCAGCGCGCTCGTTCGCCCCAATGCCTGGAAACTGAAATAGGGCGCCGGTCCATCCGGATAGACATGCGTGAACCGGCACGTCACGTGGCCGGGCTTGCCCGTCACCCGCTTCAGCACATCGTGCATCTTCGCCTTCACCTCCGCGTGAAACGCTGGGAAGCGATCCCATGTTGTCGCCGTCTCGAACGTATCGACGATGAGCCCCAGCGGCGTCAGCACCTCGCGATAGAACGGCGCGCGCAAGAACGCATTGCGCCAAGCGCCCGCCGCCCCCTCGCGATGCTCCGCGCCGGAAGCGGCTTTCGGCGCATCCGCCACGCCACCGTGATCGCGCACCAACTCCAACGCGCGCGCCAGCTTCGCATCCTGAGGATGATCTGCACTCTCGAACGCCAGCACCAGCAGCGCCGCCGATCCGTCGCCAGCCATCGTGCCCAGCGCCTCTTCTGCATCGATCAAGCGGCAGTTCGACGGATTGAGCCCCGATTGCGAAAGCGCCCGCACCGCCTCCGCGGCCTTCAAGAAGTCCGCGAACTTCACCGACGCCGACGCCCGGAACGTCGGCGCATCCTGCAACCGCATCCACGCCTCGGTAATGACGCCTAAAATGCCTTCGGAGCCCAGGAACAACCGCTCCGGCTGTGGTCCCGCACCGGAGCCCGGCAAGCGCCGCGTCTGCATGGTCCCCTTGGGCGTCACCACGCACATCGCCTCCACGAAGTCGTCGATATGTGTATAGAGGCTCGCAAAGTGCCCGCCTGATCGCGTCGCGATCCAGCCGCCCAAGGTCGAATACTCAAAGCTCTGCGGAAAGTGGCGCAACGTCAGCTTTTGCGGCTTCAACTGCGCCTCAAGTGCGGGCCCAAACGCCCCCGCCTGAATGCGCGCTGCGCGGCTTGCGCGGTCGATCTCCAGAACCTTTCCCATCCGCGCCATATCGAGTGAAACGACACCCGCATAGCCTTCGCCGACATCGCACTCGACCCCGCCGCACACACTCG
>CAZJOM010000012.1:60250-68078 GCA_964547645.1 uncultured Flavobacteriaceae bacterium
ACGACACCCGCATAGCCTTCGCCGACATCGCACTCGACCCCGCCGCACACACTCGACCCGCCGCCGAACGGAATGACGGCGGCTTTCGCGTCAGCCGCCCAGGAGAGCACGGCGGCAACGTCCGCCTCGCTCTCCGGATAGGCGACGACGTCGGGCGGGCAGGGCACTTGCCGCTGAAACATGCGCACATAGTCCGGGAAGGACTTGCCATAGGCGTGTACCAACCGCTCGTGGTTGTCGCTGGTGCACAGCCGAGCGATCGCGCCCTTAGGTTCCACACGCGGTCGGCGTAGATCGAAATCCTCGACCTTCGGCGCAGACGGCGGCGGTTTCAACGTCGTTCCGAACTTCTGTCCGAACAGCCGCGCCAAGAAGACCGCCTCGTCCTCGCCAACGGTTTGTTCTTCCGTTCCCCAGCCGTAGAATTTCCGTCGCGCTGCCATGAGCCGCCTCTTTGTGCAATGCGATGCACCTTGCGGAACGCTGGGTGCCTAGGTCAATGTGATCCTAAGAGGAAACGAACAGAAAAGGCCATCATCTCATGAGCGCAGACAGCGCCACCGTCACGGCTGTGCCTGCAAGCGGGCGCAACCTTGCGACGTTCGATAAGGTCTACATCCTCGCGCTGTTGTTGTTGGTCTACATCTCGAACTACGCCGACCGCATTCTGCTCGGCATCCTGCTGCCGGCGATCAAGGCTGAGTTTCACCTCACCGATCTCCAACTTGGCTTTCTGCACGGCACCGCCTTTGCGATCTTCTACGCCACGCTGGGGATTCCGATCGCGATCTATGCCGATCGTGGCAACCGGAAGGCCGTGATCGTTGCGGCCACGGCGATCTGGTCCATGATGACGGCTGTCTGCGGTCTTGCTCAGAACTTCGTTCAGCTTGTGGTCGCGCGCATCGGCGTCGGGATCGGTGAAGCAGGTTCGAATCCGCCGTCCCACGCGATCATCTCCGATCTCTTCACGATCAAGTATCGTGGCACGGCGCTCGCCATCTTCTCGCAAGGCGTGTCGCTCGGCATCGTCGTTGGTCTCTATGGTGGGGCCCAGGTTGCCGAAGCGTATGGTTGGCGCGTGGCGTTCTACGCCTTGGGGCTGCCGGGCCTCTTGATTGCGCTCTTGGTCGCCATGACGATGATCGAACCGCGGCGCGGCGCCTCCGACGGCCATACGTTTGTCGGTGCGCCTCCTTCGTTTCGAAAGACGCTGAGCTTCATCTTCTCGCAGCCGGCCCTCATTCACATCATGATCGGCGCGACGCTGACGACGGTTGTGGGTTACTCCGGTGTCCTCTGGTGGCCGTCGTTCATCGTTCGCTCGCATGGGTTAAGCCCGGCCGAGATGAGCGGCTTCTTGGCGCTCGTCTTTGGTTTGGGCTCGGGCCTCGGCATCTTCCTTGGTGGCATTCTCTCCGACTATTTTGGCCGCAAGAACGTCGCGCTGATGCCGCGCGTCGTCGCCGCCGCGATCCTGTTCGGTCTGCCGTTCGGCGCGGCCGTGTACCTTGTCGAAGATTCCGCGCTCGTCTTCGCGATCATTGGCATCCCGGCGGCCGCGGGCGGCGCCTATCTCGGACCGACAATGGCGCTCGTGCAGAGTCTCGTCGGCGTCCGCATGCGCACGGTGGCCTCAGCGTTCTTCTTGTTCGTCATTAACCTGATCGGGATGGGTGCGGGGTCGGCCATGATCGGCGCCTTGAGCGATACTCTGACCCCGGCCTTCGGGGAGCATGCGCTGCGCTACACGCTGCTGATCATGATGGCGTTCAACGTCTGGGCGGCGTATCACTACTGGCGCGCCGGCGCCTATGTGGCCGACGGCTTGAAGCGCGCCCAGGAGGCCTCATCATAGCTGCGACGTTCTCCGACGATGCCATCGCTGCTCTAACGGCCCGCGAACGCGACCGGTTCGCCGCACGCAATCCGAAGTCTGCCCACCTCGCCGGCGAAGCAAAGCGCTCGCTCTTTGGCGGCGTACCGATGCATTGGATGGCCGACTGGCCGACGCCGTTCCCGCTGTTCGTCGCGCAAGCAAACGGCGCGCGCTTCCAGGATGTCGACGGTAACGAGTACGTCGACTTTTGCTTGGGCGACACCGGTTCGATGTTCGGCCATTCGCCGCCCGCCGTCGCTGACGCCATTCGCGAACAAGCGGGCAGGGGCTACACGACCATGCTCCCTGGCGAAGACGCTGTCTGGGTCGGCGACGAACTCGCCCGCCGCTTCGGCTTGCCCTTCTGGCAAGTGGCGGCGACCGCGACCGACGCCAACCGCTACGCGCTCCGCTGGGCCCGCGCCGTCACCGGCCGCGACAAGATTCTCGTCTTCGACGGCTGCTATCACGGCACTGTCGAAGAAACCATGGTGCGCTTGAAGCGTGAAAAAACCATCGCGCGCCCCGGCCAACTCGGCTCGGTCACGGATGTCGAACGAACGACACGTGTCGTGGAGTTCAATGACCTCGCCGCACTAGAGAGAGAGCTCGCCCCCGGCGACATCGCCGCCGTCCTTGCCGAACCCGCGATGACGAACATCGGCATGGTCTTGCCTGACGCGGGCTACCACGACGCACTGCGCCAACTCACGCGCCAACGCGGCACGCTTCTCATCATCGACGAAACGCACACGATCTCAACCGGCCCCGGCGGCTACACGCGCGCGTTCAATCTCGCGCCCGACATTTTCGTGCTCGGCAAGCCGATCGCCGGCGGCATCCCGTGTGCCGTGTTCGGTTTCACCGCCGATGTCGCGGCACGCATGGAGCAAGCCCGCACCAAAGCGGCAAGCGACGGCCACGGCCACTCCGGCATGGGCACGACACTCTCCGCGAACGCCTTCGCCATGCACGCTATGCGGGCAAACCTCGCGCACGTGATGACTGATCAAGCTTACGCGCACATGATCTCAGGCGCGGAACGTCTCAGCACCAATCTCCAATCCCTAATCGCCAGATACCAACTCCCATGGTCGGTCACCCAAATCGGCGCCCGGGTGGAGTTCCAATTCAGCACAAAACCGCCGCGAACCGGGCGCGAAGCCGAAGCCGCCTTCCATGACCCGTTGGAAAAGTGCATCCATCTCGCACTTCTTAACCGGGGCGTAATGATCACCCCGTTTCACAATATGATTCTAATCTGCCCGGAAACGACGGCGGCCGATGTCGATCGTCTCGTTGCGGCGTTGACCGAAGTAATCGACGAGTTGAACCATGCTTGATCCAAAGAAGCAGAATGACCCGATGACGGAACTCGACACGTTCCTGAAGAAGCATCCCGACATCGAACTCGTCCACGTCATCATCACCGACCCCGTCGGCATTCAGCGCGGCAAGGGCCTGCGCCCGCACGAACTCAAATCCGTCTTCGAGAACGGCCGCGCGTTCCCCTCTTCGATGTTTGCGCTCACCGTCACCGGTGAAGACGTCGAAGAAGCGGGCCTGCTATGGGACATCGGCGACCGCGATTGCTTCGCCCACCCGATCCCCGGCACCTTGAAGCGCACGCCGTGGCTTGAGAAGACCGGACAGGTCCTGCTCGGCTTCAATCGCGACAGCGGCCCTGCCGCCGCCGCCGATCCGCGCCTGCGCCTCGCCGACATCGCCGAGCGCATGAAAAAGGACGGCTTCCACCCCGTCATCGCCATCGAGCTTGAATTCTACCTGCTCGACAAGGCCGCCGCGAAGGAAGGCAAGATCACGCCGGCCATGGCGCCGGGCGGTCTCTACAACGACCAGATCCAGGTCTATTCGATCCAGGAACTCGATGACTTCGATCCGTTCCTGCGCGATCTCTACGCCGCCTGCGACGCGCAGAACCTGCCGGCCGAAAGCGTGATCAGCGAATACGCGCCCGGCCAAATGGAGATCACGCTGACCCACCGCGCCGACGCGCTGCAGGCCGTCGACGAAGCGATGCAGTACAAGCGCCTGGTCAAAGGCGTCGCCGAAAAGCACGGCATGATCGCCTGCTTCATGGCCAAGCCGTTCTCCGAAACGGCGGGCTCCGGCATGCACATCCACTTGAGCCTGAACGACAACAACGGCAACAACCACTTCACCAGCGATCATCCCGAAGGCAACGACCTGCTGCGTCACGCGATCGGCGGCATGGCGGCCACCATCAACGACAGCATGGCGATCTTCGCGCCGAACGCGAATTCATATCGCCGTTTCCGCCGCAACACCTACGCGCCGGTGGCACCGACCTGGGGCGTGAACAACCGCACGGTTTCGCTGCGCATCCCCTCGGGCCCGCCGAAGAGCCGCCACGTCGAACACCGCATCTCCGGCGCCGACGCCAACCCGTATCTCGCGGCGGCGGCGGTCCTCGCCGGCATGCATCACGGCATCAAAAACAAGATCGACCCCGGTCCCGCGACGACAGGTAACGGCTACCTGACCAAGACCGAAGGCCTGATGCTGAACTGGTTCGATGCCCTCGACAGCTTCGAGGACTCGAAGTTCATCAAGGACTACTTCGGCGCCGACTTCGTCAAAATCTTCTCGGCCGTCAAACGCGCCGAATGCGAACGCTTCTTCGCCCTCGTAACGGACTTCGACTACCGCTGGCATTTGCGAACGGCGTAGGGCGCAATCGAGCCCGGAACAGTGACGCCCATAGGCTCACGACTTTGTGAATAAGCGAGCTATGACTCGACCGGGCCGCGAACCGTAGCCTCCCACTTCGTCTCACGGTATCGAGCGATCGGGGAGGGCCGGTGACCGAGTTACCAGACCACAACAAGAAGGCAGGCCGCCGGTACGACGGAGCGCTGAATTTAGCGGCCCTGTGCATTTCATGCTTGTCGATCGGACTCGCGTACCTCTCCAACCAATCTATCGAGAGGGTCGAGCGTGCCAGCGCGTGGCCGTTCTTGCAGCTGGAGTCGGGCAACGATCTTGGTGACCGCGAAGAGATGTACTTTCTGGTTCGTAACGCCGGTACGGGTCCTGCGCGCATACACAGCATAGGGTACCTATTCGATGGAAGCCCCGTCACCGCAGAGTTTGTTCTCGATTACATTGCACAGCGCTGCTGCGCTGACGCTCGTCGCTCAATGACCGTGGCCGCTGGTGACGACCTTCTGGCCGGCTACGGCACCATTCGTACCGCTCCGTTGGCGCCGGGTTTTCTCGCTGCATCGGGTGAAACTGTATACTTGAGCTGGCGCAAGGCGTCAGCGAATGAGGTGCTCTGGCGAGCGATCGACAAGGCGAGGTATACGAAAAGAATCGGACTTCGCGTCTGCTATTGCTCGGTGTTCGATGAGTGTTGGGTCACGGAAACGTCAACTTTTCCCCCCAAGGCGGTCGCCTCGTGTTCGAAGTGAAGCGTGTATGAGTGCAACGCACGGCGGACGGTCGGGAACTCATGGCGGAAGTAGCGCACAATTGCGGCTGGCATTATGTTCAACGTTTCTGAAGCACACTGACAGCTACCCCTGAGATAGCGCGCCCACACATGGGAGACCTTGCCCAAATTGTCGCCGTGATGTTCGTCGCGTGGATCGCCTCCGGCGCCGCGTTTGTGGCGCTCGCCTGGCTCGCGCCCGTCAGATGGAGCCGCGCGCTACGCCTAACGTCGACGCTCATCGCCGCGGCCGTATTCGCGTTTCTGACCGGCACCCTCTTCGGTATCGGCATGGGAGCGGCCGCTGCCATCGCGGCAGCGCTCGCCGTTTATCTGGGCCTGCGGCGCGGCTGATCGGCTGCCGCAGCTGGCCGAAGCCCCAAGAAATCGCACGCCATGTCCGTCACCGCCTCGATCTCCCGCGCGCTGAACGGATCGATCTTCGTCAGCGCGCGGTACTCCGGCTCGAACACGAAGCTCGTCGTGACGAGCCCGATCATCGCATAGTGCAGCCGCCCGGGATGGCCCGCCCGCGCAACGCCCGCCTTCTGCGCCTCGCGGATGAGCCGCGTCGATTGCGCGTAGAAGTCGCGCACGTATTCTGAAATCCACCAGCGGAGCCGCTCGTTGTCGCTGCGCCCTTCGAAGGTCAGCATGCGGTGCAGCTGCGGCCGCGCCGCGGTCAGTTGCACGAACTCGCGCGCCAACTGGCGTAGGGCCTCGGCCGGTCCCAGCATCTTCGCGTCGCGCTCAAGCACGGCAAGCCCCGCGCGAACGTTGACGCAGATGTCCGCAACGACGGCCTTCCATAACGCATCCTTCGACTTGAAGTGATAGACGATGAGCTGGTGCTGCGTCCCCGCCCGTTCCGCGATCCGGCGCAAGGTGGTGCCGTCGACCCCAAACGTCGAAAACTCTTCGAGCGCCGCGTCCAATATCCGCCGCCGACCGTCCGCCAGATCGTGCATCTGCGCCTTCGCCGCCATGTCGCGTGGACCCTCCGACTGAGATCTTATTGACTTTCCACCTGGAAAGTCTACATTTTCCAAATGGAAAGTTGCGGGGTCCGATTGTGAAACGCGTCGTGATCGTTGGTGGCGGCTATGCCGGCACCGCTTTAGCCCGCGCACTCGACACGGCGGCGGAGGTCGTTCTGGTCGAAGCGCGGGAGAAATTCTTCCACAATGTTGCGGGCATCCGCGGCGTCGTCGAGCCTGCGCTGCTCGAGCGGATCGCGCTCCCCTACGACCGGCTTCTGAAGAGGGGCAGGGTTATGCATGGCCGCGCCGTGGCGCTCACCGATCGGACGGTGAAACTCTCGAACGGCGATGTCATCGACGGCGACATCGTGGTTGCGGCGACAGGTTCGCGCTACGCCAGCCCGTTCAAACCGCAAGCCGACTCGATCGAAGCCCTCATTGCCGAAAGCCGCGCCACCCACGAGCAACTGCGCCAGGCCAAATCGATCGCCATCGTGGGCGCCGGCGCGGTCGGCACAGAACTCGCCGGTGAAATCGCAACCGGCATGCGGGGCAAGAAGATCACGCTGATCTCTGCCACTCCCACGCTGTTTCCCGGTTATCCCGAAAACTTGGGCCGCAAGCTCGCAGCGCAGCTCGCGGCGATGGGTGTCACCCTCCGCCGCGGCACGTCCGCTCGTACGTTGAAGCAAACCGACGCGCCGTTTGCGGGCCGCCTCGACATGACCTCGGGCGATCCGATCGAAGCCGATCTAATCTTCCCCGTGATTGGCGCCAAGCCGGTGGCCGACGCCTTGGCGGCGGTGCCCGGCGTCACACGCGACACGCTTGGTCGCGCCAAAGTCGATGGGTGGCTTCGTCCAACCGCCAGTTCCACGCTATTCGCCCTCGGGGATGCTGCTGCGGCTGGCGACGCCATGACGGTCGTTGCGATCGCGCGCCAGGAGCCATGGCTTGCAAGAACGATCAAAGCGCTTCTCGCCGGTAAGAAGCTGGAATCGCAGCCGACTTACGCGCCATGGCCCGTGGCGCCGATCTTGATCCCGCTTGGCGCCAAGAAAGGCGCCAGCGTCCTGCCGGTCACGAAGAAAGGCATGGTCGTCGGCCCATTCCTCACCTCCGCGATCAAAGGCAAGCAGCTCTTCATCCCGCGCTATCGCAAGGATTTCGGTTTGAGCTGAGGTGCGCAGCGTCGCGTCATATTCCGCGAACGCTGCGAATGCGGACCATGACACCGGGGGGCTGGACGGCTATGGTCAACACCACAAATGGAGCACCCCCATGCCTCGCGCCAACGGCCTGCATCACCTCGCGATCTCGACCGGAAATATGAAGGCGCAGATCGAATTCTTCTCCGACGTGCTCGGCATGGAACTTGTTGCGCTCTATTGGATGCACGGCGTCGAAGGAACCTGGCACGGCTTCTTGCGCCTGAACGACACGGCGTCGGTTGCCTTCGTGCAGAACGACAAGATCAAGGCGACGAAGCCGAAC
>CAZJOM010000013.1:0-66374 GCA_964547645.1 uncultured Flavobacteriaceae bacterium
CGCAATGTGGCGGGGCATCTGTACGGGTTCTTGGGGAAGAATAAGAAGGCGGAGTAGTGCCGAAGAAAGCAGCACGCGGAGACGCGGAGAGCGCGGAGAAAGATAGTCTCAGCGCCGATTTCCGCGTCTCCGCATCTCCGCGTGATCAACTCCTTCCCAAGCGATGACGCCCGCGCTTCGACAGTTCAACGGTTCGTGATTGGCTTGGCGCAATTGAAAATCACAAGCTTCGCGCGTTTTAGGGGGAGAGCCATGTCGTTTCGTTTTATTGCTGCAGTTGTTGCCTTCAGTTTAGCCATCATCCCGGCCATGAGTGCGGACGTCGTGTTCACAGCGACGTTGCGCGGCGACAAGGAGCCGACGAACACGGGTTCGAAGGCGACGGGTGAGGCGAGGATCGTCGTGCACGGCGAAACGCAGACCGTTGACGTTTCAGCGACGGTGAGCGGGATCGCGCCTTCGGATTTTGCGACGCATCTCGCGCATGCGCCGGTCGGGCCGATGCATCTGCACATCTATGCGGCGAACGGCGATGTTTCGTTGCTGCTGCCGTTTCCGATGGGGCCGGAGTATCAGGCGGCGGGCGGCGGGTTCACGTACAAGCGCACGGGCTATGCGTATGCCGAAGGCGCGAAGATCGTGTCATCGGCGATCTCGTTCGACGACTTCGTGAAGGCGATGGGGAGCGGCGCGGTCGTGTTCAACATTCATACGAACGCGTTTGGTGACGGCGAGATTAGCGGGAAGATCGAGGTGGCGAAGTAGGCGCCCGGCTTCGATGGGCGTATTGCGGGTGAGGAGCCGCAGCGGAGCATCCTAAGACTTTGTCGTGTGTCTCGGATTCAAATCTCCGGACCCAACTAAGAGCTTGTCGTGTGTCCCCGAATTCCTTCAGGCCCTTGGCGTTCGAGCGTTCAGTTACTTTGCGTTTCGAGCAACCTCTTCCGTCGCAAGGTACCACTCAAGTTCGAGATGTGGGTTCTGAAGGCTTACACAATATCGCATGAGATCTAAGCACCCCGCTTCGTTGCCTTTCTCCCGTTCTTTCGCGCCTGCGTAGAAGAGGGCCTCAATCAATTCCCGCCGGATCAGAAGACTGTCCCGAGCGGCAACGAGAGCGGACTTCAAATCGGTTTGTCTGCTCGCAGCGAGCAAAACCTGCTCAAAGCTGCCCATGTCGAGGACGTATGCGCCAAGAGGGCCTGGCCACTTCTCGAACCTGCGACCCGACCGTGACAACTTCCTTATGAATGCAGTTGCTCGCTCCTTCGCTGCCCGATCACGGAGGACAACGCCACAGTAGTACAGAAAAAGTGCGTTTGATACGCCGCCTGCGGCGTCAGTCATGAATGTCTTGTGAGCCGCGAGTAGCGCAACATCCTGCTGAGCATGCTCTAGTGCCCCATCGTGATCGCTGCAAAGCCATGCTGCTTGTGCCATTAGATCCAAGTAGCGCGTGCCAGGCGGACCGGATCGTTGTCGCAGTTCATCTGCACGCGCGTAGCAGCGATATGCCTCCTCGAACTGTCCCAATGCGAGGTATGCTTGGGCCAGATTGCCGGCAACCTGCCACGCATCAGCATCGTCTTGCGAAAGTCGTCGCGACCCCAGTGCGACCGCTTCTTGAAAGCTGCCTCGCTCTATGAGGGCCCATACGCGGTCAGAAGTGTCGTCAGTCAACTGGGTTAACCTCAGAAGAAACCGTTGTAGAAATTGCCTTGTGCATCGTACGTGATGGGTGTGGTGTCATTGCCCACGCCCCACCGATCGGTTTGGCGTATGTACGACCTCAAGCCGCTTGGCGTCCTAGGCTTTATTTCCATGAATCGGGTACCAAAGGGTTTCACGCCGTTGATCACCTCGGCGTCAACTCCCCTTTGGCCTGGGAGCGTGTTCAGCCTGAACTCCGTCTTTGGAAAGGTCGCCTTGAGCCACTCGCCGATCTCAAGGTGAGCGGAATCTCCGAACGTTGTCGTGCCGAACTTCGCGCCCGCGGCAATTTCGACTCTGCCCAGTCGGGCGCTAAATGCAGACCCAACATCCACGCCAGCGCTGACTGCTGATTGTCCAACCGCAGCGGGACCTCCCACCGATGTCGTTAGTAGACCTTCAGAGTAGTGGCGCAGGACTCCTGTAGCCATCAGCTCAGGATCGCCACTTGCGGCGCCTATAACGAATGTTGGAACGCCACCTCGACTGGATCCGTAAATGTCTTCTGCAACCGCTTGCTGCTGACCCGTGGAGAACCCTCGCGGTCCCATAAAGTAGTCTTCGTAACCAGTCCCTTGAAGCATCCAGTAGTTGTCGTATCGACCGTCGGTGCCTGTCGGGTCTGTCTTGTTTACCGGATCGTTCCCAACATAGGCGTATATGTTGAGGTCGTCTTTGCTGCCGATCGGGTCGGTTTGCATGAAGCGGGCTTGGGCGTCGCCGAGGAAGGCGAGAGTCAGGGCGGCGATCAGTGTGAGGGCTGCGATCTTCCAGGACATCGGGTGGGGGCTCCGGCCGGTTGGTTCGATCATTGGATGGGCACTTCGAGGGGTGTCGCGCCGAGATCACGAGCGGCATTCGTGGCGTGATCCTGCGCGTTTGCGAGCGCGATCAGTTCGGGTTTGCGTGCCGGCGGAATGTCGCTGGCGAGCAGGTACCTGTTGCGGAAGTCGCGGTCGATCATGTCGCTGTAGGAGGCGGCTTTGGCCTCCCACGCGGCGGCATACTTCGGATAGTGTTTGAGGAGCAAGTCCGCGACGCGGATGGCTTTCTCGAACTGCTTTTCGCGCCGCGCTCCTTCGAGGACGACCGTTGCCATGACGGCCAGGTTTTCCTCGCGCGTCAACCATCCGAGGTAGACGCCGTTCGTCACCGCCTTGTCGGTCATCGGGAAGTTTTCGCGGTAGTGGGCATCGCGCGCCACATATGCACCGCTGGTGGCTTCAAGGTTCAACGTCATGCCCAGGCCTTTGGGCCGGTATTTGAGGAGAACATGTGCGGGTGCCGTTGACAACGACATCTCGAAGCCCAGGCGGTCCGCCAGGATCAGGTAGAGTATCGGCATCGACACGCAGTTACCTCTGCGCGTGTCGAGGTATTTGCTGAGGAGGCGGTTCTCCATCCGCGTACCGAGCGGGTCCTTCAGGTCGTACGCGAAGGGACGGTTGTCGTTCCATTCGCCGCTCTCATAAATGAAGCGGCGGATGGCGGTGAGCAGGACCTTGTCATCCGGCTTAGGGCCGGCCAATGCCTTGATCTTGACAACCACTTCATCGATCTGGCGCAGCCGCGCGGCGACGTTGATGGTCGGGTCGACCATCTTGTCGAAGGTCAGCTTGGCTTTGGCGTAGTCCGTCTTTGCGGCTGGTGCGGACAGGATCGCGTCAATAGTAGCTAAGGAGGCTGACTGCTCGCGGGCAGCCTGCTTCGCGTTCGTGTCTCCAGTGACCGCAATGTGCGCCACGAAACATAGTACAATGAATGAGACCGTCCTCAATTTGCTTCTCCAGCATTTGAGTCGATCTGAGCAGACTACGCTCGTCGGACAATTTGAGAAGCACGCAGAGCGCGATCTGCACAATTTACTTTTCAACCTGACAATGGCGGTCGAGATTTAGCCGGTCACAGCTTTCGCCTGTGAGGCGAATTTGACGTACGGGAGTCGAGGCGCCTGCGTTTGTGGCTCTGGGTCCCGGATAGTGAGGCTCGTACGTCTGTTGCTTCGCAACGGGCTCGCCTAACTTCCGGGATGACAGTGATTTTTGATTTGGCGTTTTGGCAGCCGAGTTTCGGGGACATATCGCACACTTCGAAACCCGCTAACCCGAGCGCACGTCATCGTCGTTGGGGTCAGACCCCGCCTGCTGCTCAATGATTGCGCTTGCTTTTTCAAATGATTTGTTCTATTTCTGTTCCGACCGTCAACAGCAAGCTCTTTTGGCGGTTCGATGTGCTGGGAGGAGATCGCCGCGTGTACACGCGTTGGAGTGTCTGTGACGCATGAAATGGCTGAATTCTGCGGATGCGACGCTGTTGACGGCGGAAAATGCCGGAGCGGTTTCTGCACCTAACCTCCGGGTACATGGGGTTGTTTGCTGAAATTCTTCCCCCCTACCCCCTCCCTCAGCGGTGAGGTGGGTCAGGTGTGGCCCATGACGCGTTTTGGTTTGTAGGGTTCTTCGAGGGTTTTGATGTCTTCGGCATCGAGTTTCAGTGTGAGTGCCGCACTGGCGTCTTCGAGGTGGCCCGGTTTGGAGGCGCCGATGATAGGGGCGGTGATTGCGGGTTTGGTCAGCATCCACGCCAAGGCCACTTGGGCGTTGGGGCGGCCGTGTTTCTGGGCGACGCTCGTCACCCGCTCGACGATCGCGAAGTCTTGGTCGCGGTAGTAGAGCATGTGCGCGAACTCGTCACTTGCGGCGCGCGAGGTTTCGGCGTTGGCGCCGCCGCCCTTTGTGTTCTCACCGGCTTTGCGGTTGCCGGTGAGGAAGCCGCGGGCGAGTGGGCTCCACGGGATGACGCCGACGCCTTCCGAGAGGCAGAGCGGCAGCATCTCTCGCTCCTCCTCACGATAGACGAGGTTGTAATGCGGTTGCATGGAGACGAACGGGGCGAAGTTGTTGGCGCGTTGAATGCCCAACGCCTTCATGAACTGCCAGGCGTACATGGACGACGCGCCGAGGTAGAGCGCCTTGCCGGCCTTGACCACGTCGCTCAACGCTTCCAGCGTTTCTTCAAGCGGCGTTTCGTAGTCGAAGCGGTGGATCTGGTAGAGGTCGATGTAGTCGGTGCCGAGGCGTTTGAGACTGGCGTCGATCGACTCCATGATGTGCTTGCGCGAGAGGCCGCGGTCGTTCGGTCCCTTGCCCATGGGGCTGCAGACCTTGGTCGCGATGACGACTTGGTCGCGCCGGGTGAGGTCTTTCAGGGCGCGGCCGGTGACTTCCTCGCTGGCGCCCAAGGAATACACGTCGGCCGTGTCGAAGAAGTTGATGCCAAGATCGAGTGCTTGCTTGAAGAACGGACGCGAGGCGGTGTCGTCCAGCACCCAGTCGCGCCACTTCGGCGTGCCGTAGGTCATGCAGCCGAGGCAGAGGCGCGAGACTTTGAGGCCGGTCTTGCCGAGGCGAACATAATCCATGGAAATTCTCCGTGCGTTTCGCCATCTTTGCGCGAAACGGGGAGGAATGCCATGGCGAAGAGCTGGACGGAGAAGCTGACGGGTGCCAAGCCCGCGCACGTGGCGACGATGACTGCGGCTCTCTGGGGGATGCGGAAGGGCGACAAGCTCTTCATCGCGACGCCCACCATGGTGCGCGATTATATGAAGAAGATCCGCAAAGGCTCGTCGCGGACGATCGAGCAGATGCGGGCAGACTTTGCCAAAGCCAACAAGGCCGATGCCACTTGTCCGATGACGTCCAGTATCTTTGCGCGCATTGCCGCGGAAGCCGCGATCGAGGAAATGGAAGACGGCAAGCCTGCGGATAAGATCACGCCGTTCTGGCGTTTGATCGACGAGAAGAGCCCGATTGCGAAGAAGCTTTCGTGCGGAGCTGCGTTCGTTGCCAAGATGCGGCGGCAGGAAGGGATCGGCTAACGCGATGAACGTCACGCGCTACGCGGACGGACAGGTGTTTTGGCGCGACGTGGCGACGCCGCTAAGTGCGCGGGCGGTGCTCAACAACGTGTTCGTCGGCGTTTCGCATCGCATGCGCAAGGAGCTGCGCAAGGACTTACTGCGCTTGGGTGTGTTCGACATCAGCGAGTTGGTGCTGGGCGCGCTCCGGACGCCGCCGCACCGTTTGAATCTTGCGCATACAGGCCGCGGGATCGCTGGGCTTGACGCGTTGTTGCGCCGCCTTGTGGACGATGAAGTTGCGATCCCGGGCGTTGTCGGCGAGCGGGTGGTTGCGGAGACTTTTGCGGCGCGTTGGGTGGCGGAAACCGGGCAAACCATCTCGACGCGCGAACGGCATGGTGCGGCGCAGAACCTCTACGAGGTGACGCGCGTGGTACCGCCTGTGCGTGTTGCCGGTGCCATGCGGCCGGCGCGGCGGGACGAGCGGGAGATCATCTTGCGCTGGGAGATGGCGTTCAGCGTCGATGCCGGGTTGCCTGCGGCGGAGCGCGAGGCCGACTACATAGCGCGGTTCGTGGATGAAGGCCTGGGCGACGGCACGTTCTTCGTTTGGGAGGTCGATCGCACACCGGTCGCGACTGCGCGGTTGCGGCGGGTGGCGGAGATCGGGGCGCGGGTATCGGGCGTCTACACGCCTAACGAGCGGCGCGGGCATGGATACGCCGCGGCGCTGACCGCCGCGCTTTCCGAGCGGGTGCTGGCGGCGGGCCAGTGGTGCTGTCTGTTCGCGGATGCCGACAACCCGCTCACCAACCGCATCTATCAGCGGATCGGCTACACGAAGGTTGCGACGTTCGCGGACATCATGTTCTCTGACCCCTAACAAGGTATCGGAGTCGCGCATGGCCTATTTGAATTCGGCTTTGGTGGGTATGGTTGGCGGCGCGCGTGCGTTGGCGACGCCTGCGCTCGTGCTCGATCTCAAGGCGTTCGAGCGCAATGTCGCGGCGATGCAGGAGCACTGCAATCGCGTGGGGCTGAAGCTGCGGGCGCATGCGAAGACGCACAAGTCGGTCGAGATTGCGCGGCGGCAAATCGCGGCGGGCGCGGTCGGACAGTGCTGCGCGAAACTCGGCGAGGCGGAGGCGTTGGCTGAGGGCGGGATCGACAGCTTGCTGATCACGTCGCCGGTGGTGACGGCGCAGGGGTTTGCACGGATCGCAAAGCTCAATGCGCGGCTGAACGATTTCATGATCGTCGCCGACAGCGCGGTTTGCGTCGATGGCTACGCGCAGGCGGCGCGCGAAAGCGGCAAGCGCTTGAAGGTGCTGGTCGATGTCGACATCGGGCTGCACCGCACGGGCATCCGGCCGGGCGAGCCGGCCTTGGCGCTCGCCAAGAGCATCGCGGCATCGCCGCAGCTGCAGTTCATGGGGCTGCAAGGTTATGCGGGCCAGCTGCAGCATGTGCCGGAGTTTCCCGACCGGCGCTCGCAGTCGCTGGCCGCGCTCAAGTTGTTGGGCGAGACGCGCGATCTGATCGTTGCGAACGGCATCCCCTGCCCCATCGTTTCGGGTGGCGGCACCGGCACGTACAACATCGACGCCGAGGCGCAGGTGTTCACGGAGCTGCAGGCGGGCTCTTACATCTTCATGGACAAGCAGTATTGCGAGGTGAAGATTGCGAATGCCGCCCCACTGCCATTCGAGACGGCGCTGTTCGTGCAGTCGACAGTGATCAGCGCGAACATGCCGGGCCTTGTCACGACCGACGCGGGTTTGAAGTCGTTTGCGACGGAGGCCGGTGCGCCGGTGCTTCATGCGGGGGCGCCGGAGGGGGCGAACTATTTCTTCTTCGGCGACGAGCAGGGCGGGATCATGCTAGGCGGCACGGACAAGCATTTGCCGCTCGGCAGCGTCGTTAGCTGCACGGCGCCGCACTGCGATCCGACGGTCAACCTTTACGACGCCTATCATGTGGTCGATGGCGACAGGTTGGTTGCGATTTGGCCGGTCGATGCGCGCGGCCGGTCGGCGTAGCGCATGAAAGCAGTCGTTCTTCGCTCGTTCGGTAGCGCCGACAACTTCGTCGAGGCGGACCTGCCGATCCCGGATCTGCGTAGAGGTGAAGTCAGAATCAAACTCAAAGCCGCGTCGTTCAACCCGGTGGATTGTCAAATTCGCAAAGGGCAGCCCGAAAGCACCCATGTACGCTCGATGATCCTTGGCCGCGATCTTTCGGGTGTCGTGGACGCGGTCCATGAGGATGTCAGCGACTTCAAGATCGGCGACGAGGTCTTCAGCTACGTGTGCAATCTCGCCAGCAGCGGCACCTATGCGGAATATGTCTGTGTTCCGGCGGAATTGGTGGCGCGGAAACCGGCCGCTCTGACATTCGAGCAAGCCGCTGCCGTACCGGTCGCCGGTATCACCGCATGTCTTGCCCTCAGCAAGACGCAGACCGGCGCGTCGAAATCCGTCTTCATTGCTGGCGGCGCCGGTGGCGTTGGGACATTCGCCGTCATGTTGGCGCGCCAGCTTCGCGTGCGCTCACTCGTCGCGACAGCCGGGAATGCCAAGAGCCGCGCCCATCTCATCGAGAACTGCGGGCTCAGGGACGAGCAGGTCCTCAACTACAAGGACGACGACTTGGTCGCTCAGGCACTGCGGCGCAGTGACGGCGGGTTCGACGCGGTCTTGGACTTGGTCGGTGGGAGAATGCTGTCGGTGTGCTGTACTTTACTTGCCGTGGACGGCCATCTTGCCTCGGCGACGGAAGCGCCGAAACACGACGATTTTGAAGTTCTGTTTGAAAAGAATGCTTCGTTTCATTCGGTCGGCGCACACGCTTACTCGCTGCGGAGCAACCGGAATGCATGGCTGGCTTATCGGCGGTCGCTTGATCACCTTGGCGGCCTCTTCGACAGCGGCGCCCTGGCGGCACCGGCTACCCGAACGCTCGGGGCGTTGTCCCCCGAGGTGGTTCGTCAGGCGCATTTGCTGCTGGACGCAAACGCCGTGCAGGGAAAACTCGTGATGAGCTTTTAGGCCCGGCGCCTCGCCCTATCACGGAAACTGAACCGGCCGTTCATCGGCGGTTCATCGCATAGTTCCGAGAATTTCCGGGGACCTTGGGGGAGGTTGAAGAATGGGAGCACAGGTCATGAAACTCTTGAGCAGATTGATTTTCGGCGCGATGGCCCTTTGCGCTGCGACCTTCGCCACGGCGGCGTCGGCGAAGGCGGACGATTTCGGCGTCTTTATCGGGACAAACGGCTTCGGCGTTCAGTACAGCAACTACGACCGCGGCTATTACGGCTATGCGCCGGTCTATCACGGGACCTACGGCTACAATCGTGGGTACGACCGGTGCCGCGATCGCTGGTACCGGCGGCATCACCGGCATTGCCGGAGCTATGGCGGATACGGGTACTACGGTAGCTACTATTATCCGGGGTACTACGGCTACGGCTACTATCCGCAACATCGTCGGCATTACCGGGGCCATTGGTATCCCCGGCATCAGTGGAGAGGCAACTGGGGACACCATGACGGTTGGCGGAATGGGCGTCATGGACATGGCCACTGGCGCGGCGGGCACGGCCGTCACGGCGGACACTAGCGGCGTTTCGAGGGGGAGCCCGGGCTCCCCCTTTTTAGTCGCGCTTCAAGTACCCGTCCAGGCCGACGATCTCGTTGTAGCCTTTGAACGTGACACGATCGATTGTGGCGTCGGGCTTGCCTCTGAGTAGTCCGGTGTAGACACGCTCGGCCGTGCGCGCTGCGGCCAGCAGGGCAGAAATCGGAAACAGGACCAAGCGGTAGCCCAGCGACCCAAGTTCGGTCGCGCTCAGCATCGGCGTCTTGCCGTCTTCGACCATGTTGGCGACCAGCGGGGTGCCTTTGAAGCGGTCCGCGACGAGGCGGAGTTCTTGTTCGCTTTGCGGTGCTTCGACGAAGAGGAGATCGGCGCCCGCCGTGAGATAGGCTTCGGCGCGGCGAAGTGCTTCATCCATGCTGACGACACTGCGCGCGTCGGTACGGGCGATGATGAGGAAGTCGCCTGAGGTTCTGGCGCGTGCCGCTGCACGAACTTTTGCGGCGCCCTCCTCCAGCGTCACCACTTCCTTGCCGTCCATGTGACCGCAACGTTTGGGGAGGACTTGGTCTTCGAGCTGAATGGCGGCGGCGCCCGCCTGTTCATAGGCGCGCACGAGGCGCTCGACGTTGGCGGTGCCGCCGTGGCCGTTGTCGCCGTCGGCGATCAACGGTGCGGGTGCTGCGGCCGCCGCGAGCGCGCGGACGCGCTCGGTCATTTCGGTGGCGCTGACGATGCCGATGTCGGGCACGCCGAGGTGCGATCCGGCGACGCCGAAGCCCGTCATGTAAACCGCTTCAGCGCCGGCGCGTGACGCGATACGGGCGGTCAGCGCGTCGTAAGCACCGGGGGCGATGAGGACGCCCTGCTGCAGACGATCCCGTAGAGTCATGACCTACTCATCATCCTTTACAACATCCGGCACGCGTTCTTCCGCGGGGATGGCATAGGCGCCGGTGAGCCAGCGCGAGAGGTCGACGTCGGCGCAGCGTTTGGAGCAGAAGGGGCGGAAGCGGAGTTGTTCGACCTCGCGCTTGCAGATCGGGCAATGGGAAACTTGATTCATTGGTCGGCGCCAACATCGAATTGCGCGCGGGCGAAGTTTGCGCGGGCTTCGAAGCGTAGCCCGGCACCAGCGTAGCGGCGGAGTGTTTGCGTCATGTCTTCGCCTTGGGCTTCGATCCAGCGCACGACCTCGGGCGCGGCGTAGGCGACAAGCTTTGTGCCCGGGCGCGCTTTGGCTTCGCGGGCGACGCGGCGGAGTAGTTCGGCGGCCACCGTCACTACCGTCCTGATACGCCCGTGGCCATGGCAGGGATCGCAGACTTCGGAGAAGAGTTTGGCAAGCGGCTCGCGGACACGTTTGCGCGTCATTTCGACGAGGCCGAATTCCGACATCGGCAGAATCTGCGTCGGCGTGCGGTCTTTCGAAACGCTGGCGGCGAGCACGGTCAGCACCTGCCCGATGTTCTCAGGCTCATTCAGGTGAATGAAGTCGATCACGATCAGGCCGCCGATACCGCGCAGGCGGAGTTGGCGGCCGATTTCGGCCGCGGCTTCGAGGTTCGTTCTGAGCGAGGTTTGCTCAAGCCCCGTCGCCTCGGTGTAACTGCCGGAGTTGACGTCGATCGAGGTCAGCGCTTCGGTCGTTTCCAGCGTGATCCAGCCGCCGGAGGGAAGCCGCACACGCGGCTGCAGCAGACATTCGATCTCGCCCTCGATGCTGTATTGATCGAAGAGTTCGCCGGGGCCGTTGAAGAGTTGGATCTTGTCGACCGCCTCGGGCATCGTGCGGGCGCAGTACGCGCGGGCTTGGGCGACGGCTTCGGCGTTGTCGATTAGGATGCGCGAGGTCTCGTCATCGACGCCGTCACGCATCGTGCGTTCGACCGGGTCGAGATCGTGGTAGAGCGTGGCGGGCACCTTCGCCATGTTGCGGCGCGCTTGGATGATGCGCCATTCGTCGCCGAGCCGCGCGATGTCGGAGGCGATGTCGTCGCGCGTGGCGGAAAGTGCGGCCGTGCGCACGATGTAACCGGCGCCGGCGGCGGCGCGCGGGTCGTTCGTGGCGACGTCGGTCATCAGCTCGGTCAGGCGTTTGCGTTCGTTCTCATCTTCGATACGCCGCGAGAGAGCCACGCCCGATTGGTTCGGCACGAGCACGACGAGGCGGCCAGCAATCGTGACGTTTGCGGAGAGGCGCGCGCCCTTCTCGCTGATCGGATCTTTGATCACTTGAACCAGCACTGCTTCGCCTTCGCGGACGCATTTGGTGATGCAGGGTTGGTCCATGAAGCTCGGCAAGTCGGCGAGGCAGCGGGCTTCACGCGCGGCGAGGAAGCCTGCTTTCTCCAACCCCAAGTCGACAAAGGCTGCTTGCATGCCGGGAAGCACGCGCTGGACGCGGCCAAGCATAATGTTGCCGAGCAAACGATGGCCATGGCGGCCTTCGCGCGCGCCTTCGGCGGTGCGTTCGATGAATAGCTCGCTTAAGCGTGCTTCATCGACGAATGCGACCCGCGTTTCGGCGGGGCCGACATTGATCAGAACTTCGGTAGCCAAGGCGATACCAAATGCGAAAGTTGCGATTGGGGCCAGCTTAGCAGGTTCAGACGGCGCCGCATGCCTTAAGCAACTGAAAGGTTTCGGTTAGCGGCAAGCCAACCACATTGGTGTACGAGCCGTGGATCGCGCGAGCGAAGACAGCGGCGCGGCCTTGGATCGCGTAGCCGCCGGCTTTGCCCAAACCCTCGGCAGATTCGACGTAAGCGGCTATTTCTTGCGCATCGAGGCGGCGGAACGCGACTTTCGTTTCAACGATCCGCGTGCGGAGCTTTCCTGCTTGGTCAATAAGAGCGACTGCGGTCAGCACTGTGTGGCGGCGGCCGGAGAGCAGATTCAGACATTTCGTGACGGTGGCGTCATCTTCTGCCTTGGGGAGAATTCGACGCCCGCACGCGACAACCGTGTCGGCGGCGAGGATGGCGCCCTTGGTTCGCGCGGCGACCGTTTGGGCCTTCTCCGTCGCGATGCGCAACGCATGCGGGCGCGGAAGTTCGCGCGTGCGGACGCTCTCGTCGATGTCGGCCGGCTCGACGCGCGCTGGCGTGATGCCGATCTGCGCAAGCAACGCGAGACGGCGCGGACTGGCGCTGGCGAGGATGAGTTCGCTCCTCACTTCGCTCGCTCCTTGTTGCAGGCGGCTCTGAACTCTTCAGAACGTGGGGCGGCCATCGTCGTGCGCCGCTTATCGCGCAACGCTATTTGCTGCGATAGACGATCCGGCCCTTTGTCAGATCGTAGGGGGTCATTTCGACGGTGACTTTGTCGCCGGCAAGCACGCGGATGCGGTTCTTGCGCATCTTGCCTGCCGTGTGCGCGACCACGATGTGTTCGTTGTCCAACTTCACGCGGAAGGTCGCGTTGGGGAGAAGCTCCACCACGGTGCCTTCGAAACTGAGCAATTCTTCTTTCGACATTCGGTCCTTCAGAGGTCAGGTATCAGGTATTAGGTATCAGGGATCAGCATGGAGCCGGGCCGTGACGCGGCTTCAATTCGGATCCCTGATACCTGATGCCTGGGAAAGCCAAAAGCAAGCAAATTAGGGCTCCGGCGCGGGGCGCGCGGCAAAGCGCTCCTTCAAAAAGCGGAAAATCGTGTCGCGGGCTTCGCGATATGCCGCAAGGCGTTGCTCGCGCGAGCCGTCATAGGCGCTGGGATCGGGCACTTTCCAGTACTCCACGTCGACCGCCATCGCGCGGGTGATTTCCAGCGCCCGGTGGCGCGCTTGGGGGCTTAGCGTGATGATCAGGTCGAACGATGTGTCGGCCAGCATCTCGAAAGACTTCGGATGAAGGTGAGAGAGATCGATGCCCAATTCTTCCATCACCTCGACAGCCAGCGGGTCAAGCACGCCGGCGCGAACGCCGCAGGACTCGACGTACACGTGCACGCCGAAGAGATGCTTCATCAGCGCCGCCGCCATCGGCGAGCGAATGGCGTTGTGGGTGCAAGAGAACAGCACCGCGTCGGGCAGATCTTCGCCGTTCGGTCCGTGCGCCATCGTCAGACCTTGATATGCAACGCGCAGATCAGCGTGAAGAGACGCCGTGCGGTGTCGTGGTCGACGGTGATTTTTCCGGTTAGGCGATCGCGGAGGAGCTGTGAACCTTCGTCGTGAAGACCGCGGCGGCCCATGTCGATCGCTTCGATCTGCGAGGGCGAGGCGCTGCGGATCGCTTGATAGTAGGTGTCGCAAACGACGAAGTAGTCGCGGATGACGCGCTTCAATGGCGTGAGCGAAAGCACGTGGGTCGCGTGGGTTTCACCGCTTTCGTGCGCGATGTGGAAGACGAGGCGGTTTTCCTGAATGCCGAGACGCAGCACGTAGGGGCCGCGATCGTCGCCGCCTTCGGGGGCGAAGTGGTTCTGTTCCAGCAAATCGAAGATGGCGATGCGGCGCTCATGCTCCACGTCTGGACCACGCGGTGCGATCGAGCCCTCATCCAGAACAACGTCGACGAGGCGCGTGAGCGGCTTATCGGGCGTGTCCGTCATCGGTTCAATCGAATGCGGATGGAGTGCGCGTGGGCGGAGAGTCCTTCGGCATCGGCGAGCATGGCCGCGCTTTCGCCCAGTTGCGCGAGAGCGTCGCGCGTGCAGCCGATGATCGTCGTGCGCTTCATGAAGTCGAGCACTGAGAGGCCGGAGGAGAAGCGCGCGGCGCGTGCGGTCGGCAGCACGTGGTTCGGGCCGCCGACATAGTCGCCGATCGCTTCGGGTGTGTGGGCGCTGAGGAAGATCGCACCGGCGTGGCGGACGCGCGCGGCGAGCGCTTGCGGGTCGGCGACGCAGAGCTGCAAGTGTTCAGGCGCGATGCGATCGGCGAGTGCCGGGGCCTCGGTCAGCGATTTCACGACGATGATCGCGCCGTGCGCATCCCAGCTTGCGCGCGCGATTTTCTGGCGCGGCAGTTGGGCGAGTTGGCGTTCGACTTCTTGGGCGACGGTTCGGCCGAAGGGTTCGTCGTCGGTGATCAGGATGCTTTGCGCGGCTTCGTCGTGCTCGGCTTGGGCGAGCAAGTCGGCGGCGAGCCAAGCGGGGTCGTTCGCTTTATCGGCGACGATCAGAACTTCCGAAGGGCCTGCAATCGAGTCGATGCCGACGTGACCAAAGACGTGGCGTTTGGCGGCGGCGACGTAGGCGTTTCCGGGGCCGACGATTTTATCGACGGGCGAGATCGTGGCGGTGCCGTAGGCGAGTGCCGCAATCGCTTGCGCGCCGCCGATACGGTATATTTCGGTAACGCCGGAAAGATCGGCGGCCGCGAGAACGAGCGGGTTCAGCTTGCCGTCTGGCGCGGGCGTGGCCGCGACCAGGCGCTTCACACCGGCGAGCCGGGCCGGGATAGCATTCATCAGCACGCTGGAGGGATAAGCCGCGAGGCCGCCCGGAACGTAAAGGCCGGCGGCATCAACGGGCGTCCAGCGGGCGCCAAGGGTGACGCCGGTCTCGTCCGTGTACTGATCGTCACTTGGCTTGTGGCGAGCGTGGAAGGCTTCGATGCGGGCGGCCGCATGCTTCAATGCGTCGAGTGTTGCGGTCGAGACGGCCGCCTTTGCGGCGGCGATCTCTTGCGGCGTGACGCGGAGGTTGTTTGGGCCGAGATTGAAGCGGTCGAACTTGGCCGTGAAGTCGAACAACGCTTGGTCGCCGCGGGCTTGCAGGTCGGCAATGATGTTGGCGACTGCTTGCGACACGTCATCGGCCGTCTCGCGTTTCTGCGACAGCAGCGCCGCAAAGCGGGTGGCGAAATCAGGCGCGGCGGTGGAGAGGAGCGCGGGCATCGGCTATCCCAACGGCTCGTCCGCGACGTCGCCGTGGCCGGGCCGGCTTTTCGTGGGCCAGGGCGCGGAGATGTCGGTCAGCCAGACGTCGAGGCATTCGACATCGAGCTTGATCGCACCGCCACCGGCGAATGTGAGCTTCACAGCGCCCGCGAGTTCGCCGTTCGGTTCGAAGGCAACGGTTAGGAGTTCGCTGACCGCGCCTTTCGCGCCGAGTTTCAGGCCCTGGGTCTGCACGCGCTGGACAGCGTCGAAGTGGAGCGCGGAGCGCACACGGCGGTAGGGGGCGTTCTTGTCGGCCTTGGCGCTTTTGCCCTGCTCCGCTTGGATGTCTTCCCACATGAAGCGGTTGAACAGGATCGCGAAGCGGCGCTTGGCGGGCTCGTAACCCATGTCGCCCACTTGCGCGAGCGCATCCTGCAAATGGGCCGCAATGACGCTGAGGTCGATCGTATCGACGGCGCGAAGACGGAGGGCGGCGGTCATGCGGTGCGGTCGCTCGGGTTCAAGAGTCGCGGGAAAGTGCAGAAAAGCGAGCGATTGTGCAAGCGCTCACTGCTGCTCACGCGCGACGGCGCCGAACGGCGAAACTCAACCCTTCACGCGCTTGATGTCGGCGCCCAAGGCCGAGAGCTTTTCTTCGATGCGTTCGAAGCCGCGGTCCAGGTGGTAGACGCGGTTGACGACCGTCTCGCCCTCGGCGGCGAGGCCGGCGATGATCAGGCTGACCGAGGCGCGGAGGTCGGTTGCCATAACTTGCGCGCCGCGCAGGCGAGGTACACCACGCACGGTTGCGGTTTGGTGTTCGATTGTGATGTCGGCGCCCATGCGCAGCAGCTCCGGCGCGTGCATGAAACGGTTTTCGAAGATCGTCTCGGTGATGTGCGACACGCCGTTGGCGGTCGCCATCAGCGCCATGAGCTGAGCCTGCATGTCGGTCGGGAATCCCGGGTAGGGTTCCGTCGTGACGTCGACGCCGGTGTAGTGCGCGCCGTTGCGCGAGACGCGGAGGCCGCGGTTCGTCGGCGCTATCTTCACGCCCGCGCCTTCGAGCAGCGGGATGACCGCGCCGATCGTGTCGCCTCTGGCGCCGACGAGTTCGACTTCGCCGCCGGTCGCAGCGACGGCCATCGCATAGGTGCCGGTTTCGATGCGGTCCGGGATCACGGTGTAGCTTGCGCCCTGTAGCCGATCGACGCCTTCGATGACGAGCGTGCGGGTATCGAGGCCGGAAATCTTTGCGCCCATCGCTTGGAGACAAAGGCCGAGGTCGGTGATCTCGGGCTCCATGGCGGCGTTTTCGAGAACCGTCGTGCCTTTGGCCAGGCAGGCGGCCATCATCAGGTTTTCCGTCGCACCGACCGACACGAAGGGGAAGTTGAACGTGGCGCCGCGCAAGCCACCTGGGGCCTCTGCGATGACGTAGCCGGCGTCGATTTCGATCTTCGCACCCATGGCCTCGAGGCCCTTGATGTGCAGGTCGACAGGACGCGTGCCGATTGCGCAGCCACCGGGGAGCGAGACCTTCGCCTTGTGGCAACGCGCGAGCAGCGGGCCGATGACGAGGAAGCTCGCGCGCATTTTGCGCACGAGGTCGTAGGGCGCCTCCGTCGACGTGATGTTTTTCGCGTGGAGTTTCAGAACACGACCGACTTCGGCTTCCGCATGACCGTTGCCGTTCATGGTGAGGCCAACGCCGAGGCCGCCGAGGATCGCAGCGAGCTGCGAGATGTCGGTCAGGTGCGGGACGCTTGCCAGTTGAAGCGGTTCGTCCGTCAGTAGGCTTGCGACCATGAGAGGCAGGGCTGCGTTCTTCGCGCCCGAGATGCGGACTTCGCCGTTCAGACGGCGCCCCCCGCGAATTTGAATTCTGTCCACGCAACTGTCCCGAGGTGAGTCCGCAAATCACTTGCGGGTGAGCATATCGTGCGCACGCGTCCAGGCGCGCTCGAAAGTGAGGGCGAAGGTCTACCCCGGCGGTGGGGGCTAAACAATGGCGGGGATGCCAGGATTCAGGCCGAATTTTTCCCGGATTCGGGCGGAATAGCGGCCGGGGTGGCGACGTTTGGTTCCGCTGGAGGCTGCAACTGCGCGCGGGCCTGGGCTTTGCGGCGCTTCAGATTGGCGCGCAGAGCGGCGGCCAAGCGTTCGGCCTTAGCCACGTCCGCGGCGGATCCATGCGGCTTTTGACGCTCACTCATGCTTCACCGTTCCGTCAGGCCGGTTGGCCCTTTCAGCGCCTCGGATTATATCTCCGCCTCAAGAAGGAGCAAACAAATGGCCATGTTCGGATTGAAGAAGAAGACGGTGATGCCTTCGGCGGCCGACGCGCTGCCGGGCCGGTCGAGCGAGATGCGCGTGCCGGAGAAGCATTATGTGTTCGACACGCCGTTGAAGCCGCCGTTTCCCGCCGGGCTGGAACTTGCGATGTTCGGGCTCGGCTGCTTTTGGGGGGCGGAGCGCAAGTTCTGGCAGCAGGAGGGCGTCTATTCGACGTCCGTCGGCTATGCCGCCGGGATGACGCCGAACCCGACTTACGAGGAAGTGTGCTCCGGCGGGACTGGGCACAACGAAGTCGTGCGCGTGGTGTTCGATCCGAAGAAGATTTCCTATGAGCAGCTGCTCAAGGTGTTTTGGGAGAACCACGACCCGACACAGGGCATGCGCCAAGGCAACGATATAGGGACACAGTATCGCTCCGGCATATATGTAACGAGCCCGGCGCAAAAGGCTGCCGCGGAGGCCTCGCGGGCGGCGTTCCAGACAGCGCTGACCAAGGCCGGACACGGGCAGATCACGACCGAAATCCAGGACGCGCCGGCCTTCTACTATGCGGAGACCTATCACCAGCAGTACCTGGCCAAGAACCCGGATGGCTACTGCGGCCTGGGCGGTATGGGGGTCACCTGCCCGATCGGCAAGGGCGTGGCCGCGTAACGGAAGACTGAAGACGGGGATCGGAAAGGGCGACGTTTGGCCTCTTTTCTGATCCCTGTTCTCTGTTGTTTGTATTCCGTCAGGCTCTTCCCTCCCCGTCCGGCGTGGGCTATAGGGACCGCCTCAGATTCAGCTGTTGTAGCGTAGTGGTAGCGCAACGCCTTGGTAAGGCGTAGGTCGTGGGTTCAATTCCCACCAACAGCACCATCCGTCGCGCGCCGCGAACCAACATCGGTTTCGCGGCGCTTTTGTTTTCGGCGGCTCAGTCTTTGGCGAGCCAGGAGATGAGACGACCGAGGCGCAGGCTCAACACGATTGCGAAGGCCGCGGTAAACATGATCGCCGGAATTGGCGGCACGTAGGTGAGCAGCACGGCCCATACCGCGACAACCAGTACGATCGCAGCCAGCGTGAGCACCAGCGCAGCTGCCCACACTTTCACGCCGTACGTCACAGGTTCGAACTTCATGGCGCCGCGTTGCGTTCGGCGAGTTGGCGGAGGTTGTCTTCGTGGTCGGCGCGGTCGAGGCGGTAGAAGGCGATTGCGGTCATCATGGCCATCCAAAGCGATAGGATGATGGGGACGTAGAACGCGCCGAGGCGCCATACGACGTCGGCGGGCACATCCTCCGGCTTGACGCCTGCCTTAAGGCCCGCGAGTGCGAGGACCACTGTCGCCCCCATCACGCCTAGGCCTGAGACCATCTTGCGGATGAAGGTTGCGGCGGCGACAAATGTGCCCTCCGAACGGCGGCCGGTCTTTAGCTCGGACTGCTCCACGAGGTCCGCCATCATCGCGGCTGCGAGTGCCTGAAAGCAGATGATGAGACCGACGTCGATTATGCCGGCGACGAGGACGAACAAATAAATGAAAGTCGGCGTGCCGGCTTCAAGCAGACCCATCAGCTTCAAGACGATCGGCATCGGCGCGCCCAGGAAGGCGATCATGCCGATGATCATGGCGCCTCGTTTCTTACCTATCGTGCGGGTGACAATGGGCGCCATCACGGCGCCGATTATGGCGGACAGGAAGACGCCGAGCGTCAGGCCGCCGATTTGGAGCGGCGTGAACTTCCAGAAGTAGGTCGAGATGTAAAACGCGAGCGCGGCGGACATGCCGGCGCCGATCGCGCCGAAAACGTTTGCCACGAACAGCGCCACGAACGAACGGTTCGAGAGCGTTTCGAAAACTTCCTTAAAGATCACGCGGACCGTCAGGTGGCGCTTCGGCGGGGGCGACTTGAGATACGGGATGCGCGAATGCGTGCCTAGCGCGGAGGCGAGGATCGAGAAGCCGATAAGCCCGGCTGCGATGATGCCATAGGCCGCGTAGGCCTCGCGGTTGAACTGGCCCGTCGTCGTCGCCGTCGCAAAGGCCGGGAAGAGCACAAGGAACATCATCACCGACATCGCATTGCCGCACATCCAGGCGAAGAAGAGCCGCCATGAGACCAGAACGGAGCGTTCGTCGTAGTTCGCCGTGAGTTCCGGCGTGAGCGCCGAAGACGGCGTTTCGTTCAAGGTGATGAAAGTGCGGATCAGGATCGCAAGCGAGAGCAAGTACCAGAACAACGCTTCGTTCGACCAACCTGTCGGCGGGTCCCATAGCAGGTAGTACGTCGCGGCGACCGGAATCGCGGAGGCGTAGAGAAAGGGGTGGCGCCTGCCCCACTTCGAATGAAGATTGTCAGACCAGTAGCCGACGATCGGGTCGGTGATTGCATCGAAGATCAGCGCGAGCGAAATCGCGAGCCCGACCAAGCCTGCGTCCACGCCAATCACCTGGCTGTAAAAAATCAGCAGGAAGTAGGCAAAGCCTCCATCCTTGATGCCGTATGCAGCGGCGCCGAAGCCGTAGGCGAGTTTGGTCCACAGCGGGAGTTTGTCAGTCGCGGGAACAGCTTTTTGCACGCGTGGATCCTTTGGTGGCCTTCGTACCTACCATGGAATCCGCGCTTTGCTAGACCGTTGCCGTCGGCAAGGTCACTTGACGCGATGCTGCAAACGCAAAAAAACGGCCGAGGGTCACTCGGCCGCTTTCGAATGTCGCTCGAACTAAGTTACCGCGGCTTCGGCGGAGGCGGCGGCGGAAGGGGCACCGGATAAAGCGAGGATACTTGGCCCAAGATCTTCAACCGGCTCAAGTTCTTTTCCTTGTCGTGCACGCGGACGCATTTGCCCATGAAGTTTCGGTGCTCGCACAGCACCCAGTCGCGCCCCTTAATTTGAACGCTGGAGATCACGTCGTTGAACTGTAGCTTGGCGAGGCTGGGTACCGACTGCTGGAACGTTAGAGCGCGGCCCTTAAAATTCGGCTGGTCAAAAACCGTGATAGCGGTCGGTTGGGGCACCGTCGGCGCTACAGAGAACACGGGCTGCGCAAGCGCGGCGCCGGCGGCGACGAGCGCTGCGACGGCAGTGGCTGCTGTAACAAACTTCGACATCTGCTTCAGGCTCCTTCGAAAACGGTCCCGCATTTTTCGGCGGCTGACATAGTCGTGGCGCCCGCGCTTGGCAACCGCCAAGAACGCGAGCGGAAGGGCGTTCGCACGCCTTTCCACCAGAAGATGCCTGAGGATGCCTGAACCCGCGGCAAACCGCCTCTTCAGCGGGCATTCATCTTTCCGCCCCAAGCGCGCGGCGACGATGGTTACTGCGACGGGAAAGGCTGAGCTACTTCGCGAGTTTAGCCTTCACGTAGTCGTAGAAGTTCAGCGACTTGCCCTTGAGCGCGAATTTGGCACTTTTCCAATCGCGCGCGTCGTTGGGCTCCGTGCCGTAATATTGTTCGACGCCGTAGTCCTTGAGTTCGGCGTTCGTGGCGACTACGAAGCGGCCGTTGATCAAGTTGCCGTCGGCGTCTTTCGTGTAGTCGACCAGTCTGATCGGGCGCCAGTTCCAGAAGCCGGCGCCGAGAGCCGGCGCGGTGCGCGGAAATTGCGGACCGACGGGGCCCCGCGTCACTTGACGGTCTGGGTTCGAGTCCACGTAAAGGACGGTGCCATCATCTTCGACCTTGTAGACGTAGACGACGTGTCCCCACGGATCGTAGACGATCGAACCTGGGCGAATGGCGCCGCGCTCGATCTTCGGCGAGTAGAAGTCGCTGGCGCTGTAGCCGGTGTCGTAGGTGTGTTCGATGCGGAACATCGCGGTGGAGACCGTGCCGCGTAGTGCGAGCAGCAACTTCACCGGATCAGTGTCGGCTTGCCATTCAAGCTGCAGCCGCGCGACGACTTGGTTGCCGGCGTCGGAGAAGCGGAAGTCCGGTGTCGGTCCGGAGCGCGACATGACGTAAATGGGATACGAGAACGGCAAGCCGTTCTTCCAGGCGAAGTAAGCGCGAAGCTGATAGACGAAGTCGGCGCAGTCGCCGTCCATCTTCAGGTCCGGCGGGTCGGTGTCACGGTAGGGGTTTGCCGCGCTCTTGAAGCACGCGGCCGGATCGCTGCAGTTACTTTCGCCGAAGCCCGCAACGAAGGCACCGAATTTTTCTTCGTCGGCCGCATCCCAGTGGTCCTTCGTGATCTTCCATGTACCGGGCGCGGCGTGCGCCGCGACGGCTGCAACAAAAAGAACCGCGATCCCGAGAACGATTTTGCCAATCATGCCCAACACACCCTGCCCCGGCACTATTCATGCCGGTTCGGGCGGCGAAGGCAAGAGAGCGCCGGTTGAGCCCTAATTCCGCGGTTTGCGGCTCCCCTATTGGAGACGCTCCAACATGAGCAGCGCAATGACGACGGCACCGAGGCCGCCAAGCAGGTTCAAGCCGAAATAGGTCGACAGCGAGACGCCACCCTCGACCCCGCCGTGGGCCGATTGATAGTCACCGTACTGACGCCAACCGGCGATCGTCCGCCAGATCACAAAGACGACAACGAGCCCGGCAATGATAGCGTCATAGGCCACATGGCGCGTTGCCGGATCGATGATGGCCGCGAACAACGCGTCTCCGGCACGATAAGCGTAAGCGCGATAGGCGTCGAGCAATTGCATTGGCCCCGCCGCGATTTCGAAGCCGCCCGTCGACTGTGCCAAGCTAATAACTGCCAATGCTGCAGTGACGACGCCGGCGATTCGCAACGGCGCGTGAAGCGAGAAGATATGGGCCGGTAGCTTCTTGAACTCGTACCAGGCGGACGAGAACGAGTGCACCATCGCGTGACCGAAGTAGTTGAACAATTCCCAACCGATGTTGCTGACGATGCCGGAAAGTGCAGTCAGCCAAACCCAATGCATCAGAGGCAATTCAACTGTGTCGCTCATCGTTCAGTTTCCCAGCGTTGCGATCACGGGCGCAATTCCACTCCCGGATTGTGGCCGCTTCTTGACGGGCGTGTGCTCGCTTCGTTCCGCGGAGATGCCGAAAAAGTGCGGCAAATGCGGGCAACCAAAGGGACGTGAATCGGTGCTAAACTGCTTCGCGAAGGACATCCGAACATTACTCTCGAAGTGCCCAAGTCATTGAACATTGCGCATCGCGGCTGCGCGGGCCTGCGGCCCGAGAACACGCTCGCCGCTTTCGCGCATGCGCTTGACGTGGGATGCGATGGGTTCGAGCTCGACGTGCATGTGGCGAAGGACGGGACCGTCGTCGTTTTTCATGACGAGGCGCTGAAGCCGGAGATCGTGCGCGACGCGGGCGGGCGCTGGCTTGAAGGCCCGCCGCCGCTGATCAAAGATCTGCCATACGCGGACCTGCAAAGTTACGACATCGGCCGGCTGAAGCCGGGATCGAAATATGCGCAGCGCCATCCGGATCAGATGCCGCACGACGGCGAGAAAATTCCCCGCCTCGCGGATGTAATCTGGCTGATCAAGCGCTCGGGCGGGGCGGAGCGGCTGTGGGTGGAGCTTAAGACCAACTTCTTGGATCGGACGCGAACCGCTTCGCCGCAAGCGATGGCGGAAGCCGTGATCCGCGTTTTGAAGCGCGAAAAATTTTTGGATCGCACGGTGCTGGTCGGGTTCGATTGGCCGGCGCTGATTGCGGCGAAGAAGCTCGCACCAAAGGTGGAGTGCTGGTTTACGACGTTGCCGCAGACGTGGTTCGGTGATGGTGCTGTGCCGGCGGAGCACGGGCCGCCGCCGAAGGCTGAGCTAGAGAAATTGCGTACGCTGGAACGCGACACTGCGCCATGGACCGGCGGTTTCGACAGGGGCAAGTACGGCTCGGTGATCAAGGCCGCAAAGGCGGCGGGTGCCGACGGGTGGTTTCCGTTCTTCGCCGATATCAATCGGGCGACCCTCCAGGAGGCGCGGGAGCAAGGGCTCAAAGTAGGTGCCTGGACAGTCAACGAAAGCAACGACTTGGCGCGGTTGGCCGACCTCGGTGTTGATGGGTTGTGCACGGACTATCCGGACCGGCTTCAGGCTGTGTTGAAGGGGCTCTGAACGTCCCAGGTGTGACTGGTATCAACGGGGCGGAAATTGCCTTCGGCGCAGTTTGCCGCCAGAATGTGCGCTCTCTCCATTTGGCCGGGTCCTAGAACAATGGTTTCGCTGCGTTTCGCCGTGCTTGCCGGGTTTGCGCTGCCGCTGTCGGCGTGCGCGAGCTGGGGCGTCCTGCCGTCGACGGTCGAGACGACCGAATCGCCGTTTCAGAGCTACAAGAGCGCCGAGGATGCCTATGCGCAGGTGAAGCCGTTCGTCACGACGTCGAAGGAACTGAAGACGCGCGGCTTCGACCCCTACACGACACCGAACATCAAGGTGCTGAATTACCTCGATCTGGTGCCACGGTTCCTGCCGCAGCAATCTATGAAGGCCGAGGATTTGGATCCGGCTGTGCAGGCTTGCCTCACCGCGCGAGATCAATGTGCGGGATGGCTGGCCGAGCCTTCGATCTCTTCGAAGGATCGCACGGGCAACGTCGCGCTTGACGTGCTGGGCTTTGAACGGGAGACGACGTCGACCGGTTGGAAGGCGTCTATGCTGTTGCTGATTCAGAATGGGGTGGTCGTCTACAAGCTCTGGTCCGGGACCCCCGCTATTCGCGAGGTGAAGACCGAGACGAAGCCGCTAGGCCCGCTGCAGGATTTGTCGGGACCGGCCGCCTCCGCCATTAGCGGCGCGGTGAAACCCTGACGCAACGCATCGCCGTCGTCGGCGGTGCCGGGTCGTTCGGCGGGCGGCTGGTTCGCAGCCTTCTGGCCACGACCGACTGCCACGTAATCCTGTGCGGGCGCTCGGCGGCAAAGCTGAACGCGTTCATCGATGCGTTGCCGGCGGGCGGACGACGGGTATCGAGCGCGGTGCTCGATCGGGAGCATGCCACGGCGACGGACATCGCGGCTCTTAATGCGCTTTGTGTTGTCGATGCGGCGGGGCCGTTTCAAGCGCAGAACTTGCGGTTCGCTCGCGCCGTTATCGATGCACGCTGCCACTATGTCGATCTGGCCGACGCGCGCGATTTCGTGTCAGCATTTCCGACACTTGATGCTGTTGCTAAAGCTCGCGGCGTGTTGGCGGTCACTGGCGCGAGTACCACGCCCGCACTGACGCATGCCGTTCTCGACGATCTGACGCGCGGCTGGACACGCGTCGACGGTGTCGAGGTTGGGATTTCGCCTGGCGGCGGGACGTCGTTCGGGCTTGCGGTCATCCAAGCGATCTTGAGCTATGTCGGAAAGCCGGTGCGCGTTTGGCGGCACGGGCGGTGGGACACGGCGCCCGGATGGAGCCTCAATGTGCGGCGAGCTGTGGGCGAAGCGGGCAAGCGGTGGCTGTCGTTGTGCGATACGCCGGACCTCGATCTCATCCCACAGCGGTTTCCCAGTGTGCGACGCGCGGTCTTTCGCGCCGGGCTGGAACTTACCGTGCTGCATTGGGCGCTTTGGGCGTTGGGATTTCTGGTGCGCTTTGGGCTGATGCAAAGTCTGAGACCACTCGCCGAGCCGTTGCGCGATGCTGCGGCGTTTGCCCGCCGCTTCGGCAGCGATACCGGCGGCATGCTGGTGGAAGTGTCCGGCGTCTACGGCGACGGTTCGCAGTTGAAGACGATTTGGTCGCTGACCGCGGATGCGGGCGATGGGCCTGAGATCCCAACATTTGGAGCGCTGTGCATTGTTCGCGGGCTACTTGACGGGCGCCTCACGCAAATCGGTGCTACGGCCTGCGTCGGCATGCTCGACCTTGCGGCGTTTGAGCGCGAGTTCAAACGCTTCGACATTCGCTCGGCACGCGAGACGACTCGGCTGGAGGCGGGGTCACTCTTTGAACACGCGTTGGAAGGGTTTCAGCGGATGCCCGCCAATGTGCGTGCAGCGCACGTGCCGGATCCCGCGTGCGAGCTGCAGGGGCGGGTCGACATCGATGGCGCCGCCCATCCGATCGGACATGCGATCGCGCGGATGTTCGGCTTCCCCGCGAGTGCACGCGAAGAGGCCGCATTCGTTACGATCGAGCGCGAAGAGGACGGTGAAACTTGGATACGGCGCTTTGGACCAGCCGTGTTCATGAGCCGCTTGCAGGCAGCGCGGACAACGAATCGTCTGGTGGAACGCTTCGGCGTGTTCGCGTTCGATCTCGGTGCGCGCGCGGACGAAACAGGCTTCGAGCTTTCAATTGCAGGCGCCCGGCTGTGGGGTGTGCCGCTCCCGTCCGCACTCGTCCCGGCGACGCTGGCCCGTGCCTCAACCGATGAGCAGGGGCGTTACTGTTTCGACGTGACGATCACCCTGCCCTTCTTGGGACGACTGGTGCGTTATCGCGGCTGGTTGGAGCCGCGGCGGTTGCGATAGCAAGGTTAGGACTTCTTCGTGCGGTGCGCGCCGGCCAACTTGGCGATGGCTTCGACGCGGGTCGAGGCACCCAGTTTCGCTTTCGCGTTGCGGGCGTGATACCGGACGGTGCGCTCGCTGATACCGACAATCCTGGCGATTTCGCGGTCGGTTTTCCCAAGTCCGATCCAACGGATGCATTCAGCTTCGCGATTGGTGAGATCTTCGCTTGACGCGCCGCGCGTTCGCAGATGCTGCAACCGATCGAAGACGACGTGCGCCGCTGTGAGTAGAATCGCGCGATTCAACGGGGTATCCTCGGGGCGCGCTCCGTTCAAACAGACGAGCAAGACGAGCCTGCCGGCGCGATGTACGGGCAGAGCCAGCGGCATGCCCTCCCGCAAGATCGGCGGCAGGGTTTGCGCCCATTGCTTCGGCGCGACACCCTCAGCTTGCCTAACGTCTTCGAGATTGAATGGTGCGCCTTCGCGCACCGCGCGCAAGTAGGTCGGATGGCTCGTCATCGGATGACGGCGATCGAAAGCCACCATCGTGGTCTTGAGGTCCGTCGTGAAAAGAAGTGCGAGCCGGAGTGGACCCGGCAGCTCTCTGCCGTCGAGAATGACGGTCATCGCATAACCGAAACGCTCGGCAAGGCCGAAAAATGCACGACCGAGTTGGGGCACCGAACGAGCTTCGAACGCCTCGTCCAAGAAACTGTTGAAGAGATTTCTCAGCATGCCGTGACCATTGCTATCGATCGCCGCGCAGAATTCTAAGCACGGCCTGCGTTCGGTTGGCCACGCCAAGTTTGACCTTCGCGTTGTCGATGTGGAAACGCACGGTGCGCGCGGCGATTCCCATTGCTCGCCCGATTTCGACGTCGGACTTTCCGCTGGCGGCAAGCCGCAACGCCTCCTCTTCACGGGGACTCAGTTGCGCAGTCGGCGTTTCCGCCAACTCAATGTCCCGCAGGCGTTCGCACGCCATGCGCGACGCGACCGTCAATACCGAACGCGCCGTTGCGCCAGCGTCGCCGCCAGCCCCGGCGTACCCGATGTTCAAGACAATGCGCGGATCAAGGCTAATGTTGATGGAGAGCCCTTCGAAGCCCCGCCATGGCGGCAGAAGCCTCCAGAACGCCTCTGGCTCAAGCCCGAGCTTGATTCGAATTTCAGTCAGCGACATCGGTTCCGGCGATGCCCACGCGACCTGCAAGGCCGGATTGTTGGCCAGGGGACTGCGCTGTGCGATCGCCTTGGCTTCTTCGAGCGAGCGCGCCGAGAACATGACCACCCGGCTCGGGTCTGTCATCGCCTTCGATGCATCGTTGATGACGATATTGGTGAACTTGAATAGCGCCGCGACCGGCAGCAGCGCCTTGCCGACGACGTCGAACGTTTGTGCATCATCGAGCCGATACGCAAAGTCTCGAAGGGCCGCAGCTACATTATCGTCGTTCGTCACGTTGGGTACGCAATCTCGTGGTGCGCCGCGCAGGATGCGCGCCGCCGCGAAGCGAGAGCCCGGCACAAAGCGCTGCCGCTTTTCCCCGCTGCGGTCAGAGCTAAGCGAACGCGCCCGTGGAGACTGCTGACCTAAGCGGCAGGTTTTTTCCCGGCTGATGCCGCTGAAGTTTCTTTGCAGATTGCATTTCATGCCGGCAACCCGGATCGCAGGAGATGCGAGTCCGGGTTCAGCCTTCAGACAATACTTACCGACCGCGCCTTATTTCGGCGCCATCACCATTACCATTTGACGGCCTTCCAATTTGGGCTCTTGCTCGACTTTGCCAATCGGTTCGACATCGCGCTTGACCTTCTGAAGCAGCTCCATGCCGATATCCATGTGCGCCATCTCGCGACCGCGGAAGCGCAAGGTCACCTTTACCTTATCGCCCTCTTCGAAGAAGCGTTTGATCGAGCGCATTTTCACGTCGTAGTCGTGATCGTCGATCATCGGACGGAGCTTGATCTCCTTGATCTCGATGATTTTCTGATGTTTGCGCGCTTCGGCGGCCTTTTTCTGCTCTTGGTATTTGTATTTGCCGAAGTCCATGATCTTGGCGACGGGAGGCTTGGCCATCGGCGCGACCTCGACCAGGTCGAGACCTTCGGATTGCGCAAGCTTGAGAGCGTCGAATTTGCTCATCACGCCACGTTTGCCGCCGTCGTCGTCGATCACCAACAATTCGTGGGCGTTGATGAACTCATTGATGCGCGGCCCGTCTTTCGAGGGCGGCGTTGTGGCTTGGTAGGGACGTCTAACGATTGGGTCATCTCCTTTGGGTTTGCCCAGGATTCCGGCAACGCGTTACAGGCCCCGCCGCCGGCACCCGATGCGGTTTCGCCCGGTTTGCCTGCAACGGTGGTTTCACCTTCGCATTGTCCCTTGAGCGTCACCCTCTGGCCGGCGGGTCTGATGGGACCTGGTCCGCGTCGCAAGACGCATCATAGGTCGGCAAAGACGGCGCGCCGGTTTGCACCGGTGCGCCGTCTAGCTGTTACAGAATAGGACATGAGACGCCTGAGGCCAAGCGCTTTGGCGCCCTCGCGTTCGTGTTTTAGACCATATCCGGCGGGGTTGATTCGCTTTGCAGCGTCTTGATCGCGGCGTCGAGGGTCATGGTCTCCTGTTTCTCTGAACCCAGTCGGCGGACGGAGACGGTGCGCTCCTCCGCCTCCTTGCGCCCGACGACGAGGAGGTAGGGGACCTTGGCCAGCGAGTGCTCGCGGACCTTATATTTGATCGTTTCGTTCCGGAGATCGGATTCGACGCGGATGCCGCCGAGCTTGAGCGCGGCGGCCACTTCCTTGGCGTAGTTGTCCGCATCTGAGACGATCGTCGCGACAACCGCCTGTACCGGTGCCATCCAGAGGGGGAACTTACCCGCGTAGTGCTCGATCGTGATGCCGATGAAGCGTTCGAGCGAGCCTAGAATCGCGCGGTGCAACATCACCGGCGTCTTGCGGTTGCCGTCCTCTCCTATGTATTCCGCACCGAGACGTTCGGGCACGATGTAGTCGACCTGAAGCGTGCCGCACTGCCAGCCACGGCCGATCGCATCATGCAACGTGAACTCAAGCTTCGGTCCGTAGAAGGCGCCTTCGCCGGGATTGATCGCGTACGGCAAATCGATCTTCCGGCAGGCGAGTTCGAGCGCCGCCTCCGCGCGGTCCCACTGCTCATCGGTGCCGGCGCGCTGTTCCGGCCTGGTCGAAAGCTTTGTGCTGAAACTGTCGAAACCTAGGTCCTTGTATACGCGCGACAGCAGGTCCACGAATTTGTGCGTCTCGGCGACGATCTGTTCCTCGGTGCAGAAGATGTGCGCGTCATCCTGTACGAAGGCGCGCACACGCATGATGCCGTGTAGCGCGCCGGACGGTTCGTAGCGGTGGCATGAGCCGAATTCCGCCATACGAAGCGGCAAGTCGCGATAGCTCTTCAAGCCTTGCTTGAAGATCTGTACGTGGCCGGGGCAGTTCATCGGCTTGACCGCGAGCATGCGCTTTTCTTTGTCGTCGCCTTCGTCAACCTCGGCGATGAACATGTTCGGGCGATAGTTCTCCCAGTGGCCCGACGCCTCCCAGAGCTTGCGATCCATAAGCTGCGGCGTCTTGACCTCGCGGTAGTCGGCGCGCTCGACCTGACGGCGGACGTAGTTTTCGAGTGTGCGATAGAGCGTCCAACCCTTCGGATGCCAGAAGATTTGGCCGACGGCTTCTTCCTGGATGTGGAAGAGGTCCATCTCCTTACCGATCTTGCGGTGGTCGCGCTTTTCGGCTTCCTCGATGCGGATGAGGTAGGCCTGAAGTTCTTTGTCGTCGCGCCAGGCGGTACCGTAGATGCGCTGTAGCTGGGCGTTCTTAGCATCGCCGCGCCAGTAGGCGCCCGCGATCTTGGTAAGCTTGAACGCCGTGCCGATCTTGCCCGTCGACATCAAGTGCGGGCCGCGGCAGAGATCGTGCCAATCGCCATGATAGTAGACGCGCACTTCTTCACCGGCAGGAAAGTCGCGAATGAGCTCGGCCTTGTAGTTCTCGCCCAGCGACTTGAAATGTTCGACGGCTTTGTCGCGGTCCCAGACCGTGCGCTTCGTCGGCAAATCGGCGGCTACAAGCTCGCGCATCTTCGCCTCGATTGCAGGCAAGTCTTCGGGCCTGAACGGTTCGTTGCGGGCGAAGTCGTAGAAGAAGCCGTCTTCGATGTTCGGGCCGATGGTGACCTGTGTCCCCGGGAACAGCGCCTGGACCGCCTGCGCCAGCAAGTGCGCGGTGTCGTGGCGGATGAGGTCCAATGCCTCCTCGCTCTTGCGGGTAACGATTTCGACCTTTGAATCGGTTTGGATCGGCCAATCGAGGTCCTTCATCTCGCCGTTGACCTTGACCGCGAGGGCGGCCTTGGCGAGGCCTGCGCCGATCGAAGCCGCGACGTCCGCACCGGTCGCCCCGCGCGTCGTCGTCCGCACCGAGCCGTCGGGCAAGGTGATGCGGATTTCGTTGACGGGCGAGGACACGATACGGCGCTCCATTGGTTAAGGTTGTTCGGGAAAGCGCGGCAGATTGGTGGCCGGGGCCGCACTAGTCAAGGAACACGGGTTGCGATGCGTGCGGCTCTGTGCCACTTCGGCGACGGACACTTAGGGCGAGGCTCTCAGGAGGGGCGAGTACATGCACAAGGCCGAGACGGATTGGATCGTCTCGAGGCTTGCCGGGGTCGACCCGGCGGCCTTGTCACCGATGCTGAACATCGGTTCGTCCACGCTTGAATTCCGTACTAAAAAGCAGCCCTGGATCGAGGCAAACTTGATCAAGCCGCTGGAGGCGCGCGGGGTCAAGATCGTGCATGCCGATCTGAAGTCCGGTCCTGGTGTCGATATCACCGCCGACCTCACGACCGAGGAGGGGTTTAAGACTTTGGCGGCGGTAGGCGCGCGTTCGATTATGATCTGCAATGTGTTGGAGCACGTGCTCGATCCGCGCGCGTTCGCGAACCGGTGCCTTGACTTGGTGCTGCCGGATGGATTTGCGATCGTTACCGTGCCGCACAGCTATCCCTATCACCGCGATCCGATCGACACGATGTACCGGCCGACGCCGGAAGAAGCGGCTTCGCTGTTCGACAACACGACCGTTGTGGCGCGCGACATCATCGATGCCGGGTCCTATCGCGATCATGTGAAGGCGCGCCCGTGGATCATTTCGCGGCAGATTTTTCGCGCACCGTTTCCATTCCTCGGATGGGAGAAATGGAAGCGATCGATGGGCAAACTCTATTGGCTGGTCTATCCCTATCAGATGACCTGTGTGTTGTTGCGCAAGACCGGTTGATTCCCGTGCCCCCGCTACCGCTTTCCTGTTTCATCATCGCCAAGAACGAGGCCGACCGGATCGGGCGAACGATCGCGGCCGTGAAGGACTTGGTCGACGAAGTGATCGTCGTCGATTCGGGCAGCACGGACGGCACGCAGGATGCCGCTACCAAAGCGGGGGCGCGCGTCGTCTTCAACGAGTGGCCGGGGTTCGGTCAGCAGAAGCGCTTTGCCGAAGGGCTGTGCCGCCATTCTTGGACACTCAATCTGGACGCTGACGAGGTGATCTCGCTGGAGCTCGCGGGCGAGATTCGAAATTTGTTCGCCGCCGGCGAGCCGCCGCTTGCGGCCTATCGGCTGCGCATCAACAACGTTTATCCGGGGCATGACCGGCCGCGGTTGTGGGCGAACGATCATGTGGTGGTGCGGCTCTATGATCGGCGGCGCGTGCGGTTCAAAGATTCGACGCTCCACGATTCCGTTGATGTTGCCGGTCAAAGTGTCGCGACGTTGCGGGGTGAGGTTTATCACTTCTCGATGCGGACGTTCGACGAGATGGTCGAGAAGGCGGACGAGCGCATGCGCTACAACGCGGATCACGCGAAACGCAAACCGGCTTGGCAGCTGGCGGTGCGGGTGGTGTTCGAGTTTCCGTTCGCGTTCCTACGCTACTACTTCGTGCGCCGGCATTTTACCGGCGGTTTGATTGGGTTTGAAACCGCCGTGGTCGGCGCTTACTCACGCTTCATTCGGATCGCACGGATGTTGGAAGCGCAGCGGCATCCGCAACTCAGCGACGGACAAGGTGCCGCACGGCTGAACGAGCGGCGTCGCTAGATGATCGTGGTCACCACCCAGTGTTTTCCACCTGATCGCGGCGGGATCGAAGCACTGATGGGGGGGCTTGCGGACACGTTGAGCGCGCAGGGACGGGCCGTGTCTGTGTTCGCGGATCGCATCCATGTGCGCGATGCTGCGGAGCGGTCTACGCCCTACCCGGTTCGGCGTTTTGGCGGGCCACGACCGCTACGTCGTTGGCTCAAGGCGCGTGCGGTAGCGGCGGCGGTGCGCGCCGGCAAAGTCGAAGGCGTGTTTGCGGATTCCTGGAAGAGCGCGGAGTTGTTGCCTCCGCTCTCCGCGCCGCTGGCCGTGCTGGTACATGGAACCGAGATTCCGGTGGCGCCGTCGGCGTCGAAGCGGGCACGCATCGAGAGAACGTTTGCGCGTGCGCATGCGGTGATCGTGAACTCCGCCTATACCGGCGATGTGATTGCGCCCTATCTAAGCGATGGGCGAGCGCGGATTCGGTTGGTACATCCGCCGATCGCGCCGCAGATTGTGCCCTCAGAAGGCGCGCTTTCGCGTGCGCGGACGTTTGTGCACTCGTCGAAGCCGGTGCTGCTCACTGTTGCACGGCTTGAAGAGCGCAAGGGAGTCGATACGGTAATCCGCGCGATGCCGGAGGTGCTGAAGGTTCATCCCGATGCGATCTATGTCGTGGCGGGGCCGGGCGACGATCGCCCCCGGTTGGAGCAAATGGCCCGCGATCTTGGTGTCGGTGGCCGGGTGCTGTTTACCGGGGCGGTCGATGGCGAACCTAAGGCCGCGCTCTACGCCAACGCCGACGTCTTTGCGATGCCGACGCGGCGGGTTGGGAACTCGGTCGAGAGTTACGGTCTCGTCTACGTCGAAGCCGCTTGGTACGGCGTGCCTTCGCTCGCGGGCCGCGATGGCGGCGCGGGCGATGCCGTGCTCGACGAGCAGACGGGATTGCTGTGTGACGGCCGCGATCCTGCCGACGTGACGCGTCAATTGCTTCGGTTGCTCGGTGATGCCGAGCTCAGACAGCGGCTGGGTGACGGTGCGAAGCAGCGCGCGCGAGGGCCCGCGCAGTGGAGCGAATCGATCAAGCTTTACTTGGACGCGCTGACATAAGCGTGCGGTAGACGTTCAGCGTCGCGGCACACATGGCATCGACCGTGTAGTCTTTCAGAACGCGGGCGCGGGCTGCTATCGCCATCTTGGTCCGTTCGTCGGCGCTGATGGCCAAGGCGTGGGCGATTTGCTTGGCGAGCGCGTCGGTGTCGCCCGGCGGGAACAGGAAACCGGTCTCACCGTCTTCGACCGTTTCGGTCTGTGCGCCTAGGTTAGACGCGACGAGCGGGCGGCCCATCGCTTGCGCCTCGACGGCGACGCGGCCGAACGCTTCGGGTTCAATCGAAGGTACAACGATGACGTCGGCGACCATCATCGCGGCCGGCATGTCGGAGCAGTGGCCGGGGATGCGGACGCGTTGCGTTAAGCCCAGGCGGTCTATGGCAGTGCGCAACTCTTCGACATAAGCGTCGCGTTCCTGCGCGTCGCCGACCATGACGGCTTCGAAGTTTTGATCGGCGAGTTTCGCAAGCGCTTCGACGAACACAAGTTGACCTTTCCAACGTGTGAGTCGGTTCGGCAGCACGATCACGGGCTTGCCGGTTTTGAGACCCCACTGCCTGCGGACGTTTTCAATTCGCTCGGGTGTGACTTTCTCAGGTGTGAAGGCGCCGATGTCGATGCCACGCGGGATGACGCGCACTTTGCCCTTCGCCATCTTGTGCTCCTCCAGCACGTGATGAGCGGTGTAGCGCGAGTTCGCGATTACTGCGTCCGCGCGAGCCATGATCGAATTGTAGTAGCGCTTCAACGCGCCTTTCGCGTTGTAGATACCGTGATAGGTGGCGACGTAGATGATCTTGGTGCGCCTTGCCGCGAGGTAGGCGCTCCACGCCGGTGCGCGCGAGCGGGCGTGGATGATCGCAACGCCCTCGCGACGAATGACATCGGCGAGGACGGCAGCGTTCTTCCAAATCTTGAGTGGGTTCTTGGTGTCGAAGTCGCCGGTGACGATCTTTGCGCCTGCGGCTTCGGCTTCCGCTGCGAGCCTGCCGCCCTTGGTCGCGACCCATGCTTTGCCGCCCGCTTGTACGACCGCGCGCGCGACATCGACCGCGGTACGCTCCGCCCCACCGGCGTCGAGCGCCGGAATGACTTGCAGAACGGAGAGCGATGATGAGGTCATGCGAGGCGATTGTCTCTATGCTTTCAGGAGGGCGCGCAAGCCCTCGCGATAAGTCGGATAGGTTAAGGCGACACCGAGTTCGCGCTTAATGAGGTCGTTCCGGACGCGCTTCGACTCAGCGTAAAAGCTCAGGGCCATTTCGGACATTGAGCGGGCCGCATCTTCGAAGCGTTCGAGCGGCGGCGGGTCTCGCTTAAGGAGTTTCGCAGCGTATTCGATAACTTCATGCGGAGGGGCGGGTTCGTCGTCGCAGACGTTGTAAATCGCGCCGGGACGCGGGCGGACGATCGATGCCTCCAACACTTGCGCGATGTCATCGACGTGAATGCGCGAGAAGACTTGACCTTGTTTGACGATGCGGCGCGCGGTGCCGTCGTGCAGCGACGCGAGCTGATTGCGCTCGGGTCCGTAGATACCTGCAAGGCGGAAGACCTGAACCGGTACGCTTGTCGCGGTGCCCCACGCAGCCCAGCCATGCTCAGCCACCAAACGGCGTTTGCCGCGTTCGCTTACCGGATTGGCCGGCGTTTGCTCATCAACCCAATCGCCTTGGCGATCCCCATAGACACCGGTCGTGGAAAGATAGCCGACCCATTTCGGACGCGGGATCAGGGCGGAAAGATCGTGGACGTGGTGCTTCAGAACCGGATCGCCGTCGGGGCCGGGTGGCGCGCTGATCAAGATGTGCGTCGTATCGCGCAGCGTCTCTGTTGGATTTGCCAGGGGGCCGGCGAACACGAAGCCTTCGTAACCAAGATCGGTCAGTGTCTGGACCCGTTCACGCGAACGTGCGGTACCGGCAATCCGCCAGCCCTTCGGCGCGAGACGGCGGGCGAGCGCGGCAGCACTGAAACCCAATCCGAAGCAGAACAGCCGGTTCGTCACGCGCCGCCAACCTTGCCGAAGTTTAAGGCTTGAATTTACCGCAGAGTCTGCGAAGTCTGGCCCTATGGTCAAGTTCCTCCTGATCGCGGCTGCGGCCGCCGTTTCAACAGCCCCCGACGTCCCGTGGGACTACGATAAGTGCTTGGCGAAAGTGACGCGCCATGCAGATGACGCGTTCGAGATGGCCATGAACGCGCTAAAAGACGGTGACGAACCGAGTGCAGAACATTGCGCGGCAGTCGCGTTGATCAACCTGAAGCAATACAACGAGGCGGCGCGGCGGCTTGATGCGCTTGCACGGAAGGGCTCCGCCGGCGGTGCGGAGATGCGGGCGCAGTTGCTGGGGCAAGCGGGCAACGCCTGGATCCTTGCCGGGCAGCCGGAGCTTGCGACATCGTCGTTCACGGCGGCGCTTGCGTTGATGTCGGGCGAGGCGATCTATCTGATCGATCGCGCGCGGGCGTCGGCGATGCTGAAAAAGTGGACGGCGGCCGAAACCGACCTCTCGGCGGCGCTGGTAGCGGAACCCGGTAATCCCGAAGCATTGGTGCTGCGGGCAAGCGCGCGGCGCGCCCAGCGGAACTTTCAAGGCGCGATGGGCGACGTGACGCAAGCGTTGGTCATCGATCCGAACTATCCGGAGGCGCTCGTCGAGCGCGGTTTGTTGCGCGCGGCGCTCAACGACAAGCCCGGCGCGCGCAAGGACTTCTTGCGCGTGCTGGAAATCGCTGCCGATCCGGATCGCAAGGTTGCCGATGCCGCCGCCGACGCAGCGCGCAGTGCCCGGCGGGAGATTGAGAAGCTTGAGGTCGTCAAGGACAAGCTGAAGATTCGCGTCAACAACAACTAAGTAGCGCGCCATTCGTCCAGCACGGACGGTTCCTTCTCGTCCTTCTCAAGCCGCTCGCGTTCGGCGACGAAAGCGGTGGGCGACGAGAGCCGGGCAAAGGCCCATATCGCTGCAGCGCGTACAACGGGCGATGGGTCCGTAAGCAATTTCCTTGCAACTCCGGCCAATGCCTGGTCGGCGCTGTTACCCATCGCGATCAAGACGTTGCGGACGAAGCGGTCGCGACCGATGCGCTTGACCGGTGAGGCTCTAAACTTTGCTCGGAAAGCTGCGTCATCGAGTGCGGCGAGTTCGGCCAGCAGCGGCGACTTGAGGTCGGCGCGCGGATGAAACGCGGCCTCGCGCGAAGCGGTTGCGAACTTGTTCCAGGGACACACGGCGAGGCAATCGTCGCAGCCATAGATGCGATTGCCCATCAGCGGGCGCAAATCGCGCGGGATCGAACCCTTGTGCTCGATCGTGAGGTAGGAGATGCAGCGGCGAGCGTCGAGCTTGTGCGGCGCGAGGAAGGCATTCGTTGGGCAGATGTCGAGGCAGCGGGTGCAAGTGCCGCAGTGATCGGCCTCCGGCGCGCACTGTCCCAGGTCCAAGGTCGTTAGAATCACGCCAAGAAAAAGCCAGGAGCCGCGCTCGCGGCTGACCAAGTTCGTATGCTTACCTTGCCAACCAATGCCGGCCGCTTCGGCGAGCGGCTTTTCCATCAACGGTGCTGTGTCCACGAAGACTTTCACATCGCCGCCGAACTTCTCGACGATCGCACGGGCGATCGTCTTCAGGCGTTTCTTGATCACGTCGTGATAATCGTCGCCTTGGGCGTAGACGGAGATCGTCGCATGCCGCTTCTGTTCGAGGTTCAGCAGCGGATCGTCGGCCGGCGCGTAAGAGAGGCCGAGGACGATCGCGCTCTTCGCCTCGCTCCAGAGTTGGCGGGGTTGCGAGCGTTCGCTGGCGCGCGCTTCGAGCCAGCCCATGTCGCCGTGGTGACCGGCTGCCAGGAACTCCTGCAGGCCCGCAGACACGGTCGCGCCGAGTTCAGCGGGCGCGAAGCCAACGGCATCGAAGCCCTGTGCCAAACTCAAGTCGCGGATGATGTCGTGCGCGGCGCTCATCGCGCCCTTCCCCACCGTTTTTAGAAATCGAGGTTCGCATAGTGCGGCGGGGGTGCGATACCGGGCAAATTGTCGGCTAGAATCGGACGAAAGCTCGGGCGCGACTTCAGGCGCGCGTACCATTCCTTGGCTTTTGGGTAGGCGTCCCAAGGCACGTCGCCGAAGTAGTCGATGCAGGAGAGGTGCGCCGCGCCGGTGAAGTCCGCGAGGCCCAACGCACCGCCAAGATTGTCGCGTTGATCGAGTAGCTTTTCGATGAATTGCATGTTCCTGCGCAAGGCGTCGAGCGCGCGCCGGATGTCCGCGAGGTCCGGCGGCGGTGCGCCGTTGGCAAAGCGCTTGATTAGCTTTTCTCGGATGATGGTCGACGTGACTTCGCTGAAGAAGAAGCGATCGAACCAGGCTGTGATCCGGCGCACCTCAGCGCGGTCGGTGGGGCGCTTGGGAAGCAGCGGCGGGTCGGGATGCAGTTCTTCGAAGTACTCCGCGATGGCCTGTGAGTCCGCAATGCGGAAGCCGCCGTCTTCAACAACGACCGGCAACTGGCCCGACGGATCAAGCGGAAACAGATCCGCCTTCGGCTCCCAAGGCTTCTCAGGCGCGTTTTCGAAGACGAGCTTTTTCTCGCCCATCACGAGACGAACCTTGCGGCAGAACGGGGAGAGCTGGAAATGGTGGAGGCGGCGCATTCGTAGAGTCTACTCGATTCTCGCCGGCCTCACTCAACTATCGGCCTACCTTCTTGCGCACCGGGCGTCGACACCGTTGGCACGGGCGGCGATGGTGTAGCCGCGGTCGGCAACGTAGGGGCCGGGCGGGTTGGCGCGGTAGCGGTTGGGGTTCGGAAGGATGGCGGCGAGTCGCGCGGCTTCGAGCGGCGTGAGCTTGGCCGCCGATTTGCGGAACCAATGGCGCGAGGCGGCTTCGGCGCCGAACACGCCGGGGCCCCACTCGATGATGTTGAGATAGACTTCCATGATCCGGCGCTTCGGCCAGACGAGTTCGATCAGGCCGGTAAAGTAGGCTTCAAGGCCTTTGCGCACGTAGGAGCGGCCGTTCCAAAGGAAAGCGTTCTTCGCGGTCTGCTGGCTGATCGTCGAGGCGCCGCGCGGGCGTTCGCCGTTACGCTTCGCGCTTTTCCAGGCGGCTTCCATCTGCTCGAAGTCGAAGCCGTAGTGGTTGCAGAACTCGCCGTCCTCCGACGCGATCACGGCGCGCACGAGATGGGGCGAGATGCGCTCAAGGGGGACCCACTCCTTGCGCAGCATGTGGCCGTCGATCAGCGTCGTGCTCAACATGTGGAGCGTGATCGGCACCGGCACGAAGCGGTAGAGCAACGTCATGATGATCGATATGGCGAAGAAACCGGCGACACCACGCGTGGCAGCGAACCAGACCGTGTTCCAGGAAGGTACCCAAGAGCGCGGTTCAGCGGTGTCGCCAAGCGGTTCAAACATCGGCGGGGCAGCGGTTGGTTCCGGCGACGATGGTTCAGGTACGGGTTCCGCCTCTGGTTCGCGATCCGGGGCGAGCAGCAGCGTGTAGCCGGCGACTTCGACGGCGGCGGCGAGCGCTACATCCGGCACGCCGCTCGCCAAGCGCACAACGGCTTCGGAACGGTCGAGGTCGACGATCGCGTTTTCGACGCCCGGCACGACGCGCAAGACGGCCTCGACGCGCGCAACACAACGCTCGCTGCTCATGCCGGCGATGCGAAAACGTCGCGTGACCGTGGGTGTTTGTGATTCCCCCATGACCGCTAATTACGGGCCGCTTGCGCCACGGTGCAAGCCTTCGCCTGTGGCGCGTGCTGCGACCGCTTCGTCGCTTAGCAGGGGTTGCGCGCGGTTCGGCGGTTTCCGCCGTACAGAGGCTCTGGCCCCCGACGGCGCGCCCGGCCTACGATCGCGGATCGACACTATTCGGAGGTTCCTCATGTCTGACGCTCAAGTTCACGGCCATTGCGACGCGCGGTTTGCGGGAGTGCGCGAGGTCTTTGCGAACAACCTCAAGAGCGGGATCGACGTCGGCGCTTCGTTCGCGGCGACGGTGGATGGGGAGATGGTCGTCGATCTGTGGGGCGGGTTTGCGGATCAGGCGCAGACTCAGGCTTGGGCGCGCGACACGATCGTCAATGTCTACTCCACGACAAAGACGATGACGGCACTCACGGCACTGCTGCTTGCCGATCGCGGGGTGCTCGATCTGCATGCGCCGGTCGCGCGGTATTGGCCCGAGTTCGCTGCGAACGGCAAGGAGAGCGTGAAGGTCAGCCATCTGCTTTCGCACGCCGCGGGACTTTCGGGGTGGGACACTCGCATCACGCCGGAAGAACTCTACGACTGGGATCGCACGTGTGCACTTCTTGCGGCACAGAAGCCGTGGTGGACGCCGGGCGAGAAGCCTGGATATCACGCGCTGAGCCAAGGATTCTTGGTCGGTGAGGTAATCCGGCGTGCGAGCGGCAAAACCGTCGGTACGCTTTTTCGCGAGGAGATCGCCGGTCCGTTGGGCGCCGACTTTCACATTGGGCTCGCGGCGGAACACGATGCGCGCGTCGGGCAACTCATTCCCCCGGTGACGCCATTGGGTCAGGGCCGCGATCCGAAATCCATCGCCGGGCGAACGCTCGACAATCCGACGCTGACCGCGCTGGAGCCGCGTACGCGCGGTTGGCGCGCGGCGGAAATTCCGGCGGCGGGCGGGATCGGCAATGCGCGCTCGGTCGCCGAGGTGCAAACCGTGCTTGCCAATCGTGGCGTCTCCAAAGGCAAGCGCATCATGTCGGAAGCCGGGACACGACTCGCGCTGGAGCCACAGATCGAGGGAACGGATTTGGTGCTGGGGCTGCCGGTGCGCTACGGCATGGGCTATGGATTACCCGGCGAGGCGATGCCGCTGCCGAGCCCGAACTCGTGCTTCTGGGGCGGTTGGGGCGGCTCGCTCGTTATTGTGGACCAGGATCGCCGCGCGTGCTTTGCCTATGTCATGAACAAGATGGGCGAAGGCACGACAGGCGATCTGCGCGCGTTTCAGCTGATCATGCCCATGTACCAGGCGCTGGCGGCTTGAAGGGAGAACGGAGAGATATGATGTACGGGTTCAAGCTGATTGCTGCGGCGATTGGCGTTTCGATGACGTTGGCCACCGCGTCGGCGGCGGATCGGACGGTCGTCATGGTGCTGTTCGACGGGTTCGCACCGGCGATGGCGGACGCGACGAAGACGCCGAATTTGGACATCATCAAGAAAGAGGGAGCGTGGTCGCGGCATCTGGTACCGGTCTATCCGACGATGTCGCTGCCAAATCACACCAGCTTTGCGACGGGGTGTTGGCCGTCGCATCATGGCATCGTGCAAAACAAGTTTTTCGATCCGGATCGTGGGGTGCCGTACGACGAGAACGGTGACGCGGGATGGTTGAGCGGGTGCGAGCCGGCGTGGCAAGCGGCCGAGCGGCAAGGGGTTCCGGCGGCGGCGTTGAACTTCGCGAACCGTTGGGACGTGAAGAAGAAGGTGGCGCTTGCCAGCACGATCAATCCCTATGTCCCATGGGAGCAAGCGCCGTCGGACGAGGCGACGCTTGCACGGGGGCTTGAGCTTCTGAAAAGTGGCGACGCGAAACGGCCGCGCTTGATCGCGCTTTATTTTCGCGGACCCGATCACGAAGCGCATGTGAACGGCGTGGTCGCGCCGCAGACGCTTGCCGAGGTTCGTAAGGCGGACGAAATCGTCGGCAAGCTGATGGCGGGGATCAAGGCACTGCCTGCGGATCGCGAAGCGACGCTCGTCATCGGTACAGATCACGGCATGATCGCGGTCGACCCGGTCGTCAATCTGGGGCGCATCATCAATCGGCACTGGATTTACGCGCACGATGCGGGGGATGGCGGTAGCGCCTACCTCTATCTCGACAAAGGCGAGAGTATCGAGCGCGTCGAGAAGGCGCTGGAGCAATACAAGGACGCTTTTGCGGTCTATCGCACGGGCAAGCATCCGCCTTACTCGCGGCTTGGCAGCAGTTCGCGTGTCGGCGATCTGATGTTGGTGGCCAAGCCGCCCTACTACATCGCGCCAGCGAGCAGTCTGCCGTGGTACGCGCATCTGATGGGGATGACCTGGTTCTGGTCCGACATCTTCGTGCCCGGCGACTTGGGTGGGCTGAAGGCATCGCACGGCTATGACCCTGCCATCACAGAGATGCACGGCGTGTTCTATGCATGGGGTGCTGGCGTTGCGAAGGGTAAGGAAATATCGTCGCTCGACATCATCGATGTGCATCCGACGGCGATGTCGCTCTTGGGGCTTCAGCCGGGCAAGCCCGTCGACGGCCGGGTGGTTATGGAGATGCTTGATTCGACGCCCGCACCGTAAGGGGCGTTCTCAGCTGCTCGACAGGATCGTGTTGCGCACGAGCGGATAGATTTGCGTCTCCCAGCGCTTGCCGCTGAAGAGGCCGTAGTGGCCGACGCCGACCTGCATGTGGTGGCGCTTCATGTAGGGGCGCAGGCCCGTGCAGAGGTCGTGCGCCGCCGCCGTTTGGCCAAGCGCGCAGACGTCGTCGCGCTCGCCCTCAACCGTCAGCAGCGCCGTGCGCTTGATCTTCGACGGGTCGACGCGTTCGCCGCGGTGGGTGAGTTCGCCCTTGGCAAGCAGCGCCTCTTGAAACACGAAGCGCACGGTTTCGAGGTAGAACTCGGCCGGCATATCGAGAACGGCGAAATACTCGTCATAGAACTCTTTGATCACGGCCGCCTCCTCGTGTTCATTGTTGGCGAGGTGCCGGTAGAGCTTGCGATGCGCCTTCACGTGGCGGGCCATATTCATTTTCATGAACGCGTTCAGCTGAACGAAGCCCGGATAGACGCGCCGGCCCGCGCCGCGATAGCGCAGGGGAACGGTCGTGATCAGGTTCTTCTCGAACCATTCAATCGGATGATCGAAAGCAAGCGCGTTGACGGTTGTTGGCGACTGGCGCACGTCGATCGGGCCGCCCATGAGCGTCATCGATTTCGGTTGGCAGGGATGATCATCGGCTGCCATTAAGGCGACAGCGGCCAGAACTTGGACGCAGGGCTGACACACGGCGACGACATGCGCGCCGGGACCGACGTATTCCAGAAACGAAATCACGCTGTCGATGTAGTCGGCGAAACCAAACTCGCCGGCTGAAACGGGCACGTCGCGCGCGTTGTGCCAATCGGTGATGTAGACGTCGTGGTCTTGCAGGAGGGTTTCGACCGTGTTGCGCAACAAGGTCGAGAAGTGCCCGGACAACGGCGCCACGACCAATACGGCCGGGTGGCGCGCGTCCATGTCTTTGCGGAAGTGCAGCAGCGTTCCGAATGGCGTTGCGGTCACGACACTCTCGAAGACGTCGACGATGCGCTCGCCCGACTTCACCTGGCGGATGCGGAAGTCTGGGCGGTCATGCGTGAGCTGGAAGCGATCGAAAAGCTCCAGTGCCGCCGACATCCGCCGCATCATGGGTAGACGCGGGGCGCGGTGGGTCCAACCAAACGTCGCTTGTATCGCCTGCGCCATCGTGCGCATCGGCAACAGCATGTCGGACTGCGTCTGATAGAGCTGATAGAGCACGCCGAGGCAGCCCTTCTGAATCACTGAAACGCCACTGACTTTATGGTAGGCTAACAAGAAATCGCGTGTCTCAAATAGCGTTTCGGCTTTTGCTGCGCGCGTGATGCCAAATTGTGACGTCGGATTGGGCAGGTGTGACTATGAATGCGGCAACCCTAACCATCGCAGCCAAGAACTACGGATCGTGGTCGTTGCGCGGGTGGCTGCTGTGCCGGATGGCGGGACTTGCGTTCGAAGAACGCACCCTGTCCCCGGACGACCCCGACGCGCGCGCCGAATTGTTGCTGCTGTCGCCGTCGTTCTTGGTGCCGCGGCTTGAGCACGATGGCGTGGTGGTCTGGGATACGCTGGCGATTGCCGAATATTTGGCCGAGATCAGACCTCAGGCAGGTTTGTTCCCCAGTGACGTGAAGGCCCGCGCCCATTGCCGTAGCGTCAGCGGCGAGATGCATTCTGGGTTTACCAATATGCGCTCGGCGATGCCGATGAACATCAAGGCGCGCTACGCCGGCTACAAGGTCTTTGCCGGCGCGCGTGGCGATATCGACCGAATCGCCACCATCTGGCGCGAGTGCCTTGCGCAGTATGGCGGGCCGTTCCTGTTCGGAAGGCCGACGGTCGCCGACGCGATGTATGCGCCGGTGACGACGCGACTAGCGACTTATGACGTGCGCATCGACCGCGTTTGCGATGGTTACTGCCGAACAATCGCCACCTGGTCACCCATGGAAGAATGGGTTGCCGCGGCAAAGGCAGAACCCGACGACATGGAAGAGTTGGACGTCGAGTTCTGAGCTTAAGCTCTCACAGCCTCCTGCTCGTCGCTCAACGGGTGTCTCAGGCGCGTCAGCATTTCCTTCGGGCAGACTTGCCAAAAGCGACCACGTTCCAGATCCCATTGCTGGAGTATGCGTTTGGCGTGACGCGAGCCGGTTTCGGCGGCGTGTTCTTCGATGAGGCCGAGGAGCAGGTCTTCCCAGTAGCGCGATCTCAGGCGTTCCCAGATCACGCTGTCCGCGTTGATCTTGATCGGGAGCTCGTTCGAGGGGTCGCGTACGAAAGCCATGCCGCCGGTCATGCCGGCCGCGAAGTTCTCGCCGATGGCGCCTAAGATCACCGCAACGCCGCCGGTCATGTATTCGATGCCGTTCGAGCCGCAGCCTTCGACAACCGTCAGTGCACCGGAGTTGCGAACGGCAAAGCGTTCGCCCGCTTGCCCTGCCGCGAACAGCTTCCCGGCGGTCGCGCCATAGAGCACGGTGTTGCCGATGATGACGTTCTGCTCGCTCTCGAGCGGGCTCGACACCATCGGGCGCACTATGATCGTCGCACCAGAGAGTCCTTTGCCAACGTAGTCGTTCGCGTCGCCGAAGAGTTTTAGCTTCACGCCTTGCACCGCAAAGGCACCTAGCGATTGGCCGGCCGAGCCACGCAGGTCGAGCGTGAGCTGGCCGGGGTTCAGGCCCTTCATGCCGTACTTTTTCACGATGTGATGCGAGACGCGGGTGCCGATCGCGCGCATTGTGTTGCGCACGGTGTACATGAGCTGCATCTTCTCGCCGTCTTCGAGGAAGCGGCGGGCGTCCTTCACGATGTCCTGGTCGAGCGTGTCGGGAACTTCGTTGCGTCCTTCGATGGTGCAGTAACGCGGGTTCGGGCCGGGATCGGCCTGTACCAGCAACGGGTTCAGGTCGAGGTCGTCGAGATCGTGCGCACCGCGATTGACCTGCGTGAGCAGATCGGTGCGGCCGATGACTTCTTTCAGCGAGCGGAAGCCGAGCGAGGCGAGGATCTCGCGCACCTCCTCGGCGAGGAAGCTCATCAGATTCACGACCTTCTCGGGCGTACCGGTGAACTTCTTGCGAAGCTCCTCGCTCTGCGTACAAACGCCGACCGGGCACGTGTTCGAGTGGCATTGGCGTACCATGATGCAGCCCATGGCAATGAGGCCTGCGGTGCCGATGCCGAATTCCTCGGCGCCCATCATGGCCGCCATGACAATGTCGCGGCCAGTGCGCAGGCCGCCATCAGTGCGCAGGATGATGCGATGGCGCAGGTTGTTCAGGGTCAGAACTTGATTCGCTTCGGTGAGACCCATCTCCCACGGAACGCCCGCGTATTTGATCGAGGTTTGCGGCGAGGCGCCGGTGCCACCGACGTGGCCGGAGATTAAGATGATGTCGGCGCGCGCCTTGGCGACGCCGGCAGCGATCGTGCCGATACCGGTGGAAGCCACGAGCTTCACGCAGACGCGGGCGGTTGGGTTGATCTGCTTCAGGTCGTAGATCAGCTGCGCAAGGTCTTCGATCGAGTAGATATCGTGATGCGGCGGCGGGGAGATCAACATCACGCCAGGCGTCGAGTGCCGGAACTTGGCGATCATCTCCGTCACTTTGAAGCCGGGCAGCTGTCCGCCCTCGCCCGGCTTTGCGCCTTGCGCGACTTTGATTTCGATCTCGCGGCATTGATTCAGATATTCGGCGGTGACGCCGAAGCGGCCAGAGGCGATTTGTTTGATCGCGGAGTTCGCGTTGTCGCCGTTCGGCTTCGGCTTGAAGCGGGCGGGATCTTCGCCGCCTTCACCGGAGTCGGACTTCGCGCCGATGCGGTTCATCGCGATGTTAAGCGTGCCGTGCGCTTCGGGCGAGAGCGCGCCCAGCGACATGCCGGGGGTCACGAAGCGTTTGCGGATCTCGGTGATCGATTCGACTTCCTCGATCGCGACCGGCGTTCGGTTGCGTGGACGAAAGTCCATCAGATGGCGCAGGCTCGTCGGTGGCGTCTCGCGGATCGTTTCCGAGTAACGGCGGAAGAGCTGATAGCTTTCCTGTCCGACGGCGCTTTGCAGCAGGTGGATCGTCTGCGCGGAGTGCGCATGCGTCTCGCCGCCCTTGCGGTAGCGATAGAGGCCGCCGATCGGCAGTGCCGTCACGTCTTCGCTGAAGGCGTGCGCGTGCTGACGGGTGATGCGCTTTTGAATGCCGCCGAGGCCGATGCCGGAGATGCGTGACGGCATGGCCGGGAAGTACTCGGCCACCATCGAACGCGAGAGTCCGACGGCTTCGAAGTTGTAGGCACCGCGGTAGGATGAGATGACCGAGATGCCCATCTTGGAGATGATCTTGAGCAGCCCCGCGCTCACCGAATCCAGGTAGCGTTTTACGCAGTCGCCGAGCGAGCGCTTGCCGAACAGGCCACGCGCGTGACGGTCGGCGATGCATTCCTGTGCCAGGTAGGCGTTAACCGTCGTCGCGCCGACGCCGATCAGTACGGCGAAGTAGTGTGTGTCCATGCACTCTGCCGAACGCACGTTCAGCGAGGTGAAGGTGCGCATGCGGGTCTTGATGAGGTGCGAATGCACGGCACCGGTCGCGAGGATCATCGGCATCGCGGCGACGCCGGGTCCGACACGTTCGTCGGTCAAGATCAGGTGCGAGTAACCGGAAGCTACCGCCTCTTCAGCTTGCTTGCAGATACGGTCGAGAGCTTCTTTCAGCGCACCTTCCGCCGGGCCGTTGGCGCCGATATCGAAGACGCAATCGATCTCGAAGAAGCGACCGACGAGGTGGTCCTTCATGCGGATGTACATGCCGGTCGAGAGCACGGGGCTCTCGAGCGTGAAGACTTCGACCTGGGTTTTGTCTTGCGCGAGCACGTTGCCAAGGTTGCGGAAGCGCGTGCGCAGGCTCATCACGCGATCTTCCCGTAAGGAGTCGATCGGCGGGTTCGTGACCTGGCTGAAGTTCTGACGGAAGTAGTGCGAGAGCGGACGATACTGCTGCGACAGCACGGCGAGCGGCGCGTCGTCGCCCATCGAACCCACGGGCTCCTTCCCGTCTTCGACCATTGGGTGGAGGATCATCTCCAAGTCTTCGATCGAGATCGCTGCGGCGAGCTGGCGGCGGCGGAACTCAGCCTTGTCGTCGAACATCAGCGGCTCGGGGCCGGGACCAATGATCGGTTCCAGGTCGACGACGTTTTTCGTCCACTCTTCGTAGGGATGCTCAGACGCAAGTTCGTCTTTGATCGCGCGGTCGTCGAAGAATTGCCCGCGCTCGAGGTCCACACCGATGATTTGGCCGGGGCCGACGCGGCCTTTCCGCGTGATCTTTTGTTCCGGGAGCACGACCATCCCCGTCTCCGAGCCTACGAACAGCAAGCCGTCGTCGGTGATCGTGTAGCGCAGCGGACGAAGGCCATTGCGGTCGAGACCCGCGATCACCCAGCGACCGTCGGTGGCGGCGAGTGCGGCGGGGCCGTCCCACGGCTCCATCACCGAGTTCGAGTATTGGTACATTGCGCGATGCGACTCGGGCATCGCGGTGCCCTTCTTTGACCAGGCTTCAGGGATCAGCAGAGTCTTCGCCATAGGTGCGGAGCGGCCGGCGCGGCACAGCACTTCGAAGACCGCATCGAGCGCTGCTGAGTCTGATGAACCCGGCTGGATGATCGGCTTGATGTCTTCCTGGTGTTCGCCGAACGCTTCGGAGGCCATGCGGATTTCATGGCTCTTCATCCAGTTGATGTTGCCCTTCAGCGTGTTGATCTCGCCGTTGTGGGCAAGCATGCGGAACGGGTGCGCAAGATACCAAGTAGGGAACGTGTTCGTCGAATAGCGCTGGTGGAAGATCGCCATCGGCGAGACGAAGCGCGGATCGTTCAGATCGGGATAGAAGGTCGAGAGCTGCTCGGCGAGGAACATGCCCTTGTAGATCAGCGAGCGGGTCGAGAGCGAGCAGACGTAGAAGTTCGGGATCGAAGCCTTGCGCACTTGGGTTTCAATGCGGCGACGGATGATGAACAGGTCACGTTCGATCGCCTCGACGTCTTTTTCGGTGCCGGTATCGAACATGATCTGTTCGATCTCGGGGCGGGTGGCGTTCGCCTTCTCGCCGATCACGGAGATATCGACGGGCACTTGGCGCCAGCCGTAGATGTAGTAGCCGAAACGCAGGATCTCGGCTTCGACGATCGTACGGCAGGTTTCTTGCGCGGCGTAGTCTGTGCGCGGCAGGAAGATCATGCCGATGCCGATGCGGCCGCCCTCAAGTTGGTGGCCGGTTGCCTTCACTTCGTCGGCGAAGAAGTCTTGCGGCACTTGGATGTGCAAGCCCGCGCCGTCGCCGGTCTTGCCGTCGGCGTCAACGGCGCCGCGGTGCCAGACGCACTTCAGCGCTGCAATTGCGTGCAACACCACTTCGCGGCGCGGCTTGCCGTCGATCGCGGCCACGAGGCCGACGCCGCATGCGTCGTGCTCTTGGTCGGGCATGTAGGCGTGGTTTTCTTTCAGGTGCTTCGCGTTGGCACGGTAGCGGGTGAGTTCAAGTTCAACTTCGTTCGTCATGTTCTCACTCCGCTGCTTGGCGCAGCGCTTGCGCGGTTTTGGTTTCGAGGTGGCGATGGATGGCTTCGGCAACGTCGCGACCGTCGCGAATGGCCCAGACGACGAGCGAAGCGCCTCGAACGATATCACCAGCAGCGAACACGCCGGGAAGCGAGGTCATCATCGTCTTGTGGTCGATCTTGAGCGTGCCCCAGCGCGAGAGCGCGAGGTCCTTTTCGCCGAACGCGCCTGGCAGGTCTTCGGGATCGAAGCCCAGCGCCATGACTACGAGGTCGGCGGGCAGCGTGAAGTCGCTGTCGGGGATTTCTTCAGGTACCTGACGGCCGGTCGCGTCGGCCGTGCCGAGGCGCATACGAGTGGCGCGCACGGCGGTGACGCGTTTGTCGCCCATGAAGGCCTTCGGCACACCGAGCCACGAGAAGATCACGCCCTCCTCCTCCGCGTGGCTGACTTCACGGAGCGACCCCGGCATGTTCTCGCGATCGCGGCGATAGAGGCAGGTCACCGACTTCGCACCTTGGCGGACTGCCGTGCGGACACAGTCCATTGCGGTGTCGCCACCGCCGATGACGACGACGTTTCGGCCGGCGGCATTGAGGCTGCCGTTGTCGAACGCTTTCACTTTGTCGCCGAGGCAGACGCGGTTCGAGGTCGTTAGATAGTCCAGTGCCGGGACGATGCCTGAGAGACCGATGCCGGGCGCTTGCATGTCGCGCGCTTTGTAGACTCCTGTCGCGATCAAAACTGCGGCGTGTTGCTTGCGCAGTTTCGCCAGTGTCGTGGTCTTGCCGACCTCGGTGTTGAGGCGGATATCGATGCCGCCCTCGGCGAGGCGCTTGCTGCGCCGCTCGACGATGTCTTTTTCGAGCTTGAAGTTCGGGATGCCGTAGATCAGCAAGCCGCCGGCGCGGTCGTGGCGATCGTAGATCGTGACGTCGTAGCCTTTCACGCGAAGCTGTTCGGCCGCAGCGAAGCCCGCCGGGCCCGCGCCGATGATGCCGATGGAGCGGCCCAGGTTACGCGCCGGTTTGATCGGCTTGATCCAGCCGCGCTCCCAAGCCGTGTCGGTAATGTACTTTTCGACGGAGCCGATCGTGACCGTACCGTGGCCCGATTGCTCGATAACGCAGTTGCCTTCGCACAGACGGTCCTGCGGACAAATGCGGCCGCAGACTTCGGGCATGTTGTTGGTCGCCTGGGAGAGTTCGTAGGCCTCCTCGAGGCGGCCTTCGGCGGTCATCTTGAGCCAGTCGGGAATGTTGTTCTGGAGCGGGCAATGGACCTGGCAGAAGGGGACGCCGCATTGCGAGCAGCGGCCGGCTTGCTCCTCGGCCTTCTTCGTCACGTATTCCGCATAGATTTCTGAGAAATCATGGGTACGAGCCGTGGCCGCCCGCTTTTCTGGCATTTGCCGGGGGACGGAGACGAAGCGCAGGAGTTTATTGTCGGCCATTGAGCGGCACCCGCAAGAATTGACTGAGCCGCCGCCTTATACGGATCAAAAGTTGCCGGAAAAAGGTCGGATGGCCGATTAATGACATCAATTATGACCTAATTTCTGACGAGTAGGGCCAATAAGCGCCACGAGCGGTAGCTTCGGCAGTCAATTAGTTCCGTTATGGAACTAATTGTGCTTGAGCGACAGGTTTGTGCGGTCGGGCGGGGCAGTGTAAACCCGCGCGCTCATCTTAGCCGCGGCGTGGCCGACCGGAGCCTCATGGACCTGCTTTGGAAGATTGTTTCGGCCATCATTCTTGCGCTGGTTGAGGGGATTACCGAGTTTCTGCCCGTTTCGTCGACCGGGCACATGATCATCGTCCGGGAGCTGCTGGCGCTGGATGTGCCGCCGGGCCACGTGTTCGAGATCGTCATTCAGTTCGGCGCGATCCTTTCGATCTGCGTGATCTACTTTGAGTATCTGTGGAACGTCACGAAGGCGGTGCCGGTGAACCCGAACGCCCAGCGCTTTGCGGTCGGGCTCTTGATTGCGTTTTTGCCGGCGGCGATCCTTGGCGTTTTGCTTTCCGATTTCATCACGCAATACCTGTTCTCAAAGTGGGTGGTGGCGTTGATGCTGGTGGTGGGCGGTGTCGCGATCCTGTTCATCGAGCGGCTGGTCAAAATCCCGCAGTACTACGCGGTGGAAGATTTTCCACTTAGCCTCTATCTCAAGATCGGGCTTTGTCAGTGCTTGGCGCTGGTTCCGGGCGTGTCGCGCTCAGGCGCCACAATCATGGGATCGTTGTTGTTGAAGGTTGAGCGCGGGGCGGCGGCGGAGTTTTCGTTCTTCCTGGCGATCCCCACGATGCTCGGCGCCGCAGTTTATTCGCTCTACAAGCATTGGGCGGACATGCACTCGTCCGATTTGCTGGTTCTCTCGATCGGATTTGTGATCGCCTATATCAGCGCCTATTACGTCGCGAAGGCGTTCATCAGCTTCGTGTCGAACAACGGGTTCGGCATCTTTGCGTGGTACCGCATCGTCGCCGGATCGATCCTGCTCGGTTATCTCACGTTCCGCGAGAACGCGGACGTTCTGACCCCGTGGGTGACGTGGGCGCTGAGCTAAGCGCTGCGCGGCTCGGCGTATTGGCCGGTGGCGCGATAGGCGTAGAGGTAGCTCGGGACCACCGTTTCGACCGCTGTCGGCTGCACGCAGAGATCGGCGAGCGTGCCGACTGACGCTGCGTCAGGTCCTGCCTTCACGACGTTATCGACGCGAAGCAGGCGCGCTTGATCGAGCGTGATCGGCGAGAACGGCAGCCAGCCCGTGAGCGCTGCAAACGTTTCAAGTAGGAACGAGGGGATGGGCATGAACCGGCGCTTGCGCTCGATGACGTTAGAGATGAACGTCAGCAAGTCCTTCAGCGAATAAACCGCGGGACCGCCGAGTTCATAGGTGCGGCCGCGGGCGCGCTCATCCACGATCGCGTTGGCGACAGCATCAGCGACGTCGCCGACGAAGACAGGCTGGAACTTCGTCTTGCCACCGGCGAACAGCGGGAAAACCAACTTCGACATGCGCATCAGGCTCGCGAACATGTTGAAGAAGCCGTCGCCTTGGCCGAACACGATCGAGGGGCGGAGCACGGTCGTGGCCGGAAAAGCTGCGCGGGCATTGCTTTCGCCGGCTGCCTTGGAGCGGGCGTAGGCGGAGCGCGCGTTCGGATCGGCGCCGATCGAAGAAATGTGGATGAGGCGCGAGACGCGGGCCGTCGCGGCCGCGGCGGCGATCGTTGCCGGTCCGTCGGCGTGAAGCGCTTCAAACGTACGGCCGCCCGATTCGCGCAGGATGCCCACCAGATTGACGACGACCGATGCACCTTCAACGGCGGCAGCAATTTCAGCCTCGTTGCGGATGTCGGCGCGGACGATGGCGATCTGGCCTACGTCGCCAAGCGGCTTCATCGAAAAGGCCAGCGAGGGTTTGCGCGTCGTCACGCGGATGCGGTAGCCGGCCTTCGCCAGCCGCCGGACGACGGCGCGGCCCAAAAAGCCGGTGCCGCCAATCACCGTCACCAGCGTGTTCGAAGCCTTAGCCATCCGCGTGCCCTCCAACCCTTGAGTCGTGGCGCTTGTAGCGAAAAGGCTGCCCCGCTTGAAGGGCGATCGCTTTCGGCTTCCGGTGGCAGACGGGCCGTTGACAGGCGGGGGGCCCACAGATATCCCTCGCCCCCTTCAATCCCGTGCCCAGATGGCGGAATTGGTAGACGCGCTAGTTTCAGGTACTAGTACCGCGAGGTGTGGAGGTTCGAGTCCTCTTCTGGGCACCACGCTTCGCTGCGAAGCAAGCGAAGCCTGCCCTGCGTAGCCCGCTTGGGCGAAGCACGGGCGATTTCCGCAGCTACGCGCAGCGCCGCCCCCTGTTGGCCTCCTCTGGAAATTCGGCTGCATGATACCGCGGGAGTTGATTGGTACTGCGTTGGTCCCTGGGGGTGGGGAGCTGCGGCTGTTTCGGCGCGGGGACGATTTTATGATTGTTGCTGGCCGCGACGAGCTGATGAGTAGCCGTATGAGCGGGTCGGAAGAGGCGCTGGCGGTGATGACGTGCGAGCGTCTCAAGAGCCCTGCCCCGCATCTTTTGATTGGCGGTTATGGTATGGGCTTTACGTTGCGGGCGGCGCTGGCGCGGTTGGCGCCAGGTGCGCGCGTTGCGGTTGCCGAACTTGTTCCAGAGATCATCGACTGGGCGCGCGGGCCGATGGCGGCTTTGACGGCCGGTTGTCTCGACGATCCGCGCGTACAGTTGATTGCTGGAGATGTTGCCGACGCGATCAGTGCGGCGCGACGCCGTTATGATGCGATTTTGCTCGATGTCGATAACGGTCCGGATGGGTTGACGCGTGCCGCCAACGATCGGCTCTATTCGATGGCGGGGCTTGCCACGGCCAAAGCGGCGCTCAAACCTGGTGGCGTGTTGGCGATTTGGTCGGCGGCACCTGACACCGCGTTTTCGCGCCGGTTGAGATCGTCGGGGTTCAAAGTCGACGAGGTGACCGTGCGGGCGCGAAGCAACGGCAAGGGGCCGCGGCACGTGATTTGGTTCGCGAGTTAAAATTCAGGGCCATGATGGCGGACGGTGAGATTCTGGCTGGCGTGTATGGCGTGCTGCCGCTGGACTTGGCGCGAGCGCCGGATGGTGCGCGCCAGTTGTCGCCGCTTCATCCGGGAGCCGACGATCTTGGCGCTGCATGTCCGGGCTCCTACTCCAGTATCGTAATGCTGGCGCCGGCCGGCACGCTGGAGCGGCGGCACGCCATGGCGGAGGCGTTGACCGCGCTCGCGCCCGGCGCTGCGTTCGCGGCGATCGCGCCGAAGGACAAGGGCGGCTCGCGCTTGAAGAAGGAACTGGAGGCGTTTGGCTGCGCCGTCGATGAAACGGCCAAAAGCCATCATCGCATCTGCGTTGTGCAGCGGCCGGCGACTCTGATTGGGGTGGAGGACGCGCTCGTCGCGGGCGCGCCACGCTTTGTGGAGGAGATCGGTCTTTGGTCGCAACCGGGGGTGTTCAGCTGGGACAGGATCGATCCGGGCAGCATTCTGCTCGTGTCACGGCTGCCGATGTTCAAGGGACACGGCGCCGATCTGGGTTGCGGCATCGGCTTTCTGTCGCATGGTGTGCTGCGATCGCCCGGCGTCGAGCGATTGGAGCTTGTCGATATCGACCGCCGCGCGATCGAGGCTGCACGGCGTAATGTGGCAGACCCGCGCGCGCATCTGTACTGGACCGATGCTGCACGTAGCGACCTGCGCTTTAGTAAGCTCGACTTTGTCGTGATGAACCCGCCCTTTCACAGCGGTGCGAGTGAAGACAAGGCGTTGGGCCAAGCCTTCATCCGCAACGCGGCGCAGATGTTGCGACCGGGCGGCGTCTGCTGGCTCGTCGCGAACCGGCATCTGCCCTATGAGGCGGTGCTGACGGCGACGTTCAAGTCTGTGCGTCTCGATCACGAGGCCGACGGTTTCAAGATTTTCGAGGCCAAGGCATGAGCAAGCAGTCCACCATGCGCATCGACCGCTTGCTCGCGAACATGGGCTATGGCTCGCGCCGCGAGATCGAGCGTTTGGCGACAAGCGCTCGCGTGATCTTCGACGGGAAGCCGGTGAACGATGTCAGCGTGCGGATCGCCGTCACTGCCGATCTGCCGACGCGCATGTCTATCGACGGCGAGCCGCTCGATCCGCCGCCCGGCCTAATCCTCGCGCTACACAAACCGCTTGGCGTTACGTGCTCCCATAAGGAAGCAGGGCCTTTGGTCTTTGATCTTCTGCCGCCGCGTTGGCGCAAACGGGAGCCGGTGATCTCGACTGTCGGGCGGCTCGACAAAGATACGTCGGGCCTTTTGCTCATGACGGACGACGGCGCGCTGCTGCATCGGATCATTGCGCCGAAGAGCAAGGTCGCGAAACGCTATTGCGTCAAACTGGCCCGGCCGCTCGCGGGCAACGAGGCGGCTCTGTTCGGTGCGGGCGGCCTGATGTTGGAGAGCGACGATAAGCCGTTGCTGCCGGCCGAGTTCGAGCCTTTGTCGGAAAGCTCGGGCCTGTTGACGTTGCACGAGGGCCGCTACCATCAGGTGCGCCGGATGTTCGCCGCCATCGGCAACCACGTCGAGGCGCTGCACCGCGATCAAGTCGGGGGGCTCAGCTTGTCGAACGACCTTGCCGCGGGGCAGTGGCGGTTGCTCGGCGAGGCAGACGTCGAGCAGATATTTGCGTAACACTTCGCGCTCCTGGTTTTGCGTGTCGACCATAGCAATCGTTCTGGCCGGGCTTGACCTGGTCGGCCACACCGTGGCTTCTGGCCTTTAGAAACAGCCGGATTCTCTGAGACCATGAAGATTCATTTCCACGAGGGTGACCTGCCTGCGGGCGTCGACTTCGGCAAAAGCGTTGCCATCGATACGGAGACGTTGGGATTGAACCCGCTGCGCGATGCGTTGTGCCTAGCGCAGTTATCCGGTGGCGATGGGCATTGTCACATCGTGCGCTTCGACCGGAAGACTTATCATGCGCCGAACATGGTCCGGCTGCTCACCGATCCGGAGGTCGTCAAGATTTTTCACTACGCGCGGTTCGATGTGGGGGTGTTTCAGAAGTATTTGAACACGCCGACCTCGCCGATCTGGTGCACGAAGATCGCGTCGAAGTTGGTGCGGACTTACACGGATAAGCACGGGCTCAAGGACCTCGTCAAAGAACAGCTCGATGTTGATCTGTCGAAGCAGCAGCAAAGTTCGGATTGGGGGGCGGCGAAGCTTAGTGATGCGCAGCTCAGTTATGCGGCGTCTGATGTTCTGCACCTGCACAAACTGAAGAACGCGCTGGACGCGATGCTGGTGCGCGAGGGGCGGCAGGAGTTGGCGCTGAAGTGCTTTGCATTCGTCGGTACGCGGGCGCAACTGGACCTTGCCGGTTGGGGGCTTGAGGATATCTTTGCGCACTGACGGTTTTTCCGGGGCCGGTTAACCGAAAACCGCGGCGTTGCCTTGATTCAGAGGGGCTTCAGGCCCATACTGAACCGAGTTGGCATGAATTTCGCGTCGGCGCCTTTTTTGCGCCGCACAACCATGACAAAACTCACGTCTTGTTCATGCCCGGTTTGCGAGTTTCGCCCTGATGACAGCCGTTCCTGAAAGCCACAGCAATGCCGACCTCGCCGCCGCACGTGCCGTGCTGGCGACGGAGGGCGATGCGCTGGGCGCACTGTCGCGGTCGCTGGATGCGAAATTTTCGCGTGCGATCGATTTGCTGGTGGGCGTCGAAGGCCGCGTGATTGTCAGCGGCATGGGCAAGAGCGGACATGTCGGCAACAAGATTGCAGCGACCTTTGCCTCGACCGGAACGCCGGCGCAGTTCGTCCATCCGGGCGAGGCCAGCCATGGCGACCTTGGCTTTGTCACCCGCAAGGACGCGGCGCTGTTGCTGTCGAACTCCGGCAAGACTTCTGAGCTGACCGACATCATCGAGTTTACGCGCCGTGCCGGGATCGCGATGATCGCGATTACGAGCGGGGCGGAGTCCCCGTTGGCGCAGCATGCCGATGTGGCGCTCATTCTGCCGAATGCGCCCGAGGCCTGCCCGATGGGATTGGCACCCACGACGTCGACGACGATGCAGCTTGCGCTAGGCGATGCGCTGGCGGTGGCATTGATGAAGCGGCGCGGCTTTACGGCGGACGACTATCGTGTTCTGCACCCGGGCGGATCGCTTGGACGGCGCTTGGTGCGCGTCGAGGACATCATGCATAAGGGCAGCGAGCTGCCGTTGGTCGCCTTCGACCGCATCATGAGCGACGTGCTGCTTGAGATGACGTCGAAGCGGTTCGGGTGTGCGGGCGTGCTCGACGCCTCGGGCGGGCTGATCGGCGTGATCACAGACGGCGACCTGCGCCGGCATATGCAGGGCGATCTCCTGAAGAAGCGCGCGCAGGATGTGATGACGGGTAAGCCCCGGCTGGTTCGCGCCGGTGCTCTGGGCGGCGAGGCGCTGCGCCTGATGAACCAAAATGCGATTCCGGTCACGTGCCTGTTCGTCGTGGCCGATGAAGATGTCGCCAAGCCCACGCCGAAGCCCGTCGGCATTGTTCACGTGCACGACTGTCTGCGCGCCGGCGTGGCCTGAGAGGCGTGATGGCGCAATTCGTTGTCGATCCAAAGACCGGCCGCCTCGTCCCCGCTGGCAGCGTGACGACGCAAGCGGCCGCGGCGGCACCCCCGCGATCTCGTCTTGACGGATGGGAACAGCGCGCTCGGCCGCCGGCGGGTTCGACGCTGGGCTACACGCGCTTCGTGCGCATCATGAAGGTGATGCTGCCGTTGGTCGCGATCTCGCTGGTTGTTTTGGTCGTGGTCTATTCGTCATTCCGCGAGGATAACAAGATTCAGCTCGGCACAACGCAGATCGGAGATCTGCAGAATGATCGCCAGTTGGTCAATCCGAAGCTCACCGGCACCGACGGGCGCGGTCAGCCCTTTACGGTCACCGCCAAGGGCGCAACGCAGGCGCCTGGGAAGACGCGAAAGCTCTCGATCGACGACGTGACCGCCGACATCACCATGCAAGACAAGAGCTGGGTCCAAGTCGGCGCGGTGCAGGGGCTGCTGGATGTCGAAGGTAAGACGCTCGACCTCAACAAGTCGATCAACATTTATTCGGACAAAGGCTACGAGTGCCACACCGAGAAGGCGCGGTACGACTTCGGTAGCGGGTTGTTGAAGGGCGACGATCCGATCAGCTGCCAAGGACCGATGGGCCTATTCTCAGCCAAGCGGTTTGAGGGTTTGCGCGACCCGGGGGTCTTGCGCTTCATGGGCGGCGTCTCGACGACCTATCAGCCGTCGCAGCGCGAAGGCAAAGCCGCGAAAGAGGCCGAGACCAATCCCGAAGGCGCGGCGGAGCCCGTGCCCGACAACTTCGACGCTGAAGGCACGACGATCTTAGGCGGACCTTCGCCGGGTACCGCTGTTCCGCCCGCCACGCCCACACCACAACAAACCCTTGCCGCGCCCGTCACACCCAAACCGAAGCCGACAACGCCATGATCAGAATTGCATTCGCCTCGATGCTCGCTCTCAGCCTTGCCGCAGCAGCGCAGGCACAGGGTGTCGCCAATCCGTTTTCTGGTATGGGACGCGATAGCGACAAGCCGATTTCGATTGCCGCTGACTCGACGACGGCCGACCTGCGCGGCGAGACGGCGACCTATGCGGGCAATGTCCGCGTCGAGCAGGGGAACTTGAAGCTGCGCTCCGACACGCTTTCGATCAAGGCGTCGAAGGGCACGATCATGCGCATCGAGGCGAAGGGCAATGTCGTGCTCGCTTCGCCACAAGGACAAGCAACGGGCGCGACGGCGCTCTACGATATTTCTCAGCGCGTGGTGAAGATGGGCGGCAAGGTCGTGCTGGCGCAAGGGCAGAACATCCTGCGCGGCACTTCACTGATCATTAACCTCGCGACGGGCCGCGCCGAGCTTAGCGGCCAAGGTGGCGCCAGTGGGCGCGTCGAAGGCGTATTCACACCATCGAAGACGCCGAAGATGCCGACAATTGGGCCAGCCCCTGCCACGAACGACAAGCAAACGCCGGCAGAAAACAAGCCAACACCGTAGTTTCCTACACGCAACTTTAAGGCCAAGTGGGATTTCATGAGCGAGTTCAATGGGTAACACGTTCGAAGGCGACCATCCTGCGATGGCCTCACAAAATGGACATGACGGACAGTACGGACGGCCACGCTTGGTGGCCGAGCAAACCGGCTTGGTCGTCGTTCAAGTGGGTAAGAGTTTTCGCCGCCGTCCGGTCGTGCGCGGCGTGTCACTGCAAGTTCGGCGCGGCGAGGCCGTTGGCCTCTTAGGTCCGAACGGCGCCGGTAAGACGACGTGCTTCTATATGATCACAGGGTTGATCCCGGTCGACACCGGTTCGATCTTCCTGGACGGACACGACATTACGGCGCTGCCGATGTACCGCCGCGCGCGGCTTGGCATCGGCTATCTGCCGCAAGAGGCCTCGATTTTTCGCGGGCTGACGGTGGAGCAGAACATTTCGGCGGTGGCCGAACTGGTCGAGCGCGACGCGCAGAAGCGGCGTCAGCTGGTCGACGACCTGCTGGCGGAGTTTGCGATCGAGCATTTGCGGCGCGCGCCCGCCCTAGCACTATCTGGCGGCGAGCGGCGGCGCGTTGAAATTGCTCGCGCGCTCGCAACCCAGCCGTCGTTCATGCTGCTGGACGAGCCGTTCGCCGGTATCGATCCGATCGCGATCGGCGAAATCCGCAAGCTCGTGCATCACTTGAAGGAGCGCGGCATCGGGGTGCTCATCACCGATCACAACGTTCGCGAGACGTTGGACATTATCGACCGCGCCTACATCATTCACGACGGCGAAGTGATGACCGAAGGGACGCCGGACGACGTGGTTGCGAACCGCGACGTGCGCCGCGTCTATCTCGGCGAAAAGTTCTCGTTGTAGGGCGCGCGCGGCATGGCTCTGACCCAAAGATTGGAGCTGCGCCAGGGACAAGCCCTGGTTATGACGCCGCAATTGCAGCAGGCGATCAAGCTGCTGCAGATGTCCAATTTGGAAGTTCAGGCCTTCGTCGAGCAAGAGCTTGAGCGCAACCCGCTGCTGGAGCGCGATGAAGGTGCGGCACCTTCGCGCGAAGAGCAGGCGGAAGCGCCGGCCGCGGCTGCGGTCGAGGGTGCGCCGTTGACCTTGAGCGAGAGTGCGCCGCCGTCCGACGCAGCCCGCGATCTCGATACGGACTACGACAACGTCTATTCGGAAGATTCCGCCTGTGATCGTGCCGAAGCCCCGCCAGGCGGCGAAAGCGCGCCGTCTTCGTTTGCCGAGGTGCGCGGAGCGCGGATGGATTCAGACGACGCGATGTCGTTGGAGTCGACGCTGACGCGCGGCGCGAACTTGCATGAGCACCTGGCGGCGCAGTTGACCGTTGCCTGCACGGACGCGCGCGACCGGTTGATCGGTGCCTATCTGATCGACGCGATCGACGAGTCGGGTTATCTCACCGTCGAAATCACAGCGGCGGCGCAGCATTTGGCGGTGCCGGTTTCCGTCGTCGAGAACGTGCTGAAGACCATTCAAACCTTTGACCCGACGGGCGTGGGCGCGCGGACGCTCGGCGAATGTCTGGCGTTGCAGTTGAAGGAGCGCAACCGGCTTGATCCGGCGATGCAGGCGCTGCTGGACAATTTGCAACTGCTGGCCAAGCGCGACGTGCAAGCGCTGATGCGGGTGACGCAAGTCACGAGCGAAGATCTGGGCGACATGATCCAAGAGATCAAGGCGCTCAATCCGAAGCCCGGTCTGAAATTCGGCTGCGAGCCGGTGCAGCCGGTCGTGCCGGACGTGTATGTGCGCGAGAACCGTCAGGGCGGGTTTCAGGTCGAACTCAACAGCGACACCCTGCCCCGGGTTCTGGTCAACTCGCGCTACTACGCGACGACGTCGGCGAAAGACAAAGAGGCGAAGACCTATCTCACCGATTGCCTGAACAACGCGAATTGGTTGGTGCGCAGCCTCGACCAACGCGCGCGGACGATCTTGAAAGTCGCGACGGAAATCGTACGCCAACAGGACGGCTTCTTCGTCAGCGGCGTCACGCATTTGCGTCCGCTCAATCTGCGCGTGATCGCCGAGGCGATCGGTATGCATGAATCGACCGTCAGTCGCGTCACGGCCAACAAGTTCATGGCGACGCCGCGCGGCACGTATGAGCTGAAATACTTTTTCACGTCGGCCATTCAATCGGCGGAAGTTGGCGGCGAAGCCCATTCGGCGGAAGCGGTGCGTCATCACATTCGTGATCTGATCGACAACGAAGCGCCAGCTGCTATTCTGTCCGACGACCGCATCGTCGATATCCTGCGGAAAACGGGTATCGACATCGCACGGCGAACGGTTGCTAAATATCGTGAAGCGATGCGCATTCCCTCATCGGTGGAACGGCGGCGCTTGAAGCAAGGGATGAATTTGACGGACGGTGTCCCCGCCCCCTGACCCGCCGTTTGACAGGGCGGTTGGGCACGGCTAAACGTCCGCCGCCTTTCGCGGGGCTTCTTGCCGGATTCGCAAGTGCAAACTCCGGCGCAAGCATGGCATTCACTCGTTTCAGGACGCGAAGAGCAATGCATCTCACCATTACCGGCAAGCAAATCGACATCGGCAGCGCGCTTCGGACCCATGTCCAAGACCGCGTAACGCTATCCGTCGGAAAATACTTCGACCGGCCCGTCGACGGCTCGGTCACATTTTCGCGCGACGGGCACGAGTATCGGGCGGACTGCACGGTGCATCTGGCGTCGGGTCTGCATCTGCAGGCCCAAGGCCGTTCGACTGACATCTATGCGAGCTTTGACGGCGCGATCGAACGGATGGAAAAGCGTCTGCGCCGTTACAAGCGCCGGATCCGCGATCACCACAACGGTGCACGCGCCAACATCGACTTCAGCCCCGCGCGCGAGCACATCATTGCGTCGGATGTCGACGAGTCGGGCGCGGAGCCGGAGACGCTGGCGCCCGTCGTGGTGTCGGAAAGCACGACGCAGCTTCGCACGCTGACCGTGGGTGAGGCTGTGATGCAGCTCGATCTCGGGGAGACGCCCGCGCTCGTGTTCCGCAACAGCGCGCATGGCGAGATCAACGTCGTCTACCGGCGCGCCGACGGCAACATCGGCTGGATCGACGCGTCCGCGGACAGGGCAAAGCGTTAAGCGATGAATATCGCCGACATCCTATCGCCGCAGGCGGTGTTCCACCGGCTGAAAGCGTCGTCCAAGAAGAAGCTCATCTCCGAGCTTGCGGGCCATGCTGCGGCGGTCGCAGGCCTCGACCCGACAAGAGTGTTCGAAACGCTGTGGGAGCGCGAGAAGCTTGGCAGTACCGGGGTCGGACACGGAATCGCTATCCCGCACGGGCGGATCGCGAAGCTTGAAAAGATCGTCGGCGCTTTTGCGCATTTGGAAGAGGCGGTTGACTTCGAATCGATCGACGAAGCGCCGGTTGACTTGGTCTTTGTGTTGCTGACTCCCGTCGAAGCGGGCGCCGACCACCTCAAGGCGCTGGCGCGAGTTTCGCGGCTGATGCGCAACACGTCCGTGTGCGAGAAGCTGCGTGCCGCCAGCGACCAGGCGCAGATCTATGCCCTGCTGACGGAGCCGACCGCCGGGGCGCACGCCGCCTAAGCGACCTTCGGCGTCAATGGACGCATTAGTGGACGCTCACAGGTTCCAACTCATGCTGGCGTGCGGCGACGAAGGCCATGTCGCGGTTGTCGACAATGGCAACGCGGCGCCCGTCGGCGGCGTGCAGGGCGAAGAACTTCTGTTGTGGCAGCACCGGTGCGTCGACCGGCAACACGCCTGCGCCTTTCAACTCCTCGGCGCGAACTTCGCGGACATAGACCGTGTTCGGGCCAACGATGCGCGCGACTTCTTCGGCGCTGAATTCATGATGCGATTTGGTCGTCAACATATTCGTACTCCTTCAAGCCGTCGCTTCAGCCCCTTTGTCGGCAACTGATGTAGCGACCCTTCATGGCGAATATGTGGGTATTAACTACACCTCTTTGAATAGGGGCGGATCTCACCCCAATGTGATGGGAATCTGACGAATTTTGGGGGTTTGGCGGCGGCGTCTCAATTCGATGCGCAACAGGCCATTACTGAGGATCGCGCCTTCGATTTCGAGGCCCTCGGCCAGAATGAAGCTGCGTTGGAAGCCGCGGGCGGCGATTCCTTTATGCAGGAATACGCGGCCGTCTTGCGGTTGCGGACGCTCGCCACGCACGGTGAGTTCGCGGTCGGTGAGGGTCACCGAAAGGTTTTCGGGGGCGAAACCGGCGACGGCCAACGTAATTCGCAGGCGATCTTCCGCGGGCTCCTCGATGTTGAGTGGCGGGTAGGCGTCTCCTGTGCCCTTGGAAAGGCGTTCGAGGAGGCGTTCGACCTCATCGAAGCCGAGGCAATATGGGTTGCCAAAAGGACCGGGTCGCGACATCGCATTCGCCCCACGCTATACAGCGCGAAAGGACCATCCCTCCCCGCCTTCGCCTAGTGCCCTTGGATTTGGGCGGGGCGGCGGCAGGTGTCAAGCACAGTTGCCTCCCGCCCGCCCGATGAGCCATCCGGACACTGAGCCCTTTGCCCTGTTCGACGACGCGACCTGGCCCGATCGGCCGGCCTTTTTGGCGCGTGAGTCAGAGCGCTTGATCGAGGCGCGGACAGCCGACGAGGTGGGGCCGGCGTTGGCGGCGCTTGAGGCCGGTGTCGGGCGCGGGCTGATCGCGGCGGGCTATTGCGCTTATGAGCTGGGGCATGTTTTCGAGCCGCGGTTGCGCCCCCTGATGCCGGCGACGGGGCGGCCGCTGTTGCGGTTTCATTTGTTTGCCGACGGGCAGCGCTTGAGTTCGGAGGCGCGGGAGCGGTGGCTGGCGGAGCGGACGCGGGGGGCGCCTGTTGCCGGTGCGTTCGACGCGGCGGCTTCTGCGGCGGCGCATGGCGCCAGGGTCGAGCGGGTGCGGCAGCTGATCGGCGACGGCGACGTCTATCAGGTGAACCTAACGTTTAAGCTGCGCGCCGCGGCGGGCGATCCTTTTGCCACCTATGCCGCGCTCAGAGCGAAGGCGCGGTCGGGGGCGTGCTCGTTCCTGCGCTTTGGCGATGAGGACGTGTTGTCCTTTTCGCCGGAATTGTTCTTCGCGGTGCGTGGCGGGCGCATCTTTGCGCGCCCAATGAAGGGCACGGTTGGTCGCGAGCCCGATGTTGCGAGCGATGAGATGCGGCGCGCGGATCTGGTCTCCGACGAGAAGCAGCGGGCGGAGAACTTGATGATCGTCGACCTGCTGCGCAACGATCTCGCGCGAGTTTCTGTGCCTGGAAGTGTCACGGTCACGGACTTGTTCAGCGTCGAGACCTATCCGCGGTTTCACACCATGACGTCCGGAATCGAGGCGACTTTGCAGCCGGGCGTTTCGTTCGCGCGGATTCTGCCGGCTTTGCTTCCGTGCGGGTCGGTGACTGGCGCGCCGAAAATTCGCGCGATGGAGATTATTCGCGAACTGGAGGACGAGCCGCGCGGCGTCTATTGCGGCGCGGTCGGGTATCTCACGCGGGAGACGATGGCGTTCAACGTCGCGATCCGCACGCTGACGCTGCGCGAGGGCATGGCGGAGATGGGCGTGGGTGGTGGGATCGTCTGGGATTCCGAGCCTGCGGCCGAATACGCGGAGTGCTTGCTGAAGGCGCGGTTCTTGACCGAGGCGGACGCGCCGTTCCGGTTGATCGAGACGATGCGGTGGACGGCGGATCGAGAGTTTCATCTGATCGAACGGCACTTGAAGCGGCTACGCGCGTCGAGCCGGTACTTTGGGTTTGTGTTTGACGAGGCTGTCATTCGGCGGGCGCTGCAGGCGGCGGTGGCGGGCCGTGAGGGTGTGCAGCGCGTGCGGCTGACGCTGGGGCCGCGCGGCGATACGCAGCTCGGGGCCATGCCGATCTCGTTGAACGACACGGTGTGGCGGTATGCGATGGCGCCGGTGCCGATGCAGAGCGGCGACTGGCGGGTGCACCATAAAACCACGCGGCGCGAGATCTACGATGACGCGCTGAAGGCGAGCGGGTGCGATGAGGTGGTGTTCGTCAACGAGCGCGGCGAGGTGACCGAGGGGAGCCGCACGAACGTGTTCGTGGAGCGCGATGGGGTTTGGTTGACGCCGCCGCTGTCCAGCGGATTGCTTGACGGGTGCTTGCGGCGGGAGCTGATCGAGAACGGGCCGCAGCGGGTGAGGGAACAGGTGCTGCGGCCCGAAGACTTGGGCACGGGGACAGTTTGGTTCGGCAACGCCTTGCGTGGTTTGATCCGTGGCGAAGCGGTCGCGCCCTCGCCTGGCGTTGCCGATTCAGTGGGCCTCGTGGAAGAGGCAGATGTCGGGCGCCTTGGTCTCGCCGGCGCGGGCGGCCTGGGAGAGAAGGCCTGAAACGTAGGCCAGCATAAGGGCGGCGATGACGGCGACGTAGGTCCAGTCTCTGATGGTGGGGGCGTTCATGGGCGATCTCCTTTCCTGACCTTGCTAAAGTGTCGGGGAACGGGCGCGAACGCCAATGCCGGTCGTCTACGTTCTCGATGCGGGATAGCTATCGATTGCGGGTAGCGAGCCGATCCGGTAACCCTTTTCAACGTTCTTTTGAGGGCTCAATGCTTCGTAGTTGGTACGACTGGGTGATCCGGATGTCGGAGCATCCGAAGTCTTTGTGGGTCCTGTTCGGCGTCTCGTTCGCGGAGAGTTCGTTCTTCCCGATTCCACCCGATGTGATGCTGGTGCCTATGGTCTTGGCACAACGTCAGAGGGCGTGGCTGATTGCGGGCGTGTGTACGGTCGCGTCGGTCATCGGTGGGTTCTTCGGTTATGCGATCGGGTATTTTTTGTTCGAGACGATCGGTCAGTGGGTGATCGACCTCTACGGCTTGCAAGGCGGCTTTGCGCAGTTTCAAGAGCAGTTCAACAAGTGGGGGCTTTGGATCATCCTGATCAAGGGTCTGACACCGATACCCTATAAGCTCATTACGATTGCCAGTGGCGCGGCGCACTTCAACCTGGCGGTGTTTGCGGCGGCGTCCGTCGTCACGCGCGGGTTGCGGTTCTATTTGGTCGCGGCGCTGCTCTATTTCTTCGGTGAGCCGATCCGCGGGTTTATCGAGAAGCACCTGACGCTGGTGACGACGGCAGCGGTGCTGCTCATCGTCACCGGCTTCGTGGTGGTTTCGTATCTACATTAGATCCGGATCACGCCCTCCAGATACGGCGCGACTTTGCCTTTGAGGAGGACGCGTTCGCCCTGCTCTTCGCATTGGAGCGTGCCGCCGCGTTGGCTGACTTGGCGGGCGAGGAGTTTCGGTTTGCCGAGGCGTTTGGCCCAGAAGGGGACTAGGGCGGCATGCGCTGATCCTGTCACCGAATCTTCATGCACGCCCTTGCCCGGCGCGAAGAAGCGTGAGACGAAGTCGAAGCCCATATCGCTGCCGGGGGCGGTGACGATCAGGCATTCTTCGTCGAACTCTTCGATGGTGTCGGCGACCGCGTCGGCGTCGATCTGAAGCACGTCTTCGGCGGTCTTGAAGACGGCGAACGCGTAGTTCGCGCGCAGGACTTCAACCGGGGAAACGTCGAGTGCTTCTTCCAACGCTTCGCGGAAGTCTTCGGCGTCGGGGTGGACGTCGGACTTGAAGGCGGGCAGCGCCATGGCGAGCAGGCCGGCGTCGGCGCGTTCGACGGTGAGGATGCCGCTCTTGGTGCTGAAGTCGACGCGGTTGAGGCCGGTTGCCAGGTGGTTGAAGATCACGTGGGCACTGGCCAGAGTGGCGTGACCGCAGAGCGGAACCTCGACCTCCGGCGTGAACCAGCGCAGGTCGTATTTGCCGGCGCTCGAGGGCACGACGAACGCGGTTTCGGCCAGGTTGTTCTCCGCCGCGATCGCTTGCATCAGATCGTCGGACAGCCATTGCGTCAGCGGAACGACGGCGGCGGGGTTGCCTTCGAACGGTTTGTCGGCGAAGGCATCGACTTGCCAGAGTTTCAGTTCCATCGTCAGTCCTCCGTCATGGGGCGCACCGTGTGTGCGTGGTTCAGGGGGCCGTGGCCTTTGCCGAAGCCCGGCGCCGTCTCAAGCGCGCGGCGCACGTAGGCACGCGCGCGGGTGATCGAATCGACGGCGTTCATGCCCTGAGCGAATCCTGTTGCGATGGCGGATGCAAGCGTGCAGCCCGTGCCGTGCGTGTGGCGCGTTGCGACGCGCGGATTGCTCCACTCCTGCGTGCCGTCAGGACCGGCGTAGATGTCGACGATCTGATCGCCTGGCAGGTGGCCGCCCTTGAGCAATACCGCGCGGGGGCCGAGATCGAGCAAATGCTCGATCGCTTCGCGCATGGCTTCAGGCGTTGCGATCGCGCGGCCGGTGAGGGCCTCGGCTTCCGGCAGGTTGGGGGTGATCAACATTGCGCGCGGCAGGACGTGGCGCTTCAACGCGGCGACGGCACTACTTTCGAGCAACGCCGCGCCGCCTTTCGCGACCATTACTGGATCGACGATGAGGGGCGCACGTTCGTCCTTCAGCGCGGCCATCACCGTTTCGATCACGGCTTCGGTTGCGAGCATGCCGGTTTTGATGGCGTCGGCACCGATGTCGTCGAGGACGGCCTCGATTTGCGCCGCCACGATCGCGAGCGGTATCGGGTGGATGGCGCTCACACCCAGCGTGTTTTGCACCGTCACCGCGGTGACGGCGGTTGCTGCGTAGCCGTCCAGCGCGGTTACGGTTTTGATGTCGGCTTGGATGCCGGCGCCGCCACCGGAGTCAGAGCCGGCAATGATGAGGACGCGGCCGTGCAGGCGGGTTGGTTGCATGGCGTTTGTGCACACTCGCTTATGCAGAGTTGGTGGCTACGCTGCTTTTCACTACCAAGACACCAAGGAGCACGAAGGTTCACCAAGACTGTTCGTCTTTGGCGCGGAGCGCCGGTC
>CAZJOM010000014.1:0-64022 GCA_964547645.1 uncultured Flavobacteriaceae bacterium
TCGTCCAGATAGACGACGTCGGCTTGGCGCAGGATGTCGAGCTTTTCGCGGGTGATCTCGCCGGGGATACGGATCGCAAGGCCCGGCCCTGGGAACGGATGCCGCCCGACGAACGACGCGGGCAGGCCGAGCTCCCGCCCGAGCGCGCGCACTTGGCCAATTCTCAGCGAACCGCGGATGACGTCATGGTCCAGCGTTGGAATCGTTGCGGTTGGCGCTCAGCGATGGAGTCGAGATTGCACCGCCCTGCAGCGCACCAGCTAATAGCCTGTTCGCGTCGTCGGACCACGAGGTCTTTGCCGTTGCCCACCATTCCTGAGCGCCGGCGGATCCGAACTGCGATCGGACCATCTCTGCCACGGCAGGCTTCCATTCTGGTCTCCAACTTTCAGCCATCTGATTGAAAACGTAAATGCTCTCCAGACTCTTTGATAAGAGAGCGCCGTACCTTTCACGGTCCTCATCAGAAAGCCCTCCCAGCCCTTTGCCGCCACGAATTACGAGATTCGCGAGATCGGCGTTCGTCGCAATCAGTGTCTGAAATTCCTGAAAGCTCGCAGAATAAGCAGCGTACTGCGTTTCCTGAGCGGCCGTTCGACTAGATCTGAATTGCATGTAGGCGTACCAGACACCGAGCACAACAAGTGATTGACTACTGAAGTACACTAGCTCCATCCAGGAGCGCACTTCGTCAGTGATGCCCGCCTTCACATACGCTGACGCTAAGAAGGGCGCCACGATGATCAGCGTTGCCATGGCACCGGTGATGATCTCTCTCATAGGTCAAGCCTAACCTGAGTCGGCCACGGCCATCGAGGGGACGACTCGACCACTGCCGGCGAACGATCAAGCATTCTCGGTCGCGTGCCCTTGAACCATCACTCCCACTCGATCATTTCCTGCTCAAAATCTTCCTTGCTGCACAGGGACATAGCGTGCGGCAATTTGCTCGAGACCGTCTCGCGTACCGTCGCGGCTCACTCTTTGCAAGAGATCTTGTGGGTGCCTCGACTCGAACGTCTCTCTCTCTCTCTCTCTCTCTCTCTCTCTCTTACTCCCTTAGCTGCTCAAGTACGACAAAGAACGTCTGATGCTTCGTCCGTGTACTGAGCGCTAGCGTCGCAATGTTCCACAGCGAACATCGCTCACACGCTATCTTGTACGCGCAACGCACCTTCTCTCGCACTACGCTCGATCATCCTCGTTGTCTTACGTCGAAATGCGATCTCACCGCATGATCTTCTGGAAGACTGGCGTGATGACGGTATCGCGCAACACCCAAAGCGCCCCAACCGCTACCGTTGCGCGCTGGCCAGCGCGGATATACGCGGTAGGCCGCCACGTCTTCTTTCAGATCGACGCGTCCGCCGTGCGCGAACGACTTGAAGGTATTCTTGCAATCACAAAACTTCTCGAATCCGCTATCGGCGCCGAACTCTGCAAAGGCGCAAAGACCGGGTCTGGGGCCAAAGTATGACGGCGGCTGCCGATGCATGCTGACACGACGACAATCGCGGGCATCGAGATACCGTCACCCGATCCGGTGTTTCTGTCGATCGTGGCCGTCCATGTCGTGTTCGGTCTTGTAGGCGTTGTCGCCGGCGCAACCGCGATGTTGAGCCTGAAGCAGCCAGGCACCCAGGATCGGAAGCGCACCCCTCGGGCGATCTCGAAAGCCGACCTCAGATTGTCACGAATTGTCCCATCATGCCGTTGTCCTCATGTTCGAGGATGTGGCAGTGGTACATGAACGGCGTCTTGGCCGCCGGTTGGGCGAAACGCACCAAAAGTTCGACCGACTCTTGCACCAGTACCGTATCCCTGATGCCGGCGTCGCGTGTCAACGGTTTGCCCCCATTGCGGCTGAGCACGTCAAACTGCACGCCGTGAATGTGAAACGGATGTGACATCATCTCCCCCGTGACCTCCCAGATTTCGGTATCTCCGAGCGGCACGCGCTCGTCGATGCGGTCCATTTCGAAGGGGCGGCCGTTGATGCGCATGTCACCGCCCGAACCCATGCGTCCTCCCATCATACCGCCCATCCCCATGCCCATGTTCAGAACAAATTGGCGTCGTCTGGTGGCTTGAGAGGCATCCATACGCTTGCGAGCGATGAGGCGACCAGGAACCGCGCCAGGTTTTCGGTCGCTGGCAGCAGGTTCGAATCGAAGCACAACCTCACTACCCGCACCGAAAATCTCTGTTGCGAAATTTCGCCCCCGCCCCATTGGGCCCATCATCATCGGAAAATTGGTGTCGGGAGCGGTTTCAAGCGCAACGGCTCGACCATCCGAAAAATCGACGAGGATTTCGGCGCGCTCTCCTGGCGCGAGGGTCAGCGAACGCACCTCGACTGGCTCTTCGAGAAGGCCGCCCTCAGTGGCGATCCAATGAAAGGTTCGCCGGTCGTCAAACGACAGGTCGAAGATTCTTGCGTTGGACCCGTTCACAAACCGCAGCCGCAGCAATCGCCCCGGGACGCGTGCGACGGCGTTCGGTGTTCCATTGACCAACGTGGTATTGCCACGCCTTCCCTGCATGATCGTCATCATCCCCGACGGAAGGACCAACCAACCATCCTCGAACTGGCGGTCCTGGAGCACGAGGGGGAGATCATCCACGCCGTATTCCGAGGGAAGGCCCAATGCCTGCTCCTTGTCGTCGGTGACGAGGAGTAAACCCGCCAATCCGGCGTAGACCTGTTCCCCAGTCCGCCCGTGGACATGCGGATGATAAAAGAGCGTTGCGGCGGGCTGACGAATGGGCAGTGTCGGACGCCAAGTGGCGCCGGGCTGGATGATCTGATGGGGGCCGCCGTCAAGTTCCGCCGGAATGAGGAGACCGTGCCAGTGGACGGTTGTGTCGTCCTCGAGTGTGTTGGTGACAGCGATTTCTACGTCGTCGCCGCGGTGGACCCGAAGCGTGGGCCCTAGGTGACTGCCGTTGTAGCCCAGCGTCCGGCTCGCACGTCCTGGGAAGAACTCGGTGTTGCCGGTTTGTACTTGGAGAGATATCGCGTTTCCCTGTCGGCGTGCGTCGATGAGGTCGGGGATTCGCAACGGCTGTGGCTCGGCGGCCGGTCCTATGGCCTCCCAAAGAGGGCGAGCAATAAGGGCGCCAGCGCCAACTACGACGGCGCCGGCAAGAAGCGATCGGCGACTGAGTTTCATCGCGATGCCCGATAGTGGAACGCCGCATCGGGCTCGTAAAATTCAGGTCGGCATCGCCTTTGAGTTTCATGCATCTTGGATCACCCAAGTCAGACGCTCGACGACGTCCTCGATCTCTTTCGCCGTCGTGGATCGACCCAAGCTGAAGCGCACGGCGCCCACACCCACTTCCGCCGGGACGCCCATCGCGGCCAAGACCGGTGACAGCTCGATACGGCCGGCGTGACAGGCAGAGCCCGTCGAGGCGGCCACATCATCCATACGCGCGAGGATGTCCGCGCCTATCTGTCCCACGAACGACACGTTGAGCGTGTTCGGCAGGCGGTAGTCCGGGTGGCCGTTGAGCACAACGCGGTCTCCGAAGCGCTCGCGCAGCGCATCCCAAAGACCGTCCCGCAGACTCTTCACCCTTTCCATGCCTGTCAGGTCGGCGGCCAAGATGCAGGCTTCACCGAGCGCTGCCGCCAGAATAGCGCTCTCTGTGCCCGCGCGACGGCCGCCTTCGTGACCGGCGCCGTGGATCAGCGGCTCCAAAGCGATACCGTTGCGAACGTAAAGCGCGCCGACGCCCTTCGGCGCATAAAGTTTGTGGCCGGCGATTGTAAGAAGGTCCACACCCAGATCATCAACGCGCGTCGGGATCTTACCGACCGATTGGGCCGCGTCGGTGTGGAACGGGATGCCATGCGACCGAGCAACAACAGCACATTCCGCAATCGGCTGGATCGTTCCAACTTCGTTGTTGGCATGCATGACGCTGATCAGGATGGTGTCGGCGGTGATAGCGCGGCGAATATCGTCGGGATTCACCCGCCCTACGCCGTCCACCGGCAACCAAGTGACCGCAGCGCCCAAGCGCTCCAGGAAACGGCAAGGCGAAACGATAGCCGGATGTTCGACCTGTGTGGTGATGATGTGCCGGTGCGCGCGTTTGCTCGCGAAGAATGTGCCCTTGAGCGCGAAGTTGTTGGACTCGCTACCACCGCTGGTGAACACCACCTCTTCCGGCGCACAGCCAAGCAGGTCGGCCACTTGGCTACGAGCCTTGTCCACCATCTCACGCGCGGGGACGCCGGCCCAATGCGGGCTCGACGGATTGCCGAACGCGTGGGCGATCGCGGTGCGCATGACCGCGGCGACTTCGGGTGCGATCGGCGTGCTGGCGTTATAGTCGAGATAGACGCGCCGCATCGCTCAAAAGACCAGCACTTTGTCGGCACCCAGCGTCGCGGATGCCAGCTCGTCCATCGCGCTCCGACGCACACCGTCCATCAGGTCCGCTTCGGTCATGCCGCGCGCGTCCATGCAGGTACCGCAGAGCAGAACGCTGCCCTTGCCAACCACCACGCGCTTCAGCATGCGTTCCGTGTTGTAGTAGCCCTCCGGCGTCTTTTGTCCCTTTTTCGCGGCCACGACGGAATCCGCCATCAGGAAGACAGTGACTTGCGCCTCCGGGTCGTTCTTCAGCAGCGCATGGGCAAGACGAAGCGCATTGTAGCAACGCTCGGTCCCGTAGGGCGGATCGTTGAGGATCATCAGCGTTTTCATGACTCTCTCTTTCGTCGCTTTGCGCGCCCACTACTTGCGCGATGGCCCGACGCGCTTTCCACACTCACTCTTGGATCAACTCGAGAGGTCGCGCTTCTTCTGCTCGTATTCGTCCTTTTGTATCTCGCCGCGGGCGTAGCGTTCCTGCAGAATCTCGAGCGCCGTCTTCCCGCGCGAGCCCGACTGATCGGAGAACCATTTCATCAGCGCGACAATTCCAACGATGATGAGGACCCAAAACAGGATCATAAACAGCCAGCCGAAGCCCATGCCCCAACCCATGCCCCAATCCCAACAGTTCGTCATGCCACATACCTCCTTCTGCTGCTTGTCGTGCCGCGAGACAGGTCGAACGGCGCCAGTGAAGCGGTCATTTTTCGGGGCGCCCTCGCAGTGTTTCGCTCATGCGGATTGCGGCGAGTGAGCCTGATGTGAATGTGAGCCCTGCAACGAGCAGAATCGCGGCGGAAAGGCCGAAGAGATCAGCCGTCACGCCGGCAAGCAGCGCGCCGATCGCGTAACCAAGGTCGCGCCAAAGCCGATAGACGCCGACTGCGGAGGCGCGCCACGCGGGTTCGGCAACATCCCCGATCGCTGCGAGCAGCGTCGGGTAGACCATCGCCGTTCCAATGCCGAGCAAAACCGCACTTGCAGCGAATACGGCAAAGCCGTGCATGACGACGATCAAAGCTATGGCGATCGCTTGGCACCACATGCCACCGACAATGAGCCATTTTCGGCCAATCCGATCGGAGAGTGCCCCTGTAAAAAGCTGCGCTATCCCCCATACCGCCGGATAGACGGCCGCAAGGATGCCGATTTCCTTCAAACCCATGCCAGCGGCAGCAAAGAAGAGTGGAAACAATCCCCACGCCATCCCGTCATTCAGATTGTTGACGAGCCCTGCCTGACTGATGCTCGAGAGGTTCCTGTCCGAGAGACTGGTCCGCCAAAACACCTCGCGCTGATTGGGAGGCGATGCCAAGCCGAGCAGGCCGTTGAGCGCAGACTCGTGAGCGACGTGATGCCTGGTCTCCCGCACGAAGAGTGCCGATAGAAAGAGGCCCGCAGCTACGAACGCCACACCCAGATAAAAGGGCTCCGGGCGAAGTCCGTATTGCGACGCAAGCCAGCCGGTCGCCAGTGCCGAGGCCCCGACGGCGAAGTAGCCGGCGAATTCGTTGAGACCCATCGCGAAGCCCCGGCTCTTCGGACCGACGAGATCGATCTTCATGATCACCGTCATCGACCACGTGAGCCCCTGGCTGACGCCAAGCAACACATTCGCCGCCAGCACCCAGTTCCAGTTGGGCGCCCACATCAACAGAAACGGCACCGGCACCGCGACAAGCCAACCGGCGATGAGGATGTGTCTGCGGCCGAAACTGTCGGACAGCCTGCCGGCAAAATAGTTTGTCAACGCCTTGCTGATGCCGAAAACGACGATGAACGACAGCACAGCCGTGCGCGCGGCGAGGTGAAAGTCTTGTTCGGCGATCGCGGGCAGAATGCTCCGCTCCATCCCGACCATGGCGCCGACAAACGCATTGACGACAACCAGAAGCGAAAACTGCGCGAGATTTTCGCGCAGACCAAGTCGCACCCCTCCCGATCCGACGGTTACGAGCGCACTCATTGCCGCAACTCATCCTCACGGCCCTGGTTGAAGCGCATGATGCGTTCCATCTCTGCGGGCTTCGGCGGCACGTCCATCAACGCGGCGATAAAGTCGTCGCGGCTCGTCGCGAGCATGGGATTCCACCGCTTTTCGAATGCAATCGTACTTGAGGGTTTGCCGCTCATCCCGGCGCCACAGACCGAGCCTGCGAAGTGCGCGGGACACATCTCAAGGTCGTCCGGCAACGTCAGGATCTTGGCGTGAATGCTGTCGTAGAGCTCCCCGGCGTTCTTGCGCACTTGGCCGGGAAGATCGGGACGGCCGACCGCGCCGACGAACAATGTGTCACCGGTGAGCACGAACCACGGCTCGGGACCGCGGCGAAGATCGGTGACCACGAGGCAAATGCTCTCGGGCGTATGACCGGGCGTGTGGAGAACCTTGATGCGGGTGTTGCCAAGCTCGATCTCTTGACCGTCGCGCATCGGTTCGAACGAAAACCCTACAGCGGCGGCCTCGTGCAAACAATATGATGCGCCCGTCTTGCGCGCGAGCTCGCGCCCGCCGGACCGATGGTCCGCGTGCACGTGCGTATCTATGACATGGGTTATGCTCATGCCCTTCGACGACGCGAACGCGATGTAAGCGTCAGTGTCGCGCTCATGCGCATCGACCACGGCGCACTTGCCGAGGGTCGCGCAGCCAAACAGATACGCCGCGCAACCCGTCTCAAAATAATAGTACGGTTTCAAGATCATGGGAGATCCTCATCGGTTCGAGTTGCAACGCGAAAGCCGCGCGCTTTCCACTCGACAACGCCCTCTTCCATGCGATGGGCGCGAAACCCTTTCTTGCGCAGCACCTCGACGGCGTCGATCGCCATCACGCAGTACGGTCCGCGGCAATAGGCGACGATCTCTCGGTTCCGTGGCAACTCCGCCAAGCGCTTCTTTAGCTCCGATAGCGGAACGGAAATCGCCCCCGGGATGTGGCCGGCGCGGTATTCCTCGGCCGGGCGTACGTCGAGAACAGCGACCGTACCGGAGCGCACGCGCCGGATCAGATCTTCGCCATCGACTGCCTCAAGCGCGCCGCGCTCCTCAAGAAACAATCGAGTGATCTGACTTATTTCAGCCAGGCGCGACCGGGCGAGCTGTCGTACTTCGTGCAAAAACGGGGAAACGTCGTCGTCCACGAGCGCGTATTGCACATGGATCCCCTGCTTCACTGATTCGACCAGCCGTGCAGTCCTGAGGACCTGCAAGTGCTGCGATGCGTTGGCAAGACTGATGGCGGCTTCACCCGCGAGCGCTTCGACGGTGCGCGGACCTTGGCTCAACAGATCAAGCAGCTCGAGTCGCTTTGGGGAAGCCAGCGCTTTCCCGATGCGGGCGAACTGCTCGTAAATGGAGTCTTTGAACTGGCGCTTGGCCGCATTCATGATTCAGCACTCAATTATTCGCTTGAGTACTTGATTACCCTACGCTATGTCAAGCTGCTCGCCCCAGGGGTCACCCGCAATGCAAGGCGACCTCGCAAATGCCAAAATGTTCCTTCGCCTACGATGCAAGATCGTACCGAACGATTCCCCTCACATTGATCCAGCTCAATACGTCCTGGGGTTGACGATGTATTTGATTCCGCCTTCTGCGCCTGCCGCGGCAGTCCAAGTCTTCAAAACGGAGGAAATGCACTCGTGAAACATGTTCTCGTCGCCGCGCTTGTCCTGGGCTTGGCCGCATGCGCATCAGCGCAGTCTGCAAGACCGCTTCATTCCGAAACGACCGACAAGGCCTCCACTGTCGCGAAGCCGGATGGCGGCGCGGCCATGGGAATGGCACACGACACGGAAGGCGCCCTCGCTTCTCTCGAGACCGAACTCAAGATCACTGCGAAGCAAGCGAAGGTCTGGCGAACCTTCGCGGCCGCGTATCGCGCCTTCGCCGCGTCAAAGCCGCATATGCCGATGAAAAAGTCCGGCATGAAGTGTTGCAGCATGATGAATGAAGACGAACACGCCGGCTCTGGTGCTGAGGATCTGGACGAGCACGCGAGCACGGACACGGGTCGAGACGAGCACGCCGCCTCAAGTGCCAAGGATCAAAACCAGCGCACGAGCGCGGACATCAAGGGTCGAGACGAGCTCGCCGCCTTAAGTGCCAAGGATCAAAACCAGCACGCGGGTTCGGACATCAAGGGTCGGGACGAACACGCCTCCTCGGGTGCCGAGGATGGCGACGAACATGCCAGCTCGGATTCCGAAGGTCGAGACGAGCACGCGGGCTCGATCGTGAACCGAACGGAGATGCATATGAAGATGATGCAATCCAGGCTCAAGGCGTTGCGGAAACTGAACGCGGCGCTGAAACCGCTCTACGCGTCGTTGACAAAACAGCAGAGGGAGACGGCCGACCAAATGCTCCCGAAGCTCATGAAGATGGGTCACATGATGTAGGGTGCCGTGACGCCTATCGTCTTGTCGGGTACGAGCGGCCTGCGCCGCGTCTGCCCTTCGCGGATGAACATTGCGGGCACGGTGGGGAAGCGACGCGACTGCCAATTTTCAGCAACCTTTTGCCGGGTTCTCGGCAGATCGGACGCGGTGACATGAACGCATTCGGTAAGCTTGGTCTCGTATCGACCCTGCCCTCCGCCCTGCTGTTCGCCGGTATCTCGACGGCTGGCGCTATCGCCGCAAAGGCAGAGCCAGCGTTCGACGATTTCTTCGCGAACGGCCAGCTAATCCTCGACGCTCGTTATCGCTACGAGCATGTCGAGCAGGCGGGATTCGCCGATGACGCCGATGCCCACACGGTGCGCGTGCGCGCCGGCTTTCAAACCGGAAAGGTGTGGGACTTTCAGGCTCTGATCGAACTTGAAGGCATCGGCCATTTGAGCGATGACTTCAACGACACGGTGAACGGCAACATTGCTTTTCCCGTTGTCGCCGATCCGGAAGACTTTCAGGTCAACCGTTTGCAGCTGGAGTATTCCGGCATCGAGCAGACCGTGGTCACAATCGGGCGGCAGCGGCTCAACTTGGACAGTCAGCGTTTCATCGGCAATTCGGCGTTTCGCCAGAACGAGCAGACCTTCGATGCAGCCCGGGTCACGAACACGAGCATTCCCAATCTCGCGATCACCTACGCCTATGTAAACCGCGTAAACCGCGTCTTCGGTCAGGACAGCACACAAGACGCGTTTGAAGGCGACACCCATCTCGTCAACGCGGCCTATGACATCGCCGGATGGGGAAAGGTCGCGGGTTATGGCTACTTCCTCGACCTTGAACAATCCCCGGCGCTCTCGTCCGAGACATTCGGCGCACGCTTCGCGGGCAAGCACGACGTCGCCGACGGGTTGGGCGCTGTGTACGCGCTCGAATTCGCAACGCAAAGGGACAACGCGGACAACACCGGCAACTTCGACCTCGACTATTGGCTCGTGGAGGCGGGGCTCACGGCGTACGGCTTCAGGCTCGTGGGCGGCTTGGAGAGTCTTGAGGGCGACGGCGTGCGTGGGTTCTCAACCCCGCTAGCGTCGCTGCACAAGTTTCAAGGCACCGCCGATGTCTTCCTGACGACACCCGCAAACGGCATCGTCGATACTTATGGCGCGCTCGTCTACGACACGAACCTTGAGGACTGGGGTCCCGTCACTGGCGTCACGGCAGCGATCACCTATCACGATTTCGACGCCGAGCGCGGCGGCGCTTCGTTCGGATCTGAGACAGACGCCGAGCTTAGCGTGCGTTTCGGCGAGCACTGGTCCGCCGCCATTCAATATGCCGACTACAACGGTGACGGCGGGTTCGCCGATCGCGACAAGCTCTGGCTTTCGGTCGACGTCACATACTGACGATCAGTGCTTATGATCGACGCCAGCCATCGTGGCCCGACAGCCTTGCCTCGACTTGACTCCGCAGATTGCCACGAACGCCGCGCCGAAACTCGTCAGTCGCCCTAAATGGGCGTCCACGCGCACGAAGAGGTGCGCGAAGGCCCCGACGGGTGGGTAGAAGATTGCTCCACGAACTGCCTCGACAACGAGACCTGCGTTGCCGACCAAGGCACGCAGCTCCGACGCGCTGCGAAACGTCGCGGACCGCCACGTTGGTGAGCCAAACCAACCGCGGAGCCGACGGATTCCGGCCCATAGGCTCCATCGGCCGAGTTCTCCGACAACGAGCCGGCCATCGGGCCGAAGGACGCGCGCCATTTCAGCAACGGCAGCGCTCGCATCCGGCACGAAGCAAAGAACCGTCACTGCGACGACGATGTCGTGACTCGCATCCGCGAAAGGCAGTCTCTCGACATGCCCTTCGACGAGACGCACAGACACCCGTTCGGCCTCGCCTCTCTTGCGCGCAGCGGCTATCATCGTGGGGTCCGCATCGAGGCCGGTGACGTTCGCACCTCGCCGCGCAAGCTCGAAGCTTAGGACACCATCGCCGCAACCGACGTCCAACACCTGCTTGCCATCGATCCTCCCAATGAGCTCAAGAATAAGATCTCGTTCAAGAGCGTCGGTGATCCGGCCTAGCTGGCTCGCTCCCCAGCGGGCGTAGGCGCTTGCGAGGGATTCAAGCGATTTCACGGTCGGCGGCTCGCATATGGTCAAACAAAGGGCATCTCGTCACGACTCGGCGGCAGGGCGGGCCGGTGTAACACATAGATCTGCACAATGAATCGGTTCATACCCTACGATCTTTCTCTTGTCGGAGGCATCCATCCTGGAAGTCTCGACGCGCGGCGCGCAGTCGGCGCCTTCGCCCGACTCGCCATCGTTACCGCGCGCCAAGTTCATTGCGCGGATTTGGCGGAGCATCCTCGGAATCGCTGATCTGCTGTTCCGCGCACAAGGAGATCGCGGTTTATGACGTGGGACCGATGATCAATCGGATGCGTGGCCCGGCTCCCCTGCCCGTCTCGTTCCGCATTTTCCGCGCGAGATCCTGTTGCACCTCACGTGTGATGGTCGCGGAATGCGATCGTGACCGTCGTATGTACCGTCAGAAGTGCTTGCTCAAATGCACAGGCTTAGCGGCGCTTCGTTTGAAAGATCGACTTAATTCCGTCGACCACTCGAGCCCAAGCGCGTCGCACCCAACCAAACCATGAGAGTTGTTGTGTGTCGAGCGCGACATGACGGGCAATCTGCCCTTGCATTACCGACGACGCCTGCGCGGCTGTGAATGCGGGCAACCACCGCACGCGGCCGGCAGTGATGAAGTAATGCGACTTGCAGGCTGCATCGCAAACCGCGATCGAAGGTCGGATTGTTGCAAACCCGCCTTCCGAAGACACCTGATGGCTGTCCGGTACCAGTAGCATTACTCGATGGCCGCAACCGCAGGCGCACTTCAGGGCAGCTAGCTCGAACTCTTCGCTGTGATACACGATGCCCGCGGACAATTGCTTTGGGATGCGTTCTACGGCTTGGTACGAATAATTCATTGTGGACGCCCTTCCGCATCCAACTCGAAAGAAGCGGTTTCGAACGTATACCAACCCGCGTTTTCCGCACGCTCAAAGAGTTTGAAGTGCTGCTTGAACCTTATGACGGCAAGAGCGGCGTTCAGCGCGTTTAACTCTGCAATTTGGGCTTGCTTCCGATACTCGTCTTCTTTGGCGCTTGCAGTTGGCAAATAGGGCGTCTGTACAGTGCGGTCGAACGCCGAGCGGTCGATCCCCGTTATGCGCGTAATACCGTTGAGTCCGGCGAACGATCGGTTGAGACCCATGCCGCAGTCGACGAACGCTATGCCGTTGGAACTCAGCCAATCCACGATGTGCAGCCGCGAGGGCCCATCGTCCACCGAAACGAATACGAAGTCGAATTCTCGCAAGCGCTCGATATTTTGCGCCGTGATGCGTTCCGCCACGGGATCAATTCCCCCGTGCCAATTGCCATAGTGCTGGGCAAGCGCTTCGACCTTTGTCTTTCCGATGGCACGAGGAATGAAGCCGGGTATTCGAAAAATCGTGTGCACTTGTACCTTGTCGTCATCGAATAAGACGATCCGATCGAGATGTGTGCGGGCAATGAAATCAAGAATGTAGGACCCCGTACCTCCCAGGCCGATGATCGCTACCTTCTTGTCTCTGAGTAGCGATGACACGTCATTGATGTGGTAGCGAGACGACAAGGTATCGGGAAAACGAAGAGGGCTACCCTGTTCTTTGGCCTTGATTTCGATGGCACTTAGTGGTGTCGCATCCGGGTGCGCGGCCAACGCCGGCGGAGTGATTGCGTCGAGATATGTGCGCACCTTCTCCTCAAAAGAACGGTAATCGCGCTTTTGACCGGAATCGTCGAAGAGCTTAAAGGAGAAGGAATAGTCCGTGACGAAGCCTTCGACGACCGTCACCTTCGCGTCCGCGACGCCGAGCCGAAGTTCTCGTCCCGCCTGGTCGTGGGGCCGACCGCCGCGAAACCACGCTTGATGAGTTTTGGGAGGATCGATGACCGAGTCTGTCGTTAGATCGACGGGGCTCGCCCAATCTCCGTGCTGAAGCGTGCCGTCTTTGGCTAAGTACGGCAGACCATATATGAGGAAGTACCCGTTGATAAAATCAATGAGGTAGCCTTGGCCCTCTAGCTCCCGAACGAATGGGTTATGACTCGCCAGTTCCTGAAACCCTGAAACGCATTCCATCTTTCACCACGACCTCTTGTCCCGGAGCCAAAGTGCCACTCACATTGTCTGAGTGTCCGTGCGAATATTTTATGAGGTATTCGTTCGAGGCCGCGCCGCCATCATTGATATAGAGCGCCACAACCTGATTGTACGAGATCTTGCCCTTGTCGACGTTGTGTTCGTCCTGATTGACGAAAATCGAGACAGTCTTTTCCGGTTTGTCGTTCATGAGACTTCTCCTTCTTCCAACAATTGCTTACGAACGGCCCCAGTGCCAACGAAGTGCGATAGCAGCCGAAAATTTCGAGTTTCGTGGCGCACGCGTCCGGCAATGATGGCCGGATGAATGCCGAGACGTTGTGCCAGCTCCATCACCGCAAGAGGCGATGGATCGCCTTTCACGCGACTTGTATTCCATACATCGTTGGGAATTAGCCCGCTCTCAGCCCACTCATCGGCTTCGTTCTCTCGTTTGTCACGCTACATTCCCTTCACGTCACGCAAACTAAGATCATCCACGAATGCTTCACTGCGCATGTTGGTCATGTGGCGTCCCACATGAGCGAGTTCGTGCAGCAAACAAAACCAAAAGTTATCCAGCCGGTCATAGCGGAGTGTCAGTCCGACTACCGGCGTACCATCGGCAAGCTGCAGAGCAGCGCCATCAAGGTGTGTACGCGGCAGGTGCTCCACGTACACAAGATAAATGCCGTGTTTGGCGAGAAACTCTTGCGCCAGCTTCGGGCCGTCTGCCGACCAGCTCAACTTGGCAACCTTGCAAAGGAATGTCAGATCGACGCTCCCAGGTTTGTAGCTCGCCGGAAGTTTTCGTGCGTTGGCGCGCGCCAATACTTCCCAGCACCAAGCCTTAAGCGAATAAGGATCGGTTTTCGCGTTCAGACGCGCCTGGTCGTTCCTTCGATAGAAGGCTGCAGGTAGAACGTGCTCGCCCCCCGCGCGCTGAATGAGGCCACGCACAAGCTCTTCGGCGTGAGAGGTAAGATTGCGTTTCTTTTCAATCCAACCCCGCTTTGCCATTTCAACAAGAGGAAAGCGATTCCATTCGATACCGTCTAGCGCGGACGGTAACTCACCGCCCGGTTGCTGTAACAAAACATCCGCAGGAATACCGAGATTGGTATGTAAGGCGCGCGCCATCTGCATCGTGAGCGGACGCTTACCCGACAGCACTTCCGAAACTTTCGCACGGCTACCGATAAAGGGAACCAAATCCCTCGGCGACAATTCGGCCTGTTCCATGCGAAACTGAATTGCACCAAGTGGACTCGGATAACCAAACGGCTCCACTTTTGCCTCGTAAAGTTCAACGAGATCGGTGAGCACGTCGAGTTCTTCGCCTTGAGGCGTATCCGCCCCGGCATCCATCAATTGTTCGATGCGTGCGAGAGCAGCTTCGTGATCTGCTTCGCTACGAATTGCGCGAATTTTGCTCATCTCACACCTCCTCTACGTTGATCGAGTCGTACAGCGCATGCGTACCGATGAAGCGCACGTAAACCACCCGATACGGGTAGTTGATCTTGACCACGAGCCTGTAGTCGTTCGCCTTGATGTTGAAGACCACTCGACTCCCTTTCACGATGCTCGCGTTGCGGTACTTTTCTTTCACCTGCTGCGGCGTACTCCAGTCCTCCTTTTCGACCTCGCGATACCACGCCAAGAGCGGCTCCTCCGCCTCCGGATAGAGCTCCCAGACGCGTTCGTGCAGCACTGCCTGGAAACGGTCGACCAAGTGTTCGCCGGTCTTTGGGCTTTCGTGCGCCGGAACGATCAAACGCCGACATATTGGAGTCGATAGCGCGAGGCGTCTCCTTCCGAAGGCATGGCTGACCGGTCGACTAAATCGTTGTGCGAAGCCGGACGGTTGGACACTCTCGAAGGGAAATCGCGCGCCATCATCGCTGCACTACTCCCTGCTCCGCTTAAGCAACAGCCGTGCGTTTGCCTCTTTGAGTCACTGCGACCGAACTATCGGATCCTCGCTGCACGGACACCGAAGTGCGCGCGCCAAGTTCGATAGTTTCCAGAAGCCGCACCGAAATCGACGCTGCACCGCATACACGATCGAGTTCGGCGCTGACTGCCGGCCTATTCAGCTCTTCCGCCAATGATTCCGGCGACACAGCTTCGGATGACGTCGGGATGAGCAAGATAACATGGTTCTCCGCGACGACTCCCCGGTGCTGACGAATGAAGGCCTCCGATATAGGAGCAGCAGTAAGTCGCCGTTTTTGGTTTCTCGACGAAGTGCGCTGGATAGCAACACATGCGGTGCGGACCACATAAGTCGCCTCGGCCGGAGCATCAACCCAGCCAAATCCCTTGAACTCTGCGCCTCGATCGAAGTCAAAGCATCCGTCAGAAGTGATTGCCTTAGCCCAAATGAGTGGGTAACGGCCCTTCGCACGGCGCTTGTGCAACCGCTCCGGTTGCCGATTCGCGACAAGGTAACCGACAGTCGCCTTGTAGCCCCAGTCCTTGAGGGTTGAAGGGCGAATCAGTTCAACGCCGGGCAATCGCCAGGGCTCTCCGCCTGGATCGATCCGAGCCAGACCTTTATCAAGGAATTCTCCGTTGCGCCGAAAAACGCCGCTTTTTGCTTGCGATGTACTCAGCAGCGGCAGAGCTGCCGCCCTCCGCTTCAGAACCACAAAGCACGCGTCCTGTATCGCGCCAAGGAACACGTCGCTCCGCTTCTCCACGAGGTCGATTATCAAGACCTCAGCAAGCTCCAACACCCGTCGACGAAAAGACTTAAATTCCGGTCCACCTAAAAACGATGCCGGAATCACATAGCCAACTAACCCACCGGCGGGCACTTCCTCCAGGGCTCGTCGCACAAACAACGCGTAAAGGTTTGCCCTCCCGGAAACGATCTCGCAAAAAATCGGTCTCGAAAGCCGTTTATCCGTAGCCCGTAGCCGTAGAAACGGAGGATTGCCCACCTCGTGATCGATCTCATTCTTATTCGAGAAGTTGGCATCAAGGCTGTCACCCACCTTCACCAACGAGAGTTTTGCCACGAGGCTCGGCGCGATATCGAACTCGCGCACTAGCACTTGCCGCAACAGCGCATTGGCGATAGTCGCAAGGTCGTGTTCAATTTCTTGCCCGACCAGGTGAAGGCGCAGCTTGCGCACGATATCCGCATCGCTGAGACCCTGCGCTTTCCAAGCAGCTACCTTTATGCGAGCAAGCGGTACCAGAAAAGCGGCACCACCGGCGGCAGGATCGCGAAGCCGATGTTTGACAGGATCCAATCCGCAGGCTCTGAGACGTGAGACGAGATGATCCACCAGGTGCGGCGGTGTGAAATAGGCCCCCAGCCTTTTCCTTCGCTTCTGGGAAATTCCAATCGCGTATGCGCTCGCTACTGCGTGATCAGCCCACGCAGGTGGCAGGGCATCCAAAAGCTTGAGGAGATCTGGGGTAGCGTCCCTTCGGATCAAAGCAAGGCACGTCCGCAGCGCACGGGCGCGGCCCCGTCTTCGCTTACGGAGCGCAGCGAGAAGTTTGTGGAATGCGGCAATTGTTTTCGCCACGTCTTTCGGATGAGCAGGCGGGTGGCGTACTTGCGTGAGGTCGGACTTGCGAGTTGCGAGAACCCCCGGTTTGCAATTCTTTCTCACATATCGCCCCCGACCGTGGGCAGAGCGAGTCGCCTTGCGATGCGCTCAACGGCTCTGACAATGCTCGCAATGACACGCGCCGCACGGCCGTCGGCGAGGATACCAAGCTCCATCGAGTGGCGGGCGAAGACGGTCATGTTGGCACTGCCGACGTAGGCCAGATCTTGATCAGCCAGCACCACTTTGGCGTGGAAGGTCTCATACCCATCCACTGCCTGAAGCCGGTAATCAAAAACTTCGACGCCGAGATGCGTGAGCTCCTGACTGGCACGACCCACTGCGGCGAGTGCTGCTCCAGATCGTCGAACGACAAGAAGTCTCTCGGAGGCTCGCGTGCGCCGGAAGAGGTCGAGCGCAATAGCCAAGCCATCGTCGTTGAGGAAAGGCGTCATGATCGTGAAGCTTCTGGTAGCGGCATCGGCTAACCGTTCAAGGGCCTCCTTCGTAGATATGAGCGCGGCATACGCCAAGCCCGTTGCTGGAATTGCAGCTCCAATACCGCTTGGTGACGGTGGCATTGTCACCACTGCCGTCGCGCGGCCATCGTCAGGCATTGCGGCGCGCATCGCCGCGGCACCTTCCAGAAAGGTAGCCAGTTCGGAAGGCGGATCATTTGGACCCACCGACCAGCCGACAACGCTATGGCGCAACCAACCACGCGAAACAAAGTCGTCCGTGACACGCTTCACGGCTCCGCCTGGTTGATCTTCGAGATTGTAAGGATCGATCGCGCTCCCCTGTCGACCGACCATCGCACGTGCGAGCACGGCGGCAGTTGCACAATCAAGACCGAGACCCATAACCAGTGAACGCGCCAAGTCGGCGCCTATGGAAGCGGCCACGCCTACCTCCGAACGCGCACGGCAGCTTGCCGCTGAACGAGACGTTCAGCAGTGGCGTAGTATCCAACCAATCTCTCGCCCTGCATGTCCCATCGCGGCGCCCCCCGGCCAATGAGGACAGAACGCGACAGGAGCTCATTGCGCGTGAGGCAGGCGCTTTCGGGGATCAAGACGCAGTCTGGGCATGCCCCGCCGCGATGATTGCAAACGCTTTCCGAACCACATCTCAGGCTCGCCGGGTTGACCATCCGATCTAGGATCTCGTTACCAAACGCTGGATCTCCACGATCTCGCCACATGGACGACAGGTTGCCCAAGTCCATCGTCATGCCGCGGCGATAGACCAGAAAGGCGAGATCCGGCACAAACAAATGCTCACCAAAGGAGCCAGGGTCCAGCCCCGACATCGAGGCGCACACGCCGATGAGATGATGAGCGACGCTATGTAGCAACGTGTACGCAAAGGGGTAAGCCTGGCGAGGAACGGAGCGTTCCCGGCGGTATTCGTCGAGAAAGCGCGAAAAGCGCGAAACGGGATCGTTTTCGATCGCAGCGAACTCCTCGATCAGGCTGCCGCCAAGTCGAACACCCGGAGGCGTTGGGAGAACCATAACGCCATTCGCATCAAGCCATTCGCGGACCACCGCCTCGTCCAAGCGAACATAGAAGCCTTCGTTTGACTGAAGCAGGCAGAGCACCGGATGTCGCGCCGCCTCGCCAACCTCGACTCGATCAAACAAACGAAGCCTGACCGGCATCTCCGCGTCGCCCGCTTTGTCCCGCCTCACTGTGGGTGATGATGAGGTCCTCGTGTAAGCGAAGGTGTATTCGCAAATCCGGACGTCGCGAATGAGGCGCATCTCGGAAATACCGAGCAAGTCGCGGCGCCGCCGGACCTCGAACCTGAGCCTTTCGATCTGCCGCTCGGAGAGCCCGTCCGGGATGAGAAACGGATCAAGAATGGTCACATCGACTGACACTTCCTTTCCGTCGCTAAGCTGCCCACCGCGCAACTTTTCCTGCAACAGCGTCTCGTGCTCCACAGCCATTCGTACCGGATCAAATCGACGGACATAGCGTTGGCGGTCTCGGCAAGCTGTGGCGACTCCAGGTGTTGCTTGCTGACGGCCCGCGAAGACGGTAGCGTTCCACTCCTCGTCTCGCTGGTTTAGGAACGAGCGCGATGCGTTGATCATTTCAGCCGGCGTCCTGCCGTCCGCTTCAAGCGTCGCGACCAGCGTTCGCATGTGGACGTAGTTGTCCCAATCAGCGCCCCGACCTGCCGCCTGCAGCAGAGCCGCCTTCTCCACATCGGTGAGATGCGTGGGGGGATAGCCGTAGGTCGTAGCCACGAAGCTCTCAAGCTGGCTTACTTGGGCCGCCCCGAGCAACGACACATATTGATCTTGGTCGAAGACCAGGATCCGATCGCCATGCGCATAATAAGCCGCCGACGCGCGATATGAGATGGGCTCCATATTGACTTCGGCAAAGATGGCCTGGTTCTGATCAAGCAGGGGCCCCAGAGTCTCTAGTGTTCGTAGGTCCCGTTGGAGAATTGGACGAACGGTTCGGCAAGCCACACATTCGAAGTGCCAACCGGCAAGGGCTCCGGGCGGTCTGCGCAAGTAGAATCTATCGGACTCACATGAACTGCAGCGCGCGATATCACGCGTGGTTGCGTTCGCGGAATCCCAATAGCGGTAGCTCGGGCTGATTGGTTCAATGTCTCCGGACCAATGCGTTAACACAACATCGATCTGCTGCCAGTCGTCAGCACATGCAGCGGCGCCCGTAGGGCAGGCCTGCCGGAAGCGCTCCGCCTCCTCCGCAACGCGATCCACACGGCGACACTCGCGATGCAGATCACACCGTGTGCACGAAAAGGACAGCGGGAACGGCACATAGCCTACGACCTCCGGAACTTGAAAAACGAGATCGCCCAACCGAACGCGGACCGCTTGATCGCTCAATACTCGATTGTCGACAGCTAGCGCTGGCGGCACCGGATGGCGCAAATTTTGCCCACGCATAGCTCGCGCCGCCCATGCCTCGAAGTACTCCTGAATTTGCTCGCCAATCATACGTTGCGTTATCGGTCGGAGCTCTGCGACCCGATTTCCCGATGCCGACAACGCCATGCAGGCGCCCAATCCGCCCTCGAAGGTGAAGAGACTGTGAGGCGCGTAACTGGTGGCGAGTTGCCCACGTGACCGCTGCATGGTTGGAGGTGTTGTCATGTTCAGCCCTCTCCATCCAATTCGCTTGATGCGGTCCGCCTGCGACGCTCCACGCCACGATTGCGCAACATAGCCATTGCGTCGCCAACCTCTTCCCAAGAGAGCGGCTGGTTCCGCGCCGTGCGGTTCGAGGCGCGAATGCGACCAGCCGCATCGACGTCGCGGAGACTGGTCATCGGGCGTTGCAACCCCGTCAAAGGATTGCCCCAAAAGTCGCTGAGGCGTCCCGTAAAGTCGCCACTAGCGATGGTGGCCTGGATACGGGCCGCCGCCGCTCGCACAAGATCGGCATAGTAGATGGGGTTACTTGGAGCACCTGTCCTCGCGCCAATACCCACAGCTTCGACCACAAACGCAACACAATCATCGAATGCCCGCGGATCGCGAAGGAGTCGCTCGACCTGCTCTACAGTCGTGGGCACTGTGACTTGGCCCTTCTGCTCGAGGGCTGCCGCCACGAAACGCTCCTGATGCCGCACGCCGGCAAGCCACATCTGCACCAGCGAAGGAATCGTTCTGTCAATAGCGCGATCGGCCCAACGTTCAACCGCCGGTGGCGCTATCATCCGCTCAAGTAGGCGGTGAAAAGACTCGTGAACCTCGACAACAAAACGATCCCTTCGCGTTTGGGGCGTTGGGATCAACAGCGAGAAGCCGACATGTGCGCGCCCGATGCGCGACGAAGCCTGAATGTACTCAGCAATGTCGGACGGCATACCCGCAAATGCCATGGCGTTGAACGCATCAACGTCCACACCGTGCGAGATCGCCGATGTCGCGACAATTCCGCGGAGTGCACGACTGATGTCATCGCGCATCGGATCGAAGGGTCGCTCCGCTTCTCGGATTACGGCTTGAATTCCGCCTATATCGACGCCGCCCGAAATCAACTCCATCTGGAAAGCGGTGAGCGCGTAGTCCGGTCCCATCGCCAAATGCGCTTCGCGCACTTCTGCCTCCAAAGCTGAGAGGATCTGGTCGCCACCTTTTTTGTTTGTCACATAGGTGAGCTGGATGCGGTGAAGATCGACCAACGCCGCCAGCTGATCGAAGCGACCATTTGCAGCTGCGGCTTGAACAGCCGCCCGCCGTTCGTCCCCCCATCGCTCATCGGAAACGCATTCCTCAATCTCGGCGGCCGCGCGCGCTTGCCTAGTACCAACCGTCGACGCCAAATCTCTTTGCCAGCGGGTTATGGTCGATGCGTGTGCTGCAAGCACTGACAGCGTAGTAACGGTGTGCAGACGGCCGTTCGTCATCAGGCTCGCATACAACCGTCCCCACGGAGCAGCAGCTTCTCTACCGCGTGGAGTGGCGATCGCGTCTTGGCGCGCCGTCGCGGCCGTGCCGCCTTGCTCAAAACTCGCCATTCGGGTGTAGAACCCGCCGTGCAAACTTGGTCCGGGATGAGGAAATTGGATGACGCGGCGCTGGTAGAGTGCACGTGTATGCTTGGCCACGTCCGCGGCAGTTGCTGTGGCTCCGATCACATGCGGCAACCTCGGACGGTCCGGAGCACCCGGGACACGGCAGGCACGTTGCCCAAGAATACCGGCCAACCGTGAAAGCCAAGCAAACAGGCCTGTTTCAAATATTCCGCCGAATGTGCCGAGACTCTCCTCCAGGAGATGCATTTCGTCTTGGACGATCAAACTCGGAAATGGGTCAAGGAAGACTTCTAATCCTTCGGAGAACGCTGGCGCCACTTGATGAAGGTCGGCGGTTGGTGCGGCGTTTGGTGCGGCGCCGCTGGTCATGTGGAGGAGTCCTGTCGGTCCTCCCTCAACCCAGCGTGCAAGGCCGAACATCCCAGCGATCCGGTCCACCGTCGTTGTGCTTTGACCGAGCAGAGCAAGCTTGTCGATCGTTCCTATAAGAACTGAAGGTGCGCGGCGATAGATGTCGGTGTCCGCGAGCAAAAACGGGAGCGGCTCGCAAGAAACTGCCGGATAGCAGCGGTTCCATTCACACGCATTGTTCAGACACACAATGCCAAGCCGATGATGGTGTTGCGGAAAGAGTCGCAATCCTGTCCCAAGCGTCGATGTGCAAAAAGGACAAAGAGGCAGCTTGTTCCAAGCGGCATTCGCTGCCGCATACTCACGGTCAATTCGGTCTTGGCTCGCAAGCAAAGCGCCTTCATCCCGCGCGCGCGGGTGATTCCAAACCGGCACGCAGCGGAGCGCATCGACCACGTCGCCTGGGCGCTTTTCGGTTGCATTTGGCGTATTGGTCCCGCCGACCCAGAATCCAATTTCGAACGGGTTGCCACCCACGCGTTCGGCACGGCGAACCATCTCGGCTCGTGCCAATAAACGAGCGAGCCGCTGCGCCTGCTGGACGGTCAATAAACGCAAAGGATAATGCATCATCGCGGTTATTCCGCGGTGCTTTCCTCTGAGCCGATCCAGAAACAGAGCGTAAACGATCGTTCCAAAGAATGCCTCTGTCTTGCCGCCCCCGGTCGCCATATAGAGCAGGCTCGCGGAATCCTCATCGAATGCCGCGTCGAAATGCTGCGCATAATGCGGAAGCCGTGATGCAAACGTCGGTACATGTGCCAGCACAAAGGCTAGCTGGAACAGACGCCACCCGCTTGGTGGATCACCATCTCGATCGGGAGACGCCGCGGCGAACGCTCGATTGAGTAAGAGCCATGCACGATAAGGAGCGGCCTGACCCGAAGCCGGATCGCGTCGCCAAGCCTCCTGCGCCGCAGATAGTAAGTCGACACCAGTTGCTATGCGTGCGGCTTCGTTCCGCCATGCTTGAAGATCATCTTGAAAGCGATTCCGCTGAGCAGTTTCGTCGTCGACGCTACCCTCCTCGCCAGGAACCGATAGCACAGTGTCGCGGCCGACAATTTCAATCCAATCTCGCAACGCGCGCGGCAATGCCGCTAGTTCCGTTAGATCAGTCGCCTCTTGCCCCAGTCGGCCATAGGCTGTGGGCACCGCGGGAATTTGGGTCGCGTGCATGCGCGGCAGCACGTAGCGCGGCATCCAAGTGGTTCTGAGCGATCGCACACCGTCTACAATGCCTAGATCTCGCACCCCACCATTGACGCCTATTGCCGGCATCGTCATGAAGCCAGCCAAGTGATAGCTCCGCCTGACGCGCTCGAGCCGCATCGGTCCAAGCGCGCCTTCCGGAAGTTCGGTCGTGATGCTGACATTAAAGAGGCCGCATTCTTTCGCAGCGTCACTCTCACGCAAATTCTCGAATGCTATGCGGATAGAGAATGTCCCTGGTTCAAGCGGATCGCGCAGGGGTTGAACCAGAATCTGTGCGTCGAAGTCCGGCACGAGGTCTGGAACGCTTGGCATTACCGCCCTTGCATTCACCAGAAAACGGTCCCACGCGGCTGGCACCCAAAAGGCCTCCGACGGGGGGTGTATTTTGCGCCACGCGTTATCTAGACCGACCGGCGACGCGATCCACGCCAGATATGCAGTGCGGACGGCGCGCAGAAGGTCGGTCTTGTGGTTGGCCGTAAGCGCTTGCCATGTGTCGGGATCGCAAGGAAGCGGCAGCTCCAGTACTGGCGCTTCTATCGGAAGCCGAATCCATTTTTGAGGAATGTCGTAGCGGCGCGACAGTTGGTTAGGGATACGCAGCCGCCCGCCAAGCACTAGTGAAGGAGGCACGCCCTCATCGACAGCTGTTTCGTCTCGATCATCGCCGCCGGGAAGCCGCGCCGCCGGCGGCACGCCCACTCCCATCGCTATATATACTTCGCGCGATATAGCCGCCCTTCGCACGGCGCGCTCGCCAGACGCCGTTCCGCGTGGGATCTCCTGCGCTGCCCGTTGATTGATTTGATTCTTGGCGTGCTCGCGTGCAGTGTCGTTAAAGTCTGCTCTTGGGATCAACCGACCGTCTCGACCGAATAGCTCGGCGGCCGTCGGCAGTCCGCGCACATACACGAACAGGCTTGGGCGCACCCTTAGCGTGCCACGTGAAGCCTGGACGCGAAGGTCAATCCCATGAGCCGGAATCTTGATATCGCTCGATTCATCGTCGCCGTCTTCGTTGAGCCGCGGAAGGATGAAGCCACTTGAGAGAGCGCGCGACGGTTTTTCGCCAACGATGATGGCGCCATGCGATCCCTCGCCGGAAACGACGCGGCGAGTGCGCTCGATAATAGCATCGCACACTGCTTCCTTTAGGAGTTGACGGTCGTCCCATCGCATTCCTGCCAATGCGCGCACTTCAGGCATGGACCCGATCTCCGCCGACGGTGCTCATCTTTACGTCTGTAACTTCGTCAACCGCACCAAGCACTAGCTGCCACAGCCCTGGCATGGTTCTCCAACCAATGGCACCCGCCGCTGCCCCTTCTGGATCAAGAACAAATTGCACGACACGTTGATTGAAGAGATAACCCTCGTGTACTCGGTACGACCGCGCCGGAACGATTGCTGCCCGCCAATACAGATCTGCCGAATGAGGATCGACGCCGACAGCCTGCATGAAGAGCCAGAAACGCGCCCAATCCCGCGCGGCGCGAGGCTGACGAGCACCGTCTGCGCTTCCCGGCGCCTTATCGGCGGTTAACCAGCGAATGACGTTTTGCAGTTCATGTTCTCCAATCATCGGATCGGCCGTCCGCATCGCCGCCAAAACATGGCGTGCCTTGTCCGAATCTGTGGCGCCCGCGGTTGCGCTCCGTATGCTTTCGATGCGGGAGTGATAAAGACCTAGTTGCTTAAGGCTCTCGCGCGACCCTGCTATCGCGAGGCGGATTGGTTCGCGTACGGAAGCATCTAGAACCAAAATTCGATCGCCGCGCCGGACCTCGCGAGCTTGTATGCGCTCGAACGGCCGAGTTTCCCCTGGAGAAAACTCAAGAACATCGCTGGTTGGACGGTAGGCGAGGCGATGCCCGCGACTGGTCGTAATATGCAGAATTTCTCCCCGGTAGGCTTCGCCAGATCGCGTAAGATCGATCTCTCCTTCCGGCATCGCTGCCGCAACTCGAAATTCAGCTTCCGCCAGATCGAGCTTCTCGTCGGCACCGCCGCGTTGGAGTGCCGACATCATTGCGCGAGCGCGTTCGGCAATCGGTGCGAAGGCCGGGATGCGGGCAAGCGGGCCTATTTCGACGGAAAGCAAAGCAATTCCAGCCGCGTCGCCCAGCAGCAGCACGCGCTGTGGTGCTATCGAAGCAATCAATAACGCCCGGACGACGTCAGGCGTGGGGCCGACAACGACTATCCGCGCCGGTTGTTTGGACTCAAATAGGTCGCGCAGCCCACGCGCATCTGCGATCATGCATCGCGTAGCAAGAGCGCGATCGGCGCTTAGGTACACGTCCGCCGTGCGACGGTCGGGTATGACTAGCGCGGTCGTTTCGTTGTTCCACGTATCATCCCGAAGCACAGTCGCAAGCTTCGCGGAAACCGGCGTTTCCTCGTCCCAAACCGCCGAGCGCCTCTCAATGTCAGCGATCAATCGTTTCGCTTCGGCGCCGAGTTCTGGAACGAATTCGGCGGCTGCAGCGAGCGGCCCCAGCGCCACTTTGGGGCGGAAGAGCCCCCTAATCGTAACATCAACCTCGTCGTCGCCGTCGTGAAGGATGTCCGCTATCTCGCGTGCTTCGCGCAAGCCGATTGGCGAGGATGCAGACCTGCGCAGGAACGCGAGCGCGCGCGACACTGCATCAGCAGCAAGAGCATTTCCTCCTTCTCGGAATTTCCGACCTAGAGATAGAAGGTCGTCGCGAACAGCGGCGAGCGAAGCGTCCTTGATGTCAGCGTCAAACGCAATGGCGGTTGTGCTGTCCGGCAGCATCGCCGACGGACCGAGTAGGCCCGGCTCCGGCAGATAAGCTCCAACTTCAAGCGGCATTCGGCGCGCGGGGCGTAGCGCTGCGTTGGACATTCGCAGGGCGCGGACCGCCTTGCGGAGTGCGAATGCGTCTTCGCACAGAACGACGACGGGAGGACGTCGGCAGGGAACACGCTGCAGTGCCTGAAGAGCAACCAGAAAGCGGCTCTCCCAGTCATCGGGGAGGTCCGACCGGCCTGCTCTGGTCACGTCGACGATGACAGCATCCAGAGCCTTCGCGGCGAAGCGGGAAAAGTTCAAACAGCGGGCCAGCGGCTCGGGCTTGGTCGCCGCCGGGAGACCAAATACAGCAAACGGGGCCCTGAGCGGATCGCCTACAGCGGAGATGTGGCTCTCTAGGCCCGCATTTTTGTCGCCGATATGAGTATAGTCGCGCACCCTCCGGAGCACTTGTTGGCCGTCGGCAAGATACGGTGGCGACCTCACTCCTTCCACCGGAGCGAAGACGCAGGTCGTCTCTAACAAGGTGGGGTTGTGAACGACAATGTTGCTCTGCCGCCTGCCGGCTATGTCAGCCGCCGTGACGGTGGCAGGTCGAAGGTCGCGGAGGCGCATCTCCAACAGGTAAAGTGAATCGTGCGCGAGATCCGACTCTGCCCATGGCGCACCGTGATGTATCTCGTCCGCGGCGCGCGCAGCCGCCTGGGCTACGTCGCCAGGATGCACGAGCACGGAGCGCGCCGCCCATGTCGAACCGCTGCGCCACGGCCAGAAAGCGATCGTTAAATGGGCGAGCCGTCCACTCGCTCTAGCCTCGCGCATTGCGATCGCGGCAGCGGCGAACGCGCCACCAGGCCGCGACGGCCAAGCCATAACGGCTCGGTCTGCCCCATCCTCAATGGACTCCAGAATTGCGTCGATGATGGGTCGACCGCGGTCCGCCGGAAGCCAATCCTGCGGCGCCGTAGTCGACGCGAAGCGCACGGCCGTCGCCATAGAAACGCCGCGCCGCGCAAGGCGCGCTGGCCCTTGCGTCGCCTGGCGGGCCGCCAATAGCGCCGCCACTCGCTCCGCCCGCCGATGTCTTTCCTCGCTTGCACGGTCGAGATAGTCGCCTTGTTCCCGTCCGCGCCCCGATCTTTTCGACACGCTCGCTACGTCCCTTTGTCACGGCCACCATCAGTCGGCTGGAGCGCTAACGGGGTGACTACAAAGCTCAGCCGAGCACTCAATGAGCTAGCCGACACCGTTTCGGAAGGCAACTGCAAGTGCCGCGGCGATGCGCGTGTAAGTCTAACTGGGTGTGGATTTGCACTTGTTTTGGTCAAAACTTTTGACGACATTGTACGCCAAAGATCGGGGTCTGACCCATTATTGGTCCGCCGCAGGGCCCCGGACGACGCGCTCGCGAGCTGATGACGATGCTGGTGGCCGCGGCTAGTCAGCGTGCATAGGCATTGGCGCGACCTTGCGCTCGGACCAGATCAGCTGAGCTTGACCGCCCTCGATGCCGAACAGGGCAGCTGAAATCGGGCTTGAAAGCGTCGGGTCCCGCAATTGCACTCTTAGGTACTCCTTCGGAGGCTCCGCGGTCGTCCATCGGCGCCATGCCGCACCGACCTCAGAGTCTCCAGTCGGCCGCGCCATCGCTGTGATCGAGAAGCTGACGCACCGCCAGCGCGCGCCACGGTCTACCGGCGCCGCGTTCGTGGCGGCGTTTCAGCAGGCGACTGCCAAACGTGGCCCAAAGAGGAGCGCGCGCAATGGCGCCCAGTCCACGGCGACGCGTGCGTACCAAACCGACGAACTACGCGAACTGCGCGCTCTGACGCGGACCATGGCCCAGCATATCCAGGCCCTCACCTTGCTCACCGTGGTGGAGCAAAAGCGTCGGATTGAAGCGCTCTCCGCTTCGCCGCGCGCGGCAAGCTCAATATGCTCGGAGGACTGACCTCGTAGTGTTCGCGCCCGCTGCGTTCAACTATCCTTCCGTCGCCGGCTCCACACCAGCTGCGCGTCATTTCCTTCCGCGCCGAAGAACATTGCCGCCGAGATCGGCTCGGCGAGACTGGGATCGTCGAGGCGCACGCTCAGATAGTCGCGCGCGTTCTCTCCATCCGACCGTTGCCGCCACGCAGCGCCGAGCTCTGCATGCCCGGCAAAGATGCGGAAAGCGGGCGCCTGCTCATTGTCGCATTTGTCGTTCGGCACAAACCGCGCCTTCACGTCGATGGTCAGTGTGCGGATGCTGCCCGCCCACCCACCTTCCTTCGTTGCCACAAATGTTCCGATGATGCTCATCTTCAACCTCCTTCGGTTCGTCGGGGAATGGGCGCTGCACTTGGCAACGGTTGCGGGGCTCGGGCTGCTTGCGCCCGGATCGAATCGGCATGGCGCTTCATGAAGGCCTTGTCCGAGCGCAGGAAGGCGTCCAGCATGTGCGGCACCAGGTCCGCCAGCTCCGTCGGCTCATAGGCCGCGCTGTATTCCGCCGCGTAGAGATCGAGGGCGTCCTTCAGCGGCCTCGAAAGCGTGATCGACATCCGCGCCGTTTCCACCTTCGGCCGAGGCCCGAGCTTGAGGTCGGTCATGTTTCGCATCCCAAAAAGTGTCTCATCACCGCCAACACACGAGAGTGAACAGTTTCAACAACTTGCAGCACGATCGTGACGATGAGACATGTCATCTGTTCAGATAAGCGGCATACGCCTGCAACATCGCGTGCGTTGCCGGATCGAGCGAAATCGTCATCTTCACCGGCGCGCGTTCCGGCAACCTGAGTAGCTTCAGAGTCCGAGTGCGCTGCTGCTTCATCGCTTGTACTCGCGCAGGATCAGATCCTTGTGCACAATCACCCGGAGCGGAAATCCTGCGCGAATGATGAGCGTCGGTTGCACGTCGAGATTTCGCTCGGTGAGTTGTTGCCCGATGCGCGCCGCGTTTTGCTGAACCGATTCACGCGCAGCACTCAACGCATCTCTGTTGCTGTTGCTGTTCCTCGCGCCGACTTCCGATCCGACACCGAGCAGCGTCGAGAGCGCCGCACCCTTGATCAACTCCCACGTATGAAACTCCACCTCGTCCTCAAGCCCCGCGTATCCGGCCGCGTCGGTCGCCGGCAGATTGTCGACGAGGATCGAAGAGCCATCGGGCAAGATCATCCGGTTCCACACGACCAGCGCCCGATGCTGACCGTACGCAACCACGCTGTCGTACTTGCCGATGAGCTTCGTCCCTTGGGGAATGAGGAGCCTGCGGCCTGTAACGGTGTCGAAGACGTTCTCGGTGACCTGCGCGATTACGAATCCGGGCAAGTCGGAGTTGATGCCGGTCACAAGACTTGCCGCGATCACGGTGCCGGCGAGCACCTGATCCGGCGAAACCGGAAGCTCAAGGCGATGCGGGTCGAAGACGTTGTCACTCGACCGGGCATGCAAGAACGCGCTCTTGTGCCCTTGTCCTGAGGCACTGCCGGCTTGATCGCCGCTGGCCGTGGGAGATGGAACCGAGGATGCCGACGTATCGGCCGCTCCGGGCGTGCTCGCAACCGATGCCGCGGTCACCGCAGGCTCACGCCGCACCGCAATCTGGAAGAACACCGTCGCCTCGCGCGCTTGCTGCGCTTGGCGGGCAAGACGCAGGCGCTCAGCGCGTTCGGCGTCCGCCTCCGCGTCGGGCCGGAAACTCGTGTTTTGGTCCACCCCGAGTTCGCGCTCCATCCTGACCACGGGCGGACCGATGTCGCCTTGCAGGGGGGCCCCAAGTTCCAGCGGTTTGATGTCGCTATAGCTTCGCGGCAGCGCATCGAGACCCTCGGCTTTTGCTTTGCGCTCCGTATTGATGAGTTCCTCGCCCTGCCCTTGGCGTCCAAACCTCACCGGCTCCAAGGCGATCAGCGTCGCGGCAAACACCACGACGCAAACGAGCGCGGCGATGCCAATCAGAACCTTGCGATTGAACCGCGTCACGGGACGCGGCCGCGCGCGCAGCGCCAGCGGCTCGGGGTCCGCCTTCGGCGCTGGTGCAGGCTGGTTGTCGCCGCTCACCGCTCGCGCCCTCCCCGGCCTTCGGCACCATCGCTCCGGCTGATACGGACAATCTGTTGCGGCTCGGCGCCAAGCCGAAGCTCTGCAGCTGCGAACAAATGATCTACGATGTAGTACTTGCCACGTACCCGGTAGTTCACGAGTTCGGCGTCACCGTTCACGCCCACGACGAACAGCGGCGGCGCTTCGCCTTGATCGATCCGTGCCGGAAACTCGATATAGACCTTGTGAGTGTCGTCGAAGGCGCGCAGCGGACGCCACGGCGGACGATCCCCCGAAATCTCATAGCGAAACCGCAATTGCTCCAACGCTACGTCCGCGTCAATGACTTGCGCGGCTGCGTCTGCGGCCTCCGCATTGCGCCCTCGCAGCGCGACGAGCTGATCTTCCGGATAGCGCCACGAAACTGCCGCCATATAGCTGCGCTCGGTGCTCTCAAGCTCCAAATGATAGACGCGCCGGTCGGTCGTGATCACGATGTTCGTCTCAAGCTCGGTCGCCGTTGGCTTCACGAGAATGTGGGTCTGCGCGGTCGCTCCGGCGCCACTCGTCGTGTCACCAACAACCCAGCGCACCGTGTCGCCCGCCGAAACGGCGGTGAGTTTCTCGCCCGGCTCAAGCGCGATGTCGCTCACTTTCTCGGGCGCGGCGTAAAGGCGATAAAGCGCGCCGGGCGTGAACGGATAGATTTGAACCGCATTGATGTAGCCGTCGCGCGTTGGCTCCTGCGCCGCGGCGCGGTTCGCCGCATCGACGCGCGCTTGCGGCGGGACGCGCCTCAAAGCCGCCTTTTTCTTTGGGAGCGACTGCAACTGGCCCGGGAGCGGCAAGGGCTCGGGCAGCGTCACGATCTCGACCGGCTTTGCCGGTTCCGGCGACGGCACCGCAGGCTTGAGCTCTTCGCGGTCATATGTGATCTGCGCCGGCGGCGCTCCGGTGGCGGCGCACGAGGCGAGGAGTAGAGCAGAGCCACAGACGGCTATGGACATCAACTTCATTGGGATTCTCCGGGGGTGAGTTCGCGCGACCAGTCGAGGCCATGCACGTAGATCCCGAGCGGATTCTTGCGCAAAACTTCGATCGAGATCGGTTGGCGGATGACGATGGTGAGGATGCCGGTCCAACGCTCGCTCTTGGCGGCATGAGCGTTCTCGAACTTGCGCTCCGTCCACTTAACCTGGAACGACGTGTCGGAGGCGCGCACAACGCTCGTCACCTCGACCGAGACCGAGCGCTGCCCGACGGTCTTGAACGGATCGCTTGCGCGGGCGAACTCGTTCAGCGTCTCGGCGGCGCGATCCGTCACGAAGTCATAGGCATCGAGCCAGCTCTTGCGCACGACGATCGGATCGATCGAAAGCGAGCGCACGTCGACGATGAAGCGCGAGACCGCAGCCGCGATCTGCGCATCGGTCGGATTGTAAGCGGTGATCGCCGGTGCTATCGCCTGCACGCTACCGAACTTGTCGACTTCGACGACATAGGGCGTGATCCGTCCCTGCGCCGCTTGCCAGACGAGGCCGATGGCCAAGAACGCCGACAGGCCAAGACAGGCGAGAGCCATCAACCGCCAGTTCATTGCTTGCACGCGCGCCGACCCGATGCGCTCGTCCCAAACTTGGCGTGCCCTCATGTAGGGTGTTTCGACCTGAGGCGTGTCGCCGTATCGGTTTTGCGGACGCATGAACATTATTTGTCTTCCTTGAGGTCGGGATTGGCGCCGCCACCGGACTTGTCGCCTTCCTTCACCGCCTGCTCGACGGTGTGAACGCGGCGGTGCCAGCGCTGCTCGGCGCGCAAGCGTCTGGCCCAGTCGGGCGTACCGCCAGCACCGCTAGCGGCACTATCGCCGGCAGACGTGCTGGTCGCCCCTGAAGTCGCGGTATTACCGCCACTGCGCGTCGCACCCGTCGCCGGAGCGGCGGTACCCGTTCCTGCTGCTGCGGACGCGGCACCCCCACCAGCACTCGACGATGGTGCCGTGCCCGTCGTCGCGTTCGGCGCCTTGTTCGGCACGACAGCGCCGGCTCGAACTGCCGACATGGCACCGGCCGCCGCTCGCGCGGCACCCATGGCCGCGCTACCCGCGACCATCGTACCCGCGCCAATCGCACCCACCGTGGCGACGGCAGCGCCCGCACCCAGTTGCGGCGCACCGGCGACGAGTCCGGTCGCAATCCCTGGCCCGAAAATCCCGAGACCAAAGAGCGCGATCGAGGCCAGCACCAAGGTCATCGCCTGTTCAAGATTGGGTTCTTGCGCGTTGAGCGCAGTCGTGAACTCATTGAACAGCGTCGTTCCGATACCGATGATGACGGCCAAGACCATGATCTTGATACCGGACGAGAACACGTTGCCGAGGACGCGCTCGGCCAAGAACGCGCTCTTGCTCCAGAGCGCGAAGGGCACGAGCACGAAGCCGGCGAGCGTCGTGAGCTTGAACTCGATGATCGTGATGAAGAGTTGGACGGCGAGGATGAAGAAGGCGAGCACCACGACGAGCCAGGCGAAGACCAGAACGAGGATCGTCACCGCATTGTCGAAAAACGTCGTAAAGCCCAAGAGCGACCCGGCTTGTTCCATCAAAGGTTGGGCGGCCGAGAACCCGGTCCCGGCCACAAAGCCTGGCCTGAGCAAATCCTGCGGGGTCAGCGTGTTGTTCGTGGCCGCGAGCCCAAGTCCCGAGAACGACTGAAACACCAGCACCGAAAAGGCCGACCAGTTGTTCAAAATGAGCGCGAAGGCGCCGACATAGAGAACTTTGGCCAAGAGGCGGGCGATCAGGTTCGAACTTTCGTCCATCGCCCAGGAGAGACCCGCGAGCGTGATATCGATCGCAACCAGGATCGAGGTCAGAAACGCCACTTCGCTTGCGAGCAGCCCGAATCCGGAATCGATGTACCGGATGAACGTGTCGAGAAATCGGTCGATGACGTTGACGTTGTTCATGGCGCGCGTGAGTCTCTGGCTTGATCAATTCGCTGGCGTGTAAATCTGTCCGTCCCCAAGGAAGCGTTTGAACTGCGCCCTCGCCTGCTCTTGGGCTTGGCCCTGGCGCGCCTGCTCCAACGCCGTTGCCCGAAACTGCGCCGCCACAAGCTCCTGGGTTTGCAACTGTTGCTTGGCCGAGAGCGCCGTAAGCTGGTTTGCCGCCTGTTGCGCTTGCAGGCCTCCGATCGCAGACTGACTTTCGCTCACCAGGCGCGATAAGGTTGACGTATCCGCTTCGACATTGGCGACGACCTGCGCTTGCACCGTCATCGTATGCTCTAGCGCCTTCATCGCCTCGCTCCAGCGTTCCAAGGCGCCGCGCCCCAGATCGCTCGACGAGACCGTTGCGTCGTACTTCTCCGGAAACAGGCGTTTGAAGGCGCTTTCCGTCGCCTTCACGTCGAAGGCGATGCCCTTGGCCTTCGCCATGAGCTGGTTGATGTCCTTGAGCGCGCTCTCGAGCGCCGGCAACGACGTGAAGTCGAGCTTCTCCAGATGCTTCGCCATATCCTCGAGCATCTGCACTTCGTTCTGCAGGCTCTTGATCTGGTTGTTGATCTGCTCGAGCGAGCGCGCCGCTTGCAGAACATTCTCGGCATAGTTCGACGGATCGAAGACAACGATCGCCTGGGCGGGCGCGGTGAGAACGGCCAGGGCAGCCGTTGTGGCAAGCAGTAAAGTTCTGAGTGTGGTCATGATTGATCCTCCTGGGGTTGAGGGATAAGGGGCGAGAAATCGCGCATAAGGTCGGCCGCCCAGCCAAGCCCTTTCGCTTTGAGCCAGGCTTCGGCGAACTGTGCTTTGCCGAATTCCTCCAGCGTACGGGTGATGCGAACCTGATCGGTGGCGTTGGAGGTGGCGCACAGCGCCAACGCGATCGGACCCAAACCCAATTCGAACAGCCGGTTGCCGCGGCGCGATTGCAAATAGTACTCGCGCTTCGGGATCGCGCCCGCGATCAGATCGATCTGGCGTTCGTTCAGACCGAAGCGTTCGTAAGCTGCGCGCGATTGAGGTTCGAGCGCCCGGTCGTTCGGCAAGAAGATGCGCTGCGGGCAGCTATCGATCAACGCAGGGGCGATCTTGCTGTCGGCGATGTCGGCCAGCGACTGCGTCGCGAACACGACTGCGACGTTCCTCTTGCGCAGCGTCTTCAGCCATTCGCGAATGCGAGCCGCAAACAGCGGATCGTCGAGAAACAACCAGGCCTCGTCGAGCAGCAGCAAGGTCGGCTTGCCGTCGAACCGTTCCTCGAGCCGGTGAAAGAGGTAAGTCAGCACCGGCCCGACAGCGGCTTGGGCATGCATCAACTCTTCCATCTCGAAGCATTGCACGTGACCTAGGCTAAGATGATCTTCGGCGGCATCGAGCAAGCGCCCGAGCGGGCCTTCGAGGGTATAAGGCGCGACTGCCGATTTGAGTGCGTTCGACTGCAAAAGGACCGAAAGACCGGTCAGCGTGCGTTCGGACTCTGGCGCGCCGGCCAGATTGGTGAGCGCCGACCAGATCGTCTCCTTGACCTCCGGCGTGACGGCGGCGCGCTCGTGCAGCAGCAACCCCTGGATCCACTCCGCCGCCCAACCGCGCACAACCGCGTCGTCGATGCGCCGCAGCGGCTGAAACGCGAGCGATCCTGCGGCGCCGAGTGCGAAATGCTCGCCGCCCATCCCGAGCACCGCAGCCCGCGCGGAGAACCCCTTGTCGAAAATATAGACCTGCGCGTCCCGGTAACGGCGGAACTGCAATGCCATCAGCGCGAGCAACACCGACTTGCCGGCACCGGTCGGGCCGACAATGAACATATGACCGACGTCGCCCACGTGGGTAGAGAGCCGGAACGGCGTCGAGCCTTGGGTCGCCGCGAGAAGCAGCGGTGGACCACCCAGATGTTCGTTACGCTCGGGTCCCGCCCACACGGCTGAGAGCGGCATCAGATGCGCCAGATTGAGCGTGTGCACGAGCGGTTGGCGGACATTGGCGTAGACGTGCCCCGGGAGCGAGCCCAGCCAGGCCTCGACGGCGTTCACGGTCTCGCGGATCGTCGTGAAGCCGCGGCCGTTGATGACGCGCTCGACCGCGCGGAGCTTTTCGTTGGCGGCGACCGCATTCGCGTCGGAAACGACCACGGTCGTCGTCAGATAGCCGAACGCAACATCGTCGCTGCCAAGCTCCTGCAGCGCCGCATCCGCGTCTCCCGCTTTGTTGTCGGCATCGGAGTCGATGAGCGATGTCGGCTCGTTGAACATGACCTCGCGCAGGATCGCCAGGATCGATTTGCGCTTGGCGAACCACTGACGGCGCAACTTGCCGAGCGCTTGGCTCGCCGCCGGCTTATCGAGCGGCACGAAGCGCGTCATCCAGCGATAGGGCACGTGGAGGTCGTTGAGTTCGTCGAGCAAACCGGGCCGAGTGAGGTTCGGGAAACCCTTGATGCTGAGCAGACGCAGATGTTGGTCGCCCAGCATCGGCTCAAGGCCACCGAGCAGAGGCTCATCGATCAGAACCGCATCGAGATACATCGGCGTCTCGGGGACAGCGACCGGATGGCGTTTCGTCGAGATGGTCGCATGCAGATAGGTTAGTGTTTCGGCGTCGTCGAGCGCGTGCATCTCCGGCATGAGGCCTGAGAGCAAATCCTGGATGCGCCCACTTTCCGCGACGAAGAACGCGAGATAGTCCCGGCCCACGAGGCTCTGTCCGGGCGTTGGACGCTCCAGCAGCGCCTGCTCTGCCCGGTTCACCCGGTCTTCGGGCGGCAGATAGAGAAGTATCAGATGATAGGCGCTCTCATGGTGCGCCCGCTGAACTTGATTTGTGTCGGCTCCGAGATCGAAGGCCGGCTCGAACAAGGCGCGCCGCTCTTCGTCGATCAGCCATGACAACGGGTCGGGAAACGTTGCCGCCGGATAACCGGGTGCCGCGAAGCGCTCCGCCTCGACGAACAGCGCCCAACCCGACCCCAAACGGCGGAACACATTGTTGAGCCGGGCGCAGGTCGCGACAAGCTCGGCCTCGGTCGCACTTTCGAGGTCCGGCCCCCGAAACCGGAACGTCCGCTGAAAGCTCCCGTCCTTGTTGAGGACGATGCCCGGTGCGATCAGCGCCGCCCACGGCAAATAGTCCGCGAGCAGCTTCGAGGTCCGTCGATACTCGCGCAGATTCAGCATGAGAGATGCGCCTTGTGCCGGAGGTGACGGCCGAGCACTTCGACGAACTGCGCGTCGCGCTTCGCGGCGTAAACGGCGATTGCATGTCCGATGACCCCAAACGCGATGCCGGCGATCCAGAGCCGCAGGCCCAGCCCGAGTGCCGCCGCGATCGTGCCGTTGACGATGGCGACCGCGCGCGGCGCGCCGGCCATCAGAATGGGCTCGGTCAGCGAGCGGTGGAGCGGCACCTCGAAACCTGGGATCGCCATCAGACCAGCGCTCCGCCACCGAACGAGAAGAAGGTCAGGAAGAAGCTCGTCGCCGCGAAGGCAATCGAGAGCCCGAAGACGATTTGCACCAAGCGCCGGAAGCCGCCGGAGGTCTCGCCGAAGGCGAGCGAGAGCCCGGTCACGATAATGATGATGACCGCAACGATGCGCGCGACCGGCCCCTGGATCGATTCCAGGATCGATTGCAGCGGCGCTTCCCAGGGCATGTTCGATCCCGCCGCGAAGGCGGGGCTCGTGAGCACGACAATGGCGGCCGCGGCGGTCAGCAGCGAGATTTGGGTGGCAAATCTCATGAGCGGGGTCCTTCTTGGGCGAGGATTAAGGCGGTGCAGGAATCGATGTTGCGGAGCCGGTACTCGCCGCCGGAAAACCCCTCGACGACGGCAACCGTCTCGACGCGCCGGTTACCGCCGCGCCCAGTGATGAAGACGATCAGATCGATCGCCTGCGCGATGAGCGCGCGGGGCACGACGCTGACGGCTTCTTGAATTAAGAGTTCGAGCCGGGTCAGGGCGGCGGCGGCCGAGTTCGCGTGAACCGTCGCGATGCCGCCCGGGTGACCCGTGTTCCAGGCTTTGAGCATGTCGAGCGCTTCGCCGCCCCTGACCTCGCCCACGATGATCCGGTCGGGGCGCAGGCGCATCGTCGAGCGCACGAGGTCGGCGAGCGTCACCGCCCCGCGATGCGTGCGTAGTGCGACCGTATCCTTGGCCGCGCATTGCAGTTCGCGGGTGTCTTCGATGAGCACGATGCGCTCGTTCGCGTCCGCCATCTCGGCCAGAAGTGCATTCGCGAGCGTGGTCTTGCCCGAGCCGGTGCCGCCGGCGATCAAGATCGTCTGCCGATCGGCAACGGCCTTGCGCAAGACAGCGGCGTGCAGCGGCGTCAGAATCTGATCGGCGACGTAGTCTTCGAGCCGCAACACTTGGCCGATGGGCTTGCGGATCGCAAAGCAAGGTGCCGCCGACACCGGCGGCAAGAGGCCTTCGAAGCGCTCTCCGGTCTCGGGGAGTTCGGCGCTCACGATCGGGTTAGAGGCGCTGGCCTCTAAGCGGACATGGCTCGCAATCAGGCGAATGATCCGCTCGACTTCGCCCGGCACCAGACGGACATCCGTCGCGACACAACCCGCCCCGTGCCGCTCGACACGCAGGCACCCGTCGGGATTGACCATGATCTCGACCACAGCCGGATCGGCGAGCGCCGCGGCGATCGCAGGACCCATAGCGGTGCGCAGCATTGTGCGGCGCCGCTCTCGGCTTTCGTCGCTCGGTTGGAACAGCGTCACTCGCGCACCTCGTGCAATTCGCCGTTGCGTTCGATCACGGCATCCGGCGTGACGCGTTCCAAGACATCGCGCGTCAGGCTCTTACCGCCGGCAATGCGCCGGCCGACCTGATCGACAAAACTATTGAACCGCTCCGTCCCCAAAGCTCTGGCAGCCGGTTGATCGCCGTCGGGCAGCGGTGCGGTCACCGTGAGTTCGAAGCGGATAAAGAGCGCCAGTGTCTCAAGGACCACTTGTTGGTCGCGCTCAAGCCGCGCGAGGTGCCGTGCAACCTTGTCGAGCCTCACCTTTAGAACCGCATCTATCTCGGCGGCAGCCCCGCGCGCGAGATAGTGCTTGAGCGCGTCGCTCACGATGGCGGACTTCGACGAGCCCGGCTTCGCCGCCAAGGCGTCGAGCCGGTCGTTGAGGTCGTCGTCGATATAGACGTTGAGGCGGGGCTTCATATGGTTCAGAAACTCGGAATAAGATCGTCGTGGTGCCGTGATGCATCGGCGTTCATGGCGTGCGTGCGCTGCGCGGGTGTGGGTCGGATGGGCTTGCCGGCGCCTGCCGTTTGCAGATCGTCATCGAGCAACTGAGCCAAATCGTCGGACGGCTCCTCGGCGGCTTGAACGGCACGATCGGTTCCAAGCGCCGGATGACGGTGCAGCCCGCCGTCGTCTTCGTTGGCTTCGCTACCGAGCTCGTGCGCGAGCGCCACCCCTAGTCTTGGATCGGTCACGCGCACCTGCCCGCCCCAATCGTCCGCCACTGGGGAGCGATGAAGGGTTGCGGGATTGGGAGCAGGCAGGATGCGGTCCGTGAAATTCCAGTCCTCGTAATACCGGAGCTTCTTGGCGCGGATGGGTGGCAGGCCCGAAATCAGGACAAGCTCGTCACTTGCCGGCAGCTGCATGACTTCGCCTGGCGTGAGCAGCGGCCGCGCCGTCTCCTGGCGGCTGATCATGACGTGAGCGAGCCAGGGTGCCAGCCGGTGACCGGCATAGTTGCGCTGCGCGCGCAGCTCCGTTGCCGTCCCCAATGCGTCCGAGATCCGCTTTGCAGTCCGCTCGTCGTTCGACGAGAACGCGATCCGCACATGGCAATTGTCGAGGATGGCGTTGTTCTCGCCGTAAGCCTTCGTCACCTGATTGAGCGATTGGGCGATCAGGTAAGCGCGGATGCCATAACCTGCCATGAAGGCAAGCGCGGTCTCGAAGAAGTCCAAGCGGCCCAGCGCCGGAAACTCGTCGAGCATCATCAACACTTGATGGCGGCGGCGCTTCGCCGGATCGCCTTCGAGCTTTTCGGTGAGGCGGCGCCCGATCTGGTTCAGCACCAGGCGCACGAGTGGCTTCGTCCGCGAAATGTCAGACGGTGGGACTACGAGGTAGAGCGAAGCAGGGCGTTCGCCGTCGACCAGGTCGGCAATGCGCCAGTCGCAAGCTGCCGTCACGGTCGCAACAGTCGGATCGCGATAAAGCCCCAAGAAACTCATCGCTGTCGAAAGCACACCAGAGCGTTCGTTCTCGGACTTGTTGAGCACCTCGCGCGCCGCTTGCGCGACGACGGGGTGGACCTGCGGCTTCGAAACGGTGCCCAGATGGTTCGTCGCCATCATGGCGCGAAGCGTGTGTTCGAACGAACGGCGTGGATCGGAGAGGAAGCTCGCGACGCGGGCGAGCGTCTTCTCTTGCTCCGCGTAAAGGACGTGTAGGATTACGCCGACGAGAAGCGCGTGCGAGGTTTTTTCCCAGTGGTTGCGCCGTTCAAGTGCGCCTTCCGGATCGACCAGGATGTCCGCGATGTTCTGCACATCGCGGACCTCGCATGGCCCCTTGCGCACTTCGAGCAGCGGATTGTAACGCGCCGAGCGCTCATCGGTCGGGTTGAAGAGAAGACAGGTCGAAAACGAAGAGCGCCAGCCGGCAGTGATCTGCCAGTTCTCACCTTTGATGTCGTGGATGATGGCGCTGTCGGGCCACGACAACAGCGACGGAATGACGAGACCTACGCCCTTGCCGGATCGCGTCGGCGCGAAGGCCATCACATGTTCGGGACCGTCATGGCGCAGGTAGCGAGATTTGAGGGAGCCCAGAAACAAGCCCCGCGGCTCGAACAGGCGTGCCGCTCCAACCTCACGCACCGAGGCCCAGCGCGACGATCCGTAGGTCGTGACAAACTGATTTTGCCGCGCACGCCACAGAGAACCAACAACAGCGACGGCGCAACCGAGAAGCCCACTGCCCGCCGCGAGCAGGCCCGCGCGATCAAACTGCCGCGGTGCGTAAGCTCCGTACGCGTACCACCACTCGAACAGCCGCCACGGATAGTAGACCGGCGCGGACAACACCTCGAACCACGGCCCGCCCAAGCGAGGCTGGTTGCCGAGCATCGCCGCAGCCCACTGCGTCGAAGCCCAAACGCCGGCGATCACGATGCCGAAGACGATGGCGATCTGTCCAACGAGGAGTCGGGTCGGCGTCATTCATTTGCTCCGTGTTCGGAGCAAGTGATCTCGCGATTAGCAAGAAACAGAAATCGCGTTTATGCGCGCCCACTTACGACTGTGCGCTCCCGGCAAATTCGACAACGCTCCAATTGTGAACCGGACAAAGGCAATAGCATTGCAGGCGAGACAATTTACTTGGGGCCGGGTTGCGCAGAGGCGTCCGAGAAGGTGCGCGCAATGGCCCCGGACGATGTGAGGGTCTTTTTCCTCCCCAGAGCGCCATTGACCTCTGGTGTTAGGGAGTCTGTCCGTCCAACATCCTTAATGCGGACATCCGATGGGTTACCATCGGCATCCGGCGAGAATCGAGATATATACGATTTGACGGAATTGGGTTCGAGAAACCACCGAAGGTTTCGCCGAACGTTGACGTCGCAGGAAGTGAACGATCATGCCACGGACTGAACTTGTTTTGGAACTCGTTCGCGCCGGCGCTAATGGCGACACAGCGCGGCTCAAAAATACTGCCGAGCGAATGATTTCTGAGGAAAAAGCCAAACGACGTGGAGGGGTCGCCGCGAAATTAGCGCAGGCGCTTGAGCCGACATTGACGAGCACACAGGCGTTCAGGCAACCGCCCCGCGGTATCCCGTTGGCAACGCCCACTGTGCGCTCTGGCGAAACTCTGCAACACTTGCCGGCGGTCGCAGAGCGTGAGGCGCGACGGTCCCTTGCGAGCATTCGGCTAAATAAGGGCACGGCAAGACTTGTCCGCTCATTGCTCAATGAGCAAGCCCGCGCAGGCGATCTTCGGGCAAATGGATTGGAGCCGCGTCATAGACTTCTTCTCGTTGGACCGCCCGGCAACGGCAAGACAAGCCTCGCCGAGGCAATTGCGGCCGAACTTGGACGATTGTTTTTGGTCGTACGATATGACGGTTTGATCGCGAGCTATCTCGGCGAAACCGCTTCCCGCCTCCGCCGCGTATTCGAAATGGCGAAGTCCGTCCCGTGTGTGCTTTTTTTTGATGAAATCGACGCCGTTGCCAAGGAGCGCAGCGATGCCAATGAGACGGGCGAGATCAAGCGGGTCCTTACCTCGCTTCTCACTCAGATTGACGAACTACCTGCAAACTGCCTCTTGATCGCTGCTACAAATCACCCTCAAATGCTGGACGAAGCCGTGTGGCGGCGGTTTCAGATTCGCCTAGAATTGCCACAACCGAGTCTCGAAGATGTCCAAGATTATTTTAGACAAGCGATAGCGTCGCTCGGTCGGATGCCTGCGGCCAGTTTTAAAGCGCTTACAGAAGCGCTGGGTGCAGCGTCCTATTCCGATGCGGAAGAGCTTGCCTTGTCCGTCCGCCGACACGTCGTGCTTTCTGGAAAGTCTCAGAAGCTTTCTGTAATGGCCGCCGAAGCGCGTGAGGAATGGCTCATCCGATCCCACACCTATTGGATCTGCAGGCCTTCTCATGACGCTCCGACAACATCAACGCCTTCCCGAACCAATTCCAGACGATCGCTGGAAAAGTAAACCGCTCAAGGTTCCCCGCGTCTCCAGACCAGGCGTAGCGACGCAGCGCGAGCGGTTCGACGCCATGTTCGAACGGCTGCGGAATTCGCTCAGCTCTGACGCTGACGTGGCCGCGCTTCGATCCGACCCAACTGGGCTCGCACCCAATCGCGGTCTTGTGTTTGTGACGGCCGCACCGATTGAACGCCTTCACGGCGCCATTGAAAGAGCGGGCCTCAATTTTGTCGTCGAAGCCGCCGAGCGGTTTGAGCCGGACAATCTTTTCTTTTATCCGGGCGACTCGGGGCGGCAGCTAGACGGTCGACTCTATGTCACGATGCCTAACGACGAAGCATTCCGAACGCTTATCGGACTGTACGACCGCTATTGCGCACAGGAACCATTCGAGCGCGGCCTCACGCCGTTACGCGATCTGTTCGACCTGCTTGTCGAAATCCGGCCCTGGAGCATGCGCGAACGTGTTTCCGATGACACAGCGAGCGCAATCGCTGACCGGCTTTACGACGCACCAAACACTCGCATGCGTATCGAAGTAGAAATTTATCCCGGTGCGCCGGCTGCGGCCCGCGACAGGGTTCTCACAGCGCTTGGAGCGGACGCGACCATTCTGCGCGACGCCTATTTACCAGACATTCGCTATCACGGTCTCCTCGTGGAAATTTCGCCGGAGACGGCGCTGGCCATCGCCGATCGCGTAGCCGGTGGCCCCAGCTCTCACGACGACATATTCCTGATTGAGCCGCACTCAGTGGTGCAGGCCGAACCTCTTGTGGCAGCAACTGACGGATGGGCGCTTCCGACGATCGAGCGCCCCCTGCCAGCGCGCGGTTGCCGCGTCGCCGTGCTGGATGGGATTCCCATCACCGAGCATCCCCTACTTCGCGGGCGCTTAGAGGTCGCAGACCCCGATCAAGCCGCCCAACGTGTTTCTCTTGGTGATCGCCGCCACGGAACGGCTATCGCGTCCCTCATTGCGCACGGTGACCTCGCGAGTGGAGAGGCGCCGCTTGACTCCAAGATCCTGGTTCGACCCGTACTCACTCATGTTTCGTCACCTGATCTCGATGGCCGTCGATTGGAGCAGTTCGACGCTGACAAGCTCACGGTTGAAATCGTGCACGCGGCTTTGGACAGTTTCTTCGGCGAAAACCCAGATCCCCGTGCGGCGAATGTGTTTGTTGTAAATGTATCACTCGGTGACAGACACCGACCGGCGGGTGCCGGACCGGTGTCCGGGTGGGCCCGCCTATTGGACTGGTGGTCGGCGACCGCAGGCGTCCTCTTTGTGGTTTCGACCGGCAATTCCGACTCCGATTTGCCGGTGCATGAATTTTCCGACTCCACGCAAGCGGAGACGGCAACGCCCGACGATCTGCACAGCGCAGCCACGAAAGCACTCATCAACAGCCGGGCCACCCGCCCAGTCCTGTCTCCGGCCGAAGGTGTCAACGTTCTAACTGTTGGAGCTGCACATAGTGAGGCTAGCGCTCCTGGCATGCTGCCAAGCGGCGTACGCGATCCTCTAGTGCTGAAGGGTTCTCCATCCCTTATCTCGCGCGGTGGACCGGGTATCGCCAACGCTATGAAGCCCGACGTGCTGATGGCTGGTGGGCGTACCCTTGCCAGTATCCGCGGCGGCTCCGGCGGGCCGAGCCTCAAATGGACTCCGGCAGTCCTATTCTCCGGTCAGCGTTCCGCAGCAGCTCCAATTGAGGTTGCTCAGCCCTTTCCCCTTGCGCGCTCCCACGGCTCAAGCAACGCAGCGGCGCTAGCAACGCGCCTCGCGGTGCGCATCGTTGACAATGCCGTCGCTCCCTCGGGACCATTTCCAGATGGGCTCGATCGCCGTCAATCCGCGCTCCTCGCCAAATGCCTGATCACGCATGCAGCCGACTGGAATGCGGCAGGCCAATTTGCTCTGCAGCTGCTGGAGCGTGCACCGCGCAATCCGGAACAAGAGCGTCGCGCCGTGGCCGATCTTGTAGGCTATGGGCTTGTCGATGACACGCGCGCTCTTGGGTCCACCGATTACCGAATTACGCTTCTCGACGTTGGCGTGATCCGCAAGGATCAGGGGCTGGTCTACCAATTCCGGCCGCCGCAGTGCCTTTCCCCAAGCACGGAGCGCAGGAACGTCTCGGCGACCGTTGCCTGGTTCACTCCAGTTCAGCCCACAAGAAGGCTCTATCGACAGGCCGAATTGTTCGTCGACGATCTCGTCGACAATGGCTTCGCCCTTGGCGTGGACCCACTATCCGCGCAACCGACTGATCGTCTCGCTTGCCGAGGCACAGTCTGGAGTCAGGCCTTTGATGGCGCGAACGCGATCGCGCACGGCGACGAGGACTATATCCAATTGCGCGTATCTTGTCGCGAGACCTATCCTGGCGCGCTTTCCGCTAGAATGGATATTCACTTCGCCGTCGCCATGACGATAGAGGTTGGCGTCAACACTGCGCTGCCATTGTATGACGAAGTCCTTGCAGCAGTTCTCGCCGAAATTCAGGCTCGCACGCGCGTCAGGGTCTAATCGGCGCTGCGTGTCATTGTCCGAACCGCACAATTTGATCTGAGCCTTTGCGACCGGCTGCCTGCGCCCAGGCACTACGAAAGCGACGGTCGGCGCTGCTGACCAAAACTCCACGAGGACCAGTCACCCCGCACCACGCCAATGACCGCCTTTCCGACACTGCGATCGAGCACCGGCCGCCATGGCACGAGCGTGAAATCCCGCGCCCGCGCGATCACCGCGAAACGGTCGCTGACAAGATCGAGCCGCTTCACATATTTCCCCTCCACCCGCCCTGCCCCTCCGAACTCGGCATAGGGCAATTGCAACTCACCTGACACTTGCACCGCGACACGCGTCAGTTCGCGCCGGCGAAGGATTGCGAGCAAGTTGGCGCGATAGATCGTTTCACCCTGGCGCTCGTCTGCAAGCGCTTGCGCCAACAGCCACTGCCGGCGTTGCGCAAGCGCGCCCTTCACGGCCCGCCCAAATCCCGCATCGCGAACGCTTGCGGTCTCCTCCCCAATCAACTGCCGGTCCAACCACGTCGCGGCGTCGGCGGTCGCCAACTTTTCAAGCGGCGCCGACGACAATATCTCGACCTTCACAGGCGCCTCGCGCGCACGCTTCTGCTCGAAGTCTCGTGCCGCTTCCAGAAAGTTTGTCGGCACCGTCCAGACACCCTCCGCGCTCCGCTCGCCAATGCCAGCACGCCGCAGCGCCTCCAACCTGCGCACATGCGCCGCCACAAACTCGCCACTCGCCGCCGGATCTGCCGCGCGATGCAGCACTGCGCTGTAGTGCCCGTCGTTTCGGGCCGCGACCTCAGCGATCGTCTTGTCTGCCGGCTGCGGCTCGGCCTGGCGTGGTCCGACCGAAACGATCGAACCCCGCCGCGGGGCATCGGCGGCCTCACCCGCGCCGATGTCGACCCAATGGGATCGCCCATCGACCCCGTCGACGATCAAATAGTGCCGCTCGTTCGCATCGTGCAGACCCCGTTCGACGACGCGGCCGACGAGTTGAACCGAGCCGCGCGAATCGAAGATCGCGCAATCTGCCGGGGCGCGATCGATGCGCGCCTCTTTGAGGGCGCGATGCATCGTCTTGATCATGTCGTCGCGCTCGCCCATCCGGTGCAAGGTTGGCTCTGCGTCCGCGGAGAGCTTCCATCTCCCGGGCGCCAGTTCCTCCGCAAGACCGAGCCGCCGCAGATGTTGCAATCGCCCGGCGCGCAACGTCTGCCGAAACCGTCCATACGCATCTCCTGCGTCAGCGCCAAGTTCGACGACACCATGCGCCGCGGCCTCGCGGATGAACTGGCGGTCGATGCTGGTCAACCGGTCTTGGCCGACTTCAAGCGTCAGCCGTTGCTCGATCTCAAGGTCTGTTCGCGGGCCGAGGTCGAGCGTCACGATCTCGACCGCGCGCTCGCGCATCCCATGCGAGATGTATTCGCGGGCGATCACAAGGTCTTGGCCCTGATCGTCCTTGCCCCGCACGACGATATGGGTATGCGGCTGGCCGGTATTGAAGTGATCGACCGCGACCCAATCGAGCTTCGCGCCGAGGTCTTCCTCCATCCGCGCCATCAGCCGTCGTGTGACCGGCTTCAGGTCTTCGTACTCGACCCCATCCTCGGACGCGACAATGAAGCGGAACTGATGCCGGTCACCCTCGGCCCGGTCGACGAATTCCTTGCCATCCGCACGGTCGCGGGTCGCATCGTAGAGTTCGCCCGGCGTCCCCTCGCGCGTGACCCCGTCGCGCTGGATGTAGCGCAGATGCAGTCTCGCGGCCTTGCGACCCTTCGCTCCGATCTTGACGATCCGCGCCTTGATGACCACCCGCCGGGCCCGGAATCCGGCATGGCGGTCGCGCAACACACGGCCGGCCCCGGCCCCACGTCCGATCCGGCTGCCATCGAACTGTCGCCTGCCGCCGATGCGCCCGAGCGTCCCGCCGCTCGCGAACGCGGCCGCGCGCAGGACGCTTTGCAGGTACCGTTGCGCACGCGCCCCACCCTGCGTTCGGATCTTACCAAGCTTGGGTTCGAAGTCATCGTCGCGGTTCATGACGGACCAACACACATCGCTCTCAAGGTGGTCACTTCTACGCGGCGCACAAGCCTCGACTGCCGATTCAGTCTGCGAAATCGCTTGGTGCTACGTTGGTGCCATCGCGACAGCGATGGCACCATGAACTTGGATGTGCAGACAGCGACTTGGGTGACCGATAGTGTCACCGCTTTTATCTTGCCCTCCGAATTTCTGGTCTTTCTTCTTACGTAAGCGTCTAAGCGTCCACTCGTTGCACGCTTGTTCCTTCTTACGCTCACATTTGCCTCTAGTTTTCGTGGAATTCCACGGCGTCGACTCAAGGGCAGTGGTCCTCTGCATCGCGGCACACTCGGCAAGGGCGTTGGAAGGTCACGCCGAGCTCTTGGTGTTCCCACTCGGGGCAGGTTTGAGTCAGCCCAGAACCCCCGACATGACGCCGATCAATCACCTCGAGAACGTCAATACCGGCAGGAGTTTGCCGACGACATCCTCACGCTCACTCGGCCCAAAATACCGCCCATCGAACGAAGCGGGCGACCCCTCGTTGAGCAAGAACAGCTCGTCATCCGCAAGCAACCGGCAACCCCGCCACGGTGCAAGACTCAAGCCCGCGTGATCGATCGGCAGTGCCTCGGCGACAGTTCTCGAATTGATCGAGACGGTTGCTCCCCGCACGCACACGAGATCGCCGCCAAGCGCTGCAACCCGCTTCACCGCCGGTGTGTCCGCAGGCAGATAGTGACGCCGCGCGGCCATCACCCGTGCCTCCTTGGGCAGCCACGCCAGCACCCAATCACCGCGCACGACATTCTTTGTCACGCTCAACCAGAAGAGCCCTACGGGGGCACTCGCACTTGCGTTCCAGATCAAACGCGGCGCCGGTTTGATGACCTGAACCAGGCCAAGCGACAAGCAAACACCCGCCGTCAGAAGTGTTACCTGGCGCGTCTGCCGCCCCGCCATCGCTGATAAGAGGCCACGGGCCGAGCGCGGTCTAAGCATCGCACGTGCTACCCTTCATGCGAGATTTCGACCAGGCTTCGAGATCGTCGATGTGGTAGCGGACATAGCGGCCATGCTTGCGGTAGAGCGGCCCGCCACCCTGCACCCGCATCTTTTCCAGCGTTCGGCGCGACAGCCCGACGAAGTGCGCTGCTTGCCCCGTGCTCAAAAATGGGCTCCCCTTCTTGGCCTTCTCGGCGCGTTCGCTTTCATCGCTCATCGATCGTCGTGCTCCGGGCCCGCGACAGCCAACGTCACGGAACGAGAGCGAACATGGTCGCGACTGCAGTGCATGAGCACCGGCGAAAACCCACGCTCCCATTTTCGCCGGAGACCTTTGAGCAAACCTCAACGCCCCGCCGTCCGGTTCGGCGAGGCGTTGAGCGCATCCGGCTCGACATGGTGGGACCGGCTAAGGCTAGCTGCTGGCGGAGCGTCCAGACGTTCCCCGCCCCGTGTGCCGCATTCCGCGTGCGGCTTGCTCACGAGTGTCGCGATGGGAGACGGGCCGGAAGCGAAGCGGGCCCGCAACTCAAGAGGTGCGAGGCCGCCACCGGCGTCAGTCCGCCGGATTCCAGATCACCGCGAAATTGTCGTCGCCTTCACCGGGCGCGCGGCCGAGATTGGCGTAGAGTTTGCGGGGACCGAACTCGGGGGCTGCGAGACTCAGGGACACGTAGTCTTTGCCCGAGGATTCGCCGTGGCGAACCCAGCCGGCTCCGACATCCGCCCCGCCCGAGACGACCCGGAAGTCGGGATGATTGTCGGCGGATTTGTTCGCGTTCGGGACGATTTCGATCTCGGCGCGGATTGTGAGCGTCTTGAGCTGACCCTTGTAGCCGCCGTTCGTTTGGCGGGTGACGTAACCGATTGCAGGCATGATACTGATCTCCTTTATCGCTCCCCGTGGGAACCATTTCCCTTGGGGCGCAACGCGGACCAGATGGGCTTAGGGCCAGCTGTTGCACCGAAGGCCGAAGCGAAGCGTAGGGCCCGAGACCGGCGGATTTTTGGAACGCAGTGGCCGCGAGGAGCCGCCCTTCGCGGCGGGGAAAAAACCAGCGGACGAGGGTTGCAACGGACGACCCAAGCCCATAGGTCCCAAGCGCAAGACCCAAGGGACATGGTGCGCCCTGAGAGCGTGAAGGCGACAGGTTCAGCCCGCGCGGAAACTCACCAGCCGACGAACGGCCGCTCACGAATCAGCTCAACCCCTGCGAAAATCCGAACCGAGACAGCGTTCCCTAAGCAAAAAAAGCCGCCGAACCTCCCACCGACTGACCGTCTCGGGCGGGGCCAATGTGGGGGCCGGGTGGGTCCGCCATGCAGCAGAACCCAGCGGTAAAAATGCTCTGTCCCCGTGTCGCTCAGCCGCCGAGTTCGAGGTCCGAAGTGCTCCCGCCAAGCCGCCCCCGCACCGGAAGGCAGAGACATTTCACCGGGATCGCCGAAGACGGCGGCTGCCGCGCCGCCGCCCTCGCACGTTCAAGACTGCGGGAACAAGTCCGCAATCTCCGTCCACGCCGCTACATGCGTGAGCCCGCCGCGCGCGGTGTAGCCACGCGGCGGAAACGCCATCCACCCCGGCAACCACGCCGCCACCCGGGCCCGCCCGTTCGCGCCGTCGAGGTGGTCACGGACGATCTGCTTCTGGGTTTTGAGCTTCTCAGCGACGTTGCTATCGGCGACCTCCTTGCCCGCGACCTCGGCCAGCATCGCATTGACCACGCTCTTCTCGCGCACGAGATCGAAAAACGCTTCGTCGGCCTGCCACGAAGCCGTGACATCGACCTTCAACTGCGCCCCAACCGCCTCGACCAGCGCGCCACCGGCGGCCAGCGTGTCGGCGGCCAGCACAGCGAGCACCCGCATCACTTCGGCGTTCGGCAGTTTCAGCAGCGTGGCAAACACCCGCGCGGCGGCCCCTTCCCCGCCGCCTTGCACAAGCGCGGCATCTTCGTCATCCAGACCGAGCAGGGTCACGATCTCGGCCCGCCGCCTGAGAAACGCATCCTGCGCCGGGCTCGCCGCGAGGCTCTCGCCGATCGCTGTCGCCTTCGCGGTTTGCGGCTCGGCCCTCACCTGCCAGAGCGGCGAGCCGCACAGCGCCGTCGCAATCACGAGCCGCAGTGCGACGTCCGGCACGCCGATCAGCGCCTGCCGGACGGCCGAATGACGGTGCAGATCGATGTAGTTCTGCAGCGCCGCCGACACTTCCGGCCGCGCCGCTGCGACGGCTTCCTCGCCAACGTCCCTACCACTTTCCGCCTGCACCTGCCGCGCCTTCTTCGCAGGCAGATACCCCTCGAACGTCTCGACCTCGCCGCGCGCGGAGACCGTCACGAACACATGGCCGCCCTTCTTCTTCGAGACCTTTTCATGCTCCCATTCGTGGAACCGCTCGCCCGGCTCCAAGATCACGACCTCGCGCCAGCCGTTCGCCAGATAAGTGTCGCGTTTGACCGCGATAGCGCGATTCTGCAAGTCCCAAAACGCTTGCGCGTCGGCAAAATACGCGTCCTCGCCGAACAGATCGGCGACGATCTTGCACTTGTAATCGTCGAGCGGGAACAGCGCCGCCGTGGTCGCTATCGACGCGCCCCCGAACAGCCAGCGCTTCAGGCTCTGCCCATAAGGGACCTCTGCCTCGTCGTCCTCGAACAATTTCAGCCAGGACTGCTGCTGCGCTTTCGTGGCGAGCGTCAGCTGCTGAACCGTCTCCGCGTCGATCTCTTCGCGCCGGTACGCCTCTTTGATCTTGGGCAGAAGGTGGCCGAGTGCGAGGCGGCGTTTGACCGCAAGCTCGCTCAAGCCGAACGTCGCCGCGATCTCGGCGACCGTCTTGCCCTGCTTGATCAGCCGTACGAACGTATCGTGCTGGGTCATCTCGCCGGGATCGAGGCGCGCGACGTTCTCGATCAAAGACGCCTCGAGCGCCGCCGCATCGTCGCTCTCGTCCATCACCGCGCACGGTAAGAGCGCCTCTCCCCCGTTCTCCGCCGCGACCGCCTTCGCCGCGAAATACCGACGCCGCCCGGCGACAATTTCGAAACCGTCAGCGTTTGGCCGCACGAGAAGGGGTTGCAATATGCCTCGCGCGCGGACGCTCGGCAGAATGTCGGCGATGTCCGGCGCACGCCTGCCGTGGCGCATGTTCAGGGCCGAGACGTGCAGCCGGTCGAGTGGAATATGTTGAAGTTGCATAAGTTGGTTCTCCGTTGGGTTCGATAAACCGGCTGGCCCGCGACAGCGCAGACCCACAAACGCGGAGCAAGCCGGGCGCAACAGCGCTCAGGCTCCGTCCGCGCCGGACGAAAATTCAAAATTGATGAGGGATTCGACATCCAGTGCGCGCTGATCGTTGTGCCCCTCACGAAACGCCAACACATAATCGGCCGCTTTTGACGCCGCAGATGCCGCCCGGAAAATCGCCCGGCTGTCCTCGCACAACAGCGCAAGCCATTCGCCGAGGTAATCGGCGTGCCGCACGGTCGGCACAATGTCGAGCGCCGCGCACACGAATGCGCCTGCCAATTCGGCGACCAGCTCTTCGCGCGCATAGGCTTTTGAGCGATACGCACCCGCCTGATCGCGGTTCAGACGCGAGGCACTTCCTGTCCAGTGCGATAATTCGTGAAACGCCGTCCGATGCCAGTTGATCGGCTCAAAGAACGCTTGCGGCGGCGGTACATGCACCGTGTCTACGCCCGGACTATAAAACGCTTCGCTGCCGCCGATACGGAACTTCGCACCGGTCGCGCGGATCAACGCCTCGGCCCGGGGCAGGATCAGCGGCTCCGGCGCTGGCGGCGCATCGGCAAGGAGTTCCTCCGGCAATCCTTCGCATTGCTCGACATTGAACATAGTGAAGCGCTTCAAGAACGGAATTGACGCGTCACGCTTACCGTCTGCACCATCCTTACCAACCGCCTCGCGCCGCTCCTTCGGCACAAAGCGGTCGGCGAAGACGACCATTGTCCCCACCTCGCCCTTGCGCACATGTCCACCCAAGGCCAGCGCCTGACGAAACGTCAGCCAAGCCTGACGGGCAAAGCCACGCTCGATCACCGCGCCCCAGAGAATAAGGACATTGATCCCCGAATAGCGCCGCGCCGTCGCCGCGTTTTGCGGCAAGCCGAGGCAAGCCTTCACCCGCCCCCAAGGCTGCACCCAAGGCACCCGCCCCGCCGCAAGTTCGCCGACGATCTTGTCCGTCACTTGCGCGTAGAGACTCGGCCGATCCGCCCCACAGCATTCGATGCTTTGCTCCATACTCGCCACGCGCTCCTCCACCCTTCGCGCCCTTTCCCCGGAAGCAGGGCGGGCGGCACGACCGGGTAGGCCCGCTGAGCGAGGCGGACTGCACCTGACAAGGCCGGAACGAAGTGGAGGACCCGCGCACCTTCGCGCGGGTTGCGGTCCGCCGCAGCGGGCCTAGACGGGGAGTGCCGCCCGCCCTGCGTGAGGGGAAAGCCACAAAAGATTTCATCGCGGAACGCGATGGCAGTCCGCGGGAGCCGCGGCAATCCGCGTCAGCGGGCAAAGCCCGAAGGGCCGAGACGCCGCTTGGCGGCTCGGTTCACGCGCACGCGGCGATGAGGACCAAAGGTCCGATCGGACGCCCACCAAAGGCTAGAAATCGCGCGAAAGCGCCTTCACGAATTCGACCGGATCGGCGCGCAGGAGCTTAAAGATGTGAACCAGCTCGACAACGTCGAGGCGCCGTTCGCCGCTTTCGCATTTGGAAACAAAGGATTGCGGGCGGCCCAGCCGCCGCGCCAGCTCGTGTTGGCTCAAGCCTGCTGCTTCCCGCGCCGCCGTCAGGGCTTCCCGTAGTTTCTGGTATTGTCGTGTGTGGGTGGATTTTCGCATGCGCGCTGGTGTCGGCGCTTGCGAAGTTGATCCTTAGTTCGGATTATCCCAAAACGGGTTCACGGAGCGGCGACGTTTTTCCGACTCGCTGGAGCGTCGAATCGTCGGCGTGTTCTTCCAGGCCCAACGTGCTAGACCCCGGTGCGCCAAGGATAAAGCCATGGCAGAAACCCAAAAACGTGCCGCGCCCAAAGGCATGGGCCGTCCGCCCACGATGTCGCGCTTGTCTGGGGTGGCACCGAAAGCTCCACGGATTACGGCCTACGATGAGGCGCATTTCCAGACTTATCTGCGGCTTCTGGATGCGCAAGCGCACAATGCACCGGTGGGCGACCTAGTGGCGATCATTCGCGAGGCGGCACCGCAGATGAACGCCAGCAAAGCGCGCGCGGCGTTGCGCAGCCATTTGAATCGCGCGATTTGGCTGAGCGAACAGGGCTATCGCAGCGGCCTCCGCAAACGACGGTAGCGATCAGCGCAAGAATTCGCGGTAACCGCCGTTCATCAAGAGGCGGCCGCGGCGAATGGCACGGCGGACGCTGTCGCGGAGATATTCGCCGGGATCGTTCCAGTCGGCCATGATGCGCGCGTGTCCGTAAAGTGCGATGGCGATTTCGCGATGAGGCGCACCGCTCAGAGCACCATCGAGTACTTGTACAACTCGTGTGAGCCGGTCCGAGGTCCCGTCGGAACGGAAGTGGCGCTGCGGAAGCGCGCCGGAGAAAAGGTAGTCGTTGAAGCAGTTGAGAGCGCGCCAGCGGCACTGCGCGTCGCGCGTTGGGACAACGGCCTCGGTTAGAATACGGTCCGGCTCCGAGCCGCTCATGACCCAAACCGACAACTGAAGGCGCCGCACGCCGTCGCAGATGAGAACATGGTGCATGCGCGGCACGCGCAGAGTATCGGTGGCGGTCGAACAACAACCGCTCACCAGCGGGAGAACGTGGGGACAGGCGCCCGGATCCCAGAAGAGCCTTGCCTCCAGAGCGTTCTTCGCCGGATCGTCCGTACGCAGAAGACCCCAATGCCGCAATGCCTCGAATTGTGAACGAGGTTCGGCTATCGCCAGGGACTCTTCATGTTCCTCACGAAACCGCGGGTTCCGGCGCAGGAATTCCCAAGCCCAGCCAAGCCGGGTCAAACGTGCGGTATAGGCATAGCTCTCCTTGCTCCGCCAATCGAGCCGCTGCTCGGACCTCATGAGGGTGCGCCTCGCTCGCGGAACCGATTCGAGCCCTACATCGGAGCGCTCGCAGCCTGTGTCGGCACACAGGTTGACGGCAGACTGAGACGCTTATAGGGCTGCCGCGAGGCGGACCACGGCCTGACATACGGTTCTGACACCGAATTTGTGCTTCGCGTTGTCGAGATGAAACGACACCGTCCTGCGCTTCACGCCCAGAATGCGCGCCGTCTCCCAAGCGGACTTTCCTCTTGCGGCCCATTCGAGACACTCGAACTCGCGCTGCGTCAGCCGCACACCCGCTATGACACGATCGGGTCGGAGCAGTTGACGCGCCCGCAAATGTACGATGACCGCCATCAACTGCAGCGTCCGGCGATTGACTTCAACACTGCGCCTGAACGACCGCGACGGTTCGCCTGCGACGAGCGTCAGCGCTGCGATGGGATGCGACGGCTCGTGAAACGGAATCGCAAACCCGGCGGAGATGCCGAATTGCGACGCCTCGTCGAAGAACTGGCGCAGCGCCAACGTCGAGTGCCGCGGAGCACCTTGCCACGTAAAAGCGGTATCGCAGCTACCGATGCGTTGAAAAACCGGATCGATCTCTTTGTACCTTTGGCTGGTATAGCGGTCGATCCAGGCCTGCGGATAGGTGGAGACGAGGCCGCCTCCAACGGTATTGCGGTCGGACCGAACAAAGTAGGCAAAACGCGCAACACCGAGCGCTTCGAATCCAGTTGCCGTGGTCGAGCGGAGCGTCGCCAAGTCCTTGCTCGCTCGTATGCCTTCGACAAAGTCTTGGAAGACTCGTTGCACGATCCGCCGCTCTGATCACCATCAAGGTATGATCGGCAAGTGTCGCCACCAACATGGCGGAGGTTTCGCCGGAGCCATGGAGTCGCACGGGCGTGACTGGGGTCACGTCGTCAACCCTACCGAACCTCGTTAACGGCAGCGACTTGGCCTAGGTAGGGTGCGTTGCGAGGAACGAACACTCGGCTGCACACCAATCACGCCGTGACACACCTAACGCCAGGCGCCACAAACAACATCCGTCCCATATGATATTGGAGCGCGCACCCGACTTCGTTACCACGGCAGGAGCATCGCCCCGTCTCAGCGGATCGCGAACATTGGTGAGGTCTCTCTCAATTTCGCTCCAACGGCCACATGCGCCACACTCGCACTCGGACGCGATCACATAGTTCGACTGAACCTCGTTTCGTCGTACGACGGCCTCAGGCTGCTCGTCCAAATGGAGTACTTCGTCTGAGTGAAGCGTCGGCAGCGAGCGCCGGGGGCACCGAAGTGGTCCCCTTGCCACCCTTACTGTGAGCACAACGAATCTCACTGGCGAGCGGCCGCCACGATGCGGCAGGCATTGCCCCGCGCCTCATGCGGACGTAAACATCGGCAGCGCCATGCCCTCGCCCGCGTCGATGAATTTGACTTTGACCTTCTGCCCGACGCGCACGCTATCCACATCGCAGTCGACGATATTGGTCAGCATCGTGACGCCTTCCTCCAAAGTGACATAGGCGATCACGTAAGGCGGCTTGGCTTGGCGCGTCACCGAATAGCTGTAGATGACGCCGCGCCCGGAGGCCTCGACGAATTCCGTGTCCTCCGAATAACAATGCGGACAGATCGTGCGCGGATAGTAATGAACCCGCGAACAGGCATTGCATTTCTTGATCACGAGGCGGCCTTTTCCCGCCGCCTCGAAATAGGGCCTGCTTTCCCGGTTCAGGGTCAGGCGCGGCTTTTTCTGTTCCTCGCTCATGCGTCTTGGTTCCCCAGGATGACGGTGGCGCTGCCCATGCGCGCGCCCAGCATGCCGCCCGTGCCGTGCGCCAGGGCGACATCGCAATTGCGGACTTGGACCTTCGGATGGGCCTCGCCGCGCACTTGGCGCACGGCCTCGAGAATCTTGGTCATGCCGCCGCGATTGCCCGGATGGTTGCTGCACAAGCCGCCGCCGTCGGTGTTGAACGGCAATTTGCCGATGCCCGAAATTAGGTTGCCGTCGGAGACGAACCAGCCGCCCTTGCCTTTTTCGCAAAAGCCCAAATCCTCGATCGTCTCCAGGACGGTGATGGTGAAGGAATCGTAGATCGAAACATATTTGATGTCGGCGGGCTTCACGCCGGCCTCGGCGAACGCCAACGGACCGCTCCATCGCGCGCCGGAATAGGTCAGGTCGACCTGACCGCCGTTCAGGTGCTTCGGCGCTTCGCCCGCGCCCATGATTTTCACCTTCGGCCGCTTCAGCGACTTGGCGATCTCGGGGCTGACCACCAAGACGCCGCCGCCACCGTCGGTGATGACGCAGCAATCGAGCCGGTGCAGCGGATTGGCGATCATCGGCGAGTTGACCACCTCCTCGACCGTCACCACCTCGCGCAGCTTGGCGTGTTCGTTGTGTTGCGCGTGATGCGAGGCGGCGACCTTGATCCAGGCGAGCTGTTCGCTGGTGGTTCCGAATTCGTACATGTGGCGCGTCGCGCACATGGCGTACATGTTCACCACGTTGAAGCCGTACGGCATCTCGAACGGAAATTCCGGCGCTTGCGCGCTGTGGAACCGCCCGGGGTTGCCTTCCTTGGCATCGGCCAGAGGCCGCCCGGCCAGCGTGATCAACGCCACCTTGCAATGACCGGCGGCGATCGCCTGCGCGGCGTGATTGAGGTGAACCAGATAGGACGAGCCGCCGGTCTCGGTGCTGTCCATATGGCGGACGTTGATGAGGCCCATGTACTCGATCATGCTGATCCCGCCCAGGCCCGGCGCGTCGCCCGCGCAGAAATAGGCGTCGACGTCGTCCTTCGCCAGACCGGCGTCTTGCAGCACGCCCTTGGCGATTTCCGCATGCAGCTGCGGCAGCGTCTTATCGCAGGCAAAGCGCGTGGGATGTTCGTATATGCCCGCGATATACGCTTTTCCGTTGATACCCATCCGAAATTCCTTATCATCATTTCCAACCGCATTAAAGCAGTTTGGGCAAGGCGTCTAGACGGCGATTTCTTGGTCGAAGGAAAAGTAATTTGGAAAAAATTCGGGTGGCAATTGCGGATGGCGTGAGAACGGTGACGCTGGCGCGCGCCGACAAACGCAACGCACTCGACGCGGACATGCTCGATGCCCTAACGGCAACCTTTCGCCGGACGCCGGATAAGGACGAGCGGTTAACCGTCGTCCGCGCCGACGGCACCGTCTTCTGTTCGGGTCTCGACCTGCGCGTGCGTGGCGCAGGCACCGTGGGTGCGGCCTCGATCGAGACGATGCTGCACGCGCTTGAGAATTATCCCTTGCCGGTCGTGGCCGTCGTCCAAGGCGACGCCATCGCCGGCGGCAACGAGCTCGCCTTGCATTGCGATTTCGTCGTCGCCGCCGAAACCGCGCGCTTCGGCATGTCGCTGGCCAAGATCGGCCTTGCCCCCACCTGGTTCTTGGCCAAGAAGATCGTGGAAATCGCGGGGCCCGTCGGCGCGCGGGAAATACTGTTGCTGGGCGATTTGCTGACCGCCGCCCGCATGCACGATCTGGGCTTGATCGCACGCGTGGCCCCGCCCGAAAAGCTCGAGGCCGCGGCGCAACGGATCATCGGCCGCCTGGCCGCCAACGCGCCGCTGTCGCTGCGCGCGATGAAAGCCCTCCTGGTGCGCGCCATGACCTTTCGCGACGCCCTCCCTCACGCCGATGTCGATGCGCTGGTACGCGCGGCGAGCGAAAGCGCCGACGCGCGCGAAGGCATCGCCGCTCTGCTGGAAAAGCGCCCGGCGCGGTTCACGGGCCGATAGGAAAATCATGTCCATTCGATTGGAGAAAGCCTGGACCGACTTGACGCCAGACGCCGTCGCGGCGTTGAGCGGGGAACTGGGCGTCTATCAGCTTGCCGGCGAAGGCGGACAAATTCTGCGTATCGGCTATGCCGGCGGGCGCTCGCTGTTCGGTCTGCGCGGCGAACTGGCCAAGGCGCTGAAGGAGCACGGCGCAACCCGCGTAAAATTCCGCCTCGAGATCAATCACCAATACCTGAGCCGCTACGAAGAACTCTTGATGATCCACATTGCCGACCACGGCAGCTTGCCCGTCGGCAACGAAGCCGAGACGAAACGAAAACTGGGCCGGCTTAGCATCGGTTGAGCCGCAGGGAAGGAGCGACATGGACTTCGAACCGACCGAGGAACAACGCCTCATCGTCGAACAGGTGCGCCGCTTCGTGCGCGAGGAAATTGCCCCCCTCGAGGACAAGCTCGACCCCGACGCTAGTCAACTCGATCCCGCCGACTTCGACCGCTTGGTGCGCAAGGTCAAGGACATGGGCCTTTACGGTCTGGGCATTCCTCCCGAGTTCGGCGGCCCGGACATCGACATCGTGACGATGACGCTGATCGCGATGGAGATTTCGCAGCATCGCGGCGGTCTTTATTGTCCCGCCTACGGAACATTCGGCGGCGCGGGCCTCGCCCAACTCTACGAGGCCAACGAAGACCAGAAGAAGCGTTACCTCCATCCGACGCTGAAGGGCGAGAAGCACGGCTTCTTCGGCCTGACCGAACCCTCCGGCGGCTCCGACCCTGGCCGCGCGATCCAAACCAAGGCCGTCAAGGACGGCGACCACTGGATCATCAACGGCTCCAAGATTTTCATCTCCGGCGCCGACAAGGCCGATTTCGGCATCGTCTTCGCGCGCACCGATCCGGGCAAGGGCCGCCGCGGCATCACCTGCTTCATCGTCGACACCGACACGCCGGGGTTCCACGTGCGCCGCGTCGTCCACACGCTACGCTCGGCGTATTACGCCACCGAGCTTCAGTTCGAGAACATGCGCGTACCGGACGCCAATCTGCTTGGCGAGGTCAACAATGGCTTCGCCATCGCCAACGACCGCTTGAGCCGCCAGCGCATTCCGTATGCCGCCGGCTGCATCGGCGTCGCCGTCAAGGCGCAAGCCATGTGCATCGAATACGCCAAGCTGCGCCAAACCTTTGGCGCCCCGCTTGCCACGCGCCAGGCGATCCAATGGATGGTGGTGGACAACGAGATCGATATCCGCACGTCGCGCTGGGCGATGCTCGACGCTGCTTGCAAGGCCAAGCGCGGCGAACCCTTCCGCACCGAAGCCGCGATGGCCAAACTGCTCGCCACCGAAGGCGCCAGCCGCGTCGTTGACCGCGCCATGCAAATCTACGGCGGCTACGGCATGACCAAGGACTTGCCGTTCGAGCGTTGGTACCGCGAGATGCGCATCCGCCGCATCGGCGAAGGCCCGAGCGAGGTCCAGCGCCTAGTCATGGCGCGCGACCTGTTCGACATGTCTCTCTGAAGGCGCCCGCCCCCATGACCATCGACGCCCAGCCCGGACCGTTGCAAGGCATCAAGGTCGTCGATCTGGGCCAAGTTTATCAGGGCCCCTACGCCGCCTGGCTGATGGCGAAAGCAGGCGCCGACGTCATCAAGGTCGAACCGCCGACCGGAGAGCCGCTGCGCCTGCGCGAAGCCGTTGGCGGCAGCGCCTCGCTGCCCATGGCCATGCTCAATTCGAACAAGCGCGCGGTCACGCTCAACCTCAAATCCCCGCGCGGCGCGAAGCTACTGAAGGATCTGGTGCGCCGCAGCGACGTCATTCTCGAGAATTACGCGCCCGGCGTCATGGATCGCCTCGGCGTCGGCGCCGAGGTGCTGCAAGCGATAAACCCTCGCTTAGTCTACGCCTCCGCCACCGGTTATGGACTCAGCGGACCCGAGAGCGACAATCTGGCGATGGATCTGACCGTCCAGGCGGCGTCCGGGATCATGAGCATCACCGGTCTTCCCGATGGTCCGCCGGTCAAAGCGGGCCCCGCCATCGCCGACTTCATTTCCGGCGCCCATCTCTACGGCGCCATCGTCACAGCTTTGTTCGAGCGCGAGCGCACCGGCCGCGGCCGCCTCGTCGAGGTGGCGATGATGGAAGCGCTCTACCCCTCGCTCGCCTCCAATCTCGGCATGGTGCAGAGCCAGTCGGACAAGCCGCCGCCGCGCACCGGCAACCGGCACGGCGGGCTCGCGATTTCTCCTTACAATGTCTATCCGTGCAAGGACGGCCACGTCGCCATTATCTGCCTGGTCGAAGCGCACTGGACGAACCTGCTGGCGGCGATGGGCCGCGGCGAACTGAGAAACGATCCGCGCTTTGCCGACAACGCAGCCCGTGTCCGCCACATGGACGAAACCGACGCCGTTGTCGGGGCGTGGTCGAAGGGCCTTACGCGCGCCGAGATCTTCGGCAGATCCAGCAAGTATCGCGTGCCCACCGCGCCGGTGAGGGATCTGATCGAGGTGATGAACAACGAACACATGCACGAGCGCGGCATGCTGCAATGGATCGATCACTACAACCTCGGGCGCGTCGTCGTGCCCAACAGCCCCATCCGCTACCACGGCACGCCGCAGATGACGAGCGCGCCCAACCCGAGGCTGGGCGAGCATAATCGGGAAGTCTATGGCGGCGTGCTGGGCCTGAGCAACAACGAGATCGATGCACTAAAGGCCGATGGCGTCATCTGATCTCACGGCCTCTTTTCGATCTCGGAGAAATCCATTATAAGGGTTGCGTCGACGGGAGTGCATGTTCGTTGCCGCAATCTCGCGAAGACGGGAGCCGTTCAAGCACCAAAGGGAAGACACGCCGGACATGCAAGAAATGTCATTCGAGGAAGCGGCCTCCAGGGGGATGGTGCTCGCTTGGCACGCGCAGCAGGCGCCGGATCGCCGCGCCGTTTCATCTGAAAGAGGAGAGCGCAGCTTTTCCGAACTCAACGCGCAGGCCAATCGTCTCGTGCGCGCGCTGCGCGGCGCGGGCGTGCGCGCCGGCGACGGCGTGGCGCTTCTCTGTTCCAACCGTCCGGAATTCGTCGAAACGGTGTCGGCATGCCAGCGCGCCGGCTTTCGCCTGACGCCCGTCAACTGGCACCTGACTCCCCCGGAAGTCGCATATGTCGTGAACAATTGCGAAGCCGTGGCGTTTATCGCCGAAGCGCGGTTCGCTTCATCGGCGCTGCTCGCGGCTTCGCAGTCGGCGAAGCTCAGGACGAAGCTCGCCGTCGGCGGACCGATCGAAGGCTTCGCGCCCTACGATGTTCTTGTCGGGCGAGAGTCCGGGCAAGATATCGATGACCCGATCTTGGGCGGCCAGATGCTCTATACATCCGGCACCACCGGGCATCCGAAGGGCGTCTTCCGTGGCAGCGCGCCGGTTGCATCGTCACTATTTGCAAAAATGGTCGAGACCGCGAAGTTCAACGGCGCCTCCGATGTGGCGGTGGTGACCGGACCGCTCTATCACGCGGCCCCGCTGTCGCTGAATCTTTCGCTGCCGCTCGCCAACGGCGTCGGCGTTATCTTGATGGACAAATGGGATGCTGAGGAAACGCTGCGTTTGGTCGACAAACATCGCGTCACGCACACTCATGTCGTGCCGACCATGCTCCACCGTATCCTGTTGCTGCCGCAGGACGTCAGGGCGAAGTACGATCTATCGACGTTGAGGTGGATTCTTCACGGCGCGGCGCCCTGCCCGGTCCATGTCAAGCAAGAAACGATTGAGTGGCTGGGACCCGTCGTCTTCGAGTACTACGGAGCGACGGAAGGCGGCGGCGTCTTCGTCGCCCCGGACGAGTGGCTGAGAAAACCCGGCACTGTAGGCAAGCCGACGACGGGCGTCGTTTTGCAAATTCAGGACGAGAACGCGAGCGAGCTGCCGCCGGGCGAAATCGGTACCGTGTATTTCAAGGCGCCGGAAATCGGCCGCTTCGAATACTTCATGTCGCCGGACAAAACCGCGAGCGCCTATCGCGGCGATTTCTACACCATGGGCGATCTGGGTTACGTGGACCCTGACGGCTTCCTGTTCCTGACCGGCCGAAGCGCCGAGGTGATCATCTCCGGCGGGGTGAACATTTATCCCGCGGAAATCGATCAGGAAATTTTGAAACACCCGGCGGTCAGGGACGTAGCCGTGGTCGGCGTTCCAAGCAAGGACTGGGGCGAAGAAGTCAAAGCAGTCGTTCAACTCAATGACGCCTATCGGCCGAGCGATGCGCTGGCGAAGGATATTCTCGACTTCGCCGCCGCCCGCTTGGCGGCCTTCAAGCGTCCGCGTTCGGTCGACTTCACCGCCGATCTGCCGCGCCTGACCACGGGTAAGATCGTGCGTCGAACCGTGCGCGACAGGTATTGGATCGGCGAGAAAAAGATTTAGTCGAGATCGAGGAGGACTTCATGTCAAAATTGTGCGAAGGCCGCATCGTTGTCGTGACAGGCGGCGCCAGGGGTATCGGGCGCGAACATTGCCTGGAATTCGCGCGCCAAGGCGCCAAGGTGGTGGTCAACGATCTGGGCGGCGCACGCGACGGAGAAGGCCGCTCCAGCAAACCCGCCGAAGAGGTCGCGAGCGAAATCAGGGCCATGGGCGGGCAAGCGGTCGCCAACGGCGACGACGTGTCGGACTGGGACGGCGCCAAGCGGATGATCGATCAGGCGATCTCGGCCTTCGGCGCGCTCGATGTCTTGGTCAACAATGCGGGCATTCTGCGCGACCGAATGCTGACCAACATGAGCATCGACGAATGGGATGCGGTCATCAAAGTCCACCTGCGCGGCACCTTCTGCCCCACGCGCCACGCCGCAAGCTATTGGAAGGAGCGGGCAAAGAACGGCAATCCCGCCGATGCGCGCGTTATCAACACGACGTCCATTTCGGGCCTGCTTGGCAACCAGGGACAGGCGAACTACGGCGCCGCCAAGGCCGGCATAGCCGCGTTCACGGTTACCGCGGCGCTGGAGCTTGCGCGCTATGGCATTACCGTGAACGCGATTTCCCCCGGTGCGTTGACGCGGATGACGGAAGATTTGGGTTTCGGCGCCGACGTACCGGCGGGCCAGTGGAACCCGCGCGACCCGGCCAACATCGCGCCTATCGTCGTTTGGCTGGGAAGCAACGAGGCGAAGGACGTGACCGGCCAAGTGTTCGAGTCGACAAGCGGCCGGTTGACGGTCTTCGAACGGTGGCATCGCGGGCCCGCCATAGATCCCAAGCGCCGCTTCGATCCGAACGAACTCGGCACCATCGTTCGGGGCCTTCTGGCCAAGGCGCGCGAACCCGACAAACTTTTCGCCTAGAGCCCGAGCACCGCCTTGGCGATCACGTTGCGCTGGATTTCGTTGGAGCCGCCGTAGATCGAGGCCGCCCTGCCGAAATTGTACGCGCTCGATACGGCAACCGCATAGTCGGGGCCGACCGGCGCCTCGTTCGACAGTTGGAGCAACTGCTCCTTTTGGAACGGCATGGCATAGAATGCGACCATCTCCACCGCGAGTTCGGCGAGCGATTGTTGAATTTCGGTTCCAACGATCTTGAGCGTCGAGGACGATGGACCGGGCGGACGCCCTGCGGCGGCGTCCGCGACGATGCGCAGGTTCGTATACTCAAGCCCGGCGAGCTTAATCTCGATCTCGGCGAGCTTGCGCCGGAACTCTTGGTCGCCGGAAAGCGCGTTGCCGTCGCCCAAACGCTCCTTGCGTGCCATCGCCTTGATGCTGGCAATTTTCTTTTTGGATTCCGGGACCCCGGCAATTCCTGTCCGCTCGTTGACAAGCAAGAACTTGGCGTAAGTCCAACCTTGGTTTTCCTCTCCGACCAGATTCTCCGCCGGCACTTTGACATCGGTAAAGAACACCTCGTTCAGGTGATGCAGCCCGTCGATCGAAATGATCGGGCGCACTTTGATGCCGGGCGTCTTCATGTCGATCAGCAGGAAGGAAATGCCTCCTTGCGGTTTGCCTGCGTCGCTGGTGCGCACCAGGCAGAAAATCCAGTCCGCTTCATGTGCGTAGGACGTCCAAATCTTCTGACCGTTGACGAGGTAATGCGTCCCCTGACGCACGGCTTTGGTCTTCAGATTTGCCAGGTCCGAACCGGCGCCCGGCTCCGAATAGCCTTGGCACCACCACACGTCGCCCGACAGAATGCCGGGAAGATGCCGCTTCTTCTGCGCCTCGTTGCCGAAGGTGTAGATGACCGGGCCCACCATCGACAGGCCGAACGGCGACAGCCGCGGCGCGTTCGCCAATGCCGCCTCTTCGTTGAAAATGAATTTCTGCGTCGGCGTCCAACCCGTGCCGCCGTATTCCATGGGCCAGTTGACCGCCACCCAACCTTTGGTGTGCAGCGCCTTTTGCCACTGACGGGCGACGTCACGCGGAGCGGAGGCGCCGATCATGTCCATCTCAGACAGAGACTTCGGCAGATTGTCATTGATGAATTGACGAACCTCGATGCGGAAGGCTTCGTCTTCCTTGGTCAGTTCGATGTCCATCGCGATCTCCTTCCGCGTTTCCGGATCTACGCCGCCCAGCCTTGCAACCGCGCGGCCTCAAGGCGAACCTGCTCCGGACCGCCCAAAATCTGCCGGTCGAAGCCTATGCGTTTGAACCAATAGTGCAGGCCCAGCAGATCGGTGAACCCCATCCCGCCGTGAACCTCGGTCGACGTGCGGGCAACGAACCGCCCAACCTCGGACAGATGGCTCTTGGCATGGCACGACGCGATGCGCGCATCGTCGAGCCCCTGGTCGAGCGCGTGCGCCGCGTACCATACGAGCGAGCGGCTCGGCTCCAACTTCGCCGCCATCTCAGCGCACATATGCTTGACCGCCTGGAACGATCCGATGACGCGGCCGAACTGCGTGCGCTCGCCCGCATAGGCAACCGCCTTCTCGATCATCGTCTGCGCAGCACCCAGCGTATCGGCGGCCAGCATCACGCGGCCCCCGTCGATCATGCGCGCGATCGCGTCCGTGCCCTGGCCCGGCATGAGCTCGGCCGCGACGCCGTCGAAGGCGAGTTCGCCGGTCGAGCGCGACTTGTCGATGGTGGACAAAGCGCGCTGCGAAAGCCCCGCCGCATCCGCCTTCACAATGTGCAAAGTTCGCTTGCGGTCGGCCACAATGAAGAGATCGGCATCGGCCTGATCGATCACGAACAATGTCTTGCCGCTCAACTTGCCGCCGCGCGCCTCAACCCCCGCATTCTCGCGCGCGCCCAGCGTCTCGCCGACACCCACGCCCGCGCGCAAACTTCCCGAGGCAAGCTTGGGCAGCCACTGTTCTTTCT
>CAZJOM010000015.1:0-2179 GCA_964547645.1 uncultured Flavobacteriaceae bacterium
TCGCCGACGAAGCAGCGCCGCCTGAGCCGCTTCACCCGCGTCTCGACGGTCGCCGCCGGATGGAGATGCCCCGCGAGCTCGCCCGGCGCCGGACCCTGCACCGGCTCATGCCGGAACCGAAGCGCGCCGATCGCAAGCTCCGGCGTACATTCCCCGCCCAGCACGAGCGCCGAGCCCGCATCGTGATTGCCTTCAATCCAAACAAACCGCCGCCCGCGCATCAGCGCGCGCAACGCCCCGCGTGCCTCGTCGTCCAGCCGCGAAGGCCCGCCGCTGTCGTGAAAATTATCGCCCAGACAAACGATCGTCTTCGGTTGATAGCGCTCTGCCAACGCCGAAAGCCGCAAGAGCGTCGCCCGGCTGTCATATGGCGGCAGCATCTGGCCCGTCTTGACGGCAAACGCCGAGCCCTTCTCCAAATGCAAGTCGGCAACCGCAAGCAGCCGCTCGTCCGCCCACCAAAGCGCACCGGACGGATCCGCCACCAACCGCACCCCAGCAACCTCGATCGCCGTCATCGCCAACCCGTCACACAAAGCGTCTTACACGATGACACGATGGAACGATGACATCCAGCATCGATCCATCTTGTCATCGTGTGAGACAAAAAAAATCGCCCACCAACCGGCGGGCGATTTTGGTAGTCAAAGATGCCAAAGCTTAGCGGCGAGCATCCGCTGTGCGCGCGGGCGAGTCCACGCAGCGCCACACGATCTTGCCCGTGCGCCCGTCGCGCGTCTCGCGCAGAACCTTCGGCGCCGCGCAGCTCGGCACGCGCCACTTCGCGCCGTCGAGCAATGTGCCCAGATTGAAATCGAACCCGGCCTGCGCCGGCGCACTCAGCAACGCCGCGCCGACAAGAGCTGCAGCCAAAACAAACTTCTTCTGCATAGGGGGAGACTCATCCTTAAAGGGAGGCCGCACAAACCGCGCCCGACCGCACCCCGTCAATGGCAACACCGCCAGGCCGCGACGCTACGCCCCTTCAGGCACCGCTGTTTTCCCCGACATGAAAAAAATGCAACGCAGATTAGGTGCTCAAGACGCTCGGCCCTTGAGCAGCCGCTCCAAGGCCGCGACGCAGCTGTTGATCGTGACGCCCGCCTCGCCGCGCGCGAGCGCAAAGCCGCTTTCGTTCATCGCACCCAGAAGCAGAATCGCAAGCGGCTTCACGGGCTGCACGGGAATCTCGCCCGCAGCGATCAACCCTTCGACCGCGCGCGTCACCGTGCCGAGGCCGCGCAGCATGTCGCGCTGATGCCAGCCGGTATCGCCAAGCACGACCGCGCCTTCGACGAGCACGATACGGTGATAGTCCTGATTGCGCGCGAACTCGAGGAACGCGCGAAAGCCCTCCAAGAACCCTTTCAGCCCGCCACCGACTTTCACCGCACGCTCACGCGCATAGGCATCCATCTCGCGATCAAGTTCGTCGAACACCGCGGCGAACAGATCGGCCTTGCCCTTGAAGTGATGGAACACCGCCCCGATCGTGACGCCCGCCCGCGCCGCAACTTCAGCCGTCGTGGTCGCCGCGTAACCATTCTGCGCAAACAGTGCCCGCGCCGCGCCGACGATATCGGCACGGGTTTGCGCGGCGGCTTGGGCGGTACGTCGGGCCAAAAGCGCTCCTCGAGCCGTTCTGTGACGGACATCATTGACAGGCGGGCCTTTGCGATATACATAGCATCACTATGTAAAGCAATTGAAATCTTGGAGTGCTTGAAAATGAGTGCGGAACACTTCGACGTTCTGATCATCGGCGCGGGTCTTTCCGGCATCGACGCCGGCTATCACCTGAACAAATTCGCGCCGAAGAAGTCCTACGTCATCCTCGAAAACCGTGAACGCATCGGCGGCACGTGGGACCTGTTCCGCTATCCGGGCATCCGCTCCGACTCGGACATGCTGACGATGGGCTACAACTTCAAGCCCTGGAAGCACGACAGCACAATCTCGCCCGGCGACAAGATCCGCGACTATGTCACCGAAACCGCCTGCGAAAACGGCATCGATAAACACATCCGCTTCCGCCACAACGTAAAGCGCGCAAGCTGGGACAGCGCCACCGCCCGCTGGACCATCGAAGCGACGAAGCGCGACGAAGCCGGCAAAGAGACCCCCGTCGCCATCACCGCGAACTTCTTGTTCTCCTGCGCCGGCTACTACCGCTACAGCG